>NZ_JBFUMS010000036.1:0-645 GCF_054049255.1 Roseateles sp. P5_E4 | reverse complement strand
CTGTGGCGACGCCGCCGTTGGCGGCTGCAGCAACATTGACCGCCTGTCCCCCTGTTGCCGCCGTGATCACCACCGCCTGCGTCTTGCTGTGGGTCAGGCCTCCAGCGTCGGTCACCGTCAACGTCACCGTGTAGCTGCCTGCCGCGCTGTAGCTCTTCGTGACCGACACCCCGCTGGCGCTGGTGCCGTCGCCGAACGTCCACGCGTAGTTGGCGATGGGGCCTTCCGCATCGGTGCTGCCGGCACCGGAGAAGCTCAGGCTCGCGCCCACCTGCCCACTCGTCGGGCCGCTGATGTTGGCCACCGGCGCCTGGTTGGCCGGCGCCGTGATCACCACCGCCTGCGTCTTGCTGTGGGTCAGGCCTCCAGCGTCGGTCACCGTCAACGTCACCGTGTAGCTGCCTGCCGCGCTGTAGCTCTTCGYGACCGACACCCCGCTGGCGCTCGTGCCGTCCCCGAACGTCCACGCGTAGCTSGCGATCGGGCCTTCCGCATCGGTGCTGCCGGCGCCGGAGAAGCTCAGGTTCGCGCCCACCTGCCCGCTGGTCGGGCCGCTGATGTTGGCCACCGGCGCCTGGTTGGCCATGCTGCCCGGCGTCCACGCCTCCACCTCGACAATGCGCGAGAGATAGTAGGCTAGGCCGA
>NZ_JBFUMS010000035.1:0-804 GCF_054049255.1 Roseateles sp. P5_E4 | reverse complement strand
TTGCTGCCTGTGGCCCTAGTGCCAACGGCGTTCCTGCGGACGTCACCACCAACGGTGGCAAGCTGGCCACCGAAGTGGCATCAGTCACGAGCGCCGCCGGTGTCATCACGGTGACGCTGGCCGCTGCTTCGGTGGTGGGCTCGGACCTGGGCGGCAAGGTGATCACCTTCACTCCCACGGCCAACACGACCGCCGTGACGTGGAAGGCTGGCACTACCGGCATTACCAACGCCACGCTGCTGAACGCGCTGACCAAGAACAACGCGACCTGATTCAGCTGATACAGCGCCGAAGGCGGCGACGGAAAGCGTCAGTCCACACGGACTGACGCAGGTCGTGCCGGATGTCCCGCCAAGCGGCGCGAGACCGGCTGGCACGCCCTCTGCTTTAAGCATTACGTCCCTCAAAGCCTCTTTCCCTTACGGAGTCTGCACATGAACATCAAGCAACGCGCCCAACAAGGCTTCACGCTGATCGAACTGATGATCGTCGTGGCCATCATCGGCATCCTGGCTGCCGTGGCCATTCCGCAGTACAAGGACTACACGGCCAAGGCCAAGCTCGGCAATGCCATCACCGCTGCGGATCCGTGGAAAGCGGCCATCGCCCTGTGCACCCAGGAGACCGGCGACGCGACCTTTGCTGCCTGTGGCCCTAGTGCCAACGGCGTTCCTGCGGACGTCACCACCAACGGTGGCAAGCTGGCCACCGAAGTGGCATCAGTCACGAGCGCCGCCGGTGTCATCACGGTGACGCACGAGCGCCGCCGGTGTCATCACGGTGACGCTGGCCGCTGCTTCGGTG
>NZ_JBFUMS010000034.1:0-893 GCF_054049255.1 Roseateles sp. P5_E4 | reverse complement strand
ATTGCCGCCCAGGCCGCCCCGCAGCCCACCGTCAAGCTGGAACGCGTTGTCGTCACCGGCAAGGCCGTCCGCGCTGAAACTCAAGTGATCGCCCAGCTGCCGCGCGTCGTCGTGACCGGCTACGCCCAGCGTGAAGTGGCTCAACTGCCTCGCGTCGTGGTCATCGGCTTCAGCGAAGCCACGCTGGCCCGCCAGACCCTGGCTGCCGCCAAGACCACCGCAAAGCGCGGCTGAGCCGGGCGCCGTCTGAACATGCGAATGACGTCCTTTCCCACCACCGTCGAGCCGAGTCGCCAGTACTGCTGAGCCAGTACTGCCGACTCGGCTCGGCCCTCAGGGCTTTGCACCCAACCACGGGGCCCCATCGGGGCCTCGCGCGTTTTGCAAACCTCGCGCCAGACATCGACAAGCCGCCCAAGGGCGGCTTCTGCATGGGGGCTGCCGACACGCCTGCACCGACGATCGACCGTATTTCCCGCAGTTTGTCCGCCCCGCTTGCAGTTCATCCAACGTGGCTCGCGCTTGATCGCAGGCCCGTGGAAGAGTCGCTTCCCATTGCCGAAACTGACTCCATCGAACAAGCAATCACGCTTCTCGAACCCCACCGAACGGAGTCCATCATGAGCCTGCAAACTGCCTTCACCGCCACTGTCCTTGCCTTCTCCGCCATTGCCGCCCAGGCCGCCCCGCAGCCCACCGTCAAGCTGGAACGCGTTGTCGTCACCGGCAAGGCCGTCCGCGCTGAAACTCAAGTGATCGCCCAGCTGCCGCGCGTCGTCGTGACCGGCTACGCCCAGCGTGAAGTGGCTCAACTGCCTCGCGTCGTGGTCATCGGCTTCAGCGAAGCCACGCTGGCCCGCCAGACCCTGGCTGCCGCCAAGACCGCCAAGACC
>NZ_JBFUMS010000033.1:0-1610 GCF_054049255.1 Roseateles sp. P5_E4 | reverse complement strand
ATCTTGGTGTCTTTGACGAACCGGAGGTTGAGGCTGCGTTGCTTGCGATCGCTCTCAACCTCACGGAGGACCCCGACGTGGCAGATGCGGCGGGCGAATCTCTATCCGAGATCTGGCGTCGCAAAGGTTCGGCACCGCCTGCAACCATCGCCAACATGCATCCAGCGGCAAGAAAGTTCTTTCAACTATGAGGCGGTTTAACCCTTTGCTGCAGCGGACGGCTACGCCGCCCGCTGAGCGCGAACGTTAAGCGCACAGCCGTGTTAAAGGTTTGAGTCAATTGGAGCGTCATCCGCCAATGCCTGCCGCTGATGGCCTCGGTTTCGATGCCCAGTGCCCTTGGGAGAGGCGTGACCGCTCCGGCGTTTGCTTGGGCTGTCCGTCCTCCGGCGGCCAGCGCACGGATGGTGGCAACTCCAACAGTCTTCTTGCTGGCTTGGTCACAGGTCGGGCGCCACCTTCTCCTGCCATCCGAGCAAAAGCATCCTCGCTGGTAGTTACAGGCATGGGTAGCTCTTTGGCAACCGGGATTGCAGCCTCACATCTCTGCCACGGCAAGCTTGCCACGCCCAGTCACGCATCACCGGCCGAGTTCACGGGGCATGGCCTAACTGAAACAGCCACAACCCCAGTGCGGCAGAGCCGCGCTCCGGTCATCCGCCTGGCTGCTTCAAGGCCTTCGCGCCCATCAGCCTGGGGGTGGCGGGCAGCAGTAGGCGGTTCACCGGCGCCTAACCACTCAGTCAAGGGGACGTCTTGCGCGTACGCGCAAGCCGCCCCTTACCTCGAACGTTAAGCGCACAGCCGTGTTGAAGGTTTGAGTCACTTGGAACGTCATCTGCCAGTGGTTGCCGTTCATGGCCTCGGTCTCGATGCCCCGTGCCCCTGGGAGTGGCGTGTCCGCTCCGCCGTCAGCTTGGGCTGTCCGTCCTCTGGCGGCCAGCGCACGAACGCTGGCCGCTTCAGCCGTCTTCTTGCCTGCGTGTCACAAGTTGGTCGCATCGTCCGTCCGCCATCCGCGCTGCGGCGCCCTGGTCGCGTTTCCACAGTCAAACAGCCAAGCCGGCGAGTTCTGGCATGGGTTTCTATGTGGCAATCCGGATAGCAGCTTTGCATCTCTACCCCGCTACGCTTGTAGCGCTTGGCCATCAAACACGAGTCAAAGTCTCTATGGCCGGCCTAACTGAAACAGCCACAACCCCAGTGCGGCAGAGCCGCGCTCCGGTCACCAGCGCGGCGGCTTCGAGGCTTTCGCGCCCTTCAGCCTGGGGGTGGCGGGCAGCAGCAGGTGCTTCACCGGCGCCTAACCACTCAGTCAAGGGGACGTCTTGCGCGTACGCGCAAGCCGCCCCTTACCTCGAACGTTGAGGCTGTCAAATAACCTGAAGTCGGGTCGCCACCGATTCATTTCTTGACGCCTAGTGCGTCAAATGAGCGGACTCGTTCAGGAGTCCCGCGATGCCCCGCTACAAGCCCTGTGATCGCCACGCGCTGTTGCTGCCGGTGGTGCTGTCAGAACAGATCTTGCCGGGCAGCTTCGCCTTCGCGCTGGACTACCTGGTTGAGCACGAGCTTGATCTGACGGCACTGGATGCGCGCTTCAAGAACGA
>NZ_JBFUMS010000032.1:0-1818 GCF_054049255.1 Roseateles sp. P5_E4 | reverse complement strand
TAACGAGGCTGTCCAAAAACCCTGTATCCGCAAGCACTCCTGCCGTGCAGCCCGCATGAATGGCTGTTGAATCGAGTCGGTGACTTCATCGGTGACATGGGCTGAATTTTCGGTTCCATGGCGCCTGCGCGCCTGCCTGACCTCAATTGTGTCGTCTGCTTGTCCGGTTACTGAACCCCGGATTGCCCGAACCCCGCCTTCGATAGCTTTTCGATGTTGTGAACTAGGCAGTACAGGCTCCATTGCGTTCTGACCTTGGCTTGGCCCCGATGGTTAAAGCGGCTCAGCCGCTTGTTGTGACGCAGGTTTGCAAACACCGGCTCGACGGTGCCGATGCGCTGGCTGTACAGCTGCCGGCCTCGCGGTGAATCGATGGCCTGGCGCATGCGCTCGCTGGGGTGATTGGGCTCTGGCGCCTTGGGCCGGAAGCGGCTGACTTGCCGGCCCCGCAGCAGCTGGCTCTGCGGCGCACCCCGGCTTTTGATGCACTGCCGGCGCAGCCCGCAGGGGCCGCAGTCCGCCACTTGGGCGATGTAGGCCTGGTACGGCTGACCGCTGGCCGTGATGTGCAGGGTGCCCTTGCTGCTCAACACTTTGCCCGCCGGACAGGTCGCCGTGTTGTCTTCGTTGAAGTCGAAATCCTTGGGCCGAAAGTGCTTGATTTCTTCGGGCTGGTCGCTGGCCTTCTTCTGCGACAGCGGGTCAGGCTTGGCCTTGTGTTTGCCTTGCCCTTCGAAGCGCTCATCACGCTTGCGCATCTGGTTGTCGGCTATCAAGGCGGGGGTGTGGGTGTCATGCAGTTGCTGCACGTTGGCGTCGCTGTGATAACCCGCGTCGGCTGTGACCAGGGTGTTGTCATCGCGCCAGGGTTTGGCCTGTTCGATCATGGGCGCCAGCATGCTTTGCTCGGAGCCTGAGCCCACCACATCGGCGGCAATGATGATCTGGTGGGCGCTGTCCACCGCTGCTTGCGCGGCATAGCCCTGGATGACGCCCTTGTTGGTGGCCATCTTGGCGCTGTCGGGGTCGGTGATGTTGGACTTCAGTTCCTGGCCCTTGCTGTTCAAGCGCTTGGGGTGCTTGGCGACGAATTCACGTGTGCGCGCAGCCTCTTGGCGCAGCTCGTCCATGCGAGCCTGACGTTTGGTGTCCAGCGGCGCCTGAGCGCCTTCCTTGTCTTGGGCTTGGTGCAGCGCCAGGATCTTGTCCGCAGCCTTGTCCAGGCGATCGGCTCGGTGACTCAGTTCTTCATGCGTGCCGCTGCGCTCTTTGCTGGCGTTGCTGGGGAGCTTGACGCCGTCGATGGCGAACATGTCACGCCCGATCAGGCCCTGGGCGTCGCAGGTCATCAAGACCTGGCTGAACAGTGGCCTGATCTGGTCGCTCAGGGAGGTCACAAACTTGGCGATGTGGGCATGGCTGGGCTGGCTGTCACCGCTGAGGGCGATGAACTGGACATTGCGTGCGCAGGCGGCCGCGATGCTGCGGCTGGAGATCAGGCCTTGGCTGTAGGCCAGCAAGACGATCTTGAGCATCACGCGCGGGTCGAAGGCGCTGGCGCCCGTGGCGTCGTTCTTGAAGCGCGCATCCAGTGCCGTCAGATCAAGCTCGTGCTCAACCAGGTAGTCCAGCGCGAAGGCGAAGCTGCCCGGCAAGATCTGTTCTGACAGCACCACCGGCAGCAACAGCGCGTGGCGATCACAGGGCTTGTAGCGGGGCATCGCGGGACTCCTGAACGAGTCCGCTCATTTGACGCACTAGGCGTCAAGAAATGAATCGGTGGCGACCCGACTTCAGGTTATTTGACAGCCTCAACGT
>NZ_JBFUMS010000031.1:0-2126 GCF_054049255.1 Roseateles sp. P5_E4 | reverse complement strand
CGCAATGGAGCCTGTACTGCCTAGTTCACAACATCGAAAAGCTATCGAAGGCGGGGTTCGGGCAATCCGGGGTTCAGTAACCGGACAAGCAGACGACACAATTGAGGTCAGGCAGGCGCGCAGGCGCCATGGAACCGAAAATTCAGCCCATGTCACCGATGAAGTCACCGACTCGATTCAACAGCCATTCATGCGGGCTGCACGGCAGGAGTGCTTGCGGATACAGGGTTTTTGGACAGCCTCGTTAGGTCCCAGCTTATGCATCGTTTCTTTGCTGGCTTTCTATACGGCGTGATGCTTCTAAGTCCGTCGATGGCAGCAGCGGGCGCGTGTGACGGGCCTTTAGTCGAGCGAAACAGTGAAGCTCGCTCAGCTATTGAACTGGTGGAAAGGAAACCCTTCAATGAGCTTCTCTCGCTTGCAGTAGCTGGGAACGCGAGCGCTCAGAACATGCTAGGAGTCATCTACGGCATGGGCCAAGGCGTCCCGCATGACTCAGAGAAATCCGCGCATTGGTACTCACAGGCGGCAAACGCCGGGCTGGCTGTTTCACAGGCGAATTTGGCCTTCATGTATTTCAAAGGAGAAGGCGTTCCCAAGAATGACAGCCTGGCCTTCTATTGGGCAGAAAAGGCAACCGCGCAAGGTCATTTTCAAGGGCGACTCACGCTGGGCCACTTCTACCGCACTGGCATTGGCGTTAAGCAGGACCGGGCGGAGGCAAGGAAATGCTACTTCGCGCTAGCGATAGAAGGCAATTTGCGAGCTCAACAGGCCTTGATGAGCATGGACGAAGAAGAATCGAGTCCACGTAAGTGAGTGCGATGAGACCTAACCTTTTGCTTCAGCGGACGGCTACGCCGCCCGCTGAGCGCAAACGTTAAAGGGCGGCATGGAAACTCGCGTTTACGGTGACCTGAATGCTGAGGGGCTTGAGGTTGTTTGTCGTGCAGAGCGCTACTTCGTACGCTATGACGCTGGAGCGCATCAGATGGCTTGGCGCGAAGACGAGATCACTTTGGATGAGTTCAATCGGCTGCGCGTAAATCGGACAGAAGAGTACGAGGTCATCATCGAGTTACAGCGCCGCATCCGAAGCCAAGGCAACGACCCGAATTGCCAAAACTGGGTGCCGTCGCAACATGCGCTTTAACCATTCATTGCAGCCGACCTGCGCCAGCTTCGCTGGCTGGTCGGCTGAATTCAAACGTTAGGTCTCGCGAATGGCCTCCCTGTTCAAGCGTATCTTCGGGAGAGGCCGACGGTCAGTGCGCGAGGTCGTCGAACACCCGGTGCTAGGGCGGCTGGTCTACTCAGTCGATGGCGACGGCTGGGAAAGCCGAGCCGGCCACGGTGGCATACCGTTTCGATTCTTCATTGCGGGGGATCGTCGGGAAGGGCCGGAGGAGGTGGTTCCGGACGGTGCCCTCATCAGCCATGCGGAATCCATCGCGCTGGATCCGACGGAGTTCGTGGCCGGCATTGAGAGGTTTTTGGCCAGGGAAGCTCAGGCTCAATCACGTCTGAAGGGTCTGGTTGAGGAAGTGTCTCTTCTCAAGGTCGATACGGTTTGCTTGATGTGGCCTGATAGGCCAGACGACGGCATGATCCAGTTCCGCGGCCCGGATGATGATCTGCGCCTATGGCGTTGTGACTACGTCCAACGCGAACCTAAGTGGTTGGGCTTCGATACATGACACGCAACACCAAACCTAACCTGTCGCTGCAGCGGACGGCTTCGCCGTCCGCTGATCTCAAACGTTAAACCGCTCCTGTTATGCCCGCTTTGATCCCCGGCGCAGACCAGCCTCGTGGCTTGCTGACGGTGTTGACGGATTCAACTTCCGAGTATGGCGATCGGCACGACGCCGCTATGGATCTTGGTGTCTTTGACGAACCGGAGGTTGAGGCTGCGTTGCTTGCGATCGCTCTCAACCTCACGGAGGACCCCGACGTGGCAGATGCGGCGGGCGAATCTCTATCCGAGATCTGGCGTCGCAAAGGTTCGGCACCGCCTGCAACCATCGCCAACATGCATCCAGCGGCAAGAAAGTTCTTTCAACTATGAGGCGGTTTAACCCTTTGCTGCAGCGGACGGCTACGCCGCCCGCTGAGCGCGATCGTTA
>NZ_JBFUMS010000030.1:0-3325 GCF_054049255.1 Roseateles sp. P5_E4 | reverse complement strand
GGCGATGGAAGCAGCCACCATGATGGCGCCGAGGATGGCGCAATAGGTCTGCGCGCCGCGCAGGATGTCGGGCTTGCCGTTGGCCTGGTTGAAGAGGGCCAGCGTCGTGAACTGGGCGGCGAAGAACATCGCCAGCTCGGGCCCCTTCTGGATGGCGTTGCGGATCGCCATCACCATCGTGCGCTCGTGGTAGTCCGGCGTCATCTCCGCACCAAGGCTGCTCCAGGGCATGTTGAAGCAGCTCATGATGGGCACGTAGATCACCGTGCTGACCAGCATGAAGATGAAGTACTCGGATTGGGTCCACCCCTTGCCTACAGCGAACATCAGTGGCAGGCCGATGCCGGCAAGCACGCCGCCCACCAGGATGAAGGGACGGCGGCGCCCGTAGCGCGTGCGCGTGTTGTCCGACAGCCAGCCGAAGACGGCGTCCGAGCCGGCGTCGACGAAGATCTTGATCATCTGCACCGTCGAAATCAGGCCGGGGGC
This sequence comes from Roseateles sp. P5_E4, assembly GCF_054049255.1. NCBI lineage: Bacteria > Pseudomonadati > Pseudomonadota > Betaproteobacteria > Burkholderiales > Sphaerotilaceae > Roseateles > Roseateles sp. P5_E4. The sequence goes on along the minus strand of NZ_JBFUMS010000030.1, from coordinate 2,836 downwards.
CACGCCGAGGAAGATGTTGAAGACCTGGTAGGCCAGCGACGGATAGAGCCAGTGGCCCCACATGTCCAGGATGGACCCGAGGCCAAAGCCGATCTTCTGGCGCATCGGCAGGCGATCCGCCGCGGGCGGCACGACGCGCTCCAGGTGAAGGGTGCTCGCGTTCACAGGATGCACCGCTCGCGCATGACTTCGGCGTAGTAGCGCGCCGACAGCTTCGGGGTGCGCACCTGCGTGGCGTAGTCGCAGTGCACGATGCCAAAGCGCCGCTGGTAGCCGTCTTCCCACTCGTAGTTGTCGATGAAGCTCCACAGGAAGTAGCCGTGCAGCGGCACGCCGTCGGCAATCGCGCGGTGGGCCTCGCGCAGGTGGTTGCGCAGGAAGTCGCGGCGGTGCAGGTCCAGCACCTCGCCGTTCACGACTGGCTCGTCGTTGTAGCCGCAGCCGTTCTCGGTGATGTACAGCGAAGCGTGGCCGTACAGCTCATGGCAGAAACGGGTGGCCCAATAGATGGCCTGGGGCACCAGGTTGAGCCAGAGGCTGTCGGCGCGCGGGTAGTTGGCCGGCAGCGGCACGGCCTCCCAGGCGGCGCCATCCTTGCCGGCGCGCACGTACGTGGCGGTGTAGATGTTCAGGCCCAGGTGGTCGGTGGGCAGGCTGATGAGCTCGAAGTCACCGGGCAGCACCTGCGGGGCATCGCTGCCCACGCGGGCCAGATAGTCGGCCGGGTAGTGGCCGGCGTGCATGGCGCCCAGCACGTGCGCGTTCTTCTCCAGGAACCAGGCCTTGGCCGCGGCGATGTCGGCCGGTGTCTCGGTGACGGGCACGCAGACATCGCAGTTGTCGGTCAGGCCGACCACGGCGCCTGCGCCGCCGAACTCGCGCACCGCGCGCACGCCGTGGCCGTGGCACAGCAGCGCGTGGTGGAAGGTCTGGTTGACGACGGCCGCGCTCTCTTTGCGCCCCGGTGCCTTGGTGCCATAGCCGTAGGCCAGTTGCGTGAAGCAGCGGATCTCGTTCATCGTGATCCAGTGCTTCACTTCACCGGCGAAGGCCTTGACGACCGTGTCGGCGTAGCGGCCGAAGGCGTCGACCGTGACGCGCGAGGTCCAGCCGCCGCGGTCCTCCAGCGACTGCGGCAGGTCCCAGTGGAAGAGCGTCACCCAGGGCTCGATGCCGTGCTTCTTCATGCTGGCGAAGAGGCGGTGATAGAAGTCCAGGCCGGCCTGGTTCAGCTCACCGTCGCCGTTCGGATAGATGCGCGGCCAGGCCAGCGACAGGCGGTAGTTCTTGACGCCCAACGACGCCATCAGCGCGAAGTCGTCATCGAAGCGGTTGTAGTGATCGCAGGCGACGTCCAGGGTGTCGTCGTCATGCACCTTGCCGGGCGTGCGGCAGAAGCGGTCCCAGATGGACTCGCCCTTGCCATCGGTGAAGGCGGCGCCCTCGATCTGGGGTGCGGCGGCGGCAACACCGAAGACGAAGTCGGCGGGGAAGGGGCTGGAGTAGGTCAGCATCGCGCTGTTGCGCGCCTCGCTGCTCAAGGCACTTCCGGGTGTCGCGGCGGTACCTTTGATGAAGGGGGCGTTCCCGGTGTGGCGGGCAGTCGCGGGCGCGACCGGAACGAAGTCGGGCAGCAATGGGAGAGCGTGGGTCATGGCAGGGCGTCGGCCTGTTGTTTTAACGAGGCCGTTCAGCCGCAGAAGCGGTTGACCAGGTTCTCGAAGACTTCCTGGCGGCCGGACACGGGCGCCACGTCGGTGTTGGCGGCGAGCACCTGGTCGGCGAGCTCGGTCAGCGAACGCCGGCCGTTGAGGATGTCCTGCCCGGCGGGCGCGTCCCAGCCGGCGTAGCGGCTGTCCACGGCGGCCTTCAGGCGGCCGTCGTTGACCATCTTCTCGGCAATCAGCAGCGCCTGCGCGCACACGTCCATGCCGCCGATGTGGCCGTGGAACAGGTCCTCAGCATCGATGGACTGGCGGCGCACCTTGGCGTCGAAGTTCAACCCGCCCGAGCCCAGCCCGCCGGCCTGGATGACGTGGTACAGCGCGATCGCCGTCTCCGGCACGTTGTTGGGGAACTGGTCGGTGTCCCAGCCCAGCTGCGGRTCACCGCGGTTCATGTCCAGGCTGCCCAGGATGCCCAAGGCGCCKGCCGTGGCGATCTCRTGCTCGAAGCTGTGGCCCGACAGCGTGGCGTGGTTGGCCTCGATGTTGACCTTSACTTCCTTCTCCAGGCCGTARCGGACSAGGAAGCCGTACACGGTSGCGGTATCGAAGTCGTACTGGTGCTTGGACGGCTCGCGCGGCTTGGGCTCGATSAGGATGGCGCCCTTGAAGCCGATCTTGTGCTTGTACTCMACCACCATGTTCAGGAAGCGGCCGAGCTGGTCCAGCTCCTGGCCCAGGCGCGTGTTCAGCAGCGTCTCRTAGCCCTCGCGGCCGCCCCACARCACGTAGTTCTCGCCGCCGAGCTTCAGCGTCGCGTCCATCGCGTCGCGCACCTGCAGCGCGGCCATGGCGAACAGCTCGGGGTTGGGGTTGCTGGCCGCACCGCTCATGAAGCGGCGGTGGCTGAACAGATTGGCCGTGCCCCACARSAGCTTCAAGCCCGTGGCCTGCTGCTTCTCGCCSAGCACRTCGACCATGCGCAGGAAGTTCTCGTGGCTCTCGCGCGGCGTGGCGCCTTCCGGGGCGACGTCGCGGTCATGGAAGCAGTAGTAGGGCGCGCCGAGCTTGGCAAAGAACTCGAAGGCCGCGTCGGCCTTGAGCTTGGCCAGCTCCATCGGGCTGCCGCCCTGGAACCAGGGGCGCTCGAAGGTGGCGCCGCCGAACGGGTC
>NZ_JBFUMS010000029.1:0-9388 GCF_054049255.1 Roseateles sp. P5_E4 | reverse complement strand
GTACGGCTTCCTCGTCCGCTACGGCCTGGAGAAGGAAGTCAAGGTCAACATCGAGGCCAACCACGCCACGCTGTCGGGCCACAGCTTCGAGCACGAGATCGCCACGGCCGGCGCCTTGGGCATCCTGGGCAGCCTGGACATGAACCGCGGTGATCCGCAGCTGGGCTGGGACACCGACCAGTTCCCCAACAACGTGCCGGAGACGGCCGTGGCGCTGTACCACGTCATCCAGGCCGGCGGCCTGGGCTCGGGCGGGTTGAACTTCGACGCCAAGGTGCGCCGCCAGTCGATCGACGCCGAGGACCTGTTCCACGGCCACATCGGCGGCATGGACGTGTGCGCGCAGGCGCTGCTGATCGCCGAGAAGATGGTCAACGACGGTCGCCTGAAGGCCGCCGTGGACAGCCGCTACGCCGGCTGGGACGCGCCCGCCGGGCAGGACATCCTCAACGGCCGGCGTTCGCTGACCGAGCTCGCCGACCAGGTGCTCGCCGCCAACACCGACGTGGCGCCCGTCTCCGGCCGCCAGGAAGTCTTCGAGAATCTCGTCAACCGCTTTTGCGGCTGAACGCCTCGCTGGGCGTTGGAGAAACCCTTATCACTCGCCCAGCGCATCTTTCGCTGAGCAAATGACCGCCCCCCAAACACACACGGAGACATCATGCGTCGCACCACTTTTCTCGCACTGAGCGCTTTGTTGACGCTCGCACCCTGCGCACCGCTGCTGGCACAGGGCAAGGGCACCGTTGGCATCTCGATGCCGACCAAGGGTTCACAGCGCTGGATCGCCGACGGCGACAACATGGTCAAGAGCTTCAAGGCGCTCGGCTACCAGGTCGACCTGCAATATGCCGATGACGAGATCCCCAACCAACTCGCCCAGCTCGAGAACATGGTCACCAAGGGCGTCAAGGCCCTGGTCATCGCCTCCATCGACGGGTCCACGCTGTCCGGCGTGCTGCAGAAGGCCGCCGAGAAGGGCGTCAAGGTCGTCGCCTATGACCGCCTGATCCGCGGATCCAAGAACGTCGACTACTACACCACCTTCGACAACTTCCAGGTCGGCGTGCTGCAGGCCGAGTCCATCGTCAACCGGCTCGGCCTGAAGCAGGGCAAGGGGCCCTTCAACCTGGAGGTGTTCGCGGGCTCGCCCGACGACAACAATTCGGGCTTCTTCTACGACGGCGCCATGAGCGTGCTCAAGCCCTACCTGGACAGCGGCAAGCTCGTCGTGCGCAGCAAGCAGCTGGGTGCGATGAAGGTCGGCATCCTGCGCTGGGACACCGCCACCGCCCAGGCGCGCATGGACAACCTGATGTCGGCCTTCTACGGCAAGGAGAAGCTGCATGCCGTCCTGTCCCCCGCGGACATCCTGTCGATCGGCATCATTTCTTCCTTGAAAGGCGTCGGCTACGGCAGCGCGAGCCAGCCCATGCCGGTCATCACCGGGCAGGACGCCGACCTGCCGTCGGTCAAGGCCATCCTGAGGGGTGACCAGGCTTCCACCGTCTTCAAGGACACCCGCCAGCTGGCCAAGGTCACGGCCGACCTCGTCGATGCGGTGCTCAGCGGCCGCGCGCCGCAGGTGAACGACACCAAGACCTACAACAACGGCACCAAGGTCGTGCCGTCCTATCTGCTCAAGCCTGTTGCAGTCGACGCCACGAACTGGAAGCCCGTGCTCGTGGACAGCGGCTATTACAAGGAAAGCCAGCTGAAATGAACCTGCCCCTCGTCCAACCTCGCGTCGCTGAACGCGAGCAAGTCTGGTCGGTCCCCCGCGGGGACGGCGATGCTTGCGGCGTCGAGCCGCAAGAACATCGCCAGTGCGGGCCGGCTAGGGAGCGGCCCGGCGCTCGTCCCGCTGTGTACTCAACGGGCAACTGAAATGGAAACCGCAGGCAATCAGCCGAGCGCGCTGCTGGAGATGCGCGGAATCGGCAAGAAGTTCCATGGCGTGGTCGCCCTGAAGCATGTCGACCTGGCCGTCCAGCGTGGGCAAATCCACGCCGTGGTCGGCGAGAACGGCGCCGGCAAGTCCACGCTGATGAAGATCCTCTCGGGTGTCTACCCGCACCCGGACTACGAAGGCGAGATCCGGTTCGGCGGCCAGCCGCAGCGCTTCTCCGGCATACGCCAGAGCGAAGCGCTCGGCATCGTCATCATCCACCAGGAGTTGGCGCTGATTCCGCAGCTCTCCATCGCCGAGAACCTCTTCCTCGGCCACGAGCGCGCCCAGCGCGGCGTGATCGACTGGACGCGCACGCACGAGCAGGCCGTCGAGCTGCTCCGCCAGGTCGGGCTTCAGGAGTCACCGAATACGCTGGTGGGGGACATCGGCGTCGGCAAGCAGCAGCTCGTGGAGATTGCCAAAGCGCTCGCGAAGGACGTGAAGCTGCTGATCCTCGACGAGCCCACAGCCAGCCTCAACGAGGATGACAGCGCCGCGCTGCTTGAATTGCTGAAACGGCTACGCGGCCGCGGCGTCAGCTGTGTGCTGATCTCCCACAAGCTCAACGAGATTGCCGAAGTGGCCGACGCCGTCACGGTGCTGCGCGATGGCTCGACCATCACCACGATGGACTGCAGCGCCGCGCCGCCGTCGGAGGCGGCCATCGTTCGCGCCATGGTGGGGCGCGACATGCAGGACCGCTATCCGAAGCGGCAGCCCAACCCGGGTGAAGTCCTGTTCGAGCTGCGCGACTGGTGGGTCGAGCACCCGCTTCACGTGGGCCGCGAAGCCATCAAGGGCGTCAATCTGAATGTTCGCCGCGGCGAGATCGTCGGCATCGCGGGCCTGATGGGTGCAGGACGAACCGAGCTCGCGATGAGCGTGTTCGGCCGCTCCTGGGGGCGCCGCATCCGCGGCTCCGCCTGGATGGATGGGCAGGAGGTCGACGTCTCGACCGTCCGGCGGGCCATCAAGTCAGGGCTGGCCTACGTCACCGAGGACCGCAAGGCCCTGGGGCTGGTGCTGCAGGAAAGCATTGCCCGCAACACCAGCCTGTGCCGGCTGGAAGGCGTCTCTCGCTTCGGCGTCATCGACGAGGCGCAGGAGAGCATGGTGGCAAATGACTTCCGGCAGCGGCTGGCCACCCGCTGCGCCAACGTCCAGCAGGCCGTCGGCGACCTGTCCGGCGGCAACCAGCAGAAGGTGGTGCTGGCCAAGTGGCTGTTCACCGACCCCCAGCTGCTCATCCTCGACGAACCCACCCGCGGCATCGACGTCGGCGCCAAGTTCGAGATCTACAGCCTGATTGCGAGCCTGGCCGCCCAGGGTCGGGCAATCCTGATGATTTCGTCGGAGCTGCCCGAGCTGCTGGGCCTGTGCGACCGCCTTTACATGATGAACGAGGGCGAACTGGTGGCTGAAATGCCGGCTGCCGGCGCCACCCAGGAAACCGTCATGCACGCCCTCTTGGGCACCCATTGAAACCCATCCTCATGTCTTCCTCTTCCCTGCGCAATTTCCTGGCATCGCACCTGCGCGACTACGGCATGCTGCTGTCGCTGGTCTGCATCATGGGGTTCTTCCAGGTGCTCACCGACGGCACGCTGCTGCAGCCGTTGAACCTGACCAACCTGTTCCTCCAGAACAGCTACATCGTGGTCATGGCCCTCGGGATGCTGCTCGTGATCGTCGCGGGCCACATCGACCTGTCGGTCGGGTCCATCTGCGGCTTCATCGGCGCCCTGGCAGCCATTCTGATGGTCGAGCAGGGTTGGCCCGTGCTGCCGGCCGCAGCCGTGTGCCTGGTCGCCGGCGCCCTCATTGGCTGCCTGCAGGGGTGGTTCGTCGCCTACCTGAAGATCCCCTCGTTCATCGTCACCCTCGCGGGCATGCTGGTGTTCAAGGGGCTGGCACTTGCCCTGCTCGGCGGCCAGTCCATCGGCCCCTTCCCGGAATCCTTCCAGCTCCTCAGCAGCGGCTTCCTGCCCGACTGGCCGGCGGGCGAGGAGCGTCATCTCAGCTCCCTCGTCATCGGCTTCGGCCTGGTGGCATGGCTGGCCTGGCGGGAGCTGGCCACGCGCCGCAAGGCCGCAGCGCTGGGCGCGGCGTCCGAGCCTGCGGCGCTCTTCGGCCTGCGGCTGCTGACCCAGTCGGCCGCACTGGCCGGGCTGGTCTGGTTGCTGGCCTCGTACAAGGGCCTGCCCAATGTGCTGCTGCTGATGGGCATCCTGATCGCCGCCTACGTCTTTGTGACCCGGCGCACGACGCTCGGCCGGCGCATCTACGCCCTCGGCGGCAACGAACGTGCCGCCCGGCTGTCCGGCGTCCCTACCGAGAAGCTGACGTTGCTGTGCTTCGCCAACATGGGCGTCATGGCGGCACTCGCAGGCCTGGTTTTCGCGGCCCGCCTCAACACGGCCACGCCCAAGGCAGGCCTGGGCTTCGAGCTCGACGTGATCGCTGCCTGCTTCATCGGCGGGGCCTCGGCGTCAGGCGGCGTCGGCAAGGTGCTCGGCGCGGTGATCGGCGCCTTCATCATGGGGGTGATGAACAACGGCATGTCCATCCTCGGCGTGGGCATCGAATGGCAGCAGGTCATCAAGGGCGTCGTGCTGCTGGCTGCCGTGGTTTTCGACGTGTACAACCGCCGAAAAGGTGGGTGACGTCCCGGCCGCTGGTCGATGACCGGCGCCAGTTACCCCCGCGGTGTCCGCTGCGGGCTGGCACATCCCAGCGGAGGGCATCAGGCGGCGCCGGTGCCCTCGCCGACCCAGCGGCCCAGAGAGGCCAGCAGATGAGAGCACATGGCTGCAGCTGCCGCCTGCGGGTTGCGGGCTTCCAGCGCGCGATAGATCGCCTCGTGCTCCGCGAGTGCGGCCTGCCAGGTGTGCGTGGACTCGGCCTGGCCGCTCATGCGTGACGCGATGGGGCTGTGCCGGCCGTCGAAGAGCGTTCCCACCACGCCGACCAGGACGGAGTTGCCAGCCATCTCGGCAATGCTCAGATGAAAGCGCCGGTCCGACTCGACCGGCTTGCGGCCGCTGGCATGGTCCTCACGCATCGCGTTCAATGCGTCCTCGACGCGTTGCAAGGATGCCTTGCTCACCCGCGCTGCCGCGAGCGTGATGATCGCGCTCTCCAGCACGACACGCGCCTGCGCCAACTCGGCAGGGCTTTCGCCCAGCGATGAGGTTGCGACTTCGCCATTCATGGGCGGCGCGCTGACGTACACACCCGAACCGCCGCGGATCTCCACGCGGCCGTCGATCTCCAGCGCGATCAGCGCCTCGCGCAGCGACGGCCGCGAAACGCCGAGTTGCAGCGCCAATTCCCGCTCCGCTGGAAGCCGCCCCCCCGTGGAGATTCCCTCCGCGTCGATCAGCGCACGGATCTTGTCGGCGACCAGCTGATATTGCCGACGCACTTCGCCGACGCGGTGTTGGTTGGGCATTGGAACCAGCGCTCGTTGTTAATTGGACAGACCAAATGGTATCGCAATCAATCTCGCGCGCCGCACCGCTCATCGCCGACACCAGTGAAACGATATTGGGGAATACACCGGTAAGACCAATCCAATCATGTATGGCAAAGTGGCTTGACCAAATTGGTTTGACCAGCCATCGTGCCAAAGTGACGAACCGAGGGCAATGACAGCGTTGCCAACACGGAGGACGCTCGAAGCGCCAAGGCAGGAAGGCGGACCGTTGGACAGGGAAGAGCAAGCCGGGCCGCAGAGCCCCCGAGAGCAACCACCAGAGACAAGATGAACACGCACCGATCAAAACGGACGCCGACGAAGTGGTCGACTCCATCGTCGCCGAAGACATCGGCAAGCTGCCCGACAAGGCGATCGGTGAAATGCTGCAGCGGCTCGCTGACATGAGCGTCGATCGCACGATGTCCAGCGTCAGGTCGCTCAACGTCATCGTCGGCAGCCGTTGAAGTCCCTTCCTTGCGAATGAGCATGAACAGCACCCCCACGTCCCGCCGCCGGTTCGTCACCTCGGCCGCGCTGCTGCCGATGCTCAGTGCCCTGCCCCACTGGGTGCAGGCCGGCGCGGCCGGCATCGGCGCCGATGCACTCAGCCTGTGGTACGACCAACCCGCCGGCCCGTGGATCGAGGCCCTGCCGGTCGGCAACGGGCGCCTGGGCACGATGGTCTTTGGGCGCCCGGCCCAGGAGCGGCTGCAGTTCAACATCGACACGCTGCACGGCGGCGGGCCCTACGTCCAGGACAACCCGAAGTTTCGCGAGGCCCTGCCGCAAGTGCGCGCCCTCATCGACCAGGAACGCTGGAAGGAGGCCAACGAGCTCGTCTCCGAGGCGCTGATGGGCAAGCCCATCAAGCAGATGCCCTTCGGCGCCGCCGGCGACCTGCTGCTCGACTTCCCCGGCGTGAAGGCCGCAGCGCGCTATCGGCGCAGCCTGGATCTCGACAGCGCCATCGCCACCACCAGCTTCATCGACGGCAGCGGCCGCCACCGGCGCGAGACCTTCTGCAGCGTGCCGGAGCAGGTGACGGTGATCCGGCTGGAGATCGAAGGCGACGGCACGATCGACCTGGACCTCGGCTATCGCCATCCCGACTACCAGCCCTATGGCGGCTTCGGCGACACCAAGTACGACAAGGATGGCGTCGTCTTCGTCGGCGCGCCGTGGGACCACCGTGAATCTCTCTTTGCAGAGAAGCGGCCCGGGTCGCTGGCCGTCCGCGCCGACGGCAGCGACGCGCTGCTGATCGAGGGCCGCAATGTGCAGGCCTTCGGCATCCCCGGCCAGCTGCGCTATGCGCTGCGCGTGCAGGCAGTGGGCGATGGCCGCATCGAGGCCAGCGGCGACCGGCTGCGCGTGCGCGGCGCGCGCCAGCTGACGCTGCTTGTCTCCGGCGAGACCAGCTATGTGAACTGGCAGGACACCAGCGGCGACCCCGTGGCCGCCGTGCGCCAGCACACCGCCGCTGCCGCGCGCAAGCCGTTCACCAAGCTGCGCGACGACCATCTCAAGGCCCACCGCGCCTTGTTCCGCCGCCTGCACATCGACCTCGGCGGCCACGAGGCCAATGCCCGCTCCACCGACGCCCGCATCAAGGGCGTGCCCCGGCAGCCCGACGCCGCGCTCGCCGCGATGTACGTCCAGTACGCGCGCTACCTGCTGCTGTCGTCCTCGCGCCCGGGCAGCCAGCCGGCCAACCTGCAGGGTGTGTGGAACGAAGTGCTGCACCCGCCCTGGGAAGGCAAGTACACGATCAACATCAACACCGAGATGAACTACTGGCCCGCCGGGCCGGCGAACCTGGGCGAGTGTGTCGAGCCGCTGCTGAAGATGGTGGAGGACCTCGCCGTCACCGGCGCGCGCACGGCCCGCAACAGCTACGGCGCGCGCGGCTGGGTCGCGCACCACAACACCGACCTCTGGCGCGCCACCGCGCCCATCGATGGCCCGCTGTGGGGCATGTGGCCCACGGGCGGCGCGTGGCTGTGCACGACGCTGTGGCAGCACTACCAGTACAACCCGAACCCGGCCGTGTTGCGCCGGCTGCTGCCGCTGTTCAAGGGCGCCTCGCTGTTCTTCCTCGACACGCTGGTCGAAGACCCCAAGGGGCGCGGCCTCGTCACGTCGCCCTCGCAGTCGCCGGAGAACAACCACCATACCGACATCGCACTGTGCGCCGGGCCGGCAATGGACCGCCAGATCCTGCGCGACCTGTTCGACGCGGCCATTGCGGCACAGGCCCAGCTTGGCGAGGACGACCCGGCATTCACTGCTGCCGTCCGCAAGGCGCGAGCCCGCCTGCCGGCTGATCGCATCGGCGCGCAGGGCCAACTGCAGGAATGGCTGGAGGACTGGGATGCGTCGGCCACCGACCAACAGCACCGCCATGTCTCGCACCTGTACGCCGTCTACCCCAGCGAGCAAATCAACGTGCGCGACACACCCGCGCTGGCTCAGGCCGCCCGCAAGACGCTGAACACCCGCGGCGACGAAAGCACCGGCTGGGCCACCGCCTGGCGGCTGGCGCTGTGGACGCGCCTGGGCGACGGCGAGCGGGCCTACAAGGTCCTGCAAGGGCTGCTGGGACCGGCGCGCACCTACCCCAACATGTTCGATGCGCATCCGCCCTTCCAGATCGACGGCAACTTCGGCGGTGCTGCTGCCATCCTGGAGATGATCGTGCAGTCCTGGGGCGGCGAGGTGCATCTGCTGGCCGCCCTGCCCAAGGCCTGGCCAGCAGGCGCCTTGCACGGCGTGCGTGCGCATGGCGCCCTGACGCTGGACGTGGACTGGAAGGACGGGCGACTCAGCCGCCTGCAGCTGCGTGGACCGGCGCTCGCCAAGGTCGCGCTGCGCTACCGCGGCCAGCACCTCCAACTCCGGCTGGACAGCCAAGGCCGCGCCCGCGTCAGCGCGGCCGACTTCCAACCCCGGATCGTTCGCACGACAACGCAATGAAAACACTCGCCACTGTGTCATCGGGATGTAGGCCCACGTGTTGAGCCAAGTCCTACATACCGCTCGTGTCCGGAGGAGACAACCGGCCGAGCACTTTCAACCTTGAAAGGAAGAACATGAAAACTTTGATACCCGCACTGCTGCTCGCCTTCGGGGCGAGCGCAGCCCCGCTAGCGCTGGCGCAGAGCTGCGGCAGCGGCGGCGGCGCCACCGTCTGCCTGACGGCCACCGGCACGGCCAGCAACGTCCAGCTGGGTTGGACCGTCAGTGGCACCGTCACGTCGCTGGAGATCTTCCGCGACACCGACGCCGACCCCAACGGCCGCACCCGCATCGCCGTGCCGGGCAGCAGCGCCAGGAGCTACACCGACGCCTCGGGCAACATCGGCACGCGCTACTGGTACTGGGTCAAGTTCACGACCAACGGCGGCAGCTACAACTCCGGCTCGGCCAACGCCACGCTTGGCGCCGCCTGCAAGCCGACGGCCATCACACCCTACATCAACGCCAACGGTGCGTGGACGCAAACGGCATCGGCCACCATCAAGACCGGCGCCTCGGCCATCCTAGGCCCGCAGCCGACATCCGGCGGCATGTGGAGCTGGAGCGGCTGCGGCACCGCCGGTGCAGCACGCGAGCAGACCATCCAGCCGCCCGCGGCCTGCACGGCCACCGCCACTTACACCAACAGCTGCGGCGCCAAGACCCAGCAGACGTTCTCCATCAAGGTGGGAACCTGGACGAGCGCGAAGTGGGGCGGCGGCGGCTACGTCACGGGCCTGGTCTTCCACCCGACCACCGCCAACCTGCTGTACGCGCGCACCGACATCGGTGGCGCCTACCGCTGGAACCAGCCCACGTCGTCCTGGGTGCCCATCACCGACGGCCTGGGCTTCGGTGGCGGCGAGGCCAGTTTCCACGGCGTCGAGAGCATCGCCGTCGATCCGAACAACGATCAGCGCGTCTACATGGGCGCCGGCATGTAC
>NZ_JBFUMS010000028.1:0-10262 GCF_054049255.1 Roseateles sp. P5_E4 | reverse complement strand
CGACCAGGCCGCGGGCTGGCTCAAGCCGGCCGTCGAGCGGGCGCTGTCCCTGCACGACAGCGTGGGTTTCGACGCCATCTACGCCAGCGGCTGGCCCTGGACCGGTTTCCTGATCGCCCGCGAGGTGTCGCGCCGCACCGGCAAACCCTATGTGCTCGACTATCGCGACCAGTGGACGCCCAGCGGCGACATGGCCTGGGAGCAGGTGTCGGCCGAGCAGGCTCGCGAGAACCCGGCGCTGGAGCGGCTGGCGGCGCGCGACGCGGCGGCCGTCGTCACCGTGACCCACGCACTGGTGGACAGCATCGGCCGCGACTGCGGCCGCGGCGACCTGCACCTGATCACCAACGGCTTCGAGCCGGCCGACTTCGCTGGCGAGGCCTCGCCCGTCGCTGATGGCCTGCTGCGCATCGCCTACACCGGCGTCTGGCGCCCTGGCTACGGTTTGCAGGACCTGTATGCGGCCATCGCCTTGCTTCAGGCCCAAGGCTGCCCGGAGCTTGCGCGGCTGCGCGTGCAGGCCGCTGGCTTCAAACCAGGCCCGGCGGCCGAGGCCGGGGTCACGGCTTGGGTGACGGAGCTCGGCCCTGTACCGCATGGCCAGGCCGTCACGCTGATGAAGCAGGCCGACCTGCTCTACCTGCCGGTGCCGACGGGCTACTACGCCACCGCGTCGCTGCCGGGCAAGCTGTTCGAATACCTGGGCTGCGGCCGCCCCATCCTGGCCGTCGTGCCCGAGGCCAGCGAGGTGGCCCAGGTGCTCAACGGCACCGGCGGCGGCGTGCGCGTCGAGCCGGGTGACGTGGCGGGTCTGGCCCAGACGCTGCAGCGCTGGCTGCGTGGCGAGGCCAGCGTGGACACGCCGCGCGATATCGAGCGCTACAGCCGCGCGGCGACAGCACGGCGTCTGGCCGGCGTGCTGGACGCGGCCGCCGACGGCCGGCGCCTGGAGCCACTGAGATGAGCGGCGTACGCAGTGCGCTGCTGTTCTCCTTCGCGGAGCGGTATGCGCTGATCGTCATCAACCTGGCGAGCAACCTGATCATTGCCCGGCTGCTGACGCCGGACCAGATTGGCGTCTACTCGGTGACGCTGGCTGTCATGAGCATCGCCCAGGTGCTGCGCGACTTCGGCGTCGCCAGCTACCTGATCCAGGAGAAGGACCTCACCGACGATCACATCCGCACGGCGCTGGGTGTCACGCTGATCATCGGCATCGGTCTGGGCTTCATCGTCTTTGCCGTGGCACCCTGGGTGGCCGACTTCTACCGCGAGCCGCACATGCGCGACCTGCTGTGGCTGGCGTCCATGAACTTCCTGCTGCTGCCGTTCTCGACGATCTCGCTGGCGCTGCTGCGCCGCCGCCTCGCCTTCAAGGCCCTGGCCGTCGCGAACCTGGTTGCGACGCTGGCCGGTGCCATCACCAGCGTCAGCCTGTCCTGGGCCGGCTGGGGCCCCATCGGCCTCGTGGCCGGCACGCTGGTCGTCAGTGCGACCACTGGCTTCGCCGCCTGGTGGGCCCAGGGCGAGCGGCGGTTGCTGCGGCCGGGGCTGTCGCAATGGCGCAGCCTGTTCAAGTTCGGCGCCCAGAGCTCGGTCGTGGGCGTCGTCACGTCGGTGTCCATGGACATCAACGACCTGGCCGTGGGCAAGCTGATGGGCTTCACGCCCGTCGCGCTGCTGAGCCGCGCCCAGGGCCTGATGAACCTCTTCCATCGCGACCTGATGGGCGCCGTGCGCAACGTGGCCTATCCCGCTTTCGCAAAGGCCGTGCGCGAGCAGCAGGCCATGGAGCCGCTCTACATCGCCAGCGTCACCTATGTCTGCGTGGTGGCCTGGCCCTTCTACGGCTTCGTCGCCCTCTACGGGCTGGAGACCTTGCGGCTGCTGTTCGGCCCGCAGTGGGACGCGGCGGCGCCGCTGGTGCCCATCTTCTGCCTGGCCGGCGCGCTGGCCGCGGCGATCAGCCTGATCGGCAACCTCATGGTGGCCATGGGCCGCATGGACCTGCTGACCCGCATGGAGGTGGTCTTCCAGCCGGCGCGCGCGGCGCTCATCGTCGCGGCGGCGGCGTATTGGCGCGAGCCCTGGGCCTGCGCGGCCGGGCTGGCGCTGGCCATGCTGCTGCAGCTGCCGCTGGTCTATGTCGTGAAGGGCAAGTTCCTGCCCAACGACTGGCGCGTGCTGCGTGGCCAGCTCGTGCGCAGCATGGCCGTGGCGCTGATCGCGCTGGCGCCGCCCGCGCTGCTGCTGGTGCTTCACCCGCGCGAGCCTGGCCAGACCATGCCTATCCTCTGGTTCGTGCTGGCCATCCTCAGCTGCTGCGTTTCGTGGCTGCTGGCGCTGGGCTGGTGCCGCCACCCGCTGGCCGCCGATCCGGCCTTTGCAAGACTGACGCGGTTCTGGCGGCGAGCTGCCGACAATGCCGCCTAGACCGACAAGACAGACCGAACCCTCACAGGTGAACCCTATGCAACAGTCCCGCCCTCCCGTCATCGGCCGCCTGGTCCGTTTCGCGCTGATCGGCTGCGGCCGCATCGCCCAGAACCATATGGAGGCGATCAAGAAGCACGCCGAGCGCGCCGAGCTCGTGGCGGTGTGCGACACCGACCCCGCGGCCTTGGCGGCCGCCGTCGCCAAGACGGGGGGCCGCGGCTTTGCGTCGTTGACCGAGCTGCTGGCCGCCAAGGCCGAACTCGGCATCGACTGCGTCGTGCTGACCACGCCCAGCGGCCTGCATCCCCGCCAGGCCATCGAGGTGGCCCGCGCCGGCATCGACGTGATGACCGAGAAGCCCATGGCCACGCGCTGGCAGGACGGCCTGGCCATGGTCAAGGCCTGCGACGACGCCGGCGTGCGCCTCTTCGTCGTCAAGCAGAACCGCCGCAACCCCACGCTGCAGCTGCTCAAGCGCGCGATGAGCGAGGGCCGCTTCGGGCGGCTCTACAACGTCGCCGTCAACGTCTTCTGGACCCGCCCCCAGGCCTATTACGACAGCGCCGAGTGGCGCGGCACGTGGGAGTTCGACGGCGGCGCGTTCATGAACCAGGCCAGCCATTACATCGACCTGCTCGACTGGGTCTGCGGCCCCGTGGAGAGTGTCATGGCCTACACCGGCACGCTGGCCCGCAACATCGAGGTCGAGGACAGCGGCGCGGCTGCGCTGAAGTGGCGCAGTGGCGCCATGGGCACCGTCAACGTCAGCATGCTGACCTATCCCAAGAACCTCGAAGGCTCCATCACCCTGCTGGGCGAGAAGGGCTCGGTGCGCGTCGGCGGCCTGGCGGTCAACGAGATCCAGCATTGGGAATTCGATGCCCCCCATGAGATGGACGCGCTGATCAAGGACGCGAGCTACCAGACCACCTCGGTCTACGGCTTCGGCCACCCGCTCTACTACGACAACGTCATCCAGACGCTGCGCGGCGAGGCCCACCCCGAGACCGACGGTCGCGAAGGCCTGAAGTCGCTGGAGCTGCTGATCGCGCTGTACATGAGCTCCCGCGACGGCAAGCGCATCAACCTGCCGCTGGCCTACTGAAATGGCCACCACCATCCACCCAAGCGCCATCGTCGACGAAGGCGCCCAGCTGGGTGCCGATTGCCGCGTCTGGCACTTCGTGCACATCAGCGCCGGCGCCCGCATCGGCAGCAAGTGCTCCTTCGGCCAGAACGTCTATGTCGGCAACGACGTGGCCATCGGCGACAACGTCAAGATCCAGAACAACGTCTCCGTCTACGACGCCGTGACGCTGGAGGACGACGTCTTCTGCGGCCCCAGCATGGTGTTCACCAACGTCTACAACCCGCGCTCGGCAGTCACGCGCAAGGACGAATACCGCCGCACCCTCGTGAAGCAGGGTGCGACGCTGGGCGCCAACAGCACGATCGTCTGCGGCACCACCATCGGCCGCTTCGCCTTCATCGGCGCCGGCGCCGTCATCAACCGTGACGTGCCCGATTTCGCGTTGATGGTGGGCGTGCCCGCCAAGCAGATCGGCTGGATGAGCCGCTTCGGCGAGCGCCTGGAATTGCCCGTCGCGAGCGAACAGCCCGTCGACGCCACCTGCCCCCACACCGGCGACCGCTACCGTCTGAGCGGCAACCGCCTGGAGATCATCTGATGGACTTCATCGACCTCAAGAGCCAGTACGCGGCCCTGCGCGACAACATCAACGCCCGCATCCAGAAGGTGCTGGACCACGGCCAGTACATCCTGGGCCCCGAGGTCAAGGAGATGGAGCAGGCCCTCGTCACCTACACCGGCGCCAAGCACTGCATCAGCGTCGCCAGCGGCACCGAGGCGTTGCTGATCTGCCTGATGGCCCTGGACCTGCAGCCCGGCGATGAAGTCATCACCAGCCCCTTCACCTTCGCGGCCACGGCCGAGATGATCGTGCTGGCCGGCGGCGTGCCGGTCTTCGTCGACATCGAGCCCGGTACGGCCAATATCGACGCCAAGCTCATCGAAGCCGCGATCACGTCGAAGACCAAGGCCATCATGCCGGTCAGCCTGTACGGCCAGGTGGCCGACATGGACGAGATCAACGCCATTGCCGGCAAGCATGGCCTGGCCGTCATCGAGGACGCCGCGCAGAGTTTCGGCGCGTCGTACAACGGCAAGAAGAGCTGCAACACCTCCACCTTCGGCTGCACCAGCTTCTTCCCGAGCAAGCCGCTGGGCTGCTATGGCGACGGTGGTGCCATCTTCACCAACGACGACGCGCTGGCCCAGGCCTGCCGCGAGATCCGCATCCATGGCCAGAGCCAGCGCTATCTGCACACCCGCGTCGGCGTGGGTGGCCGCATGGACACGCTGCAATGCGCGGTCGTGCTGGGCAAGCTGGATCGCTTCGAGTGGGAGGTCCGCCGCCGGCTCGAGCTCGGCGAGGCCTACCGCGCCAAGCTGCAGGCGGCCATCCCGAGCCTGCAGCTGCTGGAAGTCCGGCCCGACCGCGACTGCGTCTGGGCGCAATACACCGTCTTCGTGGACGACCGCGAGGCCGTGCAGGCCAAGCTCAAGGCCGCCGGCGTGCCGACCGCCGTGCATTACCCGCGCCCGCTGCATCACCAGCCGGCCTATGCCAAATACGGCCAGCCGGACGCCTGCCCGCACAGCATCGCCGCGGCGGCTCGCGTCATGAGCCTGCCCATGAGCGCCGACCTCACCGAGGAGCAGCAAGACCAGGTCGTCGCGGCTTTGGCCGCGGCACTGGCCTGACCATTCGCGGATGAAATTCCGGCCCGACATCGAGGGACTTCGGGCCCTGGCCATCGTGCCCGTCGTGGTTTTCCACGCCTGGCCCGCGGCCATGCCCGGCGGCTTTGTCGGGGTGGACATCTTCTTCGTGATCTCGGGCTATCTGATCACGACCCTGCTGCTGCAGCGCCTGGCCGCTGGCAGCTACAGCATCGCCTCCTTCTATGCGGCGCGCATCCGGCGCATCTTCCCGGCGCTGTTCGCGATGCTGGCCCTGGTCGCGCCGGCCTGCCTGCTGCTGCTGGAACCGCAGGCGCTGCGCGAGTTTGCGCGACTGCTGGGGGCCACGGGGCTGTTCGTCTCCAACATCGAGCTGTACCGGACGACCGGGTATTTCGAAGGAGCCGCCGAGCTCAAGCCCCTGCTGCACACCTGGTCGCTGGCCGTCGAGGAGCAGTACTACATCGTCTTTCCGCCGCTGCTGGCCCTGTTGTGGCGCTTCGCGCGCCGGCATATCGGCATCGTGCTGCTGGGCGTGGGCCTCGTGTCGCTGGCCTGGTGCCTGCGGTTGATGCCTCATGACGCCGAGCTGGCCTTCTACGCGGCACCAGCGCGCACCTTCGAGCTGATGATCGGCTCGGGCCTGGCCTGGTGGTCCAGCCGCACTGATTCACCGTCCGCGCGCCCGGCCTGGGTGGACTCGGGGCTGGGCTGGACGGCGCTCGCGGCCCTCGTCGCCTCGCTGTTGCTGATGCGGGCCGATCACGCTTTCCCGGGGCCGCTGGCGCTGTGGCCCTGCCTCGCGACGGCGGCGTTGATCTGGGTCGGTGCCACGCAACGGGCGGTCGCGACGCGCTGGCTGTCGGCCGCGCCGCTGCGCTGGATCGGCGCGCATTCGTTTTCGCTCTACCTCTGGCACTGGCCGGTGCTGGTGCTGACGCGGCATCTGGTGCTGGACCAGCCCTCGCCGGTGCAGGCCGCGCTGGCCGTGGCCTTGTCCGTCGCGCTGGCCTGGGCCTCGCTGCGCTGGGTGGAGGCACCGGTGCGGCGCTCCAAGGTGGCGCAGCCGGTCATGCTCGTGGCGGGGGCGTCCACCATCGTGGCCAGCCTGGGCGCGGCCTGGGCGCTGACGGCCGTGTCCGACCAGCGTGCCGCCCAGCCGGGCCGCGATGCGGTGCTGCGTGCCGGCGCGAGCGACTTCAGCCTCGACCGCAAGCGCTGCCACTCCAGCGGCAACCGCTGGTTGGACTACGACGTCCGCTGCCTGTTCGGGCCGGCCTCCGCCACGAAGACGCTGGCGGTCTGGGGTGACAGCCATGGCGTCGAGATCGCCCGTGCGTTGGGCGACCAGGCGACGGACCGGCGTGTGGCTCAGCTGACGGGCTCGACCTGCCCGCCGGCGTTGGGCTTCGAGCCCCCCGGCCGGCCACGCTGTGCGGCCGTCAACAGCGCGCTGCTGGAAAGGCTGGTGGCTGACACCAGTGTCGACAGCGTGCTGCTGGTGGCGCGCTACCAGTTCTATCTGGACGGCCCCGGCGCGACGGCCTTCGAGGCGGGCCTGGTGCAAAGCATCCAGCGCCTGCACGCTGCCGGCAAGCAGGTGTTGCTGCTGGACCCGGTGCCCACCTACCACTACCCGGTGCCGGCGGCTCTCGCCATGCGCTGGCGACGCGGAGACGAGCTGGCCGCGCAGGGCCAGATGGCAGCCGACTACCGCATCCGGCAGGCCGCGTCGCTGGCCCTGGTGCAGCGGCTGACCGCTGATGGGCAAGCCGAACGTGTCGGGCTGGACCAGCTGCTGTGCGGCGGCCCGCGTTGTAAGGTGTTGGAGGGGGATGCCAGCCTGTACTTCGACGACAACCACCTCAGCATGACTGGCGCCGCAATAGTCGCCCCCGCCGTGCTGCGGTTGCTGGAGGGCAAGACGACCGCAACTGCGGCTGGGCCTGGTCTTCTCTGATGACGGTGTGCAGGCCAAGGTCAGGCGGCGAGTGTGCCGACGGCGATGCGCAACACGTGCCTGCTGCACCCCCGAGCCGAGGGTTTGGGTTGCGGAATGTCGACGCCAGTGTCCATGTGTGATGTAAAAGTGGTCATTTGATGACGAGGCGAGTCCGCTATGCGCGCTCGCAAGGGAAGAGGGCTCCGTGGACCTCCGCTTCACGTTGAGGTATTGATGGATTCTTTACACATCTCGATTTCGGTTCCTATGCGCGTCCTTCTCAACCGGCTCCTCGCGGTCTTGCTCGGCGCTTGCATCTGTTCCTTGGGACTTGCGGCGAACGACGCGCGCGCTGCGGAATTTATTGCTACATGGCGTCAGATTTCCACGACCAATGCGCCCCCATGGCGCGAGTGGAGCGCCATGACGTGGGTGGACTCGCTCAATCAGGCGGTTTTTTGGGGAGGGGCCGGCGGCGGAGCCTATCTCAACGATGTTTGGGCTTTTGATCCTCTTGCCAAGTCATGGACGCTGCTCGATCCCAATAACAGCTGCGCGGGCAATACTTCGTTCAATAAACCCAATGGCTCAGACGAAAGCGGTGTGGTATTTGATCCCATAAATAACTATTTCTGGCTTTGGAATGGTGGCAGTGGCTACAGATGTGCCAGCCAGCAGGGTTTTACGCGGTCT
This sequence comes from Roseateles sp. P5_E4, assembly GCF_054049255.1. NCBI lineage: Bacteria > Pseudomonadati > Pseudomonadota > Betaproteobacteria > Burkholderiales > Sphaerotilaceae > Roseateles > Roseateles sp. P5_E4. The sequence continues at coordinate 2,427 of NZ_JBFUMS010000028.1, read as the reverse complement.
GCTGGTGCCGGTACGACGGGCACGAAGTTGGTAGATCCGACGCTGCCAGCCACGACGAATGACTTCTACAAGGATTGGCTCGTGCAAAACGGCGGTAGCCCGACTGCCGTGGTCCTGTCCTATGATGCGGCGCTCAAGACGCTGACGTTGGACCGCGATATCGGGATCGGCGCCGGCGCGGCCTATTCCGTATACGCGGACTTCGGAAGCGGTGCTTGGGCATACTCCCTGAGTACTGGGCAATACATCAGGCTGATGGAGCGTCACTGGGGCTATACCGGATTGGCGCCCACAGAGCGTCATAGCCCAGGGTTCGCTGGAGATGGCACCAATGCCTATATGTTCGGAAGTGCCAGCAATGATAATTCATTGTATAAACTGAATTTTTCGACCAGAGAATTTACGCTTGCGATCCCTGCTGGCCAAGGGACTTCGCCTGAGCCCCGCGGCCAGATAGAGAACCAGTTTGTCTACGACTCCTTCAGTCGCCAATTCGTGCTGTTTGGAGGGGTATGCTTTGATCGACAGTCGGTGCGGTGCATCAACAATGCCTATTTAAACGACACGTGGCTGTACGACCCTGCAACCAACAGTTGGAGGGAAGTAACCGGAGCCGTTGGCCCGAGCGAACGCAGCTACGCGCAGATGTATTTCGACTCGAAAAATGGAGTTGTCGTTCTGTTTGGTGGCGTTTCGCCTTCCGGTTCGGCATTGGACGATCTGTGGACTTTCGACACGAGAACCCTCTTGTGGACCGAGGTGCACGTGCCGACAACAAACCCGGGGAACGTGTCTCTTGCGCTGACTACGTTTGCACCTTCCACGGGGTGTGGCTACTCGGTGTACGGCCACTCCAGGGGCTCGGCGCTGTTCGGCATCTGGGAGCTTTGCCTTCAGCCGAACACGCCCCCCGTGGCGGTCATTTCCGTGCCCTCGGTTAATTTGCAGGCCGGAATCTTCACCACCTTTTCCGGTTCTGCGAGTACAGATGCTGAAGCCAACATTGCAAGTTATGGGTGGGACTTCGGCGACGGCACGACCGCGGTTGGAGTTTCAGCTAGGAAGGTTTATGCAAACGCTGGAACCTACACCGTCCAGTTGACGGTTACCGACTCCGTGGGTGCGACATCTACTGCTACGCAGCAAGTTGTGGTTTCACAAGGGGCTTACCCGCCGCCAAGCGCGAATTTTGAAATACAGCCAGGTGTTGGAACTGCAGGGGCGGTTGCGCAGTTTTCCGCTGCGTTGAGCAGCGCCCCTGGTGGTTCCATTGCTTCTTATGTTTGGGATTTCGGCGATGGCACGACCGGAGTCGGAGTCGGCGTCGCCAAGACATACCAGTACATCGGCACGTATAAAGTCGCCTTGACGGTGGTGGATAATCATGGATTGAGTTCTGTGAAGACCGCTTTGTTTTCGGTTGGAGCGCCTCCAGGTATTGCCACGAATGTGGCGTTGGCTGCCAATGGCGGTATTGCATCTGCCTCCAGCGTGTATGACGGCCATTACCCGGTTAAATCAATCAATGACGGTGATAGAAAGGGTTTGAATTGGGGCGCCGGAGGGGGGTGGAACGATGCCACGTCGCGTGTCTATCCCGACTGGGTGCAGGTCGACTTCAACGGCATGCAGACGATCAGCGAAATTGACGTATTCACACTGCAGGATGATAAGGAATCGCCGTCGGCGCCTACGCTGGCGATGACCTTCGCAAAATATGGAATCACTCAGTACGACGTCCAGTATTGGGATGGCGGCGGATGGGTGACTGTAGAAGGCGGCAATGTCACCGGAAATGACAAGGTGTGGCGGCAATTTGTATTTGCACCGGTTAGTACGACCAGTATTCGAGTCCTGATAGCAGGTGCGATGAACAACTTCTCGCGCATCGTCGAAGTGGAGGCCTGGACGCCGGGAGGCATGGCCAACCAGGCGCCGGTGGCCAACATCAGCGGCCCGACGAGTGGGCAGGTGGGCGCGAGCCTGAGCTTCTCCGGCGCCGGCAGCACCGATGCGGAAGGCCCCATCGCCAGCTACGCGTGGACGTTCGGCGACGGCACCAGCGCCAGCGGGGTGTCGGTCACGAAGAGCTACAGCGCGGCAGGCAGCTACACGGTGACGTTGACGGTGACCGACGCTGGAGGCCTGACCCACAGCAAGACGCAGGCGGTGGTGATCACGGCGGCAACAGGGGGACAGGCGGTCAATGTTGCTGCAGCCGCCAACGGCGGCGTCGCCACAGCGTCCAGCACTTTTGACTCCAGATTTCCCGCCAGCGCGGTCATCGACGGCGATCGGCTGGGGCTGAACTGGGGAGCTGGCGGTGCGTGGGCGGATGGCACTTCGGGCGTCTACCCGGACTGGGTGCAGATCGACTTCAACGGCATGCAGACGATCAGCGAAATCGATGTGTTCACGCTGCAGGAC
>NZ_JBFUMS010000027.1:0-15370 GCF_054049255.1 Roseateles sp. P5_E4 | reverse complement strand
GCGCTGGCCGAGCCCTTCGTCGACTTCAGCCACTGGCTGCCCGTGGACGGCGCCTGGGCCTGCCCCACCGAGCGGGTTGGCGAGGAACTGGCCCCGTACACCCAGGCCACGGCGCTGGAAGGGGGCTGGGCGTGGCGCATCCCGCTGCAGAACCGCACCGGTCATGGCCACGTGTTCTCAAGCCGCTTCATCGACGCCGACCGTGCGCGTGAACAACTGCTGGCCCGGCTTGACGGCAAGCCGCTCGGCGAGCCGCGGCTGCTGCGCTTCACCACCGGCCACCGCGAGCGCTTCTGGGTGCACAACGTCGTCGCCATCGGCCTGTCCTCGGGCTTCCTGGAGCCGCTGGAGTCCACCAGCATCTACCTGATCCAGGACGGCATCAGCCGCCTCATGACCCTGCTGACGGCCGGCCGGCCGCTGGACGAGAACGACCGGGCCCTGTTCAACGACGGCGCGGCACGCCGCTTCGCGCGCATCCGCGACTTCATCATCCTGCACTACTGCCTGACCCGCCGCCGCGACAGCGAGCTGTGGCGGCACGTGTCATCGATGGAGCTGCCCGAGACCCTGGCCTTCCGGATGGAGCTGTGGCGTCGCTACGGCGTGCTGCACGAATACGACGAGGAAGGGTTCGACGCCACCAGCTGGCTCGCCGTCCACGCCGGTATGGAGCACTGGCCGGAGCGCAACGATCCGGTCTTCGCGGAGATTTCGCCGGAGCGGGCCATGCAGGCGCTGGACCAGCGTCGCAAAGCCATCGAAGCCTCGGTGGCGCGCATGCCGCAGCACCATCGCATGCTGCTCAAGATGCTGGGCTGATCCCTGGCTCGTCTTGAGCTCATGGGGTCCTGCGACCAATGAGTTGGCTCGCAAAAACTACTCCAGAGACAAAACATGAACAAACACCCTGACGGCCTGTGCCGGCCGATTTTTCCCCTCCTGATGGCCCTCCTTCTCTCCGTCGGATCCCACACTGTTCAGGCAGCGCCTGCCCACAACCCGCTGATCTGGGCCGACGTCCCGGACATCGCAGTCATCCGGGTGGGCAAGACCTACTACATGAGCAGCACGACGATGCACATGAGCCCGGGCCTGCCGATCATGAAGTCGACGGACCTGGTGAACTGGACCATGGCCTCCTACGCCCATCAGAACCTTGCCGACAACGAAGCCTTTCGCCTCGAGAACGGCAAGAACGCCTACGGTGCAGGCTCCTGGGCCAGCAGCCTGCGCTACCACGACGGCATGTTCTATGCCTCGACGTTCGCGGCCACCACCGGAGGACGCACCCACGTCTACACCACGCGCGATCCCGAACGCGGCCCGTGGAAGGAGACGAGCTTCGAGCCCTTGATGAATGACCACAGCCTGTTCTTCGACGACGACGGCCGCGTCTACATGGTCTGGGGCTGCAACCGCATCATGCTCACCGAGCTCAAACCCGATCTCACAGGCACCAAGCCCGGCGGCGTGAACAAGGCCATCATCGAACACGTCAACGCCGTCTTCGGCGCCGACCAGGGCGGGCTGTGTGGGGAGGGCTCGCAGCTTTCCAAGATCAACGGTCGCTACTACCTCGTCAACATCGCCTCGCCCGGTAGCCGCTGGGCGCGCACCGTCATCGTCAGCCGCGCCGACACCCTCGACGGCCCCTACGAGAGTCGCATCGCGCTTGATGACCGGGGGATCGCCCAGGGCGGCCTGATCGACACCCCGGAAGGCAAGTGGTACGCCTATCTCTTCAAGGACAACGGCGCCGTTGGTCGCATCCCTTACCTCGTGCCCGTGACGTGGAAGGACGGCTGGCCGGTGCTTGGCAAGGACGGCAAGGTGCCGATGACGCTCGACATCCCCGCCGGCGCGCAGGGCGTCTCGGGAGCCTCCGGCATCGTCGCCTCCGACGAATTCGACCGCCGGCCCGGTGACCCCGCCCTGCCCCTGGCCTGGCAATGGAATCACAACCCGAAGCCCCATGACTGGTCGCTCACCAAGCGGCCGGGCTACCTGAGCCTCACCACCAGCCGGGTCGTTCCCACGCTGCTCGATGCCCCGAACACGCTCACCCAGCGCACCTTTGGCCCGAGCAGTTCGGCCACCACCCGCATCGACGTGAGCGGCATGAAGGACGGCGACTGGGCCGGCCTGGCCGCGTTTCAAAGGCAGTACGGTTTCGTAGGCGTGAAGATGAGCGACGGCGCCCGATCCCTCGTCATGGTGAGCGCCGAAACCGACAAGCCCGAAGAGATCGCTTCCATCCCCCTCTCCGGCAAGACCGTTCACCTCAGGGTCGACTGCGAATTTGAGCCCGGGCCTGAGCTTGCCCGCTTCTCCTACAGCCTGGACGGCAAATCGTGGACCCCCATCGGTCGTCCCTCGCGCCTGACCTACACCATCCCGCACTTCATGGGTTACCGCTACGGCCTCTTCTATTACTCGACCAAAACCGCCGGCGGCCGTGTGGACTTTGACTATTACCGAATCGGACAAGGGACGCAAGACGGGCGCTAGGACGGCGCAACTTCATTTCTCCGCCTTCTCTCATTTTCCGCCGCTCATGAAAAAAACAGCCTTCTCCGCAGTCGTTCTCTCGTCCGTGCTGGCCTTGCTGCCCGCGACGTCATTCGCGCTCAACCCGGTTATTCAAACGATGTATACGGCCGATCCGGCCCCCATGGTCCATAAGGGCACGCTCTACCTGTTTTCTAGCCACGACGAAGACGTCGGGGAGGCCAACAACTTCAATATGAAGAATTGGGTGCTCGCCACGACGACGGACATGGTGAACTGGACTCAGCACGGCGCGGTCGCCTCCCTGCGAGATTTTCCTTGGGCCTCCAAGGAGAACTCCGGCTGGGACGGCTATGACAACGGTGCCTGGGCCCCTCAAGTGATTGAGCGCGATGGCAAGTGGTATCTCTATGGCCCGGTGCAAGGCCGTGGCATTGGCGTGCTGGTGGCCGATAACCCCCTGGGCCCCTATATCGACCCGATCAAAAAGCCGCTGATCGCCGGCCACGCCGGCGGCCTGTACGACAGCATCGATCCGACCGTTTTCATCGACGACAAGGGTCAGGCCTATCTCGCCTGGGGCAATCCCAATCTGTGGTCGGTGAAACTGAACAAGGACATGATCTCCTACGACACCAGCGTCGGGGACAAGGGCATCATGGGCCATCCGATGACCGTCAAGGCCTTGGGCGAGCGCAACCCTCCGGACACAGTAGGCGTCACGAAGCCGAAGCCTGCTTTGCGCGGCACATCCTACGAAGAGGGTCCTTGGCTCTATAGGCGCAAGAATCTCAACTACCTGTTTTTTGCCGCCGGTCCCATCCCTGAGCATCTCGGCTACGCCACCGGCCCCACAGCCGAAGGCCCGTGGACCTACGGCGGCGCCGTCATGGCTCCGCAAAGCGCTTTTACCAACCACCCGGGCGTGGTCGATTACAAGGGCAAGACCTACCTTTTCTATCACAACGCCGCTCTTCCGGGAGGCGACGGCTTCAAACGTTCCGTATGCGTCGACGAGTTGAAGTTCAACCCCGATGGCTCGGTCCCGATGGTGCAGCCAACCAAGGAAGGGCCGGCGCCGGTCGCCACCCTCGATCCCTACAAGCGAGTTGAAGCCGAGACCATCGCCTGGTCTTCCGGCGTCAAGATCGAGCCCAGCAGCGCCGGCGGCCAGAATGTGCGCGACATCCATGACGGCGCCTATATCCAGGTGCGAAATGTCGATTTCGGCGTGACCGGCGCGCGCGCCTTCATGGCCAGCCTCGCCAGCACGGCCAAGGCGAAGGAGCCCAGCGGCGCGAAGATCGAGATTCGTCTGGGCAAGCTCGACGGCCAGTTGGTCGGCACTCTGCCGGTGTCAGGAACCGGCGGCGAATGGAAGCAGCAGTTGGCCCAGATCTCCGGAGCCTCCGGCGTCCAGGATCTCTTCTTCGTATTCCGCGGTGCGGCCGGCGAAGAACTGTTCAAGTTCGATTACTGGCAATTCTCGAAATAACTGAACAAGGCGGTCCGCGCATGGCGCCGCCGAAGAATCAGCGGGATTCATTGCGATCAAACACATGGCGGCTTTGCAGCTGTCTTGAGACCCTATATGAAAACAATCAAACACAGCCTCGCCGTTCTCGGCCTGATCGCGGCCCCGGCTTTTGCCGCCAACGAGGTCAGCATCAACATCGACGCCGGCAAGCCCGGCCCGGTCATCAGCAAGTATGTGTACGGCCAGTTCGCCGAACACCTCGGCACCGGCGTCTATGAAGGCATGTGGGTCGGCACGAAGTCCAACATTCCCAACACCCGTGGCTGGCGCAATGACGTCGTCGGCGCGCTCAAGGACCTGCATGTGCCGCTGGTGCGCTGGCCGGGCGGCTGCTTCGCCGACACCTACCACTGGCGCGACGGCATCGGCCCGCAGGACAAGCGACCGAGCAACGTCTGGGGCACCCACGTCGAAGAGATCAACGCCGTCGGTACGCACGAGTTCTTCGACCTGATCGAGATGCTGGGCGCCGACGCCTACGTCAACGGCAACGTCGGTACCGGCAGCGTGCAGGAGATGGCCGACTGGGTGCAGTACATGACTGCGGAAGGCGGCTCGCCGTTGGCCCGGCTGCGCGCTCAGAACGGCCGCGAAAAGCCGTTCAAGGTCGCTTTCTTCGGTGTCGGCAATGAGTTGTGGGGTTGCGGCGGCAACATGAAGCCCGAGTACTACGCCAGCCTGTACAGCAACTACGAGCATTTCCTGTGGGGGTCAGAGAAGTCCCGGCCGAAGATGATCGCCAGCGGCGGCAGCGGCTTCGACACCGCGTGGACCCAGGTCCTGAGCAAGGAACTGAAGGGCCGCACGATCGGCATCACCGTTCACCAGTACACCGTCCCGACCGGCAACTGGGAGGTCAAGGGCAAGGACCTCGGCTTCAAGGAAGGCGAGTGGATCTCGACCCTGGCCAATACCTTGAAGATGGATCAGCTGGTCAAGGATCACGTGGCCGTGCTGGACAAGAACGACCCCGAGAAGAAGATCGGACTGATGGTCGACGAGTGGGGCACCTGGTATGACGAAGTGAACCCCAGGGGCGGGCTGTTCCAGCAGAACTCCCTGCGCGACGCGCTCGTGGCGGCGCTCAACTTCCACATCTTCCATGAGCACGCGGAGCGGGTTCCGATGACGACCATCGCCCAGATGGTCAACGTCCTGCAGGCGATGATCCTGACGGACAAGGAGAAGATGGTCCTGACCCCGACCTACTACGCCTTTCAGATGTATGCGCCGTTCCAGGATGCCAAGTCGCTGCCGCTGGCCATCAAGGACAACACCAGCTACACCCTGGGCGCTGTGACCATTCCGGGCGTGAGCGCTTCGGCGGCACGCGCCAAGGACGGCAAGGTGTACCTGGCGCTGGTCAACACCGATCCGTCCAAGGCGGTCGATGTCGCCGTCAACGTTGCGGGCACGAAGGTCAACGGTGCGGCTGGCAAGGTGCTGACCTCGGCCGCGATGGACGCGCACAACACGTTCCAGAATCCGCAGGTCATCAAGCCGGCGGCGTTCAGCGCGCGTGCCGCGGACGGCAAGCTATCCATCAAGGTGCCTGCCAAGGCCGTGATGGTGGTCGCGCTGGAGGAGTGAAGGCGTCGCGCGCAAGCGCTTCGTGAAGTCATATTCGATCGGTGAAATTCTTTCGAAACCTGCGGCTCATTGACAGCCGAACGCCCGATTGAAGAACCACCTCGTGCTCCCCGCTGCTGTGAAGCTCTAGACCGCGAACCCTCTCGCGATTGACGATGATGGACCGGTGGATACGAACGAAGGTCTTTGCATCCAGCTCTCGTTCTAGAGCGTGCAGGCTGCGGCGCAAGATGTGCGTCGCATTGCCTACGTGCAAGTATGCGTAGTAGTCGGCCGCCTCGATCCAGTCCACGTCTGCCGTGTTCAAGAACAAGGTCTTGCCCCGGTTCTTCACCACGAGTTGAGTCAATGGCGGGCGGTCCGCCGTCGGCTCTTGCGTGATCCGAAACTTGGCTCGCTGCAACGCGCGGTGAAATCGCGCGTCGTCGAACGGCTTGAGCAAATAGTCAAGCGCGCCTGCATCGAACGCGCGCAGCGCGTATTCGTCGTACGCCGTGACGAAAACGACGGCCGCGGGCATGTCCGAGCCCATCAGTTCGAGCACATCGAAGCCATCGCACTCGGGCATGTGGACGTCTAGAAAGAGAACGTCAGGTCTTGTGCGCCGCATCTCGGCAACGGCCGCTTGACCAGAGTCGCATTCAACGACGGCTGCCACATCTGGATCGGCACTCAGCAAGATCACAAGGTTACGCCGGGCGATCGCCTCGTCGTCGACCACCAGGATCCGCAGCGCCGCCATTCAGGACACCTGCAGGGGAAGCGTGACGACGACTTCGACGCCATCCTCGCCGGCGGGTTTGAGCGTCAGGCCGGACCGCTCACCGTGAAGAATCCGCAAGCGTGCCCGCAAGTTCCTGAGGCCCACGCCGGTGCCCGTTGCAGCGAAATCTTCCTGCGTGAAGGGTCCGTCGTTTGACACGGTCAGCCGCAGCATCCCCTGCCTGTCCTCGCCGACGATGCGAATGCAGCCGCCGCTCACTCGTTTGCAAATGCCGTGCTTGATGGCGTTCTCGACGAGAGGCTGCAACAGCAGGTTCGGCACCTTGGCGCCGAGCAGTTCGTTCGGGAGCTCCATATTCACGACAAGGCGCTCGCCGAACCGAAGCTTCTGGATGTCGACGTAACGCTGCAGGTAGTCAACTTCCTCCGCCAACGTCACCTGCGCCCTGTGCGAATCTTCCGACGCGCGACGCAGGAATTCACTCAGTCCCACGACCATGTTGACTGCCGCGTCGTTGCGTCGGTCACGAACAAGGCCAGCGATCGTGTTGAGCGTGTTGTACATGAAGTGCGGCTCGAGCTGTCTTCGCAACGCCTCCAGCTGCGCTCTGGTCAGCTCTTCATTGAGTCGGGCAGCTTCTGTCACCTGCTTGGTGATGCGGTCCTTCGCGTCCACCAGATAGGTCACAGTCAATATCAGCGTGTAGGCGATGGTGAACGTCAATAGCTGGTAGACAAGCGACGTGCTCCACGTTTCTCCGAACGTCGGCCAGCGCTTGTTGCCCCACGGATTGAAGATCGTCTGGAGCCACGCATACCAGCATTCAGTGATCGTGCTGATGATGGCGAACGTTGCCAGATGCAGCGTGACGGTGCCTACGCTGGCTCTGCGAATGATCGGGTAGCGCAAGGCCAGCTGGACGACGAGTGGCGTCGCCAACGCCCATGGCAACCACAGGGCCAGTTCGATCAAGAACAGCGGCGCCCAGGGATGCGTTCTGCCTTCCAGACGCATGATCGCCACGGTTTGACACGCGTCGAACAGCGCGCCGGCCGTCCAGGCTCCGGCGATCCAGCGCCAACGGCTTGAGGCTGCATACCGTCCCAAGGAGAGCATGCCGGCGACGATACCTTAGGCGTAATCAGCCCACACGCGTTCTGCAGCGAACGGCGGCCGGCATGCAGGGAGTGGTCTGGCCTCGTCCCTGCGGACTGCCTAGACTGACTCAAGTCGCTGCGCACGGGCCCGGGCCCTCGAGAGGCACGCGGGGAGATCTCACACAACCAAACGGAGATGGCAATATGAAACGATCGATGGCTTTGATTCTTTCATTCTGGTCGCTCACGGTCGCTGCCCTGGCTGACACACCGGTTCCTCCTTCGACGCAGGCGGCCGTCGAGGAAATCAGGCAGCTAGGGAAAGAGATGGGGGATGCGATGGTGGCACTCGACATCGACAAGATTGACCAAATTTTTGGTGATGACTGGGTGTCGGTCGGATCATCGGGCGGCGTATCAACCAAGCGAATGCTCCTGAACGACGTCAAGACGGGCAAGAAGAGGCTTACGTGGTTCGAGCTGCGGCCGATCGATGTGCAGGTCTTCGGTGAAGTCGCCATTGCTCAGGGCAACGTGGCCGAGAAGAGATTCGTCGACGGTCGGGAGATCTATATGGAACTCGTCTATGCGGACATCCTGAAAAGGCGCGACGGCCGCTGGGTGGTCGTGCAAAGCATGGGTGCCAAGGTTCGGTAAGTGCGGGGACGTCGTTGCGAATGCGGATGAAGACCTGCTTCGCGCACGCCCATCAGCCTTTGAGGCGCGCAACGACTCGCGCGGGGCCGCGCAGCTCGATGTCGTTGGCGTAGAGCAGCAGCCGCACCAGCACCAGCGACCGGGTGTCGTCCGGTTCGTTCTCGATGTCGGTGAGGACGACGAGGCGCGGCTTCGCGGGAGGCGCTTCGGGCGCGGCCGAAGCGCCTCCCGACAGCATGAGTGCGCCGAGCAGCGCGGTGAATGCGAATCTGAGCATGGATGGCGTCGTCATGGGTCAGCGACCCGAAGTTGCTGGGCCCGTCCTGCGTTTCAATGCGGCGGCTTGGCGATGCTCGGCGTGATGGGCAACGGCGATCATGGTCTGCCCGTCATCAGCGCAGCGGCGTGATGCGCACCATGATCACGCCGTGAGGCGCAACCTTGCCGCCATAGCTGCCGCTGACGTTCTTCGTGACCTTCTTGCTCCACAGGTCCTTCACGTCGGCCTTCTGGTCGATGGGCAACTGGAGCAGGTCCCAAGCCACCTTCATGTTGGCCGGCGTCTTACCGCGGTTGAACAGCACCACCGCGTGCTCACCGCCCTGCAGCGGCCGCACCCAGACCTCGAGGTCGCCTTCCCTCAAGGCGCGTTGGCCTTGCTTGCCCAGCGGATCCTGGTCGACGGCGATGACGTCCTTGTTGGTGAGGATGCGCAGCGTGTCGGCGTCCATCTTGGACAGGTCGTTGCCGGCGATCAGCGGCGCGGCCAGCATGGCCCACAGCGAGAAGTGCGACTCATACTCGGTGGTCGTCATGCCGCCGTTGCCCACTTCCAGCATGTCGGGGTCGTTCCAGCCGTTGGGGGCGGACTCGCTCGCCAGCTCGGCGTTCATGTCGAGGATGTTGGTCATGCCATGCGACCAGCCCTTCTTGCCCTCCCAGGCGTCGTAGATGTCGCCCGTGGTGCGCCACAGATGACCGACGGGGTGGGCCCAGCGGCCAGGCTTGCTGCCGCCCCAATCGCAGAGGGAAAACACGATGTCACGGCCCGATTCGCGCAGGGCCTTGGCCATGATGGTGTAGGCCGCCTCCGCATTGCGGGTGCCGGTGTAGCACCAGTCGTACTTGAAGTAGTCGACGCCCCATTTGGCGTACTGGAGCGCGTCCTGGTACTCACGGCCTGCGCTGCCCGGGCGGCCGAAGCAGGTCATAGAACCGGCATCGGAATAGAGACCGAACTTCAGGCCCTTGCTGTGCACGTAGTCGGCCAGTGCCTTGATGCCCGACGGGAAGTGCTCGGGGTCGGCCTGGATGTTGCCGTCGGCATCACGGCTTTTCGCCTGCCAGCAGTCGTCGACGTTGATGTACTGGTAGCCGGCGTCTTTCATGCCGGAGGCGGCCATCGCGTCGGCCTGTTCCCGGATCATCTTTTCGTTGACGTTGCAGGCGAACTTGTTCCAGGAGCTCCAACCCATGGGCGGCGTGGGTGCGAGATTGGGCTTGGGAGCGTCGAGCTTGAGGGTGTCATGCGCATGGGCCGGCAGGGCTGCCAGGGCGCCGAGCAGGGCCAGCGTGTGCGCGGCACGTTGGATCAGGGGATGCATTGGGACTCTTTCGAAGTTGTGGGGAGGTGGAACACTTGATGGCCGTAGCGAAGGCCGGCCTGCTCCCAGCGGCACTGGCCGACGACCTTCTGGCCGTTGACCCAGTGGTCGTCACAGCCGGCACTCGTGTGCAGGCTTTTGGTTTTTCCGAGGCGGACGGACGACACCGGTCATCCGGTCTTCTTCGCCTTGTCAGCAGCAGCCATGCCGCAGCGCACGAGGCGCGCGCCGTGCGGCGGCACGGTCAGCACGCGGGTGCCTGCGGGCAGGTCCGCGCGTGCCCAGCAGTCGCGGCTGGCGTCGGGCAGCCACGCAGGCAGCGGCACCTGCCACGGCGCGTCGCCGGTGTTCAGCCACGCCGCCCAGGTGCCTTGCGGGCCGTTGCAGACGAAGCGGTGGCCCTGGGCCACCGAGTGCCACTCGCGTGCCCCGGGCACGCGCAGCAGCGCCAGCACCTCGGGGTTGGTGACCAGGCGCAGCGTCCAGTCGTCGAGGCGGCGCAGGTCGTTGCCGAGGATCAGTGGACTGCGCGCGCAGGTCCAGGCGGTGAGCATCAGCAGCTGCTCGTCGCGCGTGAAGCGGGTGTCGCGCTCGCCGCGGCCTCCCTCGTCGTAGTTGCGCAGGCCGATCTTGCCGACGGGCAGCATGTCGGCATCGGGCCAGGCGCCGGGGCGGGCGTGGGGCGCCCATTTGACGAGGTTCACCAGGTTGTCGCGCAACTGGGGCCACGTGTCCCAGAAGTCGTTGCACACCCGCCATTGGTTGGCGTGGGCCTGCAGGTGGGCCGACTGATCCAGGTGCGCCGGGCGACAGGCTCAGCAACATGGGCCGACCGGTGGCGTCAATGGCGCGGCGGATCAGCTCGACTTCCTTGGCGTGGTAGTTGGGCGCGGCGATGTCGTCGACCTTGACGAAGTCCACGCCCCATTCCGCCAGCTGGGCGAACCAGGCGCGGTACCACTCGAAGGCGCCGGGGTGCTCGGGCCTGACGCCGCACATGTCGGTGTTCCAGGCGCAGGTGGAATGGGTGTTGGCGACTTCGTTGCAGCGGTACTTGCTGCCGGCGATGGGCAGTTCCAGCCCGACCGCCTGGCGCGGAATGCCGCGCATGATGTGCACGCCGAAGCGCAGGCCCATGGCGTGCACCTGGGCGGCGAGCGGCGCGAAGCCGCGGCCGCCGGCGGCGCTGGGGAAGCGGTTGGGCGCGGGCTGCGGGCGGCCGTTGCCGTCCAGCACCAGCGGCGCGAAGTCCCGGTACCACCCCGACGTGGCGCCCGCCTCGTACCACTGGATGTCGACGGTGGCGGTGTCGTAGCCGAAGGGCAGGAAGCGCTCGGCCAGGATGCGCGCGTTGTCCAGGTACTCCGCTTCGGTGACGCTGGCGCCGAAGGCGTCCCAGCTGTTCCAGCCCATAGGCGGCGTGGGGGCCCAGGCGTGGAAGGGCAAGCCGGGCTCGGGGGCGCTGGCGGCGGCGGTGTTGGCGGCAGGGGCGGTGGCAGCAGCCGACGACCCGCCGGCCACGGCAGCCAGCCCGGCGCCTGCGACGGCGCGTACAAAGCTGCGGCGGGCGGGTTCATCGGGCAAGGTGCCCGTCGATGTTGTCTTGTTCATGGGCGATGCGGGAATGAGGAATTAGGGAAACGGGCTTCAGTTGCTGTACAGCAGGCCCCGGCCGGTGCCGCTGAAGTAGATCCGGCCATAGACGTTCTGGTCGGCCGCCATCACGCCGATGCCGCCGAACTGGTGTGCGTCGTCGTTGAAGCGCGTCAACGTGGTACCGGCGTCGTCGGAGCGGTAGATGCCCCACAGGCCGCCCACCACGCCCACCACATAGACCGCGGCCGAATACGCGGCGCCGGGCTTGGCCTTGCCCAGTGCCACCGCCATGGCGCCCTGCACGGTCGCCGAGCTGCTGGCAGCACTTGCAGGCCCGCTTGCGACGGATGTGCCGGTGCACGAAGAATTCCGCCCGCACGATGTCAAAGAATGCTCCACCACTGCACGACCCCGCCTGTGCACTGCCACTGCCGTACTTCCGCGCCGGGGGTCTTCCCGCCGTTGAAGTCATCCAGGCAGAGGTTGCTGTTGCGGTTGACGATGTTGAGCTGGCCGCCGTCCGCATTGACGAGGCGCCATTGCTGGACGGCCTGGCCGTTGCAGGTGGACTGCTGGATGGTGGAGCCGGGGGCGGTCTTCCCGTCGGTATCGTCGAGGCACAGGCCGCTGTTGACGTTGACGATCGTGACGTAGCCGTCGGCCGCAGGCACGATATTCCATTGCTGCGCCGCCGACCCGTTGCACGTCCACTGCACGACGGGCGAGCCGGCCGCGGTGGCCGAGTTGTAGTCGTCGAGACAGAGACCGTTGTACTCATTCTTGATCGCACGGCCCGCCAGCGTCGTGGAAGTGTCGGCCGCGTACTTCGCCGCGACGAGATTGGCCTGGACGGCGTTCTCGGTCGCGTCCGACGGATAGCCCGAGGTCATCGCGCCCTCGTAGAACGTCCCCCGGCCCCCGTTGCTGTTGTCGCCGCCGATGCCCAGGACGATCGCGCCCTCCTTGCTCATGGTCGTATACCCCCCGCTCGGGCGCACGCCGTCATAGAAGGTCGACAGCGAGCCGGCCTGTGTGTTGCCGCCGCGGATGGCCCAGTGGTTCGGCTCACCCTTGACGATGGCCGTGACGAATCGGCTGGTGATCGTGGGGTCATTCGCGTTGAGGTGCGGGTCGCGGCCCGAGAACAGGCCGTTCTCCAGGTCCGCCATGATCCAGGGGCCCGGGCCCGCTCCGGTGCCCCAGCCGGACTGGTTGCCGAAGTAGATCGTTTCCATGTGGCCATTGCCGGTGTCGTTCCCGCTCGGCTCGGCATTGCCGTAGTCGAAGCAGCATGCCGAGTTGAAATGCCACCCGTCGAGGGCCGCGTACATGCCTTCGGGCTGGTCGCCCACCGCGATGCCATTGGTGGCGTTGTTGCGGTAGCCGGTTCCTGGTGGGATGAAGACGCCGTAGACCTTCTGGCCCGAGAGCGTCAACGGCGCCGACGTGGCGACAGCGAGATTGTCGTAACCGCGGGCCGCCGGCCCCTTGAAGAAGCCGGGGGGCGCCTGCGTGAGGTGGTTGTTGCGCCCTGATTGGTCGTAGATGACGCTGATCAGGCAGGTCGTGCCCGTGCAGAAGGCGTCCTGCAGCGCCGCATTGGCGATGCCGCTGGAAAGCGCGGTGACGTCGAGCGTTGCATTGTCCGATTGCCTGAGGACCTGGTACAGCGGACCCGTATAGGTCGAGAGCAGGACCCGCGTCGTGCTGTGCGCCGCGACGCACGGCGTGCCGCCGGCGGCGTAGATGTCGCAAGGCCCCTGCGCAGCCGAAGGCGCCGGCGCAGGAGCAGGGACAGGAGCAGGGACAGGAGCAGGAGCAGGAGCAGGTGCCGGTGCGTCGCCACCACCGCCGCCACAGCCCGCCACCAGGGTCGCGGTGACGATGGAGAGAACGGTGAGCTGTTTGCTGTACTTCATGGCGGAAAAGGCGTGTGGTTCGTTGACGGTGATGGCGCGGCGGCGCTGATCACGGAGCAGGCATTGGCTCCAGCAGCCGCGGCTGTTCATTTCGTGCGCAACTCGCTGATGGCGTTGGGGGCGGTGGCGACGATCAAGCCCAGCCGATAGGGCGGCAAGCCGACCGCAGGGATGCAAAGGGCGGCGAGTCGTTGACTGAACTTGTTCACAAGGAAAGGGGTCTGGTTCCTTGAAGGGCGGCCAGGGCGCTGCACCATGGCCGCGAGCCAACGGCAGGCTCAGCAGGTCCTTGCGGGCCACCCTTGTGCGAGCGGCCTGTCGCCCGGCATCGCGCCAAGGTGCCAGGCAGCGGGACAGGCTTTAACGCTGCAAAACTGGGCCCGCCGCGGATGGTGGCCGGGTCATCGGACACCATCCGGGGGCGGGCTCACGGTGTCACCACCGTGATGTCATGACGTCACTTGGCGTTGTCGACGATGGCCTTGATCAGCTCCGGGAAGTACTGGGCGCCGGTCGCGCGATCGAACAGGCCCGACGCGTGGTTGGTGCCATAGCCCGGGTCCCACCAGGCCGGCACGATGCCATGCTGCACCATGGACTTCGTGACGTACTTGGTCCAGTAGGTGCGGTAGGTGCCGGCCGGGTCGTACTCGGTCCTCAGGATGGCACCGTATTCGCCCATCAGCACGGGCATGCCAGCATCGACGAAGCGGGACTTCATCTTCTGGAACTGCGCGTCCACGTAGGCTTCGTTGGCCCAGGTCTCGGCCGCGGCCGGATTGGTCGCGATCGCACCCCACTGCCAGATGCCGCTTTGGTCATTGAGCGCGAAGTTGTACGGATCGTAGAAGTGCACTTCGAGGAACAACCGGTTGGCCACCGAGTCGGTGGGCTTGACGAAGCCGTCGTAGGTGTAGTTGATGTTGGTGTTGAAACCCTGCACCACGAGATGGCGCTTGGCGTTGTTGCCACCCGTGGCCCGCACCGTGTTGACGAAGACCTGGTTGAACCCGTTCTGAACGGATTGGTACTCGGCCGTCGGCGGGCCGTAGTCGCCATGGAACATGATCTCGTTGGTGCCGGCAAACAGCAGGTAGTCGTCGTAGTTCTTGAAGTGGTTGGCGATTTGCGTCCACAGCTTGGCCAGGCGCGCGTTGGCAACCGGTTGGTTGGCGTAGGTCGGGTCCGTCCACTCGGTTTCATGGTTGTTCAACACGACGTAGAGACCGGCGTTACGGGCATACCCGACGATTTGGGCGACGCGCGCCATCCAGGCCGCGCTGATGTTGCCGTCTGCGTCGGCATGATGGCTCCAACCGGCGCCAATGCGCACGGTCTTGAAGCCGGCCGCCTTCACCGCGTTGAGCAACTGCTGGCTCGTCAGGGCGTTGCCCCAGGAGGTCTCGTCGGGTACGGCGTTCACCGAGTTGCCCAGGTTCCAGGCGGGCGACATCTCCTTGGACAGCTGGATGCTCGTCAGGTCGCGCATGGAGCCGGGCACGGCGATCGCGAACGCTTGCGTGCTCTTGGCGCCGCAGCTGTTGGTGTAGGTGGCGGTGGCCGTGCAGCTGGCAGTGGGCGTAATGGTCTGCTCGCGCGAGCCGCCCGCGGTGCCGCAGCCGCTCCACGTCCACATGCCGCCGGAGATCGGCTGCGGCCCCAGGATGGCCGAGCTGCCGGCGCTGACGGTGGCCGACGCGGTCTGCGTCCACGTGCCGTTGACGTTGACCCACGGCGTGACGGCGGTTGGCGCGCAACTGCTGCCGCGCGTGGCGGAGGCCGAACCGGAGTTGTAGCTGCCGGCGCCGGTCGTGAACTTGACCCAGTACCAGTAGGGCGTGCCGGTGGTGGCCGAGCCGTCGGCGTAGCTCCTGGCGCTGGTGGCGGGCACGGCGATGCGGCTGCGGCCATTGGGGTCGCTGTCCGTGTCGCGGTAGACCTCCAGGCGAGAGACGTTGCCGCTGACGGTCCAGTTGAGCTGGTTGTCGTTGGCGGTGCCGTTGGCGCTCAGGCAAACGGTGGCGCCGCCGCCGCTGCCGCAGCTTTGCGCCTGCGCCAGCGGCGCCGCGCCCAGCGCGGCCAGCAGGAGGGAGAAGGAAGCGAGGAGCTTCATAGGGGCTGTCTCTCGGTATGTT
>NZ_JBFUMS010000026.1:0-22789 GCF_054049255.1 Roseateles sp. P5_E4 | reverse complement strand
CCATAGTCCAGCGTGAGGCGGCGCGCGTTGGCGGTGCCCACAGGATCGATGTCGCGGATCTCTTTGCTGAGCTGGCCGAAGGCGTTGTAGCTGTAGTCGGTCTTGTTGCCCAGCGCATCAATGGCCTGCTGGATGAGGCCGCGCCGGTTATAGGTCGCCGAGCTGCGGTTATCCAGACTGGCGCTGCTCAGCGCGGCAATCGCGCTCGACAGCAAGATGTCAGCTGCGGGCGCACGGCTCACAACCGCCGTTTCAGCTTTGCCACCTACCAGACCGGTGGCGTCGGCCACCGAGAGTCGCTGGCTGTGCGTGACCGTGGCCTGCACTTCACTGAAGTTGCTGTAGATCGTCTCCGTGACCTCACCACCCAACAGAGGATCACGCAGGATGGCGTAGACCTGACGCCCTTGAGCGTCGTAGTAAAAGAAGGTAGTGTTGCCTCGCGCGTCCTTGACGCGGGTGCGGCGGCCAGCGGCGTCGTACCAGGTGATCGCCTCAGTCGGATCGCCCATCGTCTTGGCGATCTGGACCCGGCCCCAGTCGTCGTACGTGATGATGCCCACGCGCTGCTCGGGCTGCCCTTCCGCACGGGTTGTGCTCGTGAGGCGCTGCAGGTTGTCGTATTGGTAGAAGGTGACCGTGCCGTCGACCGCCGTCTCCCGCTCGAGCAGGCCGCGGTTGTTGTAAGTCTTGCTGGTGGACAAGGGCAGCTTCGGGCTGCTCAACGACGTACGCAGAGCCGGCGTGAGGTCAGCGGCTTTGAATAGCTTCAGGCTTGCAGGGGGGCCGCTGATGACGGGCTTGATGGCCTGGGTGAGATAGCTGGTGCTTCCCGCGGGGCGGCCCGCAGCATCGAACTTGTATTCAGTGAGGTAACCCTCGGCATTGACTTGAGCGATCTGGCGGCCGTGGCCGTCATAGAGCCACTGGGTGAACTCATCGTCCGACAGCGGCGTCAAGCTGCTCAGAGCAGCCAGGTCACCGGTCGAGCGAAGGCTGTCGCTGAGGAGCGTGGCGCGACGCAACTGCGAGAGGCGGTTGCCGGCGGCGTCATAGGTCCACCGCGTCAGTCCGCCATCGCCGTCAATCTGGGCAACCATGCGGCCCGCCGCATCGTAGAAATTGCGGACGGCGCGGTCCTTGGCCGCATCTTCAGTAGGAGCGGGCTGGTTGAGCGCGCTGCTTCTGGTTGTGCCCAGCGCCACATCGAGCCGGATCACGGTCACCGCATTGGCATACGTCTTTTGCGACGTGACAGCACCCGTACCGTCGTACTTGGTTTGGGTGAGGTAGCCCTCGGCATCGAGCACGCCGGTGAGGCGGCCGGCAGCGTCGTAGTAGTAGGTCGTGATGCGGTCGGACCCGGACAGCGTCGGGCGGGCAGTCGCCACGGTGCTGCTGGCCGTGAGGCCGTCAAGCACCGGCTGGGTCAACACGTTCAAATAGGCGATCTGCTGGATCAGACGACCCGCGCCGTCATACAGATATTCGGTGAGCTGGCCATTGGCGGCGATGTCCGCACTCTTGCGCCCACTGACGTCGTAGAGGCTGTAGCTCGACACGCCGGTGGCATCGGTGCTGCGCCACAGGCGGCCCAGGTTGTCGTAGCTGTACCGCGTTTCACCGAGCTTCTTGAGATTGGCCGGCGTGTTGCCTGCGCCCAGAACATCGCTGGAGGCGAGTTCGCCCCACCGGTTGAAAACCTGGACCGTGGTCTGGCCGTTGTCGAGCTTGACGCGGGTCTCGCAGTCCGTGTCGTTGTAGCTGTAGATCGTCTCAACGCCATTGGTGTCGCGGCTCTTGGTGACACGACCCAGACCGTCGTATTCGTAGGCGAGCTTGACACCACTGGCGTCCTGGCGGCTGAGCAGCCGGCCGGACGGGTCGTAGGTGTAGACCGTGTCTGTCGCGTCGACGAAATCGAGGCTGTTCGTCGTGGTGTTGTACGTGCTGCTGGCGTAAGTCCGCTCCTTGTTCAGCAGGCCACGCAGGTCGTATTCGTGGTGGGTGCACACGATGCATTTGTCGGTCTTGAAGGCGTTGGCGGCGAACGCGTCAACATCGGACCGGATCTGGCGATTGCCCGAGAAGACGACGTCGGGGCTGTACTTGAACGTGTCTGCCAGCTGGCCCGAGACGGGGTCATAGACATAGCTCGTCAGCGAGCCGTCGCCGGAGATGGCATGTTGAAGGCGACGGTGACCCGAGGTCGTGTCGTAGTAGTAGTTGGTCGTCAGGGGCGCGCTGGCTTTGCCGGCGGCATTGGTCGGGCCATCCGGATCCGGCACGAGATAGACGGTCTCCGCGGCAACGAGACCCTCCGCCGTGTAGGTGCGTTCCAGCACATTGCCAGCTGCGTCCGTCCGGCGCGTCAGTGCCCCGACGCTGTTGTATTCGTAGGTCGTCGTCTCGTTCTTGGCGTTGGTGCTGGTCAGCAGGTCGCCGACGGCGTTGTAGCCGTACTTTTGAGTGAAACTGCTGCCGCCCGTCGCGGCGCCCGCGACTTCCAGCAGTTCGCCTGTCGCGCTGTACTTGAGCGTGGTAGCTTGGCCCAGCGCGTCTTTGACTGTCGTGGTGCCGGCCGCGTCATAGGTGAAGGTGGTGCCCAGTCCGCGCCCGTCGAGGACCGACGCGACCCGCCCGGTGCTGGACTCGTAGCTGATGGTGATCTGGGTGCCGTCGGTCTGCTGGATCGAGTTCAGCCGAGCGTCCACGGCGGCACCTTCGTAGCCGTAGGTGATGGTGTAGACCTTGCCATCGGCGACGGCGCTGTCGTCCGGACTGAGGTCCGTCGTGACGTGCCAGAGCCTTCCGGAGCCGTCGTAGTCGTAGCGGGTAAGGCTGCGCGTCTTGGTGCCGATTTGCCAATACTCGGTGCTTTGCAGCTTGGTGCCGCTGTAGGTGAGCTTGACGGTTCCAAGCGCCGTGCCACCGCCGACCTTGTACGTCGAGATCTGCGAGATCTGGTCGCCGCTGTAGTCGATGGCGACGTAGTGGCCCTCGGGGTCCGTCACACGGGTCAGCCGATAGTTGCCCGCGCCATAGAGTTGATAGGTCTCGGTGGTTCCGGTGTCACCATCGCGCCAGGTCCATGTGTCGCTGGGCGAGTCGTAGCTCAGGGTGTCGTACTGACCCGAACCGTCCTTGCTGACGTACTTCGACGTCGCACCGTCCGGGGTGTAAGTGGTCAGGCGGCCATCAGCCTCCACACGCTTGATCGAGCTGCCGTTGAAGTCGTAGACCTTGCGGTAGTAGCCGATGCGCCAGCGATCGCCGTTGTCGCCATCCCAGCCCCCTTGGCTGTTGTAGGTCCGGAGCAAGTTGACGTCCGGGCCGATGCCCACAAGATACTCATCACGATCCTGGACCACCAGGTTGCCATTGGCGGCGTTGACCGTGACTTGCTCACCGGCCCGACCCGTCGCAGCCTGTCCCAGCTCTCCAGCGCTGCCCAACACATCCTTGGAGGTGTTGACCAAACCGTTGCCACTGCCGGTGACCACTGAAACCATGCTTTTTCCTCTGGATTTGGAATATCAATAGGTAATCCAGACATCTGCGCTTAGGTTTAGGGACTGATTCAATTGGTTACAATTTTGACTGGAAGAGCTGAGGTGAATCGCCTAAATGACAGGCCCGCCGGCCAGCGGGTTGCTGGCTTCGCCGGTCCGACAAGCGAGATCCGTATTGAAGGCGCTCACCGCGGGCTACTCTTCAGGTCACGGACCGCCACACGGCAAGCCCAACGGCCGTTTGGTTAGTGTCTGCCATGAAAATCATGGACGCCGTCCCGGCGCACGAAGTAGGCACAACAGGTCAGAAACGACAAAGCCCGCACTTGGCGGGCTTTGCTAAGTCCTTCACAGGACTCTTTATTCTTGGTTGCGGGGGCAGGATTTGAACCTACGACCTTTGGGTTATGAGCCCAACGAGCTACCAGACTGCTCCACCCCGCGACTGAAGCTAGCAGTATATACGAGATTCGGCCGTTGAGGCAAATCTCGTGGCGGTGCTTCCAGCGAACCGCAGCGGCACGTCACCCGCGATCGATGAAATGACCCGCAATCAGAAGGGCAGCTGGGCGCCGCGGGCCTGCAGCCGGGTGCGCAGGTGCGAGCGGGCGCGCGACACGCGGCTGCGCACGGTGCCGATGGGCACGGACAGCAGGGCAGCGGCGTCTTCGTAGCTCATGTCGTCCATGGCGACGAGCAGCAATACCTCGCGCATCTCGGGCATGAGGCCGTCCAGTTCGATCTGCAGCAAGGCCATCAACTGGTTCAGATGGCATTGCTGCTCCGGGTTGGCGTGCAGGCAGGCCGTGGCCTCCAACGCTGACTCGTCCTCAAAGCGGTAGAGCCGCGACGGCGCACGAGACAGGTGGTTGCGCACCAGGTTCATCGCAATGCCGTAGAGCCAGGTCGACAACTGCGACTCGCCGCGGAAGTGCTCGTAGGTGCGCGCCGCCTCGACAAACGCCTGCTGGGCCAGTTCCTCGGCTTCGGTGCTGTCACCGATATGGCGCAGCACGAAGCGGTAGAGGCGGTCACGGTGTTCGCCGAACAGCTCCGAGAAGATGACGTTGGGGTCGGCTGCTGCGGGGCGGCGAATCGGTTGACACTGGGGCTGCATGACGGGCTCCGAGCGGATGAAGCGGCCGAAGTGGCCGCCCTGTCTGATCAGACGCCGTCGCGGCAAAGCTTGCGACAAGGCAGACCCGCCCCACCCCACATTTATGGGCATGGGTTAACCCCCGAGGCCGTGAACTACATCACGAAGTCAATGCGAAAGCTGGTTGAGCAGCGTTCGCAGCCGCGCGGCGAGCGCCTCGGCATCGGCGGGTGGCGGCAGGCTGAAGTCGGGGGCCAGGGCCTGGTCCAAAGCTCGACGGCGCTCGATGGCGAGGCTGGCGGGATCCAGGCCCAGGCCGTCGGCGACGCGACGAAAGCGCCAGCCCAGCATGACGGCCGAGAACTCGATCTGCAAAAGATAGGACTGGGCCATCAGCAGGCCCAGGGCTGACTCCGCGCAAGCCACGGCCCGTTTGACGGTGCGCGCCGGCAGCAGGCGGCGTGATCGCTGGCTGAGGCGCCATTCGCGCTCAGCGATGGCGCTGGCCGCGTCGCCGAAATGCTCGCGCAGCGCCGCGACGAAGAGGCGGCCGATGTCAGCGGAAACCGCGCCCGCCGGCGTGGCGCCACTGCAGACTTCGAGCCGGCCTTCCACCGGGCTGGCCCAAAGCAGTTGCCCGACGGCCGCGGCGCTCACGAAGGCGCCCAGCTGGGGGGCTTGAGGCGTCGCCAGCAGCTGGGCGACCTGGGCTTGGGTAGGGTTCAGAACACGGTCCGGAGGTCGACGAAGGGCGTCGGCAGCAGAAGCGGCCGGCATGCCATAGGTAACCGCGAGCGCGGCCGGGTTCCGCAACATCGGCTACTTGACGGCTTCCACGCTGAACACCGCGGCGCCATAGTCAGCCGCGCAATTGGGGTGGCCGCAATCCGGCTGGCCCAGCAGCCAGCTCGATGCGCCCGGCGCCGTGCCACCGGCCGGACCCTGGGCCGGCAATGTCAGGAAGCCGTAGCTCGGCTCCTTCTCGGTGGACCAGGGCGCGAAGCTGCGCGGCTCGGCGGCAACGAGGACGAAGAAGTGCTCCGGGCCCGGCGGGTCGCTGGCCTTGAGCGGCCAGCTGGCACCGGGCAGGCGCAGCGTCTCGCCAGCACCGATGTGGTTGTTCTTGGCCTTGTCGTTGGGGTAGAGCTGGACGAGGCTGCCGTCGGGGCCGGCAAGCAGCACATAGACATAGCCTTCGCGCGAGGCACTGACGCTGAAGCGCAGCTCGTCATGGTCGATGCGCAGGCTGGTGCGCTCCGCCTGCGCCTGCACGTCGAAGCCGTCGCTGTGCCGCGCCACGAGGGACCGGAACTGGCTGGGCAGATCTCGCGCGACGGGTTCTGCCAGCGCTGGTGCAGGAGCTGGAGCCGAAGCGACTGCCGGGACCGACACCGGCGCCGCGGCAACCGGTTCGGCCGGCCCTGCAGGCCGCGTCGCGAACCAGGCCGCTGCACCGGCAGCCGCCAGGCCGGCCAAGCCCAGGCCAAGCCACAGTGGCCCGCGGCTCGCGGCCCGCTTGACGGCGGCTGGAGCCGGCGCCGCTGCAGCGGGCGCCTGGATCAGCGTCGCCATCTGGCCCGGCTTGGGCGCGTAGTGGCCTGCCAGGCCCAGGTCCTCACGGAACTCGGCCATGGACTGGGTGCGCTGGTCGGGCAACACCTGCAAGGCGCGGTCCACGGCCTTGACGAGGCGCTCGCTGTAGCGGCCCTTCGTGAGTTCACCCTGCCGGGCCAGCGGCACGTAGTCGTCCTTGACGATGCGGCCGACGCTGGGTGGCGGCGTGCGGCCGGTGATGGCGCAGTAGACGACGGCGGCCAGGGCGTAGACATCGGTCCACGGCCCCTGCTTCATGCTGGGCACCTCGGCGTACTGCTCGATGGGCGCGTAGCCGGGCTTGAGGATGACGGTCAGCGCCTGCGTCATGTCGCCGATGACGCGGCGCGCGGCACCGAAGTCCAGCAACAGGGGGCGGCCGCTGCCGGCCACCAGGATGATGTTGTCGGGTGCGATGTCGCGGTGGTAGCAATGCTCGCCGTGCAGCACCAGCAGGGCCTCGGTCAGCGAGGCCAGCATGTCCATCAGCCAGGCTTCGCCGGGTGGCTCGGGCATTTCCTTCAGCGTCTCCTTCAGTGTCTTGCCTTCGATGAAGGGCATGACCATGAAGGCGGTACCGTTGGCCTCCCAGAAACGGTAGACCTTGACGAGGGACGGGTGGTCGAACTGCGCCAGCAGCTTCGCCTCGTTGATGAAGCTCTTCAGGCCGGCCTCGAAGGTGTCGCGGTGGCGTTCCGAGCGCACCCGCACCTGGGAGCTGTCGCCGCGCAGGGCCAGGGCGGCGGGCATGTATTCCTTGAGCGCCACCGTGCGCTCCAGCGCGTGGTCGCGGGCCAGGTAGACGATGCCGAAGCCGCCCTCGCCGAGCACGCGGATGACCTCGAACTCGCCCTGGCGGCTGCCGACGGGCAAGGCGTTGCCGCCGTCCAGCCGGTCGAGGCTCGCAGGTGGTGCCCCGGGCGTAGCCGGGCCGCCTGCCATCACGGCGGGCACGGCTTCGTCAGGAACAGGCGCCGCGGCGACGGGGCCGGTGGCGGCACTGGGCCGGATGATGGTCGCGTCGTTGTCTTCCGGGTCGCTGGAGGAGTTCATCGTTCAGGCGGGACGTCCAACCTGCTGAGTGACGCCACACGCCATTCCGTTCCCCTTGTCGGCAGACAGAGCTGCCGCAGGGAACTAAGCGGCGGCCCCAGTTACTTACCGCCCGAACTCCTGCCTGCCCTGATCGGCAAGCTCACCCGGACCACCATGGACAGCAATCCCTTCGACCCGTCGCCCGACACCGCACAGTCGCTCAGCAGCGACCCCGCGCTGGCGCCGTGGCTGCAGCCCGTGTCTGAGGATGAGGTCTGCGGCCCCGACCTGGAATACGACAACGACTTCCTGGCACTGACCCAGGCGGCCGCGGGCAAACCCGAAACCCAGTTCGCGTCCGCCGAGCCGCCCGACTGGCGAACCGTGCGCAGCCTGGCCGACGACATCAACACCCGCACCCGCGACCTGCGCGTGGCCAACCTGCTGCTGCGCGCCCGGCTGCGCCTGGAAGGCTTCGCGACGCTGGCGCCGGGCCTGCGCCTGTTCGAAGAGCTGCTGACGCGCTGGTGGGACGAACTCCACCCCCGTCCCGAGGATGGCGACGCGTTTGCACGGGTCAATGTCCTCAACGAGCTGGCCAGCCTGGACACCACGCTGGGCGACGTCCGTGCCAGCCTGGTGCTGAACGACCGCGGCATCGGCCAGATCAGCGTGCGCGACATCGAGATCGCCATGGGTGACCTGGCGGCGCGCGACGACGAATCGACACCCTCGCGCAGCCAGATCGAGAACATGCTGGCCGACGCCGTGGCCGGCTATCCGCTGCTCGCCACCCAGGCGCCCGCCGCCGTTGCGGCGCTGGATTCACTGGTGGCCTGCCTGTCCGTGCGCCTCAACTATGGCGACGTGCCCGACTTCTCGGCGCTGCGCGCGATGCTGGACGCCGTCATCGCCGTCTCGCCGCGCCCGGTCAGCATCGACGCTTCGGCGGACGACCTCGCCGGCATGCTCAACGACCTGGGCATCGCCCAGGGCCAGGACGGCGGTGGCGACTCGCCCGCGCCCGCCCGCCGCGGCCGCAGCGGTGGCGGTGGTGGCGGTGGTGGCGGCCTGGGCGCGATCGAGAGCCGCGCCGATGCCGTGCGTGCCATTGACCTGGTCTGCGCCTACCTCGAGAAGAACGAGCCCACCAACCCCGCGGCTGACCTGCTGCGCCGTGCGCAACGTCTCATCGACCGCAACTTCCTGCAGCTGGTACGAGAGTTTGCCCCCGAGGCCGTCGGCGAGGTGGCCCGTATGCTGGGCGTGGACCCTGAAAGCCTGCAGTAGTCGCAAGGAATGCCGCGATGTCGTCTTCATCAAAGCCCCTCCTGCAGTCCGTCGTGGCGCACCGCCTTTTGAATCCCTGAATCCCATCCGCAAGGAGCAATGACATGAGCAAGAGCAGCCAGAAATTCATCGCCCGCAACCGGGCCCCGCGGGTGCAGATCGAGTACGACGTCGAGCTCTACGGCGCCGAGAAGAAGGTGCAGCTGCCCTTCGTGATGGGCGTGATGGCCGACCTGTCCGGCAAGCCCGAGGACCCGCTGCCGCCGGTGGCCGACCGCAAGTTCCTCGAGATCGATGTCGACAACTTCGACTCGCGCATGAAGTCCATGAAGCCGCGTGTCGCCTTCCAGGTCGAGAACACGCTGACCGGCGAGGGCAACCTGCCGGTGGACATCACCTTCGAGAGCATGGACGACTTCTCGCCCGCCGCCGTGGCGCGCAAGGTCGAAGGCCTGAACAAGCTGCTCGAGGCCCGCCAGCAGCTCTCCAACCTGATCACCTACATGGACGGCAAGAGCGGCGCCGGCGACCTGATCGCCAAGGTGTTGGCCGACCCCACGCTGCTGAAGACACTGACCGACGCGCCCAAGGCTGAGTAAGCCGCAGCCCACAAGAACACCCTGAAACGACCGGAGTTTCAAACATGACCCAAGCGGAACAGTCAGCATCGGCCCTGGCGGGCGTGACCTTCGAAGGCAATGACTTCGCGGCACTGCTGAACAAGGAATTCAAGCCCAAGACCGAGGAGGCGCGCGGCGCCGTGGCGCAGGCCGTGCAGACGCTGGCCCAGCAGGCGCTGAGCAACACCACGCTGCTCAGCGACGACGCCGTCAAGACCATCGAGGCCATGATCGCGGCCATCGACAGCAAGCTCACCGAGCAGATCAACAAGATCATGCACCACGAGGACTTCCAGAAGCTGGAATCCGCCTGGCGCGGCCTGCACTACCTCGTCAACAACACCGAGACGGACGAGCAGCTCAAGATCCGCGTGATGAATGTCTCCAAGACCGACCTTGGCAAGACGCTCAAGCGCTTCAAGGGCACGGCCTGGGACCAGTCGCCGCTGTTCAAGCGCCTGTACGAAGAGGAATACGGCCAGTTCGGCGGCGAGCCCTATGGCTGCCTGGTGGGCGACTACCACTTCGACCACACGCCCCCCGACGTCGAGCTGCTCGGCGAACTGTCCAAGATCGCCGCCGCCGCCCACGCGCCGCTGGTGACCGGTGCCGCGCCGAGCGTCATGCAGATGGAAAGCTGGCAGGAACTCGCCAACCCGCGCGATCTGACCAAGATCTTCACGACGCCGGAGTACGCCGCCTGGCGGTCCCTGCGCGAGTCCGACGACGCCCGCTACCTGGCCCTGTGCATGCCGCGCTTCCTGTCGCGCGTGCCCTATGGCGCCAAGACCAGCCCGGTCGACGAGTTTGCCTTCGAGGAAGACACCGAGGGCGCCGACCACAGCAAGTACACATGGTCCAACGCCGCCTATGCGATGGCGGTGAACATCAACAGTTCGTTCAAGCAGTACGGCTGGTGCTCGCGCATCCGCGGCATCGAATCCGGCGGCGCGGTGACCGGCCTGCCCACCCACACCTTCCCGACCGACGACGGCGGCGTGGACATGAAGTGCCCGACCGAGATCGCCATCTCCGACCGCCGCGAGGCCGAGCTGAGCAAGAACGGCTTCCTGTCGATGGTGCACCGCAAGAACAGTGACTTCGCGGCCTTCATCAGCGGCCAGTCGCTGCAAAAGCCCGCCGAGTACGACGACGCCGACGCGACCGCCAATGCCGCACTCGCGGCCCGCCTGCCCTATCTGTTCGCCTGCAATCGCTTCGCCCACTACCTGAAGTGCATCGTGCGCGACAAGGTCGGCTCCTTCAAGTCGCGCGACGCGATGGAAGACTGGCTCAACAGCTGGATCCTGAACTACGTCGACGGTGACCCGATGAACTCGTCGGAAGAGACCAAGGCCAGCCGCCCGCTCGCGGCCGCCCAGGTCGAGGTCTCGGAAGTGGAAGGCGCACCGGGCTACTACCAGTCCAAGTTCTACCTGAAGCCGCACTACCAGCTCGAAGGCCTGACCGTGTCGCTGCGGCTGGTGTCCAAGCTGCCGTCCGAGAAGTCCGCCTAAGACAGTTGGGAGAACTCGCCGGCGCGGGAGCAGGACGGGTCATCTCTCACCACCACCACAACACCCGCGCTTTGAACCCCTAAGGAGATATCAACATGGCAGTCAATGCATTCCTCACCTTCTTCGACAAGGCCGATGGCGAGTCCATCCAGAAGGGCAAGGAAAAGTGGATCGAGATCCAGGGCTGGGACTGGGAAGTCGAAGCCGAGACCAGCTGGACCAAGGGCGGCGGCGCTTCCGTCGGCAAGCCCAACCCCGGCAAGATGAACTGGGAGCACTACTTCGACACCTCGTCGACCGTGATCCTGGGCTATATCTGCACCGGCAAGGCCTTCCCCAAGGTCGAGCTGCAGATGATGAAGACCACGGGCAGTGCCACGCCCGAGACCTACTTCACGATGACGATGGAAGGTTGCTTCATCACCAAGGTCAACCAGAGCGGCACCGAGGAAGGCAACGTCACGCAGAAGGTCGAAATGGTCTTCAAGACCGTCAAGATCGAATACAAGCCGCAGGACAACAAGACCGGCAAGCTCGGCGCGCCCAAGACCTACAACTGGGACATCCCGGCCGGCACGGCTTCGCCGTCGGCGTGATCCCCTGAGCGGCGCCCGGCACCATGAGCCGTTCAAATATTTTTATGCAACTCATCACCGGCGCCGGGCCGGTGGTGGGCGAGGGCCTGCTCGAAGGCTGGGAAGGCTCGATCGAGCTGCTGGAGTTCGGCTGGGGCATGCAGGCCCTCAAGGACCCCAAGAGCAAAGCCAGCGGCCTGGCCGCAGCGGCTGCCGCCGCTGCAGCCTCGATGGCAGGGCTGGGTACGCCCGTCAGCATCAAGATGCAGCCGCTGACCTTCAAGAAGCGGTTTGACGTCGGCTCCTCGCAGATGCATTTCTGCCTGGACAACCACCTGCCCGTGCTCAGCGCGTCCATCACGGTGCTGCACATCAAGCAGCAAGGCCGGGCCATCCATCAACCTGGCTTCACCGTCGTCTGTACCCAGGGCTACTTTGCCGACTGCACCCTGGAGGTGTCAGACGATGGCCTGTCCAAGGAGGTGAGGGAAAGCTGGACCCTCAACTTCAAGAACATCAAGATGATGTATCTGAAGACCCTCGGCAAGGACAACCTGCCCACGGCCCCCTTCTTCCACCCATTGGCCCTCTGATGTCCAACAACGGCGCCGACATCTTCCTGGTTCTGCTGCGCCCCACCCGCGTGCCGGTCGTGGGCGAAGCAGCGTCCGAAGGCTTCCAGGGGCAGATCCTGGTGGAGACGCTCAACTGGAAGCTGCACAACGAGGACGAGCGCAAGAGCGCCAGCAAGGCGGCAGCGGCCTTCACCCTCGCGAGCGGCAGGGCAGACAAGCAAGGCAGCAACGAGTTGCGCGCGATGCATGCGGCCAGCGACGATTACCAGAAGCGGGACAAGAGGCTGCAGGAGTCCTTCGCGAAAGCCCAGCGTGGCGGCAATTTTTCCGAGGCGGACTGGAAAGCCCACCAGGACCAGCGCGATGCCCTCGGGGCGGCTTTCAACAAGAAGCTCGAAAGCATCGCCAGGGATCCCAACGCCTTCGCGCCTTCCGACCCGCAAAAAGCCGAAAAGGCGGCCACGCTGCAAGGCGAGCGGGAGAAGCAGTACGCGGACCTCGAACGCAACCGCAATTTCGAGTTCACGTTCACCAAGCGGGTCGACATCGCCAGCACCCAGATGCTGAACTCGATGAAGGCGGGCAACATCTTCCCCTCGGGCACGCTGACCATCCACCGGCGCTCGGCGACGTTCCTGGACGGCACTTCGCTGATTTTCACCATCCAGAAGATCCGCCTGCTGGAATACGAGTTGGACGTGGTCGTGAACGAGACCATGACGGAGATGATGGAGAAGTGGACCTGCGAATTCGGTTCGCTCGCCTACGTCTACAAGAACCCGCCATCTCACTATTCGCACAGCAACACCGGCCAGGCCGTCGCCAAGACCGCGTCGCAGAACACGACGCGCGCCTTCACGATGAAGAACATCGGTTCTCCAATCTAAGCCCCCATGGCCCTGACCAATTACCGGGACGTCAGCACGTCGATGAGCGACGTGTCGGCCGGCTTCCAGTTCGAGTTCTTCTGCGAGAAATGCGGCGAGAGCTCACGCTCGGCCTTCAGGCCCTATCGCAAGGGCCAGATCACGGGCTGGCTGAGCCGTTTCGCATTCATGTTCTACGACCTGAACAAGGCCAGCCGCGCCACCGGCGCGTTTGCCGAAGCCGGTGGTGGCAGTGCCAAGGCCGAGGCCCTGGCCGAAGCCATGGCCGCCGCAGCACCGCTGTACGAGAAATGCACCGGCTGCCGCAAATGGGTAGGCCGCGAATGCTGGAACAGCAGCAGCAACAGCTGCCGCGACTGCGCCGCCCGTTCCGCGCTGGACGCGGGTTCGGCCAGCCAGGGCGCCGCCAGCGGGGGTGGCTCGGCCTGCCCCAACTGCCAGACGCCCAGCCAGGGCGGGCGCTTCTGCCACGAATGCGGCTTCGACATGGCCAGCACGCACAAGAGCTGCCCGGCCTGCGGCATCACCCTCTCGCGGCAAGCCCGCTTCTGCACGGACTGCGGCCATGGCTTCTGATCTCTCTCCCCAACAAGCCGCCGAAGAGCTACTCCGCGCCGGCGACCCGCGCGCCGCACTCGCCAAGCTGACCGAGGCCGTGCGCGCCAAGCCGGCCGATCCCAAGCTGCGCACCTTCATGTCCCAGCTGCTCAGCGTGCTCGGCCAGTGGGAACGCGCCCACACCCAGCTCAATGTCGTCGCCGACATGGACAAGCTGGCCATCCCGATGCGCGAGACCGTCGGCCACGCCATCCGTTGCGAGCTGCTGCGCGCCCAGGTGTTTGCTGGCAAGCGCACGCCGGTTGTCTTCGGCCAGCCCGAGGCCTGGGTGGCCCAGCTCATCGAGTCGCTCAAGCAGCAGGCCGAAGGCAACAGCCAGCTCGCGGCCGACCTCGCCACCAAGGCCTTCGAGGCCGCGCCGACGAGTGCGGGCAGCATCGACGGCCAACGCTTCGAGTGGCTGGCGGACGCCGATTCACGCCTCGGCCCGGTGCTCGAGGTCTGCCTCAACGGCCACTACACCTGGGTGCCCTTCCAGCACCTGGCCAAGATCCATTTCGACGCGCCCGAGGACCTGCGCGACTGCGTCTGGATGCCGGCGCAGCTGAGCTTCACCAATGGCGGCAACAGCGTCGCCCTGGTGCCCACGCGCTACCCGGGCTCCGAGAAGAGCGAGGATGGCCTCATCAACCTGGCGCGCAAGACCGAATGGCAGGCACTGCCAGGCGAGGACCGCTATGCCGGCCTGGGCCAGCGCGTGCTGACCAGCGACATCGGCGACCACGACCTGATGGCCGTCAGAGAAATTCTCTTCGACGCCAGCGAGGCCACGCAGACCGAAGGCAACTGATGGCCAGCTTCGGTGCC
The DNA here is from genome assembly GCF_054049255.1 of Roseateles sp. P5_E4. NCBI lineage: Bacteria > Pseudomonadati > Pseudomonadota > Betaproteobacteria > Burkholderiales > Sphaerotilaceae > Roseateles > Roseateles sp. P5_E4. The sequence continues at coordinate 8,664 of NZ_JBFUMS010000026.1, read as the reverse complement.
CAGGACCGCCTCCAACCCTCGCTGCTGGACCGGCTCACCGACAACGATGCCAGCTCCAAGGTCGAGGCCCTCGAGGCCCGCGTACTGAGCCGCAAGCAGCTGCGCGAGGCCGTGCTGCGCGACCTCTCCTGGCTGTTCAACGCGGTGTGTGAAGAGCCGGACATCGGCAACCGCAACGACCCCGAACGCACGGCGCTATGGAAGAGCCTGCCGCATGCGCGCGACTCGGTGCTGAACTTCGGCATCCTGCCCCTGACCGGGCAGACCATGACCATCCACCAGTTCCCCCTCATCGAGGCCCAGGTGCGCCAGGCCATCATCCGCTTCGAGCCGCGCCTGGACCCGGACACGGTGGAGGTGCGCATCGCCAACGACATGAGCACCGGCCTGCGCCCCACCAGCCTGCGCCTGACCATCAAGGGCCAGATGTGGAACCAGCCGGTGCCGCTGGAGCTGCTGTTGAGTGCGGATGTCGATGTCGACACCGGTCAGGCCGCGGTGCGTGACCTGAGGGCTTGAGACACTCCGAATCATGGACCCCCGCCTCCTCCGCTACTACAACCAGGAACTGCGCTATCTCCGCGAGATGGGCGGCGAGTTCGCGCGCGAGTTCCCCAAGATCGCTGGCCGCCTGGGCATGGAAGGCCTGGAAGTCGCCGACCCCTATGTCGAGCGCCTGCTCGAAGGCACGGCCTTCCTCGCCGCCCGCGTGCAGCTCAAGCAGGACGCCGAGTTCCCCCAGCTTGCCCAGGCGCTGCTGGACATGGTCTGCCCCAACCTCGGCGCGCCGATCCCGTCCATGCTGGTGGCCCAGCTCGAGCCCGCCCAGGACCCCAACCTGATCGCCGGCTTCACGCTGCCGCGCGGCAGCGCGCTGATGGGCGCGCGCACGCCGCTGGGGCCGACGCGCTGCGAGTTCCGCACCGCGCAGCCGGTCACGCTGACGCCCATCCGGGTCAGCCAGGTCGAGTACTTCCTCAGCGCCACCGACATCAATTTCAGCGGCCTGCCGCTGCGCGAGCGGCCCAAGAGCGGCGTGCGTGTGCGCATGGAGCTGCCCAGCGGCATGAGCTTCGCGCGGCTGCCGCTGGACAGCCTGCGCTTCTTCATGGGCGGGCTGCAGGACGTGGCGCTGAAGCTGCATGAACTTGCCACCTGCCGCTGCGTCGGCGTGCTGGCCGGGCCTGGCGGCAAGGAGGCTGCGGCCAAGCGCCAGTTCATCCCGGCCAACCGCGTGCACCACGTCGGCCTGGCCGATGACGAGGCCATGCTGCCGGTGACGCTGCGCGGCCTGTCTGGCACGCGGCTGATGCAGGAGTACTTCGCCTTCCCGCAGCGCTTTCTGTTCATCGACGTGGCCGGCCTCAGGCCCAGCTTCGCCGCCTGCACGGGCAACAGCTTCGAGCTGGTGCTGCTGTTCGACCGCTACGAAGCCAGCCTGGAGGGTGGCGGCGAACCGGCCAACTTCAGCCTGAATTGCGTGCCGGCCATCAACCTCTTCGAACGCCGCGCCGAGCGCATCACGGTCGACGACAGCGCCACCGCCTTCCAGGTCATCCCCGACCGGCTGGCCGGCGCCGACTTCGAGGTGTTCGACGTCGCCTCGGTCACCGGCTTCTCCAGCGACACCGACGAGCTGCAGTTCCTGCCGCTGTTCGACGTGCCCCACGCCGACCCGGCCGGCGCCTCCGGCTATTTCAGCCTGCTGCGCGAGCCGCGTCTGGCCAGCGACCGCGCCAAGCGCGAGGGGCCGCGCTCGGCCTATGTCGGCAGCGAGGTCTTTTTGTCCCTGGTCGACCTGCAGCGCGCGCCCTACCGGGCCGATCTGCGCCAGCTGGCCGCCAAGATCCGCTGCACCAACCGCGACCTGCCGCTCTTCATGCCCGCCGGCCGCGATCATGGTGGCCTGACGCTGGAGACCCGTGCGCCCGTCGACCATGTCGCCGTCGTGGCCGGCCCGTCGCGGCCCGGCAGCGCGGCGCGCGAAGGCGCACTGGCCTGGCGGCTGCTGTCCCTGCTATCGCTGAACTACCTGTCCCTTGTCGACGAGGACCCCGAGCGCGGTGCGCTGGCCCTGCGCGAACTGCTCGGCCTGTTCGGCCAAAGCTCGGGCGCCGGCCTGCTGCGGCAGATCGAAGGCGTGCGCTCCGTCACCACGCTGCCCATCGTGCGCCGCCATCCGGCGCCAGGCCCCATCGCCTTCGGCCGCGGGTTGGAGGTGCAGCTGACGGTGGACGAACTCTCCTTCGAAGGTGGCAGCGCGACGCTGCTGGGCGCCGTGCTGCACCACTACTTCAGCCGCCATGTGTCGATGAACAGTTTTGTCCAGACGCTGCTGGTCTCGCGCACCCGCGGCGAGTTGAAGCGCTGGCAACCGCTGCCGGGCGCCAGGGCAGTGTTGTGAGCGCAAAGCCTGAGCCATCGATCTTCGACGCGCTGGCCGCGCGCCCGGGCCGCTTCGACCTCTTCCAGGCGCTGCGCCGCATCGAGGCCGCCCACGCCGACAAGCCGCGCCTGGGCGACGCGCTGCGCCCAGGCGACGAGCCGGTGCGCTTTGCCAGCGAACCGGCGCTGAACTTCGCGCCGACGGCCATCACCAAACTGGCAGCCAACGACCACGGACCGCCACGCCTCGTGCAGCGGGTGCTGAGCCTGTTCGGCCCCAATGGTGCCCTGCCCACGCACCTGACCGAATACGCCCGCGAGCGGGCCATGCACCACGGCGACCGCACCTTCGCGGCCTTTGCCGACATGCTGCTGCATCGCTTCGGCCTGCTCTTCTACCGGGCCTGGGCGCGCGCCAACCCGGTGGTGGGCATGGATCGCAGCCGCGACGCGCCCATCGTGCGCCACGTGGGCGCCCTCATCGGCCTGGCCGAGCCGTCGCTGCGCGAGCGCGACGCCCTGGGAGACTTCCCCAAGCTCTATTTCGCCGGCCGCCTGGCTCGCTCGGCGCGCGATGCCGATGGCCTGCAAAGCTGGATCGCGCTGCGCTTCCGTGTGCCCGCCCTGGTGCAGCAGTTCAGTGGCCACTGGATGCCGTTGGGGCCTGAAGAACGCACCCGACTCGTCAAGCACGACGGCGTGGCCCTGGGGCGTGGCGCCGTGCTGGGCCGCCAGGTCTGGGATGTGCAGCACAAGTTCCGCATCGAGATCGGCCCCCTGGGCTGGGAGGCATTCCAGGCCTTCCTGCCTTCGGGCCCGCATCTGCCGGCCCTGCAGGCCATGGTGAGGCAATACGTCGGCCAGGAGTTCGCCTGGGATGTGCGCCTGCGCCTCAAACCCGCCGAGGTGCCGGCCTGGCCGCTGGGCAGGCAACCCGGCGTGGGCATGCTGGGGCGCAGCGCCTGGCTCAACAGCCAGCGCCCGCGCAAGCGGGCCGACCAGCTGTTGATGAACGTCGAAAGCATCTGCCGCGGGCCCTTGAAAGCCTCGCTCGCGCCCAAGCACCAGATCTAGCTCCGCGCAGCGGAACTGAACGGCGGCCTCGGTCACTTAGCACCGAGGAGAACTGGAAATGACTGACATCAGCCGCCAAGCCCTGTTCGGCAAGCTCAACCCGCTGGCCTACAAATCCATCGAAGGCGCCACCGTCTTCTGCAAGCTCAGGGGCAACCCTTATGTCGAGCTGGTGCACTGGATCACCCAGCTGCTGGAGAACAACGAATCCGACGTCAGCGCCATCGTGCGCCACTACGGGCTGGACGCCGCCGCGCTTGCGCGTGACGTGACGACGGCGCTGGACCGCCTGCCGCGCGGGTCGACGGCCATCAGCGACTTCTCCGAGCACATCACCCACGCCATCCAGCAGGGCTGGGTCTATTCGACGCTGATGTACGGCGATGCCCAGGTGCGCAGCGGCCACCTGCTGCTGGCGCTGCTCTCCACGCGCTCGCTGCGTGAAGCGCTGTTCGGCATCTCGCGCCAGTTCGAGAAGATCAAGGCCGATGACCTGGCCGACAAGCTGCAAAGCCTGGTCGGCAAGACCGGCGAAGCCGGCCTGGGCGCCACCGACGGCAGCGCGTTGAACAGCGCGCAACCCGGCCAAGCCGAGGGCGCGATGGCTCCCGCCGCCATGGGCCGCCAGGAGGCGCTGAAGAAGTTCACCGTCGACCTGACCGAGAAGGCGCGCAAGGGCGAGATCGATCCGGTGACCGGTCGCGACGACGAGATCCGCCAGATCGTCGACATCCTGATGCGCCGCCGCCAGAACAACCCGCTGCTGACCGGCGAGGCCGGCGTCGGCAAGACGGCCGTGGTGGAAGGCTTTGCGCTGCGCCTGGCGCGCGGCGACGTGCCGCCGCCCATGCAGGGCGTGACGCTGCTGACGCTGGACATCGGCCTGCTGCAGGCCGGCGCGTCGATGAAGGGCGAGTTCGAGCAGCGCCTGCGCCAGGTCATCGACGAGGTGCAGCAAAGCCCCACGCCCATCATCCTGTTCATCGACGAGATCCACACGCTGGTGGGCGCTGGTGGTGCGGCCGGCACGGGCGACGCGGCCAATCTGCTGAAACCGGCCCTGGCGCGTGGCAACTTGCGCACCGTGGGCGCCACGACCTGGGCCGAATACAAGAAGTACATCGAGAAGGACCCGGCCCTGACCCGCCGCTTCCAGACCGTGCAGGTCGAGGAGCCCGACGAGAAGAAGGCCATCCTGATGCTGCGCGGCGTGGCCACGGTGCTGGAAAAGCATCACAAGGTCCAGCTGCTGGACGAAGCCATCGAGGCTGCGGTCAAGCTGTCGCACCGCTACATCCCGGCCCGCCAGCTGCCCGACAAGGCCGTCAGCCTGCTCGACACCGCCTGTGCCCGCGTGGCCGTCAGCCAGCATGCGATGCCGGCCGAGGTGGAGGATTGCAAGCGTCGCATCGAATCGCTGGAGATCGAGCAGGGCATCATCGGCCGCGAGGCGCAGGTGGGCGTGCATATCGGCGACCGCGGCGTGTCGGTGGAAGAGAAGCTGGCCAACGAGCGCGCGCGCCTCGCGACGCTGGAAGTGCGCTGGCAGCAGGAGAAGGATGTCGTCGCCAAGATCCTGGAGCTGCGCGCCAAGTTGCGCGGTGATGGCCAGCCGGTCGATGAAGCCGCCTCTGCGGCACCCGACCGCGACGCGCTGCTCGCCGAGATGCATGCTGCCCAGGCCCAGCTGGCAGAGCTGCAGGGCGACGCCCCGCTGATCCTGCCCTCGGTCGACGCCCAGGCCGTGGCCAGCGTCGTCGCCGACTGGACCGGCATCCCCGTCGGCCGCATGGTCAAGAACGAGCTGGAAGCCGTGCTGCGCCTGGGCGCCACGCTGGGCCAGCGCGTCATCGGCCAGCAGCATGGCCTGGACATGATCGCCCGCCGCATCCAGACCTCGCGCGCCAAGCTCGACAACCCCAACAAGCCCATCGGCGTCTTCATGCTGTGCGGCACCTCGGGCGTGGGCAAGACCGAGACGGCGCTGGCGCTGGCCGAGTCGCTCTACGGCGGCGAGCAGAACGTCATCACCATCAACATGAGCGAGTACCAGGAGTCGCACACCGTCTCCACGCTCAAAGGCGCGCCTCCGGGCTATGTGGGCTACGGCGAGGGCGGTGTGCTGACCGAGGCCGTGCGCCGCCGGCCCTACAGCGTCGTGCTGCTGGACGAGGTCGAGAAGGCCCACCCCGACGTGCACGAACTCTTCTTCCAGGTCTTCGACAAGGGCTGGATGGAGGACGGCGAAGGCCGCATGATCGACTTCAAGAACACCATCATCTTGCTGACCAGCAATGTGGGTTCCGAGCTCATCATGAACATGTGCCGCGACCCCGAACTGCTGCCCGACCCCGAGTCGCTGGCCACCGCGCTGACCGAGCCGCTGCAGAAGGTTTTCCCGCCGGCGCTGCTGGGCCGCATCGTCACGATCCCCTACTACCCGCTGAGCGATGAGATGCTGGCCCGCATCGTGCGCCTGCAGCTCGGCCGCATCGTCAAGCGCGTGGCCGAGAACCACCGCATCCCGTTCGAGTACAGCGATGCGGCGGTGGAGCTCATCGTCAAGCGCTGCAACAACGCGGAGTCGGGCGGCCGCATCATCGACGCCATCCTGACCAACACGGTGCTGCCCAAGGTGTCGATTGAATACCTGTCGCGCACGGCCTCGGGTCAACCGCTGGCACGCGTCGCCCTGGGCGTGGCGGACGGGGATTTCTCCTACGCGTTCGATTGAGGCCGCAGATGAAGGCCGTAGTGACTTACCGGGCCGAGCGCCGGGCCGCTCCCAAGCCGGCCCGCTGGGCGATGTGCTTGCGGCTCAACGCCGCAAGCATCGCCGTCCCCTCGGGGGACCGGTCGATGTACTCATCGGACGAGGGGCCGACACATGTCTAGTGTGATGTCCATCACCACCAAGCTGGGTGGTGAAAAGTTGCTGGTCTTGCGCATGGAGGGTCGGGAGCAGCTCGGCGCGCTGCCCGAGTGGCAGGTCGACCTGGTCGGAAACGTCAGCCTGCTGGGCGTGCGCGAGTCCATCGACCTGCACGCCCTGCTGGGCTCGCGTGCCAATGTCAGCATCGAGCATGGTGCCAAGCGTCACTTCAATGGCTTCATCACCGAAGTCCAGCGCGGTGAACGCCATGGCCGCTTTGACTCCTTCCGCATCACCATGCGGCCCTGGACCTGGTTCGCCACGCGCACGCGCAACTCCAAGGTGTTCCAGAACAAGAGCGTGAAGGACATCGTCACCGCCGTCCTCACGCCCTACAGCGCCGACTTCGCCTGGCGGCTGCAGGACGCCGCGGTCTACAAGCCGCTCGAGTACTGCGTGCAGTACCAGGAGTCGGACTTCGACTTCGTCAGCCGTTTGCTGGAAGAGTTCGGCATCTACTATTTCTTCGAGCACACCAGCACCACCCACACCCTGGTGCTGATCGACTCGATGGGCAAGCACAAGGCCAAGACGGGCGACAAGACCGTCAAATGGTCCCACAAGCTCGATGCCACCAAGCCCACCCTCGTCGACTGGAAGATGGTCGAGGAAGTGCATTCGGTCAAGGCCGTGGTGCGCGACTACGACTACCTCGCGACGGCGTCTGCCATCCAGCAGGAGCACAGCGCGCTGCCCACGGCGGCGACCGCCAAGCTCGGCGACGCCGAGGTCTATGAGTTCCCGGCGCGTGCGGTGCAAAACCAGGTCAAGCCCGACGCGCAGCCGACCGCGGCGGCCGCCATTCGCGTCGCCAAGATGCGGCTGGAAGAGCTGCAGTCGCTGCAGCAGATCTATACCGGCACCACCAACTGCAATGACATCACGGTGGGCGCCACCTTCGATCTCGAAGACGCCCTGAATGCGGCCGACGACGACAGCTACCTGATCGTCGGCATGAACTTCCACGCCGAGTTCGCCGACCACGAGGCCATCGACGATCTCAGGTCCCTGCCGCGCCGCCGCGACGGCGTGATCGCCAATCTCATGTGCATCAGCACGGGCGGCAATGCCTTCCGCCCGCAGCGCCGCACGCCGCGGCCCATCATGTACGGGCCGCAGACGGCCATCGTCGTCGGCGCCTCGGGCAACGAGGTGGAGACCGACAAGCACGGCCGCATCAAGGTGCAGTTCCACTGGGACCGCCTGGGCGAGAACAATGAGAACAGCTCCTGCTTCGTGCGCCTGTCCCAGCCCTGGGCGGGCAAGGGCATGGGGCTGTGGATGATCCCGCGCGTCGGCCACGAAGTGGTCGTCAGCTTCATCGGCGGCGACCCCGACCGGCCCCTCATCACGGGCTCGGTGCACAACGACATCAACACGCCCATCTATCCCCTGCCCGCCAATTCCGACATCAGCGGCTGGCGCACCCACTCGACCAAGAACGGCGCGGCCGACGCTCGCCATGAACTGCGTTTCGACGACAAGACGGGCAAGGAATACGTCTGGCTGCAGTCGCAGAAGAACTTCCATCGCCACGTGAAGGAAGACGCCTTCGACTGGATCGAGATGAACGAGACCAAGAAGGTCAAGCTCACGCGCAAGGAGGTCGTCGGCGAGAACTGGTATGTCAACGTCGGCAAGGACGTCATGCACGACCTCGGCAAGGACCTGCACACCAAGGTCGCCGGTGACATCTTCACGACGGGTGCGGCCACCTACCAGCTCAAGCTTGAGAAAGACTTCAACGCCAAGGTCGGTGCCGACTACGGACTTGACGTCACCGGCAAGACGGCCGTCAAGGCCGGCGGCGACATCAACCTGCAAAGCGGCGGCGCGGGCAACTTCAAGACGACCGGCAACCTGGTCGGCGAGGCCGGTGCCAAGCTGTCGCTGAAGGCCACAGCCGACCTGTTGATGCAGGCCGTCAACATCAAGGCCAAGGGCAGCGCCGAGATCGTGCTGGAGGCCACGGCCGGCATCAAGATCGTCTGCGGCGGCTCGGTCATCACGCTGGGCCCGGCGGGCGTCACCATCGACGGCCCCCTCGTCAAGGTCAACTGTGGCGGTGGCGGCGGCTCCGCCGGCGCAGCCGAGAGCGCGGCCGCGGCCGAGCCCAAGGCGCCGGAAGACGCCATGAACCAGGAACTGCTGACGTCCGCCAAGGCCACGGACTACGACAAGCTTTTTGAAGACCCCTTGACCGTCGGCCAAGAGGCGCCAAACACCGCCGCCGCGGCCAACGCGAGCGCGGACGCCGCCGCAGCCGCCAAGGC
>NZ_JBFUMS010000025.1:0-23062 GCF_054049255.1 Roseateles sp. P5_E4 | reverse complement strand
GTTTGAGGAATGCGCGGACTCACCGGACCGGCCGATGGTGGCCGAGGTCTACCGCCTCCGACCGGACACCAAGTCGGTGAACGAAATGCGCCGGCGCAAACCTATCAAGACCGTTTGCCTGGCCCAGCTCGACATCACGCCGCGCGACCACCGCGAGGGCTTCCCTGGCCTGGACATGAACGAATGGTTCGGGCTGGACATCCGCTTCACCGTCAACATGCCGCAGGACCTCACCATGGACCTCATGCTGCTGTCTGATGATGGGGCCATCCTCACCATCGATGACGTGGAGGTGATCAACAACGACGGCATCCATGCGGCTTATCCGCTGATGGAAACCGTGAAGCTGGCCAAGGGTTTGCGCAATTTCCGTGTGCGCTACTTCCAGGGGCCTGGCTACGGTCTCGCGCTGATCCTGGGTTGGAAGAAGCCAGACGGCAAGGACTACCAGTACATCCCCCGCCGGCTGCTCGGGCGCCCGCCGGCCGCAGCCGCAGCCGCCTCGGCCCCGCAGTAGGCACGGCGACATTCGACGGTCCCAGGGAGAACACAAGATGAAGAAGACACAGAAGGATCAGGCCAGCCACCGAACGCGCAATGCGGTGGGCGCCGCGGTGCTGCTGCTTGCCGGCGGCGCCGCTGCCTGGCTGTACGGTCACAAGCCGGCCGGCGAAGCACCGGTTGCCGTGCAGGCTTCGGCGCCCGTAATGCCCGCAGCGCTCGCAACACCAGCCGAAGCAGCCAGCGCCGCAGCCGTCGCGGTCCAGGCAGTACCGACGCCTGCCGCGAGCAGGCCCGTGCTGCCCGGTCGCGCCAATGTCGCAGCACCGCCCGAAGGCGAATCGCCGACCGAGTCGCTGCGCAAGGTGCAGCTGGGCCTGAACGGCGGGACTGCGGAGGATGCGCTGAAAGCGGCCCAGACGCTTCAGCATTGCTCAATGATGTCCAAGGTCCCGGAAGCCCTCTTCGCCCTCCGCGATCAACCGGACCTGATGCCAGCCAATGTCAAGAAGGCGCTCAAGGACATGGGCGGCGAGGAGGGCGTGAGCAACGAGACGATCACCAACGCCCAGCGCGAGCAGCGTCGCTGCCAGGTCTTTGACGCCGCCACGCTGGCGCGCAGCGGTGAGCTCCTGCAAAAAGCCTATGAGGGCGGTGCTGCAGGAGCGGCGATGGCCTATCTGCAATCGCTGGAGTCGCCCGACGCCAAGGGCAAGGCGGATCCGGCGCTCATTGGCAAGCTGCAGCACGATGTGTTCGTAGCCGCTGCGACCGGCGACCCTGACACGCTGATGTCGCTTGTCATGGTATCCGGCGATATGGCGCGCGACCTGGGCATCACGCCGACACACCGTAGCGGCTACAAAAATGCCTATCTGCAGATCCAGGAAGAGCGTATGCCGGGCATGGCAAAGGTGATGGAAAAAATAATTGATGCGGTATCGCAGATGAACCCGCCAGCGCCCCTCACCGCCACGCAGCAACGCGAGGCCAATCTGCTAACCAAGGCGGTGGTCGACGGCTGGCGCATGGGGCGCAAGAGCTGATCACCCCTGACCCAACCACTCCAAATGCAACACACCAAGACACTGGCCGCCATCGCCCTGTTGGCACTCGCCACCGCCGCCTGGGCGCAAGGCGTCGAGACCGTCACGCCAGACCGGGCGCGCGCCAATTTCGACCGCACGATCACGCTCGCCGACGACGACGTGCGTGCCTTCCCCGCGCCACCCGCCGGCTTCGCCGACGCCAGGCCCGGCGTGGTGGCCGGCCGCATCGAGGAACTGAGCTACGCCTCGGGCGTGACCGGCACGCAGCGCAAGGCCAGCGTCTATCTGCCGCCGGGCTATTCGGCCGAGCGACGCTACCCCGTGCTCTACCTGCTGCACGGCATTGGCGGCAACGAGCATGAATGGCGCGGCTATGTGCGGGCGCCCAACGTGCTGGACAACTTGATCGCCGACGGCAGGGCGCTGCCGATGATCGTCGTGATGCCCAATGGCCGCGCGCTGCCCGACGACCGCTCGCCGCCCGCAGACCGCGTGTTCACGGCGGAGAACGCCGCTGGCTTTGCCAAGTTCGAGCGCGACCTGCTGGAGTTCCTGATCCCAGCCGTCGAAGCGAAGTACTCGGCCTCGGGCGACCGCAAGCAGCGCGCGCTGGCCGGGCTGTCCATGGGCGGCGGCCAGGCGCTGAACTTCGGCCTGGCCCACCTCGACACCTTTGCCTGGGTCGGCGGCTTCTCCTCCGCGCCCAACACCAAGCCCGCCGCCGAATTGCTGCCCGACCCCGCTGCCGCCCGGCGCCAGCTCGCGCTGCTCTACCTGTCCTGCGGCAACAAGGACGGGCTGATCAACGTCTCCCAGGGCGTGCACCGTGCGCTGAAGGCCGGGGACGTCCCGCACCTCTGGAACGTCGACGAATCCGGCCACGACCGCGACAGCTGGGCCGAGAACCTCTTCCACTTCGCGCAGCGCCTGTTCCGCTGAGGCCTGGACCGGTGCTCAGACTCTGCATCACCCTGCTGATCGGCCTGCTCGCCCTGCCGGGCATCGCCGTGGCCGAACCACCACTCGTCAAACCGCGCCTCGTCGTCCTCACCGACATCGAGAACGAGCCCGACGACACCCAGTCCCTCGTGCGGCTGCTGCTCTACGCCAACGACATCGAGTTGCGCGGCCTCGTGGCCACGACCTCGGTGCACATGAAGCAGGGCGTGCATCCCGAGTCGATCAAACGGTTGATCCAGCACTACGCCCAGGTGCTGCCAAGGCTGCGCCAGCACGACCGCGCCTACCCCGATGCCGCGCAGCTGCTGGCTCGCGTCGTGACGGGGCAGCCCGGCTACGGCCTGCAGGCCATCGGTGACGGGCGCGACAGCCCTGGCTCCGAGCTGCTGCTGCGCGAACTCGATCGGCCCGACCCCCGCCCGCTGTGGGTCAGCGTCTGGGGCGGGGCTAACACGTTGGCGCAGGCCCTGCACAGCTTGAAGCGCACGCGCCCGAAAGCAGCCGTCGACGCGGCCGTCAGCCGCCTGCGCGTCTACACCATCTCCGACCAGGACGACAGCGGCGCCTGGCTGCGCCGCGAGTTCCCGGGCCTCTTCTACATCGTCAGCCCCGGCAGCTATGCGCGCCCCACCTGGGCCGCGATCCACCGCGAGATCGAGGGCATCGACAACCAGCACGTCAGCAACGCCTGGATCGTCCGCAACATCCAGCAGGGCCACGGCCCGCTGGGCGCCGCCTACCCCGACATCGCCTACGGCATGGAAGGCGACACGCCCTCCTTCCTCGGCCTCATTCCCAACGGCTTGAACGCGCCCGAGCACCCGAACTGGGGCGGCTGGGGCGGGCGCTACGAGCTCTACACCCCGCGCCGCGAGGACACCGACCCGGACGGCTTCACCGGCGGCGTGCCCGTCGAGACCGAGACGCGCCCGATCTGGACCAATGCCGTGGATCGCTTCCGGCCCGTTGTTCCTGCAGCCTACGGCCGCCCCGTCAAGGCCGGGGAGCGTGAGTTCAACGATGCGCTCGTGACGCTGTGGCGCTGGCGCGAGGCCATCCAGAACGACTTCGCCGCCCGCCTGCTGTGGACGACGCGTGCGCCTGCCGAGGCCAACCACGCGCCGGTCGTGCGCCTGGCCCATGCCACCGAGCTGCATGTACGCGGCGGCGACTGGGTCACCCTCGACGCCAGCCCCAGCAGCGACCCCGACGGCGACAGCCTGAGCTTCCTGTGGCTGGCCTACCCCGAGGCCGGCACGCTGAAAGCCCCGCTGCCGCTGGGCACCGAAGTCCAGGCCCGCATCGGCCTGCGCACACCCGAGGTGGACGCGCCGGCCACGGCGCACGTCATCGTGCAGGTCACCGACAAGGGCACGCCCGCCCTCACCCGCTACCAGCGCGTCATCCTGCACATCGAGCCGAAGGCCCCATGACGCGTCGACAACGCCACGCGGCGCGCTGGCTCGCCCTCGCCGCGACCGGCTGGTTGACGGGATGCGTGATCAACGCAGCCAAGCCCTACGACGGCGCGGCGCTGGATCCGCACGGTGAGCGCGCCATCGCCGTGGTCGGCGTCACGGTTGATCGCCCCTGGCGCTTCGAACGGTTCGGGGTGGTCCTGGATCAGTACGACGTGACCCAGCAGAAGATCACGGGCAATTGCTTTTCGTACAACCGGATCGAGGCCAACGCGCCCGGCGTCCCAGGCCCGACTCGTTTCTTCGCCTTTGACGTGCCCCCGGGCCACTACATCTACAGCGCCTTCAACGGCGGCAGGTTCGCTGCGAAGGACCAGGCATTCCTATTGCCTGCAGGTCGTGCCATGTACATCGGCAACTTTGTCCTCGGTGACAACGACAGCGTCACGCTGCGCCGCGACACCGCGCAGGATCGCGCCGCACTGGCGCAAGCCCTGCCAAAGCTGGTTGCACAAATGGAGACGGCCCCCACGGTCGCGGCAACAGCGGCGAAACCGTTCCTGTGCACGCCTTGAGGGCCACCGCCTGGCGCCACCCTTCTCTGCTGTCGCTAACCAGACCTTCGTACAGACGCGAAGTCGAGTAAAGACAACAGCGGCAGTGATTCCGCCGCGCGCTGACGACGAAAATCGGACCCGCGGCGTCTCACTCGCCTCTCACACATCGAAAAGGAATTTCCCATGCGCAACGGACCCTGGGCGAACACGCTCGCTGCCGCCCTCTGTCTGCTGTCGGCCTGCTCCGCTGGCGCCCAGCAATCCGGCCCGACGAATCTGGAACCGCGCGTGGTGGTGGCCGGCAAGAGGGGCGACCTCTCCGCGTGGTTCCGGGCCGAAAGCCAGCGCTTCGTCGTGTACTCCGATGCCAGCCAGGAAGACGTCACCCAGCTGCTGGACAACCTGGAGAAGCTCGACCATCTGCTGCGCATCTACACCCAGCCCCTGCGCCAGGCCGAACAGCCGGAACCCAAGCTGACGCTGTACTACCACAGCCGCGCCTCTGCCCTGGGTGAGATCGACGCCAGCGTGCCGGCCGATGCCGTGGGCCTGTACAGCAGCTGCACCTCCGGCGTCCAGGGGTTCGGGGTGCATCTGGAACGCGTCCCCAGCCTCCGCGACGAGCAGCTGGACAAATCCCCGCTGAACGACACGCTGTCCTATGTCTTCGAGGCGTATGCGCGGCACTTTCTCTATCGCCATACGGACATCCGCACCCCGACGTCGTTCATCGATGGCTTCGCGCAGTACTTCTCCGCAGTGCGGTTCTCGGAAAAGCAGATGGTGGTGGGTCGAACACCGAAAGCCATCGCCCGCTACCTGAAGTTCATCGATGACGGCCGAAGGTACAGCCTCGAATACGACGACGTCCTGCAACACAGGCTCGCCAACGCCCACAACTACGCCGGCGACGCTGGCGTGCGCCTGGAGTTCGAGGCGAAGTCCTGGCTGTTGACGCACTACATGCTGTCGTCGGAAGACAGGCGCAAGCGCCTGAACCGGTATCTCGGGCTCGTCGACCGCGGCGCTTCCCCGACGACGGCCTTTGAACGGGCCTACAACGTCAAGGCATCCGAGATCAGCGCGGTGATGTGGCGGTATGGCCTTCGGGGCATGGAGGCCCTGCGGGTGGCACAACCATCCCTTCCGGCTGCACGGCTGAGGTTCCATGCGCTGCCCCGCGCGGCGGGCGAATTCGTGCTGGCGGATGCCGCCTTGAAGGCGTGCCCGAGCCGACCAGCCGGGGAGGCGCTGCTGAAGAAGGTCGCCGGCCTGGCGGTGCAGTTCCCGAACGACGACCTGGCCCGCCTCACCTTGAGCCGGGCGCAGATCGACTGGGGGAACCCGCAGGAAGCCTTGCCGGCGCTGAATGCCGTCCTGCAAGGGGATGACGCCAACTTCGAGGCCCGGTATCTGTTGGGCATGGCTAATCTGCGCCTGGCCGAGCGCAACGAGGGTGATGCCAGGCGCGCCTATCTCCAGGCCGCCCAGGGCCATCTGCAGCGCGCCCGCGGCTTGAATCCGCAATCGCCTGAAGCTGCCTTGGCCGTCTTCAAGACCGAAGTGGCCGCCACGGATGCCCCAGACAGTGCTGCGCTGCAGGGTGTCATCTCGGCCTGGCAGACCGCGCGCGAAGTCGACGCGCTCGCGCGTTCCGCAGCGCTGGCCTACGCCTATGCCGGCAATGCAGACGAGGCACACCAGACTCTCGTTTCGCTAGTACAGAACATGCGCGACGAGCCCACGGCTCAATGGGCCAGGCAGTGGCAGGGTCGCCTCAACGCAGGCGTAACCCGTGGCGACATCCTCGCCGAGATGCGCCGCGACTCCGTGCCCGACGCGCCCTTCAAGGAGTGGACGGTCGACAAGGAAAGCGTGATGCAAAAGGTGGAACTCAGCTACGCCCTGGAGATGGCGCAACCCTTCATCAAAGCCACGCAGGAGCAGCAAGGCAAGGCCGGGCAACCGGCAAGTGACCTCAGCGGCGGCAACCGGAAGAAGTAGGGCTGCGAACATGGCGCTGCAGGTACCGGTCGCGCACCTGAGCGGTCGCGGACGGGGCCCGCTTGCCGATCCTCAGTCGTTACGCCCTCACTGCCCAGTTCCAAGCTTGAACACGCCAACCACCTCGGTCAGGCGCCGCGCCTGCTGACTCAGGCTATCCGCGGCAGCCGCCGATTCCTCCACCAGCGCCGCGTTCTGCTGGGTCACCTGATCCAGCTGGTTCACGGCGTTGCTGACCTCTCCGATGCCAACGCTCTGCTGGTCCGCGGCGGCGCCGATCTCTGCAATCAGCGTCGCGACCTGCTGCACGTTGCGCACGATCTCTTCCATCGTCACGCCTGCACCTTCGACGAGCCGCACGCCGGCATCCACCCGCTCCACGCTCTCGCCGATCAATACCTTGATTTCCTTGGCCGCGGTCGCGGCACGCTGTGCCAACGTGCGCACCTCGCCCGCAACAACCGCGAATCCGCGGCCATGCTCGCCCGCTCGCGCAGCCTCGACGGCGGCGTTCAGGGCCAGGATATTGGTCTGAAAGGCGATGCCGTCGATCACGCCGGTGATGTCGGCAATCTTGCGCGAGCTGGCACTGATGTTCCCCATGGTCGTGACCACCTCCGAGACGACCGCGCCGCCTCGCGTCGCCACCTTGCTGGCGGCACCAGCCAATGCAGCGGCCTCACGCGCGGACGCAGCGCTGCGCTGAACGGTGGCCGTGAGCTCCTCCATCGACGAAGCGGTCTCCTCCAGATTGGAGGCCTGCTCTTCAGTGCGCTGGGACAGGTCCGCGCTGCCGGTGGCGATTTCCTGCGAACCCGTCGCGATCGATTCGCTGCTCAGGCGCACCTGATCCACGATGCGCACCAGGCTCTGATTCATCGAATGCAGCGCCAGCAGCAGTTGGCCCGTTTCGTCCCGGCCATGCGACTTGATCTCCGAGGTCAAGTCACCGGACGCAACGGTCTCGGCGACGTGCAGCGCCTCGGCGATCGGCCTCGTGATTGAACGGCTCAGCAAGACGGCGATCAGGGTTGCAAGGCCCACGGCGACAGCCGACAGCAGGATCATGAGGAACTTCGCTGCAGCGGCGGTTTCCTTGGCCTCGGCGCCAAACTGCTCCATGCTCTCGGTCTGGGACTTGGCGAACTCCTCGACCGCATGCAGATAGACGCCTTGCACCGGCAGGATGCCGGTGATGAGTTCTGTGCGCCCGTCCTCGACCTTTCCGGCCTTGATCATTTCAATCAGAGGCGCCTGGTGTTCCTTGAATTTCGCCCGGCCGTCGACCAGCGCCTGCAAGGCCGCTCGGCCCCGCTCGCTGTGCACGGTAGCCGTCAGCTTCTGGATGGCGTCGTTCACCACGGGCACGGAGGCCTCGATCTTGGCCAGCTCCTTGTCGACAACCCCTTTGTCGGAGGCGATCAATGCCGTCCTGATGGCTCGCAGCTGCGCGTTCACCTCGTTCTCGATGAGGTGAGCCAGCGACACCTTGACGAAACGGTCGTGCAGGATGATTTCGGTGCTGCCATTCACCGCGTTGATCTTCGTCACGCCGATGATGGCCAGCGCGGCCAGCAACGCGATGACCATTGCAAATCCCGCTGTCAGACGGGTCCCAATCTTCCAGTCTGTCGCAGCTTTCATGGCCGCCTCCTGTTGGTATGAGAGAACTGGTCTGCATCGCCAGACCACCGATTTATACGACTACTTGAGCCCCAGTGCCCACGCGATGCCGCCCAGCACGTGACTTTGGAAGGCTGGCATGAGCCACACATGCTCGTTGTGGCCCAGCGCTGTGTAGAACACCCGGCCCTTGCCGAAGTTCCGGCACCAGGAAATCGGAAAGTGCCCGGGCGCGTGGGTGTTCGGATGCCGATCCAGCACGAGCAGATCGCGCACGCCAGCGGGGTCATGGTTCTTGAAGACGTAGATCTCCTCAAGCTTGCCATCAAGGGTCCAGGTGGCGGGCAGATGGCGGTTCGCCGGGTGCGAGGCGCCGCGGTTGAGGGCTTCGATGCTCACCTGCTCGCGGTGATAGTCGAACTCGCCGCCCAGCATGTCGATGTAGGGGCGGTAGGCGTGCAGGGTGTCGGTGGCGCTGTGGATGCCGATGAAGGCGCCGCCGTCCCTGATCCACTGGATGAAGGCCTCCTTGTCGGGCAGTGGCAGTTCGCCCGTGGTGCTGGCGAAGACGATGCCGTCGTAGCGCTTCAGCGCCGCAGGATTCAGCTTGCGCTCCAGCATGGTTCTGACCTGCTCGGCGTAGACCGCCGCAGCGGTGCCTTCGACGGGCGTGACGGCCGCCAGCTCCACGTCAAACGAGCCGGACGACTGTCCGAGCGACGCCAGCACGCGTTCCGCCGTCTCGATGGAGCTGTGGCGAAAGCCCATCGTCGTCGTGACGATGAGGAGCTTCTTGGGCGGCGCGGCCAGGGCGTCGGTGACCACCCCGCAAGCCATGGCGGCGAGGCATGTGAGCCAGATAAAGCATTTCATCGGTCAATCTCCAATTGGGTGAGATTCAGAGGCCGCCGTCCCCGCTCTGGCATCGGACGGTCTCAGCTTCGGCTTTCGGCGGCGGCGGCGGCGGCGGCGGCGGGCAGTGTGACCGACGCATCGAATGACAGCGCGGCGAAGGCGAAGGGAATGCGGCGGCGCAGCGTCATCCTGCACACCAGCAGGCCCATCACGAACGAGCAGGCGAGGCGGATGAGCGCCACCCAGAAGCATGAGCATTACTCAAGGCCTCACCCGGGCTTCGCCCACGCGGCCTCGTCCGACCTTTGCAGGGCCGTGACGCCGACACGGCCGGCACGGGTGGATTCCTAAGCTCAGCGGCGTGGCACCTGCCTTGTTGAAGGCATGACGCTGCCACCCATCAAGCCAAAGGAGATCCCCATGACGAAGCAAATCCGCACCTCCCGTCTTTTGTGTGCCCTCGCACTGGTCGGCCTCGCCGGCGCGGCTTCGGCCAATCTGACCAAGCCGGTCTATTCGCAAGCCAAGGATGAGGTCAAGGCCATGTTCAAGGCCGAGCGCGACAAATGCGGTTCCCTTGCGGGCAATGCCAAGGACGTGTGCGTCGAGCGCGCCAAGGCTCATGAAAAGGTCGCCCTGGCCAACCTCGAATACCAGTACACCGGCACGGTCAAGGATCACAACGATTACCTGGAGTCTCGCTACGAGGCACGCTACAAGCTGGCCAAGGAAATGTGCGATGACAAGTCCGGCAATGCCAAGGACGTCTGCGTCGCCGAAGCCAAGGCCGAGCATGACAAGGCCAAGGCCGACCTGAAGGCCAACAAGGCGGTCGCGTCCGCGCAGTCAGATGCGCTTGAGACCAAGCTGAAGGCCGACTACAAGGTCGCCAACGAACGCTGCGATTCGCTATCGGGCGACGCCAAGGACAGCTGCCAGGCCAGCGCCAAGGCCCGCTACTTCCAGTGATGAGGCGCCACCGCTGCGATACCGCAGCGGTGGCATGACGAAAAAACGCCGGCTCGAGAGCCGGCGTTTTCGCACCTGGAGAAACGTTCAATGCGCCGCACTGGCCGCGGCGGGCATGCCGTCCGCCACCGCGACCACGCGCCCTGCCTGCGGCAGAGTCAGGCGGTTATCCACGCCACGCACGCCCTGTGGGGCTCCGGCCAGCACCGTGGCGCGCTCCTTGGCGGCCGCATCGGGGGCCGGGCCTTCCAGACGCACGATGCCGCCTGTCGTCGTCACCTCGATGCGCGGCGCGCTGAGGGCCGGGTCGGCAGCAAGCGCCGTCTTGACCTTGAGACTGATGCCCGTGTCATCGATGGCCGTGCCAACGCCGTCCACGGCACTGCGCGAGGCCTCGACGGCCGCGTTCTGAGAATCCGTCACCGTTTGACCGATGCGATGACCGAAGTTGCGCACGCTCGCAATCGCGTCGTCAAGCTGGGTGCCCGGGGTGCGGGAGTCTTGCAGGGTGGCAACGGTGATCGCCGTGATAGCGGCGCCCAGGCCCAGTGCGAGGAGCCAGGCGCCAGCGCTAGAGCGCCTGCGAGGCCTCTCGTCGTCGCGCAAGCGGCGTACGGGCGGTGCGACGGCAGGATCGGTGGACTCACCATAAGCCGGCAGACGGGCGCGCCAGTCGTCGGCGTGGGGGCTTGTGACGGGTTTCATGGCGATCTCCTGACGGGCCCGGTGGGCCTCACGCTGCAAGTCTGACTGGCGGCCATGGCCCCACCCGTCAGCGAGTGCAGTCGCAGGCTGTAGGACCGCGCGCCACTGCATCGGCGCGTGCATGCGGGCTTCCCGTTGTCCGATAGCTGCTACTGCCGCAGGCCGACACCGCCGACGAAGCTCACCACCCATCATCCGACTCACCAAACCTTGAAGTGCTGCGCCATGAATCTCCGCCTGCTCTTCCCGCTGCTCGGCCTGTCTCTCGTCCAGGGTGTTCATGCCCAGGGCGTGCCAGCCAGTAGCGGTATGGGCGCTGGTATCGGTCTGGCCAGCCAAGCGACGCCGCAATACGCATCGGACCCCGAGCTGAACTGGCGCGACCCGCAATGGCTTAGTCGCCAGCGCGAACGCTCGCGCTGGCGCTATCAGCTGGGGCTCGAACAGCAACTTCGCTCACCCGCGCAGCTCGGGCCGCAAGCTGCCGTGCGCGAGGCCCTGTGGGCTGGCGTCAGCTACAACTTCAACACCAGGTTGAGCGGCGGTGTGGAAACACCGGTCTGGCAGCGTGACAGCGGCTGGGCATCGCGCATGGCTTTCGAACGCCCAAAGGGAGAAGGCTTGACTGGCTTGCGCGGTGCGTTCTCGTACCAGCTGAGTTCACAAAGCCGGCTGACGTTGCGCCCGCAGGCCCGCCGCGTCATGCTCAGCTATTCAGCGACCTGGTGAACAGCAAAGCGGGCGCCTCAGCGCCCACCTGTCATCGACCGTCGGTTGGGTTGACTACGCCAGCTGCGGAGATCGCCCGGCAGCCAGATCGGCGCAATAGTTGATCAGTTCGTCGAGCTGGCGGCACTTATCGAACACGCGCTCTGCGCCCAGTGTGGCGCACCGGCGGCGCATGTCCTCGGTCGCGTAATTGGTCAGCACGATGCGGCGCGCCGCCATGCCCAAACGCTGAGCCGCACGCAGCACGCCCAGACCGTTGCCGGAATTCAGGAAGATATCGACGATGACCACATCGGCCTTCTGGGCGGCCTCTCGGCTCATCCAATGCACGGCCGACTCCTCATCGCCGGCGCTGCCGATGACTTCGACGTTGGCCATTTCCTCGAGCGTGCCCGCCAGGTTCTCGCGGATCACCGGGCTGTTCTCGACGAGAAACGCGCGCAACACGGGCATGGATAACTCCAGTTCAGGCACGCGCCATCCAGTCCTTCAACTCGTCGGCGTGCTCTTCCTCGTCAGCCAGGATGTCCTCCAGCAGGCGCCGGGTCGTGGAATCCTTGTCACCGACCAGATGGATCATCTGGCGGTAGCTTTCGACGGCCACGCGCTCCGCGATGAGGTTGGATCTGATCATGGCCTTGAGGTCGTTGACCGGGTCATAGTCCGCGTGGCTACGCTCTGGCAGGCCCACAGGGTTGAAGTCGGGTTCGCCGCCCAGCTGCACGATGCGCTCGGCCAGCCGGTCGGCATGGCCCAGTTCCGCATCGGCATGGACGAGAAATTCCGCGGCAATGCTGGGCGACTCCAGCCCCGAGGCCATGAAGTGGTGCCGGCGGTAGCGCAGCACGCAGATCAGCTCGGTGGCCAAAGCACCGTTGAGGAGGCTGACGATGTCTTCACGCCACGGCCCGTAGGCCGGCGTGACCGCGCCATCATCGAGATGACCGCGCGCCGCCTCCAGGCCGGCCTCATCCAGTTGCAGAGGCCTTTGCTTGTCAACCATTGCGTGCCACCACGAGCTGGTTGTCCACTGAGCGGACACCGTTCACGGCGGAGGCCAGCGTCGTCGCGCGAGCCTGCGAGCCGGCGTCGGGGGCCGTACCGACCAGCGTGACGCGGCCGTCCTCGGCTCGCACGTCGATCTTGGTGGCCTTGAGCCTGTCATCGGCCATCAGCGCGGCGTTGATCTTGGTGACGATGGTCGCGTCGGTGGCGGCGTCAGCAGCGGCCGCAGTCGCGTCCTTCAGCTTGGTCTCCGCCTTGTCCACGGCTTGGCGGGCATCGGTCTTGGCCTCGTTACCGGCCTGCTTGGCGTCGGCGATTGCGCCGTCAAGCTTCTGGCCGGCAGTGCGTTCGTCGTTCTGCTTGCTGCAGGCGGCCAGGGCGGCGACCAGGGCCAGGGCGGCAATCAGCGGCGTGCGGGGGGTGGGGATGCGGTTCATCATGCGTCCTTTCTTCATCGCTGAAGGTGTTGGGAAAACGATGTGGGCAACTGTGGCGGCTGCGCCTGCGGCGCGGCGGCAGCCACGGCGCCTATCGGGTGTCGGACAACGCCGACTCGTTGCCAGTGGCGCATCTCCTCGCCACGGCGAACGTTCTGTTGAAGGAGGTCGACAAAGGCCGTCAGCAAGGCGGCGCCAAGTGCGGCGCTGAGGGCCAGCACGAGCCAAAGCGGCGGGAGGAGACGGGCCAAGGTATCGGCCAGGGTTTTCATCACTCGCTCCATGGTCTGCGTGACCTGAGCCGACTTTGCAAAAAACCGATGGCTCTGGCTACCGGCCACATTCGTGTGGGCCCGTAGGACAAGCGGCCGGCCTATACCCCTTGTAGGACAGCGCTGATCGCGCACGCCGTTTGCCCTCGCTACGCTTTACTCGTTATCACAACTGATTCGGAGCGCAACATGATTCGCATTGGCATCGTTGACGACCACGCCATCGTGCGGTCCGGCCTGCGTCAGTTCCTCGGCGAAAACGTCGACCTGCGCGTGACAGGCGAGGCCGGCAACGGCCGCGACGCGCTCGAGCTGGCGCGCACCGGCGAGGTCGATGTCTTGTTGATGGACATCTCCATGCCCGGGCAGAGCGGCGTGGATGCCTTGTCGGCCATCAAGACCCGCTTCCCCGAGCTGCCCATCCTCATCCTCAGCGGCTTCCCCGAGACGCACTACGCCACGGCGCTGCTGCGCCAGGGCGCCAGCGGTTACCTGAACAAGGAGTGCGATCCGGAGGAGATCGCCAACGCCATCCGCACCGTCGCGCGCGGCCGGCGCTACATCAGCCCGGCCGTGGCCGAGTTGCTGGCCGACGGCGTCGCCGGGGGCGGCTCCGACCGGCCGCTGCACGAGTCGCTGTCGGAGCGTGAACTGCAGGTCTTCCTGCGCCTGGCCAAGGGAGAGACGGTGGGCGACATGGCCAAGGCCATGTTCCTCAGCGTCAAGACCGTCAGCACCTACCGCACCCGGGTGCTGGAGAAGATCAAGCTCGAGACCAACAGCGACCTGACCTACTACGCGCTGAAGAACGGCCTGATCCAGTAAGCGCAGCCCGGAAACGACAACGGCCCCTGACGGGGCCGTTTTTGCGAAGCCGGCTTGGCTCAGCGACCGATGTTCATCGGTGCCATCGACATGGAGGCACGCGATTGGGTTGCAATGCGGCGCTCGAGGTCGGCGTGGTCAATGGCGCTGGACAGATAGCGCTCTTCGACGTCGGAGACGGTGTCAACGGTCAGCGCGGTGCGCAGAGATTGCAGCAAGTTTTGGATCAGGCTCATGGTGGTTTGGGCTCGTGGCCCGCTCGTCGATCTAGGGTAAACCCGATTGTAGGGTAAATACCAGATCCAACACCCACCACTCAATGCCGGCCGAACATGAATTCATGCCGTTTCGAGGGCATGGCCGGCCTGCGCCCAGGCGTCGATGCCGCCGCGCAGCACACGGGCCTGGTGGCCCCTGGCCTTCAACCACTGCGCGGCGCGCGCGGCAGACACATCGTTGGGACAGGCGCAATAGGTGATGAACTCCGCCTCCAACGGCCAGCCCACCAGGGCCGCGTCGCCCAGGGCACCGAGGTCGAGATGGCGCGCGCCGGGAAGGCGGCTGGCCAGCGGCGCGCCGCGCACGTCGACGAAAACGATATTGCTGCCCTGCTGCATCAGCGCCAACACGTCCGCGGGATCGAGGCGCTCCAGGCGGCTCAGCTCGCGTCGAACGGCGGCGCGCCGCCACAACCGCCAGCCGAGATAGGCGGCCACGACCGCGGCGCCGAGGGCCAGGGCGGCGCCGCCCAACTGGCTCAGCTCACGCAGCACGGCATCGATCTGCGCATGGAAGACGCGGCCAGCCGCCAGGCCCGCCGCGGCCCAGAGGGCCGAGCCGAGCAGGTTCCAGGTCAGGAAGCGCCCCGCCGTCATGCCCAGGGCGCCGGCCAGCGGCGGCGCCAGCATGGACAGCCCCGGCACGAACTTGGCAATGAGCAGGGTCAGCACGCCGCGACGGGCGAAGCTGATCTCGTTCTGGCGCACGCAGCTGTCCGGCGAGATGGAAATGCGGCACAGCGCCGCCAGCACACGCCGCCCCAGGCGCCGGCCGGCCCAGAACCAAAGCACATTGGCCAGCATCGCGGCCAGCGTGATCGCGGTGAAGGCACGCAACGCGAAGCCCTCGCGTGCCGCTGACTCCGCGCCCAGCAGCAGCAGCAGGGGCGTGGACGGCAGCGGCGCGCCGAGCTGGTGCAGCAGCACGGCGACGGCCACGGCAAGCAGGCCGTAGCGGGCAAAGAGATCGATCAGCAGGTCCATGATGTTGCTTGACAGCATAGTGCGCCGTGGCCTGTCCACGCTTCGGCCGGCCATTCGTGATGTAGTTGATTACATTACGCCACCATGCCAACCGACCTCTGGAGCCAGTTCGACGCCGCGCCGCTGGCGCTGACGCTGCGCGTGGCCGTCGTCGCAACGGCGCTGGCCCTGGTGCTGGGCGTCGCCCTGGGCTGGGTGTTCGCGCGCACCAGGCTCCCGGGCCGGGGTCTGCTGGAGGCCATCTGCATGCTGCCGCTGGTGCTACCGCCGACCGTGCTGGGTTACGGCATCCTCGTGCTGATGGGTCGGCGCAGCGTGCTCGGTGGCTGGCTGCGCGAACACTTCGACTACACCATCATCTTCAACTGGCACGGCGCCGTCATCGCCTCGACGCTGGTGGCCCTGCCGCTGGTGCTCAAGGGCGCCAGCAGCGCCTTCTCCCAGGTCGACCGCAACCTTGAAGCCGCCGCGCGCACGCTGCGCCAGTCGGGCTGGAGCACCTTCCTGCGCGTGACGCTGCCGCTGGCCTGGCCCGGCATCCTCGCCGGCACGCTGCTGGCCTTCGCCCGTGCGATGGGCGAGTTCGGCGCCTCGCTGATGGTGGCGGGCTCCATTCCGGGCCAGACCCAGACCGCCTCCATGGCCATCTACGACGCCGTGCAGGCCGGTCGCGACGACCTGGCGCTGATGCTCGCCCTCGTCGTGTCAGCCCTCTCGGTTGCCATCCTCGTGCTGTCCAACCGCTTTCTGCAACGCTCGCCGTCATGAAGCGCCTGCTGCTCCTGTTGACCGCCCTTCCCTTGCTGGCCTCGGCTCAGCAACTCACCGTCTCGGCCGCCGCCAGCCTGACCGACGCCTTCAAGGAGATCGCCCCGCGCTTCGAAGCGGTCAAGCCTGGCGCGACGCTGCGCTTCAACTTCGCCGCCTCGGGCGTGCTGCTGCAGCAGATTGCCCAGGGCGCACCGGTGGACGTCTTCGTCAGCGCCGACCAGGAGACGATGAACCGCAGTGCCGACCAACAGCTCATCGCCACCGGCACTCGCCGCGACTTCGCGAGCAACACGCTGGTACTGGTGGCGCCGCCGGACAGCCCCGTCAAGCGCGTGACCGACCTGACCTTGCCCGCCGTAAAGCGCATCGCGGTTGGCAAGGTGGCCTCCGTACCCGTGGGCCGATACACGCAGCAGGCCCTGGGGACCGCACAGCTCTGGTCGGCGTTGAGCCCCAAGCTTGTCTTCGCCGACAACGTGCGCCAGGTGCTGGACTACGTCGCTCGCGGCGAGGTGGAAGCCGGCTTCGTCTACCGCACCGACGCCGAGATCGCCAAGGACAAGCTGCGCGTGGTCGCGGCGGTCGGCGGCCACACGCCCATCACCTACCCGGCCGCCGTCGTGGCGGGCAGCCGGCAGGCCGCGTTGGCGCGAGACTTCGTCGCCTTCCTCGGCGGGGCCGAAGCCCAGGGCATCCTGGCCAAGTACGGTTTCGGCAAACCTTGATCGACGTTCGCCTGCAACTTTCAGTCAGCGACGCCCGGCGCCGCTTTGACCTCGACATTGCCTTCGCGACCGATGCGCCCTTCATCGCCCTCTACGGCCCATCGGGCGCCGGCAAGTCGCTGACGCTGCAGGCCATGGCCGGGCTGCTGCCAGTGCGTGCCGGCCACGTGCGCTTGAACGGCCGCGCGTTGCTGGACATTGCCGCCGGCGTCAACCTGCCCCCCGAGGCGCGCGGCGTGGGCTACCTCTTCCAGCACTACGCCCTGTTCCCCCACCTCAGCGTGCGCGACAACATCGCCTTCGGTCTGACGAACTGGCGCAAGCGGCTGAAGCCCGAGGACGCGGCGCGGGTGGACGAGCTGATCGAATCCTTCGGCCTCACGGCCATGGCGCGCAGCAAACCGGCCACGCTCTCCGGCGGCCAGCAGCAACGCGTGGCGCTGGCCCGGGCGCTGGCCTGCAACCCCAACGTGCTGTTGCTGGACGAACCCTTCGCCGCCCTGCACAGCGCGCTGCGCCGCGAATTGCGCGCTGAGCTGCAGCGCGTGCTAGCGCAATGGGGCATCCCGGCCGTCATGGTCAGCCACGATGCCGACGACGTGCTGACGCTGGCCGACGAGATCGTGCTGGTCGAGGGCGGCCAGGTCAGCCAGCGGCTGCAGGCCGACGACCCCGAGCTGCGCGCCCGACTGCTATGAGCACCCCAGACCACCCGCTGCTGCAAGGCGAGTTGCGCCTGGCCGGCCGGCTGGACGGCCGCTTCTTCGACCTGCTCGCGGCTCTCGCGCTGACTGGCTCGCTGCAGAAGGCCGCCCGCGCCGCCGGCTACAGCTACAAGGGCGCCTGGCTGGTACTGGATGCGGCCACGGCGCTGACGCACTCACCGCTGGTCGACAAGGCCACGGGTGGCGCCGGTGGCGGCGGCACGCGACTGACTGCCGAGGGCGATGCCCTGCTCGCCGCCTGGCGTGAACTTCAGGCCCGACACACCGCCTTCCTGCACGAACAGGCCGCCTGGCTGGCCACCCAACCGGCGCTCGACGCGCTGCTGAAAAGGATGAGCATGAAGACCACCGCCCGCAACCAGTTCTTCGGCCGCATCTCGGGCGTGAACCCCGGCCCGGCCACGACGACGGTGCGCGTCGCGCTGGACGGCGGCCAGCATGTCACCGCCTCGCTGACGACCGAGGCCGCGCAGGAGTTGCAGGTGCAGACGGGCAAGGAGGCACTGGCCCTCGTGAAGTCCAGCGAGGTCGTGCTGGTGACGGACTTCGGTGGCTACAAGCTGTCGGCACGCAATCAGTTGGCCGGCACCGTGTCACGTGTGGAGCGTGGCGCGGTGTCGTCGCTGATCGGCGTGACGCTGCCGGGCGGCACGGTTGTCACGGCGAGCGTCACCAATGACGCGGTCGACGGCCTGGCGCTGGCGGTGGGGCAAGCGGCGACGGCAGTGTTCAAGGCCTACGCGGTGATGCTGGCCGTCCGCGCCTAGAGCCCCAGGTCACTCAGGCTCGGATGCTCATCCGGCCTCCGGCCCAGCGGCCAGAAGAACAGCCGCGCCGATGTCGCAATGGGCAGGTCATTGATGCTGGCAAAGCGCCGCCGCATCAGGCCCTCTGCGGTGAACTCCCAGTTCTCGTTGCCATAGCTGCGGTACCAGTGGCCGGAGTCGTCGTGCCACTCGTAGGCAAAGCGCACAGCGATGCGGTGGTCGCTGAAGGCCCACAGCTCCTTGATGAGGCGGTAGTCCAGCTCGCGCGCCCACTTGCGCACGAGAAAGCCATGCACCTGCTCGCGGCCGACCGGGAACTCGGCTCGGTTGCGCCAGACCGTGTCGTCCGTGTAGACGCCGACGACGCGGTCGGGGTCACGGCTGTTCCAGGCGTCTTCGGCCAGGCGCACTTTCTGCACCGCGGACTCTGGCGTGAAGGGTGGAAGCGGCGGCTTCATGTCAGTAGGTTTTGTAGCCAAGGAACTTGCCGCTCATGACGATGTTGACGCGGTCGCCGGCCGCGTTCGGCTCGCGCTGCAAGTCCATCTTGAAGTCGATGGCGCTCATGATGCCGTCGCCGAACTCTTCGTGGATCAGCTCCTTGAAGGTCGTGCCGTAGACGCTGATCAGCTCGTAGAAGCGGTAGATCAGCGGGTCGGTGGGCACGCTGGTCGGCAGGCTCCCCTTGTAGGGCACGACCTTGAGCCACTGCGTCTCACACTCGGTCAGGTCGAAGACCTTGGCCAGCTTGGCCGCCTGCTCTTCGTTGAAGGTCATCTGGCCCAGGCAGCCGGCGGTGACCCACTCCTTGCTGAGGCCGAGCTCAGTGGCCACGTCGGCCCACTTGATGCCTTTGGCAACCTTGGTGGCGATGATCTTTTCGGTGACTTCGAGGCGGCTCATGCGGTGCTCCTGTGAATGGCGGGGTGGGTGTCGAGGGAAAGGATTTCAGCGGTCTGCGCAAGACCCGGCCGCACCTCAGGCGGGTGCTCGGGCGCCCGGCCGTGCGACAGCGTGGCGCTGCGCTCGACGAGGAAGTCGACGAGGTGGTTGCGGATCCGATAGAACTGCGGGTCGTGGTGCAGCGACGCGCGCTGGCGGTCACGGCTCATCGTGTTGACGACGATCTCCGCCACGCGCGCCTGCGGGCCGTTGGCCATCAGCAGGATGCGGTCGGCCAGCAGGATGGCTTCGTCCACGTCATGCGTGATCATGAAGACCGTCTGGCGCGTGGCGGCGCAGATCTTCAGCAGCTCGTCCTGGATGGTGCCGCGCGTCAGCGCGTCCAGCGCGCCGAAGGGCTCGTCCAGCAGCAGCATGCGCGGCTCGATGGCGAAGGCGCGGGCGATGCCCACGCGCTGCTTCATGCCGCCGGACAGCTGGCTGGGCTTCTTGTCCAACGCCGGCGTCAGGCCGACGAGGGCGACGTACTTCTCGACCTGCGCATCGACCTCGGCGCGCTTCCATCCGGGCCACTTGCTGCGTACCGCGAAGGCGATGTTCTGACGCACGGTGAGCCACGGCATCAGCGCATGGCCCTGGAAGACGACACCGCGCTCCAACCCTGGCGCGTTCACTTCGCGCTGCGCCATGAAGACATGGCCGTCGCTCGCCTGCTCCAGCCCGGCCAACACGTTGAGGATGGTCGTCTTGCCGCAGCCGCTGTGGCCGATGATGCAGACGAACTCGCCTTCGGTCAGTGTGAAGTTGACGTGATCGAAGACGGTCGCGTCGCCATAGCGCTTGGCCAGGCCCTGCACTTGGACGAGTTCAGTCGACATAGGTCACGGCCTTCTGCGCGCGGGCAAACAGCAGGTCCAGCGCCATGCCGACGAGGCCGATGACGAGGATGGCGAAGATGACGTTGGGCAGGCTCAGGTTGTTCCACTCGTTCCAGACGAAGTAGCCAATGCCCGTGCCGCCGACCAGCATCTCGGCCGCGACGATGACCAGCCAGGCGATGCCCATGCTGATGCGCATGCCCGTCAGGATGGTGGGCGCCGCCGCCGGCAGGATGACCTCGAAGGCACGGCGCAGCGGGCTCACCTCCAGCGTGCGCGCCACGTTCAGCCACTCGCGCCGCACGCCGGCCACGCCGAAAGCCGTGTTGATCAGCATCGGCCACAGGCTGCAGATGAAGATCACGAAGATGCCGCTCGCCGCCGAGTCCTTGATCGTGTAGAGCGCCAACGGCATCCAGGCCAGCGGCGAGATGGGCTTGAGCACCTGGATGAACGGGTCCAGCGCGCGGTAGATCAGCGGGCTCATGCCGATGACGAAGCCCAGTGGGATGGCGACCAGCGCTGCCAGCAGATAGCCCAGGCCCACGCGGCCTAGCGAATAGGCCAGCTGCAGGCCGATGCCCTTGTCGTTGGGGCCGCGGTCGTAGAAGGGTTCGGACAGGTGGTGAACGACCGTGCGGCCCATCTGCGCCAGCGTCGGGAAGCCGCTCTTCGCAGCCGCCGGCGTCGCGTCGACGGGCTTGCCCATCAGCTTGGCGTATTCGATCTGCTCGGGTGTCATGGCAGCCGTGGGCGCGGCGCTGGCGCCGCTGCCCAGAGTGGCCAGGTGCCACAGGCCGAGCAGACAGCCAAGCAGCAGCAGAGACAGCAGGCCGGCGCGGAAAGCAAGCGAGGGCTTCATGTGCGTTTGATCGCGAAGCTGTTGATGTAGGCATCCGGCTTCGTCGGGTCGAACTCCTTGCCCATCACCTTGAACTTCGGATAGCCGCCCGTCTTGTCCTCGGGCACGGCCTGATCGAGCGCCTTCATCTGCTTGCGCGCATCGGTCAGCAGGAAGACCTTCTCGGCGATCTGCTTGTAGTTCACGTCGCCCTTCAGATAGCCCCAGCGCTTCATCTGCGTGAGCATCCACACGGCCATGCTCTGCCAGGGCATGGGGTCGAAATCGGCACGGTCCGGCACGACCTTGACGTTGCCCAGGCCATCGGCGAACTTGCCCGTCAGCACTTGGGCGATGACGGTCTCGGGTTGGTTCAGATAGGCCTGCGGCGCGATGACCTTGGCGATCAGTTCGCGGTTCTTGGCTTCGCGGGCCATGGCCGCGGCGGTCAGCACCGCGCGGTACAGCGCGATGAAGGTGTTGGGGTTCTTCTGGATGAACTCCGTGCTCGTGCCGAAGGCGCAGCAGGGGTGGCCGTTCCACAGCTCCTTGGTGAGCAGGTGGATGAAGCCCACCTCCTCGTACACGGCGCGCTGGTTGAACGGGTCCGGGCCCAGGAAGCCGTCGATGTTGCCGGCGCGCAGGTTGGCCACCATCTCGGGTGGCGGCACCACGCGGATCTGGATGTCGCGGTCCGGGTCCAGCCCCGCTTCCGCCACGTAGTAGCGCAGCAGGAAGTTGTGCATCGAATACTCGAAGGGCACCGCGAACTTGAAGCCCTTCCAGCTCGCCGGGTCCCGCTTGTCCTTGTGCTTGACGCTCAGCGTGATGGCCTGGCCGTTGGTGTTCTGGATGGTCGCCACGTTCATCGCCGTGGCCGGCGCGCCCAGGCCCAGGCTGATGGCCAGCGGCATCGGCGACAGGAAGTGCGTCGCGTCGTACTCCTTGTTGATCATCTTGTCGCGGATCAACGCCCAGCCCGCCGTCTTCACCACCTCCACGTTGAGCCCCAGCTTGGCATAGAAGCCGAGCGGGTGCGCCATGATCAGCGGCGTGGCACAGGTGATGGGGATGAAGCCGATCTTCAGGTCCTTCTTCTCCAGCGCCCCTTGACCGCCCTGCGCCATGGCCTGCAACGAGGCGATCGGCAGCACGCTGCCGATGGCGGCCATTGCGGTGTTGCGGCCGACAGCCCTCAGGAAGCGGCGGCGCAGTGCGTCCTGCGGGAACAGCGCCTTCACGATCGTGGCTTCGACGAAGCTGGCGGACTCGGCCTCGAAGTCGGCCGTTTCGCTGCGTGCGCGCAGTTCGGCAGCAGCATGGTCAGCAGCGCTGGTGTGCTGGCCGCAGGCGCAATGCATCAGCAAAGGCCGGTCGGCGTCGTAGGGATCGTGGGTCATCGAGTGCTCCTCAGGATGGGAGCGACTCTAGGAATCAGTGCGTCGTTGGGGAATCGTGAGGGGCGGCGAGTTTTTGTAGGGGTGGAACTACCAGGGAAAACCTGGGCCTGCAGCGGTTGGCGGCGGCGGGGCGAGAGCCAGCGCCGCTGGCATCATCAGGCGTCAACGGCAAGCAAAACGCACAGCAGAGAACTTGTAAGTGCGCGCCGCTTTTGACGGAAATTTAATGCTGTATGGAATGCAGTGGAACGGGAGAATTTCTGTGTTGATTCAAGCACTTGCCTGCGCCGCAATGCGCCGATCTAGAGCGCAGCGCGCCTGCCTAGGCAGCGCCGCCTGTCTCCACAGAACACGTTCCCTTGATCTTCTGCTACAGAAAACCTAACAGGATAATCGAAAGACTGTATGTTTATACAGCGTCGAAAAACTGCTAGCTTGCGCTGCGTAGCTGGCGCGCACGCCCAAGCGGGCTTGGTGCGGACGAGCCAGCAACGCAGCGTGAACGTATCAGCCTTGCGAGGGCTGTTTTGCGCACAGAGTGGTGCGTTGAAACCCGTCGGAATGTGCCCCGCAAAAGCTCCAGAGAACCAGTCGCTAGAACGGACGCCACTGCGTGGCGCCGCTCACCTTCTACGTTGAGGCTGTCAAATAACCTGAAGTCGGGTCGCCACCGATTCATTTCTTGACGCCTAGTGCGTCAAATGAGCGGACTCGTTCAGGAGTCCCGCGATGCCCCGCTACAAGCCCTGTGATCGCCACGCGCTGTTGCTGCCGGTGGTGCTGTCAGAACAGATCTTGCCGGGCAGCTTCGCCTTCGCGCTGGACTACCTGGTTGAGCACGAGCTTGATCTGACGGCACTGGATGCGCGCTTCAAGAACGA
>NZ_JBFUMS010000024.1:0-25634 GCF_054049255.1 Roseateles sp. P5_E4 | reverse complement strand
GGCCGGCGCCGCGCTGCTGGCCGCCGGGGCAGGCGCTGGCGGCGGGGCCACGCTGACAGCCGGCGGTGCCGGCGCCACCGCCACCACGGGCGCGACGGCTTGCGGCACGGGCGCGACCTTGGGCACCTCGATCACCGGGAGTTCGGGCATGGGCGGCATGCTCGGGGGCGGCAGGTCGGGCATCTTTGGGGCGGGTGGCGGGGGCTCGGGAGGCTTTGGCGGGGTCTTGAGCTCAACGATGCTCACATCCGTGATGCGGGGCTTCTCTGGGGGCGGCACGCGGGTGCGCCACATCAGCACCGCCGCCAGCAGGATGAGATGGACGATCACCGCAATGGTCAGCGCATAGCCGTTGACCCCCCGCCGCCATTGCTGCTGCTGTCCGGTTTCGGTGGTGGGCTTGCCGGCCTCGGGTGGAATCGGGTTCATGGTCTTCTACTTCAGCAACTTAAAACGGGTTCATGGGCATAGATGGGAGCCTGCCACCGCCAGCGCCAGGCGGCACGGCGGCGGGGCGGGGCGCCGTTCATGCACCGCCCCTGGCCAACACCTGGCCAAGGAAGGCCTCATGCGAGGGGAGCCGGGCAACCGACTCGGCGATGGCGTGGCGGCGCTGCTGCAGGGCCTGTCGCGCCTCGTCGGGCGGCATTTCCTGCAGAACCGGGTCGGTGCGTTCGGGCCAGTGCTGCATGCCGGCATGGATGGCCAGCCAGCTGTGCTCGTCAAAGCCCTCGTCGCCCTGCAGGTGCAGCAGGCCCAGGCGGCGCCAGGCGTCGATCTTGAAGGCCAGCGTTTCGGGCAGCTCCATCGTCGCCATGTCGCGCCACAGCGCGCTGTCGCGGCGCGCCGTGAGGCAGTAGTGAAGGATGATGAAGTCGCGGATGCGGCTGAACTCGCGCACGGCCCGCGCGTTGTAGTCGGCCACCACGCCCTCGCTGATCGGCTGACCGGACGTTAACAAGCCCATCAGGTGGCCCAGGCCACTCTGGATCAGGAAGATGCTGGTTGATTCCAGCGGCTCCAGGAAGCCCGAAGACAGGCCGAGCGCCACGACGTTGTGGACCCAGAAGCGCTCGCGGTGGCCGGTGGTGAAGCGCAGCAGCCGCGGTTCGGCCAGGGGCTTGCCGTCCAGCTGCTGCAGCAGCTGATCGCGGGCGCGGTCGGCGTCGATATGGCGGCTGCTGAAGACATGACCATGCCCGGTGCGGCTTTGCAGCGGGATGCGCCAGGCCCAGCCGCCTTCCAGCGCGGTCGCGCGGGTGTAGGGCGTCAGCGCCGTGCCGGTGCGCTCGCAGGGGCACGCCCAGGCGCTGTCCACCGGCAGCCAGCGGCTGAAGTCGACGAAGGGTTCTTCCAGCGTTTTGCCCAACAGCAGCGAGCCGAAGCCGGAGCAGTCGATGAAGAGGTCGCCTTCGATCTCGCGGCCATCGGCCAGCCTGAGGCTGTGAACGCCACCGTCGGCGCGCCGCGTGACGCCGACGATGCGTCCGTCGGTGCGGCGCGCGCCACGGCCGAAGGCCAGGCGGCGCAGGAAACCGGCATAGAGGGTGGCATCGAAGTGATAGGCGTACTTGTAGGGTGCGCGGCCCTCGTCGTCGGGCGGCACGAAGCGGCCCTGCATGGCCATGACGGTGGGCAG
Organism: Roseateles sp. P5_E4; assembly: GCF_054049255.1. Classification (NCBI taxonomy): domain Bacteria; kingdom Pseudomonadati; phylum Pseudomonadota; class Betaproteobacteria; order Burkholderiales; family Sphaerotilaceae; genus Roseateles; species Roseateles sp. P5_E4. The sequence continues at coordinate 23,995 of NZ_JBFUMS010000024.1, read as the reverse complement.
GCATTGCTCGCCAAGCCCGCCGAGCGCCGGGTCGGCCAGGCGCCGGTACTGGCCCCACAGCGCGTGCGGCCCCTGCATCTCGCCGAAGTCGCCGAAGGTGTGGAAGTAGCGTTCGCCCGGCACCCGCCAGTCGCGGAACTCGATCCCCAGCTTGTAGGTGCCGTGCGTGGCGCGCAGGAATTCGGCCTCGTCGATGCCGACCAGCCGGTTGTAGTTGCGGATGGACGGGAAGGTCGCCTCGCCGACGCCGATGATGCCGATCTCCTCGGACTCCACCACCTCCACCGTGCAGCGCCCCTTCAGGCCGGTAGCGATGGCGGCGGCGGTCATCCAGCCTGCGGTGCCCCCGCCCACGATGACGATGCGATTGAAGGTCTGGGTCATGAGGGGCTCTTTGGGTTCAGCTTGCCGGTTCCAGATGGGCGGTGGGATCGCAGATGGCGCGGCTCAGAAGGCGTCGAGGGTCAGGCTGCCCAGGTCCAGGCCGTCGCCGCGGGCGCGCAGCGTGGCGCGGCCCGGGCCGCCGGTGGATTGCAGGATCACCTGCGCTTGGCCGTTGAACACGCTGCGCTGCCATGGCCCGGCGGCGGTGGACGTGCGCAGCGTCGCCCAGCGACGGCCGCCCTGGGCGTCGTCGAAGAGCTTGCGCGTGCCACCGGCTGGCGTGGCGAAGACCAGGCTGAGCGTGTTGCTATCGTTCAACTGCGCCGGGTCGAGGTCGATCACGCCCATGCCTTCCTCGGGCCGCGGCGTTACCGGGCGGCCATTCAGGTAGACCTGCACACCGGGTGCGATGTCGCCCACGAACAGCGCCGCGCGCCCGGCCGTCGCAGGCGGGCGCGCAAAGCTGGCATGCACCACGTTCCAGGCGCTGTCGGCCGGTTGCGCGTCGGCGGGCACCCAGGCGAAGGGGTCACGCCCCTTGGCCTCGCCGGCACCGGCCAGCAATGCCGCGGCGTCTTCCGAACGTGCCACGCCTTGCAGGCGCCAGTGGCCGAGCGCGGCGTAGCGATGGAACTCGGCCGGCTTGTCGGCCTCGTGAGAACCCGGGTCGCCGTTGCCCATGCCGATCAACCGCGCGGGGCCTGAAACCTCGAAGCTGAGGCGCTGGTTGGCGGTGGGAACGACGCGGCCTTCACGGTCAACGACGCTGACACGCACCACCGCCACGTCGTCGCCATCGGCGCGGATGCGTGCGCGGTCCGCCGTCAGCCGCACGGCGCTGCCGTCGCCGGTGGTGGCCACGGTCTCGGTCACGACCAGCTTGCCGGCTTGGTAGCCGCGCGCCGTCAGGCTGCCCGGCGCATAGGGCACGCTCCATTGCAGGTGGGCGTAGCGCGCCAGCGGCTTGCGGCCGAGCGAGCTGCCATTCAGCAGCAGTTCCACTTCGTCGGTGTTGGCGTAGACGCGCACATCGACGGGCTGGCCTTCGCGGCCGGGCCAGTTCCAGTGGGGCAGCACATGCACCATCGGCTCAGACGTCCAGGCAGCTTTCAGGTAGTAGCCGCTGTCCTTCAACGCACCGGTCGTGTCCATCATGCCGAACTGCGAGGAGACGGCGGGCCAGCCGTAGGGCGTGGTCTCGCCGCGGTAGTCGAAACCGGTCCAGACGAACATGCCGGCCATGAAGGGGCGCTCGGCGTTGAAGCGCCAGGCCTCCTCGATGGACGCCGTCGACGCGCCGCCGGAACGCTTGTCGTAGGCGGCGACGTGCACCCGCGCCGGGTCGTCGGCGTAGATGCCGCGCGTGGCGTAGGTCAGGCCTTCCTCGGTGACGACGGACGCACGCTCGGGGAAGCGCTTGTGCATCGCGTCGATGTCGTGCTGCGCCTTGTAGTTGAAGCCCAGCACCTCGGAGCCCGCCGCCGTGCCTTCGGGCCCACCCGAGCTGGAGGCAGCCAGCGTGGTGGGGCGTGTCGGGTCCATGCGCTTGACGATGGTCTGCATCTCGCGCGCCAGGCGGGTGCCGATCTCGCTGTTTTCGATCGCCCATTCCTCGTTGCCCACGGACCACAGGATGACGGACGGGTGGTTGCGGTCGCGCCGCACCATGCGCTCCATCTCGTCGCGGATCTGCGGGGCCGTGCCCATCATGCGGTGCTCGTCGATGACGAGGATGCCGAGGCGGTCGCAGGCGTCCAGCAGTTCGGGCGTGGCCGGGTGGTGCGCCGAGCGGATGGCGTTTACACCCATGTCCTTGAGCATCTTCAGCCGCGCGTCATGCATGGCATCCGGCAGCGCGATGCCGATGCCGGCATGGTCCTGGTGGTTGTTGGTGCCGTGCAGCTTGACGTGCTGGCCGTTCAGGAAGAAGCCCTGGTTCGCGTCGAAGCGGAGGGTGCGGATGCCGAACGGCGTGTCGTATTTGTCGACCACCTGGCCGCCGCGCTTGACCTGCGTCGTCAGCGTGTAGCGCTGCGGCGTCTGCAGCGACCACAGCTTCGGTGCGGTCACGCGCAGCGTGGCGCTGGCCTCGGCGGTGGCGTCCGCCGCCACGCGCCGGGTGGGCACGCTGCCCCGCGCGACGACGTGCCCCTCGGGGTCGCGCAGCTCGTGTTCCAGGCTGAACGACTCGGCGGCCTTGCCGTCGTTGCGCACCGTCACGTCGACGGCCACGTCGGCGCGGTTGCCGTTCACCGTGGCGCGCACGAAAGTGCCCCAGTGGTCCACATGCAGTGGCTCGGTCTGGGTCAGCCAGACGTGGCGGTAGATGCCGGCACCTTCGTACCACCAGCCTTCCTGCGTGCTGGCGTCCACGCGCACGGCGACGACGTTGCGGCCGCCATAGTGCAGGTAGTTGCTGATGTCGACGCGAAAGCTCGAGTAGCCGCTGGCCTCGTGGCGCAGGTAGTGGCCGTTGACCCAGACCACGCTGTCGCGGAAGACGCCGTCGAACTCCAGCGCGATGCGCTTGCCCTTCGCGGACGCAGGAACAGCGAGTTCGCGCCGGTACCAGCCGACGCTGTTCTCCGGAAAAGCCCTGCCGATGGCCTTGGAGCCGTGCGTCGTGCTGCCGCGTGCGTCGAAGGGCAGTTCCACCGCCCAGTCGTGCGGCAGGTCGACGCGGCGCCACGGCCGGTCGTCGAACTCGGCCGATGCGGGGCCGTCGCCAAAGCCGGCCTTGGCGAAGAAGAAGGCCCGCGTGCTGTGGTCGAAGTCTTGCGCCGGGTCATGCGCGTGGCCGAGCGCGAAGCGCCAGCCGTCGTCGATGCGGGTGCGCTGGCGCGGGTTGTCACTGGCTGCAGCGGGCCCTGCGCACAGCGCCAGCGCAAGCAGCCAGGTGGAAAAACGGGAGAGTTTGCTCATGGCAGCTTGGCAGCGTTGACGATGAGTTCAATGACGGCGTCCTTGCGCGCGCCGGTCTTGCGGTCGAACAGGCCGCCGGTGTCCCAGTAGACGGGCACCATGCCGTGGCGCACGGCCGAGCCGGTGATGTACTCGTTCCAGTACATGCGGTAGCGGTCCATGCCTGGGTAGGCGCGCTTCATGGCGACGGCGTATTCACCCAGCACCACCGGCACGCCCTTGTCGATGAAGGCGGCCTTCAGTGCCTGGAAGGCGGCATCGACCTGGGGCTCGTTGGCCCAGGTCACGGTGGCGGCAGGGTCGGTGGCGATCTTGCCCCACTGCCAGATCTTGCTCTTGTCGTCGATGGTGAAGGGGAAGGGGTCGTAGTAGTGCACTTCCATCATCAGCCGTGCGGGCACGGTGTCGGCGGGCAGCTTGGCGTTGCATCCCAGTGCATCGATGTGACTCGTGTTGTAGGACTGCACGATGAGGTGGCGCTTGGCGTTATTGCCGCCGGTGGCGCGCACGGTGTTGACGAAGGTCTGGTTGAAGCTGTTCTGCACCGTGCAGTTTTCGGGCGTGGGCCGGCCGTATTCCTTCTCGATGTGCACTTCGTTCGTGCCGGCGAACAGCAGGTGGTCGTCGTAGCCCTCAAAGTTCTTGGCGATCTGGGTCCAGAACTTCGTCAACCTGGCATTGACCTCGGCCTGCTTGGCGTAGGTGGGGTGGTCCGCCCAGCCGCCGTCCCAATGGGTGTTGAGCAGCACGTACAGCCCGGCCTTGCGGGCGTAGTCCACCACCTGCGTGACGCGGGCCATCCAGGCGGGGCTGATGTTGCCGTTGGCATCGGCGTACTGGTTCCAGGCCACCGGGATGCGCACGGTATTGAAGCCGGCCGCCTTGAAGGCGGTCATCACCACCTGGTTGGCGGGCGGGTTGCCCCAGGCGGTTTCGCTCGGCACGGCCTCGAGCGTGTTGCCCAGGTTCAGGCCGGGCGACATCTCGCGGGAGAGCTGCAGGCTGGTCAGTTCGCGCATGCCGGTGCCGTCGGCGGCGCAAGCCGCAAACGCGCAGGCCAGCCCGAGGGGCAGCAGAAGCGTCGAAAGAAGGGTCTTCATGGGTTTCTCAGTGTCTTCAGCGCAAGGGTTCCAGGGTCACCGCGGCACCGCCGCGATGACCAGGTTCAGCTTCATGCCAGGCCAGCGCCGCGGATCTTCAGCGCCACGGCCGGCGTGCCGGCGAGGCCCTCGGGCAGCTTCACCTCCAGCCCCTTGCGGCTGCGCGTGAAGGCCAGGCTGTCCGTCGAGCCCAGCACCTCGACGCGCTCGATGGCACCGGGCGCCAGCGCCGAGTCCTGCGCCAGTGCCTGGATGCGCAGCAGGCCGCCCTGGGGCCAGCCCAGTGCGATGGCGTAGAGGGCGCCGCCCTTGGTCGTGAAGCGGATGTCCTCGGCGCCGAATTTCGCCTTGCCTTCGCTGAACATGCCGCCGCCCACGCGGGTCGGGCCTTCGCCGAAGCTGCGCCAGGGCCGTGTGCCGTGGATGGCCTCGCCATTGCGGCCCATCCACTCGGCCATCTGCTCGAGGAAGCGGCGCTCGTCGGCATCGATGCTGCCGTCACCGCGCACGGGGATGGACAGCAGCAGGTTGCCGTTCTTGGAGACGATGTCGCACAGGCTGTGGATCACGCTGGCGGCCGACTTGTAGCTGTGGTTGTTGAACACGCCACGGTTGTAGTGCCAGTCGCCGATGCAGGTGTCGGTCTGCCAGGGCAGCGGCTCGATGCCTTCGCGCTGGCCGCGCTCGACGTCCTCGACGACACCGGCACGGCGCTCGGGCGGCAGCACCTTGGCATTGACAACGGCCTCCAGCTTGCCGCCGTGCCAGGCCATGCTGGCGTTGTAGTAGTGCGCCGTGATGTCCAGCCCGGCCTGGCCCAGGGGCAGGCCGGAGTTGTCGAAATAGACGAGGTCGGGCCGGTAGCTGTCGATGAGGTCGCGGCAGCGCAGGAACCACTGGCGGGTGAACGCCGGGTTGTGCGCCGGCGCCTTCTCGTCCCAGACGCGGTCGTTCTGCTCATGCCATTCGTTGGCCGTGCGGATGGTGTTGATGCCGTCGGGCATGACCATGTTGCGGCCGGTGTAGAGGTCTTGCGGGTCCAGGCCTTCCCACCAGGTGCCCTTGCCGTCAGCCTTGGTCAAGCGGTAGGCGTCGTAGCGCTGGCCGGCCAGCGGGCCTTCGGGGTCGTAGCCATAGGCCGTCTGCAGCCAGTGCCAGGCATGGGCCGAATGGTTGCTGACGCCAAAGCGCAGGCCCTTGGCGCGGGCGACCTTGGCCCATTCGCCGACGAGGTCGCGCTTGGGGCCGACGCGCACTGAGTTCCAGCCGTGGTACTTGGAATCGTAGGCGTCGAAGTTGTCGTGATGGTTGGCCAGCGCGACGAAATACTTGGCGCCGGCCTTGGCGTAGAGGTCCATCAGGGCCTCGGGCTCCCAGGCCTCGGCCTTCCAGCGGTTCTGCATCTCCATGAAGCCGACCTTGGTCGGGTGGCCATAGGTGCGCACGTGGTGGTCGTACTGCCAGTTGCCCTGGGTGTACATCTGGCGGGCGTACCAGTCGCCCATCTCGGGCACGCACTGAGCGCTCCAGTGCGCCCAGATGCCGAACTTTGCGTCGCGGAACCAGTCCGGCGTGCGGTAGCCCTCGACGAGGGAGTCCCAGGTGGGCTTGAACGGGGCGGGCGCAGCCTGCGCCGCGGGCAGGCCGGTGGCGCCAGCGGCAGCGGTGGCGGCCTGAAGGAAGGAGCGGCGGGTCGGGAGATGTGCGGACATGGCGGTGTCAGATGTGGAGATGGGCATGGCGCGCCGAAGCACGCCATGCCCGTTTTGCGATGCCGGCCCTGTGGTTGCCGGTGGGGACGTTTACTTTGTAGCGTCGACCAGGGCCATGATCAGCTCAGGCAGGCGCGGCGCACCGGTGTCAGCCATGCCGCTGCCACAGCCCTGGGCGTGAGCCAGCGCGGGCAGCGCTGACCACAGGCACAGGCCCTTCAATAACTTGGACTTCATGGATCAACCTTTCTCTTGCGGAAATGCTCGGCGCGAATGTCTCCGTCGCGCTCGGGCTTTGGGAGGGATCTCAGGGCTCGGGCCCGATGCCGTTGTAGCTGAAGCGGCGCAGGCGCACCTCGCCCTCGCCGGCGGCGAACAGCGCCGGCCGCAGGCTTGCAAGGCTGCCGGCGGCGGTCTGGTGCAGGGCTGAAACCTCAGTGAGCCACGGGTTGCAGGTCCAGGGACCGTCGCCGATCGCGTGCTCGAAGGTCACGAGGTGGCGGCGGTTCGTCACGCGCAGGCGGTGATGCTGCCCTTGCACGGCCTGCCGCATCCAGCCGTGGCGCTGGCCATAGCTGTAGGTGTGCATCTGGCCGTCGCCGATGCCCACGCCGACGAAGCCGCGCGCGTCATGGAAGAGAGCCAGCCCACCCTGGGCCGCACCTTCAAGCTCGAATTCGATCTCGGCGGTGTAGCTGCGATCGCCCGCGAGGCAGGTCAGCGGTGAGCAGTCGGACAACCCCATGCCCTTGCCCCGCAGCGTCAGACCGGTGCCGTCATAGCGGGCGCGCTGCAGGTCCTCGGGCGTTGCGTCCTGGAAGGTCCACTGCAGGCCGAGGCGGTCATGCGTGAAGTCGTCGCTGAGCGAGAGACCCGCTGCCAGCACCGATCCACCGCGCGGCTTGCGCTGGGCCCGGTCGAGCGGGTCGCCATTGCTGCGCGGCCAGCCGTCACGCGTCCATTCGATCGGCGCCAGCAGCACCTGCCGCCCGAGGGTACGGTAGCCGCTTTCGTGGCCGTGGCACAGCATCCACCAGTCGCCAGCCTGGCCTTCCACCAGGCTGGCAGGGCCGCTGGTGCGCCACGGCCCGTCCGCTGCGCTATCGATCAGGCTGAACGGGCTGTCCTGCCAGGGCCCGGCGATGGAAGGCGCTCGCGCCACCTTGACCACATGGCCGTCAAGCGCGTTGGCGCCCTGGGCCTGGACGCGGTAGAAGAAGTCGCCCCGGCGCAGCAGCTTGGCGCCGGCGGTCGCGGCCGGTGCGGCGCTGCGGGCCGTCTGGGCATGGACAAGCCCGCCGACGGTGGCCAGCCCGTCGTCCGTGAGGCCGACGCGCCGGTCGCCGTTGACGAAGAGATGGCGCCTGCCGTCCTCGCCCACGACATGGGCTGGGTCCAGGCGCCCCTGCAGCCCCAGGTCGACGGGATCGCTCCAGGGCCCGCGGATGTTGTCGGCGTGCATGACGTGGATGCCGACCCCCTGAGGCCGTAGCAAGGGGAGGTAGAGGAAGTAGCGGCCGTTGTGCCGGACAAGGTCCGTCGGCGAGCCCGTGCCGAGCGGCTGGTTCAGCGCCGCGGCTATGGGCACCCAGTTCACCAGGTCGCGTGAATGCCAGATCACGGCACCCGGACAGGACTGCCGTGACGAGAAAGTCATGTAGTAGTCGGGGCCGTCCTTCAGGATGGCGGGGTTGGGGTGGTCGCCGGCCACGACGGGGTTGCGAAAGCTTCCGTCGCCCAGGTCCGCCAGCCGCTGGCCGTTGATGCCGCGGCCCCAGGACTGGGTAGGGCGGGTCGTGCCTGCGCTGCCGAGGGCTGCCACCACGGCTGGATGCCGCGGAACCAGGGGCAGCGTGGCCGGCGTGTTCATGCCTTGGACACGAAATGGTCGTGCGCCCACGCGCGGCACGGCAGGCCGCCCGGCATCCGGGTCGGCTCGGCAGCGGTGGCCGCCAGCGTCATGGCGTCGACCTCAGCAGCTTCTGCAGCGTCGGCGCCATGGACCGCTGCCAGATGTCGTAGCCCTTGGCGTTGGGATGCAGCAGGTCGGGCATGACGTCCTTGCCAAGCGTGCCGTCGGTATTGAGCAGCGCGGCATTGATGTCCAGGAAATGGACGCTGCGGCCGTCGGCCAGGCCTTCGAGGAGCTTGTTGACGCGCTGGTTGATGCCGCGCAGGAAGTCGTCGGGTTTGTCGCCGCGCGGGAAGATGGCCAGCAGCAGCAGCTGGGTCCTGGGCAGGCGCTGACGCAGTTCGTCGAGCAGGCGCTTGACGCCGGCGGCCGTTCGCTCCGGCGCCTCCGCGCGGTGGCCGGTGTTGTTGGTGCCGATCATCAGCACGGCCACCTTGGGCGCGATGCCGTCGACCTCGCCGTGCTGCAGCCGCCACAGCGCGTTCTCGGTGCGGTCGCCGCCGAAGCCCAGGGCCAGTGCGTGCAGGGGCGCGTAGTGGCGCTGCCAGACCTCGCTGCCGTCCTTCTCCCAACCCTGGGTGATGGAGTCGCCGATGAAGACGACTTCGGGCGGCGTGCCGGCGGCGATCAGCCGGGCCTTCTCCTGCAGCTTTTGCTCGTGGCGCGGCTGCCACCAATCGACGGCCCAGGACTCGTTGAGCATGGCCGGCGTGACGGACTCGGTGCGGTAGTCGGGGCAGGCCAGCCCGGCCTTGGCCGTGCGCGTGATGCGCACGTTGGCGACGCTGACGCGGCCCGTGCCGGTCGCGTCGATGGCGAACGGCAGCCTGACCTTGGAGAAGTCGGCGCCTTCGCGCGTGAAGCAGCTCATGGCCAGGGCGACGTGCTGCCAGCCCTTGCCGGCCCAGCTGCGCGCCGGCTCGATGAGGTTGACGCCGCGCTCGCAGCCGTCGCCGCAACTGAGCTTGGCACGCACACCGCCCTTGGCGAGTTCGGCCACATCGAGGTCGAACTCCAGCGTGCCGCCCAGGTAGGGACGCAAGTCCACCGGCTCGCGGCTTTCGATGCGCAGCGTGGCCTGCCAGAGATCCTTCCAGTCCAGCAGCACGGCCTCGCGTTTGCCGCCGGTCGTGAGTGCGCTGGCGGCCAGCGTGCTGGCTCGTGCGTAGTCGGCGGTCGGCGCCGGGACGACGACGCCGTCGCCTGTCAGCTCGACCTGGTTCTCCCAGTGGCCGACGACGGTGCGCCAGGCGGCCGATGGCGCCGGCAGGAGGGTGATGTCGGGCGCTGCCTGCGCCAGGGCGCCCAGGGCCGCCGTGGTGAGCAGCGCGCCGAGGAATGACGTGCGAACGCCGCTCACTTGTAGCGCCCCATCTTGACCTTCAGCACGCGCGGGTTCGCGACGAAGTTCAGGCCCCAGTCGACCTGGTCGCCGTTCCAGCGGCGCTCCGTCACCCACTTGCCGCTGGCGTCGAAGTGGCCTTCCTCGGCGTATTCGATCAGCGCGCGGCTGCTGCCTTCGATGTCGTCGATGCGCACGCGTGCCTGCTGGCCCACCAGCAGGAACTCGTCGTCGCCGATCTGCGCGATGGACACGCCACCGACGAGCTTGGCGGCATGCGGCGGTGCCTCCTTCTGGTTGCCCGGCCACTCACGCTCGCCGAACTGCCATTGACCGAAGGTGACGTGGGCCTTCCAGCCCTTCATCGTGACGAACTGGTCGGCATGGTCGTCGGGCTCGGACACGCCGTGCGTGTGGCCCTCGAAGGCCCATTGCGCCCACTGGCGCTGCATCGGCCGGAAGGCGGCGAAGATCTTGGCGAAAGGCTCCAGCGTGGCCTTGTCGTTGGTCTTGGCGCCGAGCGGGTAGTTGGCGTAATCGAAGTAGTCGATGCCGAAGGGCGAGACGCCGATGGAGCCGCTGCCCAGGATCTGATAGAGGTAGCGGGCATAGAGCTCGGCATTGCCGATCTCGGGCACGAACAAGGCGTTGTCGGGACGCTTGAACTTGGCCAGATTGGCGCTGAGCTTGGCCGACTCGGGGTTGTAGATATCGGGGCCGACGATGTCGATGGCGGGCGCGGCGGCCTTGTAGATGTCGATGACATCGTAGGTCGGGCCGCCGCTGGCGAAGTTCTTGTTCCAGGGCTTGGGCGGCTGCTCTAGCGGGTCACGCAGCGCGTTGTTGACATACATCGGCAGGTCGTAGACGGCGCGGCCGGCCTTGGCGATCTCGCCGATGTAGCGGGCCTTGGCCCAGGCGTGGAAGTACTCGTCGGCGTAGTCGCCATAGACGGCGCGCCAGTTGCCCTTGGCCGCGCCCGGCACCGGCGCCTTCTTGCGCGCCAGCACGGCGGCTGGCACGTCGGCTTCGAAAGCGGCCTGTGCCGTCTTGCCGAAGTCGCGCACCAGGCCGAAGGTGCCGACCTCGTTTTCCACCTGCACCATCAGCACGGTGCGCTCGTTCTCGTCGATCTTCTTCAGGTGGGCCATCAGCGCCGTGAAGGCTCGTCTGTCGGCCTTGAGCGTTTCTTCGCCGAGGGGCGAGAGGCAGTAGCTGTTCTTGCCGTCCGGCTCGACCATGCGCGGGAAGCGCTGGTTGTCGAACTTGACCCAGGCGGGCGTGTACTGCGGGCTGGTGTTCTTCCAGGTGCCGAACCACAGCAGCACCACGCGCACCTTGTTCTCGCGCGCCTGCTTGACGAGGGTGTCGACGAAGGAGAAGTCGAAGCGCCCTTCGACGGGTTCGATCTGCTCCCAGGCCACCGGCACCTCCACGGTGTTGGCGTGGATGTCGGCAATGGCGGGCCAGACCTTCTTCAGCGCCTCTGGGTAGTTGCTGGAGTTGTGGACCTGGGCGCCCAGGATGGTGAATGGCGCGCCGTCAACGATCAGCGCGTGACGGCCGTCGCGCTGGGCGAGGCGGGGCATGTCGGCCGCGAGGGTGGCCGTGGCGGCGAGGGGCAGGGCAACCGCCAGCGCCACTTGGGCGAGACGGCGCGAAAGAAGAATCGGCATGGCGGCGGGAACGGGCCCGGCCAGCGCTTGTACGCCGGCCGACGGGAGATCAATAAGTGCAGCGAAGCTGGAGCGTGCCGCGGCGGCTTGGCAGCTCGCTCTTTCAGGTTGATGGCCTGTTGCGTTCGGTCAAACCACTTTGGTATTGCCACTTTGCCACTGAGACTTTTTGGTAAGACCGGTGAATACCCGAATTGATCCCGCGCAGCAGGGATATTCATTGGGGTTTTCGTGACGTGGCTGTAAATTTCGCAATTTGGGGCGTTAGCATGTGGTCAGTCCAATTGCCACATCCAGGGAAACATGGCTCAACACCCTCGCGGTAGCGACACGCGCCGCCAGTACCAGTTGGTCGCGGACCGCATTCGAGCCTTGATCGAGACGGAAGGCCGAGAGGCCGGGTCGCGGCTGCCGGCGGAGCGTGACCTCGCCTTGCAGCTCGGCGTGTCACGGCCGTCGTTGCGCGAGGCACTCATTGCGCTGGAGATCGACGGCCGCGTCGAGATCCGCGGCGGCTCGGGCGTGTATGTCTGTGCCGGCCAGGACCAGGGCGATGTGGCAACGTCGGCCCTGGGAGACAGCCCCGGCGAACTCATGCAGGCGCGGGTCGTGCTCGAAAGCGCGGTCGTCACGCTGGCGGCGGCCCGGGTCACGCCGGCGGGATTGCAGCGTATCGAGGAGGCCTTGCAGGCGATGCGTGAAGACCATGCCTTTGGGCGCAAGCCGGTCGAGGCCGACCGGCGTTTTCACTTGGGCATTGCCGAGATGTGCGGCAATTCGGTGCTTGTCGGCATGGTGGGAACGCTGTTCGATGGCCGCCACAGCCCGATCTCCTCGCGCATGAGCGGTCGCTTCGAGCCAACGCATGCCTGGCACGTGGCGCTGGCGGAGCACCAGGCCATCCTCCATGCGCTGGAGGCGCGCAACCCGCAGGCTGCGGCTGCCGCGATGGGCAGCCACCTGCTGGCGTCGCACGGCCGATGGATCGGCGAACCGTCCGATCCGCCGGTCGGGGCGGCTGTCGCCGACTGAGGCAACGACCAGCCTCGCGCCGGCATGGCGCCTCAAACGGTCAGATCCTTGAGCGATTTCGCCAGGGTTTTCCTTGCGAAGCCGAATCTTTCGCGCGGCGCGCGATAGCATTTGGTCAGTCCAATTTTTTGATTCAAGTGAGCCATGGCCAGTCAACCTCGCGGCGGCGGCGACGCCCGCCGCCAATATCAGCTGGTCGCGGACCGGATTCGAGCGTTGATCGAGACCGAAGGCATCGCCGACGGATCACGCCTGCCGGCGGAGCGTGAGCTGGCGCTGCAGCTGGGTGTGTCTCGGCCATCGTTGCGCGAGGCGCTGATCGCGCTGGAGATTGACGGCCGCGTCGAGATCCGCGGCGGCTCGGGCGTGTACCTCTGCGCCGCCACCGAGCGCGGCAATGTGGCGACACCCGCGTTGGGCGAGAGCCCCGCCGAGCTCATGCAGGCGCGCGTCGTGCTCGAAAGTGCGGTCATCACGCTGGCCGCGGCCCGGGTCACCAAGGCCGGGCTGAGGCGCATCGAGGACGCGTTGGAAGCGATGCGCGAAGATCACGCCCATGACCGCAAGCCTGTCGAGGCGGACCGGCGCTTTCACCTCAGCATTGCCGAGATGTGCGGCAATTCGGTGCTTGTCGGCATGGTGGGAACGCTGTTCGACGGCCGCCACAGCCCGATCTCCTCGCGCATGAGCGGGCGTGTCGAGTCAACCCACACCTGGCAGGCGGCGATGGCTGAGCACGAAGCAGTCCTGCACGCGCTGGAGGCGCGCAACCCACAGGCCGCAGCGGCGGCCATGTGCAGCCATCTGCTGGCCTCGCACGGTCGCTGGATCGGCGAACCGTCCGAATCGGCTGTGCGGCGCGCCATCGCCGTCTAGCGCGGCGCTGGCGCCACGCGCCTCACATGACGGCGCCCAGCTGCCAGGGCACGAACTCGTTGTCACCCAGGCCATGCTGCTCGCTCAGCGTGAGACGGCCCGACGCCGTCTCCACGATCAGCCGGAACAGCGCCTCGCCCGCCTCGGCCACCGTTTGCGAGCCCTCGACGATGCCGCCGGCATTGAAGTCCATGTCCAGGGGCATGCGCTCGAACAGGCGGCTGTTGGTGGCGAGCTTCAGCGAAGGCGTGGGCTTGCAGCCATAGGTCGAGCCACGCCCCGTTGTGAAGCAGATCAGGTTGGCGCCACCGGCCACCTGGCCCGTGGCTGACACGGGGTCGTAGCCCGGCGTGTCCATGAACACCAGGCCGTGCGCCTGAACGGGCTGCGCGTACTCGACCACGTCGTTGAGCGTACTGCTGCCGCCCTTGGCCACGGCGCCGAGCGACTTCTCGAGGATGGTGGTGATGCCGCCCGCCTTGTTGCCGGGCGACGGGTTGTTGTTCAGCTGCGCGCCGTGCAGGGCGGCATACGTCTCCCACCACCGGATGCGGGCCAGCAGCCGCTCGGCCACTTCAGGTGATGCGGCGCGCGCGGTGAGCAGATGTTCGGCGCCGTAGATCTCGGGCGTCTCCGACAGGATGGCCGTGCCGCCGTGGCGCACCAGCAGGTCCACCGCGGCGCCCAGCGCCGGGTTGGCGCTGATGCCGGAATAGCCGTCCGAGCCACCACATTGCAGGCCGATGACGAGATGGGACAGCGCGACCGTGCTGCGTCGCGCCGTGCTGGCCTGCGCGGCCAGTTCGCGGACCAGTTGCTTGCCTTGCTCGACGGCTTCGCGGGTGCCGCCGGCCTGCTGGATCGTCAGCACATGGATGCGTTCACGCGCTGCGGCAGGCAGGCCCTGCACCAGCGGGTCGACCTGATTCACTTCGCAGCCCAGGCCGATCAGCACCACGCCGGCAAAGTTCGGGTGGGTCGCGTAGCCGCGCAGCGTGCGGCGCAGCAGCTCCAGGCCTTCGCCTTCGGCGCTCATGCCGCAGCCGCTGCCGTGCGTGATGGCGACCACGCCGTCCACGCCAGGGAAGGCAGCCAGCGCCTCGCCACTGAAAGCCTGGGCGATGGCCTTGCAGACGGTCGCCGAGCAGTTCACGCTGGAAAGCACGCCGATGTAGTTGCGCGTGCCGACACGGCCGTCATTTCGCACGAATCCCTCGAAACTGGCCGCCTCGCCGGCGGCCAGTGGCGCTGCGGGCGAGCGGCTGGCCGCCTGGGGTGGCGCTTCCTTGGCCATGTCGACGTTGTGGACGTGCACATGGTCGCCGGCCTGGATGGCGGTGCTGGCCACGCCGATGGGCTGGCCGTACTTCAGTACCACCTCACCGGGCGCGATGGCGCGCAATGCGATCTTGTGGCCCGCGTCGATGGCAGCGCGAACACGCAAGGCAGCACCACCCGGCGCGGCGATTTCTTCGTTCTCCGCCAGCGCCACGCGCGCCACGGCGACGTTGTCGCTGGCGTGCAGCAGGATCAGCGGCGGCGCTTCGTCAGTCGACATGGAAGACGCACTCCATGGCTGCCCAGTGCTCGCCAGGCGCGCGGCTTTCCAGCGGACGCTGGCAGGGGCTGCAGAAGGTCCACCAGCGGCGGGTTTCGGCGTCGGCGGCGATGGCCGCCATGTCGGCCTCGTAGTCGCTGCCGTGGTATTCCCAGCAGCCGAACAGCAGGTTCTCCGGCTCGCGCAGGAAGATGCTGTAGTTGCGGATGTTGGAGGCGGCCAGGCGCGCCAGCACCGCGGGCCAGACGGCCGCGTGCAGGCGCTTGTATTCGGCGATACGGTCCGGCTCGATGCCGATCACCATGCCCATGCGTTGCATTGCGTGTTCCTTGTTCATTGCGCGGCCAGCGCGGCGTTCAGCCGGGGCTGCACCAGGCCGGGCACATGCAGCCGTGCTAATTCAACCACTGGACGCAGGCGCCGTGATTTTTTCTGTTCATGGTTCTGCGCGATGTCGGCCAGCCGATGGGCCAGGAAGGGGTTCAACAGCCGTTCGCGCAGGGCAACCAGGTAGTCCCGCGCCTGATCGCCCTGGCCCAGCGCGTCGAACACCGGCAGCACCTCCTGCTGCCAGGCGGCTTCGAGCGGCTCGCGCAGCGCCGGGTCCTGCATGGCCTGCAGCACTGTCATGTCGGCTGCAAGGCGGCCCTTCTGCCATTGCTCAGCGAGCAGTGTGTGGCCAAGATTGAGCAAGAAGAGCTTGAGCCGTTCGAAGCGCGCGAGATCGTCGGTGAGGACGACGTCGGGATGCCGACAAGGCAGCTGCAGCCGCGGCTGCGCCTCGACGGCCCACAGTGCATAGGGCTCGGCCACGGCGCCGACCGGCTCCAGCGCCTCGGACACGATGCGGTCCACCAGCGAATTGGCCCACACCGGCCGGGCCTGCAGCCAGTCGACGAAGGCCGGCGTGCACTGCCATTGGCGGGCCAGCGCCACGACGAGGTCGCGCAGCGCATCGCCGTTGCGCGACACCAGTTCGCAGGGCAGCAGCGTCAGCTCGGCGTCGGGCTGCGCCTGCCAGCGGTCGTGTAGCAGCACGAGCAGCTTGGCGGGGAAGGATGAGGGCGCTGCGGCGTCGTCGGACAGCAGGGCGGCGGCGTCAGCAGCGTCCAGCACCCAGCCACCGTCGCCGGTGTTGGAAACGATCACCTGCACGGGCCCCCGCATGCGCCCGCGCACGGCGGGCCAGTCCGTCGCGGCATGGAAGGCTTCGCGCACGGAGCGGCAGGTTCTGCGCTCTTCCACGGGCTGGCCCTGCGCCAGGCCGCGCACGATGACGTCGAAGCCTCCGGCACGGGCCATGGCCTGGGTGCGCATCGTGCTTGCCGGGTTGCCGGTGCTCTGCACCACCGTGATGCCGCCCAGCGCCTCGCCGCGCTCGGCGGCTTCGCTGACGAAAAGGTCGACATGGGCCTGCAGGAAGCGGCTGGTGCCGAACTGCAGGATGGGCTGGCCTGGGTTCATGGGTGCCGAGCGGTTTCGAATTCAGGCATCGCGGGCCGAGCGCCGGGCCGCTCCCAAGCCGGCCCGCCAGGGCGATGTGCTTGCCGGTCGAACCGGCAAGCATCGCCGCCCCCTCGGGGGACCGGCCAAGGTACTCCTTGGACGAGGGGCTTCATGCTCAGCATTCGACGATGGCTTTGATGACGCCCTCGGCAGGGTCCAGCAGGCGCGGGAAGCCGGCGGGTACGTCGGCCAGCGTCAGCCGGTGCGTGGCTAGCGCCACGTCGGGCACCAGACCCTCGCGCATCGCCTTCATGACGGTCTCGAAGTCTTCCGTCGTGGCGTTGCGGCTGCTGAGCAGCGTCGCCTCGCGCTTGTGGAACTCCGGGTCGGAGAAGCGGATATCGCCCTGCACGATGGACACCAGCACATAGCGCCCGCCATGGGCGATGAAGCGAAAGCCGCGCTCCATGGCGCCTGGGTTACCGGTGGCGTCGAACACCACGTCGAAGAACTCACCCTCGGTGAGCCGCGACAGTTGCTCCTCGTCGCCTTCACCCAGGGCCACGGCCGCAGTGGCGCCGGCATGGCGCAGCGCGAAATCGAGGCGGTCCTGGCGGCTGTCGAGGGCGGTGACGATGGCGCCACGCAGGCGGGCGAACAGCATTGCACCGATGCCGATGGGGCCTGCGCCCACCACCAGCACGCGCTGGCCGGCCGCAACCTCGCCGCGGCGGACCGCGTGTGCGCCGATGGCCAGGAACTCCACCATCGCGGCCTGGTCCAGCGTGATGCCATCGGCCTTGCCGACGAAGCGCTGCGGCACGCTGACATATTCGGCAAAGGCGCCGTCGCGATGCACGCCCAGCACCTGGATGCGAACGCAGCAGTTGGTCTTGCCCTGGCGGCAGGCGATGCAGTGGCCGCAGGACAGGTAGGGCATCACGTAGACCGCGTCGCCCGGCTTCAGGCCGCTGTCGGCGTCGGCGTCCTCCACGATGCCCGAGAGCTCGTGCCCCATGACGCGCGGGTAGCTGAGGTAGGGCTGGTGGCCGGTGAAGATGTGCAGGTCGGTGCCACACACGCCCACGCGCTTCACGCGCAGCAACACCTCCGCGGGGCCGCGCTCGGGGCGAGGGCGTTGGTGAGCGACGAGAACGCCGGGGGATTCGCAGGAAACAGTCAACATGGTTCTAGGTGGTGGAGGCGAGGCGGTAGAGGCGAGCGGCATTGCCCCCGAAAAGCGCCTGCAGGTCGTCAGGTTGGGGAACCGGGTGGAATTGGCGGGCCAACTGGTGGGCGAGCTGCCACCAGTCGGCGTAGTCGGCAGCCAGGCGCAGCACGGGCCAGTCGCTGCCCCACAGCAGGCGGCGTGGGCCGAACAGCGTCCAGAGCGCCTGGGCGTAAGGGTGCAGGGCTGCCGCATCGCGGCGCTCGCCTGCCTCGGTCAGCAGGCCCGAGAGCTTGCAGTGCACCTGGGGGAGGGCGGCCAATGCGGCGATGTCATTGCGCCAGGGCTCGAGCTCGCCGCGCGCGATCAGGGGTTTGGCGGCGTGGTCGATGACGAGGTTCAACCGCGGGTGGCGTGCGGCGAAACGGCACAGCGCCGGCAACTGGCGCGGCAGCACCAGCGCGTCGAACACCAAGCCGTGGCGCTGCATGGCCTCGGCGGCCGGGCTGCAGGCCGGGTCGTCGATCCAGTCGTCTTCGGGCAGGTCCTGCAGCATGGGGCGCAGGCCCTTGAGCAGCGGGTGGCGGGCCAGCGCGGCGATCTGCTCGGCCGCATCAGCGGCCTTGAAGTCCACCCAGCCGACGACCCCGCGCACCCAGGGCGTGCGCTCGGCCAGCGACAGCATCCAGTGCGTGTCCTCGACGCTCGGCAAGGACTGCACGAGCACGGTGGCGTCAATGCCGGCGGCCTGTAGGTGGGGTGCGAGATCCTCGGGGCCGAAGTCGCGGTGGATGGCCTGCAGCGAGGCGGGTGGCCACTGGCCCTCGCGATCGGCCAGGCGCCAGAAGTGCTGATGTGAGTCGACCTTCATCAGTCGTCCTGGAGGCCGCGCTCGGGCAGGGGCGCATTGCCGGCAATGAGGCCACGGCCGCGCAACCGATGCCAGAGCTCGCGTGGGATGGCGCGCTCCAGCCAGGCGGCGTTGGCTGCGACCTGTTCAGGCGAGCGCATGCCCGCCAGCACGCTGACCACGGCCGGATGCGCCAGCGGAAACTGCAGCGCCGCGGCCTGCAGCGGCACGCCGAACTCGGCGCAGGTTCCGTCCAGGGCCTGCGCCTGGCGCATCACCTGCGGCGGCACGCCGCCATAGTTGTACTTGGCCTGTCCGGCCAGCAGCCCCGAATTGAAGGGGCCGCCAATGACGACGCGCACGCCTGCAGTTGCGCATTGGTCCAGGAAGCCCAGGCTGCCCTGTTCCAGCAGCGTGTAGCGGCCGGCGAGCAGCACGCAGTCCAGCGGTGCGGCGGCGATGGCGTCCTGCGCCACTTCCCATTCGTTCACGCCCAGGCCGATGGCCCGCACGACACCCTGGCTGCGCAGTTCCTCCAGCGCCCGGAAACCACCGGTGGTCAGCGCGTGCCAATGAAGATCGTGCTGGTCGCCGTGGGTCAGGCGGCCGATGTCGTGGACGAGCAGCATGTCGATGCGCGCCAGTCCCAGTCGCTGCAGGCTGTCCTCGAAGGAGCGCAGCACGCCGCTGTAGCTGTAGTCATACACCGGGCGGAAGGGCAGGGGATTGGCCCAGCCGTCGCTGCCGGCCGCCACTTTCGGGTCGGAATGCATGAGGCGCCCAACCTTGGTGGACAGCACGAAGCTGTCCCGCGGCTGGCGCGACAGGAACTCGCCGACGCGGCGTTCACTGCGCGTGTAGCCGTAGAAAGGGGCCGTGTCGAAATAGCGCACGCCGGCGCCCCAGGCGGCCTGCAGCGTCGCGATGGCCGTGGCGTCATCCACGGCCTCGTAAAGGCCGGCCAGGGCCGCGGCGCCCAGGCCCAGCGTCGTCAGCTGCAGGCCGGCGCCGGTGAGAGGGCGGCTGGGAAGGTGATTCAAGCGCGGCATTGAAGTTCGTCGCGGGTCCACTTCAGTACAGGACGGCCTTGGCCTCGGGCGACTGCAGGTTGGCCTTGTTGACCCACACGACGCCGGTGTCGCGGAACTTGGGCACGGGCTTCTTCTGCAATACGTCGGAGATGGTCTTGACGCCCAGGTAACCCATCTGGAAGGAGCTCTGCACCGCGATGCCCGTGAGCGTGCCGTCCTGGACGAACTTCTGCAGGTCCTGGTTGCCGTCGAAGCCGATGGCGACCAGCTTGCCCGCGCGGCCGCTCTGCACCAGCGCGCGGCCCATGCCGACGGCGGTGGGCTCGTTGGCGCCGAAGATCGCCTTGAGGTCGCGGTGGGCGGCCAGCACGTCGGTGGTCTGGTTCATCGCGGTGGCCATCTGCGATTGCGAATAGAAGGGCCCGACGATCTCGAGCTTGGAGTTGGCCTTCAGGTAGCTTGTGAAGGCGCCGACGCGCCCGACCTCGGAGCCGGCCCCGGCAACGAAGGACATGACGGCCACCTTGCCGGTGGTGCCGATCTTGTCGATCAGCTGCTTGGCGCAGAGCTCACCGGCGGCGCGGTTGTCCGTCGTCAGAAAGGACTGGTAGTAGGGCTTGCCGGCCTCGGACACGTGCGAGTCGATCAACACGACGGGGATGCGCGCTTCCCAGGCCTTCTTGATGACCGGCACCAGCGCGTCGGGGTCCGACGGGCCGAGCACGATGCCGGCCACCTTGCGGTTGATGGCGTTCTCGACGAGGTTGACCTGGTCGGCGATGGCTGATTCGCTGGCCGGGCCGGAGAAGGTCAGCGTGTGGCCGGCGATCTCCTTGATGGCGGTCTCGGCGCCCTTGTTGACGTTCTGCCAATAGGTCGAGTTCGTGGTCTTGACGATGACGGCGATTTCGCCGGCTTGGGATGCGGTGCCGAGCAGGGCCAGGCAGGCGCTCACGAGCGCGTGAATCAAAGGACGGGGCATGGGATGTCTCCTGAGGAATGGAACCGGTCTTCAGCGCCGGTTGCGGAGTTGGTCGATCCAGACGGTAACGAGGATGACCAGACCGATGATGATCTGTTGTGTGAAGGACGAGACGCCGTTCATGTTCAACCCGTTGCGCAGGATGCCGATGACGAAGGCGCCGATGAGCGTGCCGGAGATGGTGCCGACACCGCCCAGCAGCGAGGTGCCGCCGATGACGGCTGCCGCGATCGCATCCAACTCGTACATCACGCCCTCGTTGGGCTGCGCGGTGACGAGGCGGGACATCAGCACGCAGCCGCACAGGCCCGCCAGCGCGCCCGAGGCGATGTAGGCAAACATAGCGACGCGCCCGACGTTGACACCCGACAGCCGCGCTGCCTCGCCGTTGGAGCCGACAGCGTGCAGATGCCGCCCCAGCGTCGTGCGCCGCAGCAGGATGCCCGCGACGATGGCCAGCACGACCATCAGCAGCACCGGATAGGGGATGCCGGGGAAGACGATATCGGGGAAGCCCTGCTCGTCGATCTTCTCGATGCGCCACAGCGCGCCGTTGCCCAGTTCGCCAAAGGCTTCGCCCAGACCGGAGATGGCCCGCGCGTCGGTGAGCTGCAGCGCAACGCCGCGCGCCACCAGCATCATGCCCAGCGTGGCGATGAAAGGCGGCAGGCGCAGGCGGGTCACACACAGGCCGTTGATGGCACCGCACAGCGCGCCGACGACGACGCCGATGGCCATGGCCGGCGGCACCGGCATGCCGTTCTTGACCAGCATGCCCGCCACCACGCCCGATAGCGCCAGCACCGAGCCCACCGACAGGTCGATGCCGCCGGTCAGGATGACCAGGGTCGCACCGATGCCCAGGTAGACGATGGTGCTCACCTGCAGCGACACCGTCATCGCGTTGCCGACCGAGAAGAAGGCGTTGCTCGTCAGCGAGAACACCAGCACCAGGATGAGCAGGCCCGCCAGCGCGGCAAATTTTTGGATCAGGTCTTTCTGGCGGTCGTTCATGTCGTCGGTTCGAGGGATGCCATGGAGGGCTTGGCCGGCTCGGATGAGCCGACGGAGGCATGGTGCATGATGTCGTGCTGGCTGCACGTGCGGGTGTTCAGCAGCGTGGCGAGCTGGCCCTGGCGGAACACCGCCACGCGGTCGCTCAAGCCCAGGATCTCCGGCAGCTCGGAGCTGATCAGCACGACGCCCACGCCTTCGGCCGCGAGCCGGTCCATCAGCTCGTAGATGGCGTACTTGGCGCCGACGTCGATGCCTCGGGTGGGTTCATCGAACAGGATCACGCGCGCTTCACGGAACAGCCATTTGGCAATCACCACCTTTTGCTGATTGCCGCCCGACAGCAGCCGGGCGATCTGGTCCGACGACGGCGTGCGGATGCCGAGCTGGCTGATGAAGCGCTCGGCCGTGCTGCGCTCGCGCGCCGCGTCGATGAAGCCCAGGCCGCTGGCCAGCGCGCCCAGGTTGGCCAGCGTGATGTTGTGGGCCACGCTCATCTTCACCGCCAGGCCGTGGGCCTTGCGGTCTTCGGAGACGTAGGCGATGCCGGCAGCGATGGCATCGCGCGGCGAGCGGATCTGCAGGCGTTGGCCATCCAGTTCGATCTCACCGCCATCGACAGCATCGGCACCGAAGATGGCCCGTGCGACCTCGGTGCGGCCGGCGCCGACCAGGCCGGCCAAACCGAGGATCTCGCCGCGCCGCAGCTCGAAATCCAGCGGCCCGAAGACGCCCTCACGCCGCAGGCCGCGCACCCGCAGCAGCACGTCGGTGGAAGGTTGGCGCGTGGCCGGCGGGAACTGCTGGTTCAGCTCGCGGCCCACCATCAGGCTGACGATCTCGTCGATCGACGTCTCGGCCCAGTGCCGGGTGGTGATGTAGTGGCCGTCGCGCAGCACGGTGACGCGGTCGACGATGTGGTCCAGTTCGTCGAGCCGGTGCGAGATGTAGACGATGCCCACGCCGGAGCGCTTGAGTTCCTGCACCACCGCCAGCAGGCGGGAAGCGTCCGCCTCGCCGAGTGAGGACGTGGGTTCGTCCATGATCAGCAGCCGCGCATCCATCGACAGGGCCTTGGCGATCTCGACCATTTGCTGCTGCGCGATCGACAGGGCCGAAACCTCGGTATCCGGGTCGATGTCCATGCCCAGCCGCTGCAGGCAGGCGAGCGCGCCTTTGCGCTGCTGAGCCCTGTCCACAAACCAGCCGCGCCGCGGCTCGCGACCCAGCCAGATGTTCTCGGCCACGGTCAGGTGGGGCACCAGGTTCAGCTCCTGGTGAATCATGACGATGCCGAGTTCCTGCGCGTGATGCAGGCCGCCGACGCGGACGGGCTGGCCGTCGATGCGGATCTCGCCTTCGTCGGGTGTGTAGACGCCGCTCAGGATCTTCATCAGCGTCGACTTGCCGGCGCCGTTCTCACCGCAGATCGCGTGGACCTCGCCGCGACGAACGTCCAGCTCGACGCCCGACAACGCGGTGACGCTATCGAAACGCTTGCAGACGCCGCGCATGCTCAGCAACGATGAAGTGGAGGACTCGGCCTGGAGCGAGGTCATCGCGACAAGGTTTCCTTAATAGTCAAAATATTGGTCATGCCACTTTGCCATATGGAAAATTTGGTAAGACCAGTGAATACCCGGGCCGGATTGCCGATCAGCGGTAGCGATTCAACAGCTTCTCCAACGTGCCGTCGACGCGCATGCGATCGATGACGCGGTTCAGAGGCTGAAGGAGGTCGGCCTTGGCCGGTGACAGCGCGCAGCCCAGCCGGTAGGGCTCGACCTCGAGCACTTCGCGCAGGTTTGACGTCGGATGGCTCTTGACGTAGTGCGCCAACGCGGCGCGGTCCGTCACGGCGTAGCGGACTCTGCCCAGGGCCAGACGACGCAGATTCGTCTCTGCGTCGGCGACGTCCTCTCGGGCGATCGGCCGCGCCAGCACCTGATCGATTGCCGGGTAGCGGTAGCCCAGCACGGTGCCAAGTGGTTCGTCGCGCAGATCCTGCAACTGCGACACGGCGGGCGAGTCCGGGCCGGCCGCGATGATGCCCGTGCCCGACAGGAAAAGCTGCGTCCAGAGCACATCGGCCTCCAGCCATTCCGGCTTGGCGTAGCACAGCAGATCGGCGGCACCAGACTCCACGGCCAGGGCCGCGCGTTTGCTCGGGAGCGGCAGGAAAACTGGGCTCAGCCCCAGTTGCCGGGCGAACACCTCGCCCAGGTCCTTGAGCAAACCCGCGACGGGTCGCTGCTCAGCCATCCTGAGCATCGGCATCGACTGGCTGGTCGGCGCCACGATGCGCAAGACCGCCGGTTCAGCGGGACATGGGCACACCCACGCGAGCAAGGTCAAGGTCAGGGCGAGCAGATGCCATCGAGCCCAGGAAGGGCGTGGGCTCTTCTTGTATTCCTGCATCATCGCTTTGGAGTGCTTTGCGTCGACCTGGGTGGCGAAATCAACGCGCTCCGGTGGCTGTCATACCTGCCCCCGCGTGGCTTCCAGCTGCACGCGGATCTCGGCCATGCGCTTCTCGGTCAGCTCGAAGCGCAGCAGCGACACCAGCGCCAGCACCAGGCCGATGACGGGGATGGTGGACAGCAGGATGCGCATCATGAAAATGGCGTGCGGCGTCTGCAGGGCCTCCAGCTTGGCGTCAAAGCCGGTGAACTGCAGGATCCAGCCCGAGGCGCCCGTGCCCAGCGCGATGCCGACCTTGGAGATCCACGACTGGCAGGCCGAGAACGAGCCCTCGCGGCGCTGGCCGGTCTGCATCTCGTCGTAGTCCACCACGTCGCCCAGCGTGGCGTTGTACAGCGTCCAGAACCCTGCACCTGTGAAAGCCACGAAGCCACAGGCCAGCAGCTGCAGATAAGGCCGCGCCGGGTCGTACAGCCACCAGTCGCCGATGAAGGCGCAAATGGCCAGGAACAGCACTGCCGCCAGGCCGACCCGCTTGCCCTGGCGGCGCGCGATCCACGCGAAGAAGG
>NZ_JBFUMS010000023.1:0-44828 GCF_054049255.1 Roseateles sp. P5_E4 | reverse complement strand
TTCATGTCCAGGCCAGGGAAGCCCTCGCGGTGGTCGCGCGGCGTGATGTCGAGCTGGGCCAGGCAAACGGTCTTGATRGGTTTGCGCCGGCGCATTTCGTTCACCGACTTGGTGTCCGGTCGGAGGCGGTAGACCTCGGCCACCATCGGCCGGTCCGGTGAGTCCGCGCATTCCTCAAACAGCTTGGCCGGCGCCGCGCTGCTGGCCGCCGGGGCAGGCGCTGGCGGCGGGGCCACGCTGACAGCCGGCGGTGCCGGCGCCACCGCCACCACSGGCGCGACGGCTTGCGGCACGGGCGCGACCTTGGGCACCTCGATCACCGGGAGTTCGGGCATGGGCGGCATGCTCGGGGGCGGCAGATCGGGCATCTTGGGGGCGGGTGGCGGGGGCTCGGGAGGCTTTGGCGGGGTCTTGAGCTCAACGATGCTCACATCCGTGATGCGGGGCTTCTCTGGGGGCGGCACGCGGGTGCGCCACATCAGCACCGCCGCCAGCAGGATGAGATGGACGATCACCGCAATGGTCAGCGCATAGCCGTTGACCCCCCGCCGCCATTGCTGCTGCTGTCCGGTTTCAGTCGTGGTCGGGGCGGGGTCGTGAGATGGCGTTGTCATGTTCTTTTGTGACGTTCGGCTGTTGTCTGGCAGCCTGTAAGGCTTATCGGCGTTCAGAAGATCTCGATCACCGTCGCAGCTGGGGCAAGGCCCTCGCTGACGGCGCGCAGCGTGGCGCGGCCGCTGTCCCCGGTCTTGCCGGTGGACTGCAGGATCACCTGTGCATGGCCGTTGAACACGCTGCGCTGCCAAGGTGCGGCTGGTGTGGTGGTACGCAGCGTGGCCCAGCGGCGGCCGCCCTGCGCGCCGTCGAACAGCGCGCGCGTGCCACCGGCCGGCGTCGGGAAGACGGCGGTCAGCGTGGCCTCGGGCCCTGCGGTCGGGTCGAGGTCGATGGCCGCCATGCCGGCCTCCTGCCGTAGCGCGACTGGGCGGCCGTCCAGAAGGAACTGCACACCTGGTGCGACCTCGCCGAGGAGCAGCACCTGGCGTTCGCCGGCGGGCGCCGTGCGCGTGATGGTGGCCTGCACCATGTTCCAGGCGCTGTCGGCGGGCCGCTGGTCGGGTGGAACCCATGCGAAGGGGTCGCGCCAGCCGGGGCCTCCGGTCTGGGCGGTTCCGCCCATCAGCGCGGCCGCCTCCTCGGGTCGAGCGATGCTGTGGTGTCGCCAGTGCGTAGCGGCAGCGTAGCGATGCAGTTCAGCTGGCCGGTCGGCCTCGTGGGAGCCGGGGTCGCCGTTGCCCATGCCGATGAGCCGTACCGGCCCGCTGGTCTCGAAGGCGACGCGGTGGCTGGCTGTCGGCACGACACGGCCCTCGCGGTCGACGACGTTCACGGTGACCAGCGCGACGTCATCGCCTCCAGCGCGCAGCCGCGCGCGGTCCACCGTCAGCCGCACCGCAGTGCCGTCGCCCGTGGTGGCCACGGTCTGCGTGGTGACGAGCTGACCGGCCCGATAGCCGCGTGCCGTCAGGCTGCCCGGCGCATAGGGCACGGCCCATTGCAGGTGGCCGTAGCGCTCCAGCGCCTTACGGCCGAGCGAACGGCCGTTCAGCAGCAACTCGACCTTGTCGGTATTGGCGTAGACGCGCACATCGACGGGCTGGCCTTCTCGACCCGGCCAGTTCCAGTGCGGCAGCACGTGCACCATGGGCTCGGCGGTCCACGCAGCCTTCAGGTACTGGCCGCTGTCCTTCAGCGCGCCGGTCGTGTCCAGCATGCCGAACTGCGACGAGACGGCGGGCCAGCCGAAGGGCGAGGGCTCGCCGCGGTAGTCGAAGCCGGTCCAGACGAACATGCCGGCAAGGAAGGGGCGCTCGGCATTGAAGCGCCAGCCTTCCTCGATGGAAGAGGTGCGGGTGCCCGTGCGTTTGTCGTAGGCGGCGATGCGGGCACGGGCCGGATCGTTGGCATAGACGCCGCGCGTGGCATGAGTCGCGGCTTCCTCGGTGACGAGCATCGGCCGGTCGGGGAAGCGCCGGTGCATCGCGTCGATGTCGTGCTGGCCCTTGTAGTTGAAACCGATGACGTCCGAGCCGACCGACGTGCCTTCGGGCTGGCCCGAGCTGGAGGCGGCCTGCGTCACCGGCCGCGTCGGATCCAGGCGGCGCACGATGGCCTGCATCTGCCGCGTCAGGCGGGTGCCGATCTCGCTGTTCTCAATGGCCCATTCCTCATTGCCGACCGACCAGAGAATGACCGACGGATGATTGCGGCCACGGCGCACCATGCGTTCCAGTTCGTCGCGGATCTGCGGCGCCGTGCCCATCATGCGGTGCTCGTCGATGACGAGCACCCCCAGGCGGTCGCAAGCCTCCAGCAGCTCGGGCGTAGCCGGGTTGTGGGCCGAGCGGATGGCGTTGACGCCCATGCCTTTGAGCATCTTCAGCCGCGCGTCGTGCATGCCGTTGGGCAACGCGACGCCGATGCCGGCGTGGTCCTGGTGGTTGTTGACGCCGTGCAGCTTGACGTGGCGCCCATTGAGGAAGAAGCCCTCGTTGGCGTCGAAGTGGAGGGTGCGAATGCCGAAGGGCGTGTCAACGCGGTCGACGACCTCGGCGCCGCGCTTGACCACGGTCGTCAGCGTGTAGCGCTGCGGCGTCTCCAGCGACCAAAGCTGCGGCGCCTTGACGCTCAGTTGAGCCGTCACGTCAAGGCTGGCGTCAGCGGCAACGCGGCCAGCCGGCACGCTGGCGCGGGCGACGACGCGGCCGGCCGGGTCGCGCAGCTCGTGCTCCAGGCTGAAGGACTCGGCCGCCTCGCCGCTGTTGCGCACGGTGGTGTCGACGGCCACCTCGGCGCGGTCGCCGTTGACCGTGGCGCGCACGAAGCTGCCTTGCGGCGCCACGTGCAGCGGCCCGGTCTGCGTCAGCCACACGTGGCGGTAGATGCCTGCGCCTTCGTACCACCAGCCCTCTGGCGTCGTGGCGTCCACGCGCACTGCGACGACGTTGCGCCCGCCGAAGTTCAGGTAGTCGCTGATGTCGACCTGAAAGCCCGAGTAGCCACTGGCTTCGCGGTGCAGGTAGTGGCCGTTGACCCAGACGACGCTGTCGCGGAACACGCCGTCGAACTCCAGCGCGATGCGCTGGCCGCGCGCCGACGCAGGAATGGGCAGCTCACGCCGGTACCAGCCGACGCTGTTCTCGGGGAAGCCGCGGCCGATGGCTTTCATGCCGTGCTGCGTACTGCCGCGTGGGCTGAATGGCAGCTCCACGGCCCAGTCATGCGGCAGGTCGACGCGGCGCCATGGCCGGTCCTCGAAGTCGGCTGCGGCAGGGCCGTCGCCGTAACCAGCCTTGCCGAAGAAGAACGGCCGTATGGCGTGGTCGAAGTCCTGCGCCGGGTCCGACGCGTGGCCCAGCGCGAAGCGCCAGCCATCGTCGATGCGGGTGCGCTGGCGCGGGCTATCGGCCGCAGTGGCGCCGACATGGGGCTGCCCGGCGCCGGGCCAATCCGTGCGGCCGTCGGCGCTCTGGGCTTGGGCGGCCAGGGGACTCAGTGCGGCCAGCGACAGCGCGAGGGACAGCAGGGTGCTCTGGAGTTTCATGGGTTTTCCGGACGTGAAGGCTTGGTCGGCTGGTGAGCCGCGGCCGGACCGTACGGTGCTGGTGGCGCGAGCGGTTGCGCAAAATACCGGTAATACCAATAAGAAAATTCGCGCCTTAGTCAGGCGATTTTGCAGAAATTGGTCAGACCGGTGCAATTGGAGAAGACCCTATCGACGAACTGAGCGCAGCTATCAACGCGATTCCGAACGCGTCAGCACCATGGACAGGAATGACGCATTCGGGCCGTTGGACAGCTTGAAGAAGAGTTTGTTGCGGCCCTTGTTGAAGTGCAGGAGGCGCTTGCCTTCGGTGCGGTTGTAGTCGCGCAGATAGCTCGGGCCGCCGTTGAAGATGGTGTCGAAATACGTCGCCTTGTTGGCGTTGCCGCCCTTCCACACCATGCGGTCGTTCAGGTAGATCTGGACGTCGTCATCGGCCCCTATCCAAGCGATCAGGTCCTGGGCTTCGTCGACGAACACCTCGGTGTAGCCGTAGTAAACCGAATCTTCGACCTGGTCGGGCGGCACGAACGGATAGCTTTGCGCGGTCACGTAGCGCCACTTGAGCAGGCGCTTGTCCTTGCCGTAGTAGACGGCGTCCAACAGCACCGCCTTCTCGGGCGGGTAGGTCGGGTTGTCGAACAGGCCACCCTCATGGCGGCCGGGGAAAGGCCCGATGACATACCAGCTGTTCAGGTAGACCCGGTTCGCGTACTCCCCGCCCTGGCCGAGCACGCGCCCTTGTCCGCGCACGAGACCGGCCGCATCGACGGGCGGGACCTGGGCCTTGCCATGGTCGAAGAAGTCGGTGCCCCAGTATCTTTTCGATGATGTCGCGTGTTCGGTGCGGGCGTCCGCAGCGATGAAGTTGCCGATCTCGGCGAGAACCGACGTATCCGACCCGCCGCCCTTGACGGACGGTGCGCCGGGGCGACCGCCAGTGCCATCCCCGCCCGAGCCAGGCTTGCCGCCTTCGACCTGCACGCCGTTCGCCTTGGCCTCCAGGCGCTGCTGACGTTTGGCCAGCGTGCCTCGCGCCTTGGCTTCAAGCGCGGCGACTTCGCTGTCCGCCATCTCCTGCGTGACGGGCGCTGGCGTACTGCCGCCCGCCTTGCCTTCGCCCGCCTTGCCTGCGTCAGCCTGCGCCTCGTTCGCCTTGGCCCCAAGCTGCTGCAAAGGCTTTTCCGACGCGACGGGCTCCTTGGACTCGGGCGCAGCGTTATTGCTGGCCGCCGTGGTTTGCGCGACGGGCGCCTGCGGCGCCGCAGCCGGTGGCGGCTCGGCCGCTGGTGGCGGCTTGGGCACGCCGGTCAGTTGGGCCAGCTCCTCGGCCTTGATTTCCTTGTCGAGCGCGTCGATGGCCTTGGACAGCTCACGCGCCTGTTCCACCATTTCCTGCGGCGTTTGCGGCACCGCAGGGGGCAGGCCCGGCTCTGGATCAATGGCTGCCGATTTCTCCATCAGCCGCTTGATGGTCTGCAGGTCTTGCAGGCGCTTGGCCGTGCTGGCCTGGCCGGTGGCGCGCAGGCTGGATGCGACTTCGGCTTCCTGCTCGCGCAGCTCCAGCTGATAGCTGCCGAAGTAGTACAGCCACCCCAGCAGCGCGGCATGCGCGGCCACGGAAAGCGACAGATAGGGCCGGCGCACCACCTGCGTGGCGGCTGCCACGAGCAGGGACAGCAGCGGTGAACGGCGGGGTTCCCAGCTCATTGACGGGTGTGCATGGAAATCTTGGTGAAGCCTTCGAACTGGCACAGGTCCAGCACGTGCACGATGGCCTGATAACGCGCCATCTCGTCGCCGTCGATGCGGATGGGGCGGCCCGGGTTGCTCGCCGCCTCCTGCTTGAGGCGGTCGTGCAGGCCCTGCACAGATACCGCGCTGCCGTCGACATACAGCTTGCCTTGCTTGTCCACGCCAATCGTCAGCGGCGGCGCACCAGCGCCCACGCGGTCCAGGCTCATCTGCGCGGCCGGCAGCGTGATGGGCAGCTCCTTCTGCGGCCTCTCGCCGACGGGCTGCTTGAACGAGGTCGCCACCATGAAGAACATCAGCAGGAAGAAGATGCAGTCGATCAGCGCGATCAAGCCGATCTCCGGTGCTTCGTCCTCGCCCAGGTCAATGCGCATGCTGCACCACCCGCAGTGCCGGCGTTTCCGGCGCGGGCAGGAAGCGCTGGTTGATCAGCGCATTGATCTGCCGCTCCAGCGCCAGGCCGAGCGTCGCCAGGCGGTGCTTGAAGAAGTGGTGCATGCCCAGCGCCGGCAGGGCCACCGTCAAGCCCGCGGCGGTGTTGACCAGCGCCTTCGAGATGCCGCCCGCCAGCAGCGCCGGGTTGCCCATGCCTTCGGAGAAGGCGATCACATGGAAGGCGTCGATCATGCCCAGCACCGTGCCCAGCAGGCCGACGATGGGCGCCACCGTGGCCACGATGGCCAGCGCATAGGCCTTTTGCTGGTGCTGGCGCAGTTCCATCGAGGCGATGTCGCCGGCCGCACTGCTGACGACTGCGTAGGGCTGATGGCGATGCGCGAGCAGGAAGGCGATGACGCGCGCCAGCGTGCTGCCGTCGTCGGCCAGCAGCGTCTCCAGTTCCGTGAAGCGGCCCGCCGTCCATAACGGCTGCACGCGCGCCACCAGGTCGGCCGGCACCACGGCGCGGGCGCGCAGGTGCACGAAGCGCTCGATGGTCACGGCCAGAAACAGCACGGACAGCCCCAGCGTGACCAGCACGGCAGCGCCACCCTCGGCGACCTGCTCGACCAGGTTCATCTCGGCCGCCAGTGCCAGGCCGGGGAGGCTGGCTGCGCCAAGCGCGATTGCGATTCGTTTCATGGAGTTGATGGGGTTGGGAGGGTTGAGCGGAGGCAGCACGGCGGCCAGCGCGGCGCGCCGCCAGCGGTGCACGACGGTCGAAGCAGTCATCACCCGCCCTTGCGCTTGCGCCGCCAGGCGTCCACCACCTGCTGCGCGAGCGCGGCCGCCTCGGCTTGCTCTGCGGCACTCAGGGGCTTGGTCGACTTGGCCTGATCGAAGGCCGTCGCCATGGCCTTTTCCATGATGTCACCCATGCCGATGCCGGGAAACTTCTCATCCTGGATGGTCTTCCAAGCCACCTTGTAGCCCGCACGCTGCACCGGCGTGACGCCCAGATCGCGGGCGCTGTCGCCGGTGGCCATGGCCAGGTGCAGCAGCGCGTCAGCATCGCCGCTCGCCGCAGCCTTGCGGACCTCGGCCTGCAGTTTCGCGATCAGCGCGGGATCGGCTTTCTCCTTCTCCAATGGGTTCTGCAGCGCGTTCAGGTAGGCCGAGGCCCCGCCCTCCGCCCCGCCTTCATAGGCGCGCTGGAACAGCTCCTTGCTGCGCCCCAGGGTGGCCTGGTCGAAGACCTGGCAGCGCCGCGCCTGACCCTCGGCGGACTCGATCACCTTGTTGACTCCGCCCCCGGCGTCCATCATCTTCTTGAGCGGTTCCGGCACGCCGTTGGCGCCGTCGCGCATGGCGTACAGCGCCCCAGGCGCGCCGGCCATCATCGAGCACATCTGCAGCATCTGCGCCGCCTCCAGCAGCTCCTTGGGCGTGCCGCCGCCCAGCGCCACCTGCACCTTGCGCAGCGCCTCAGCCGGCGAGTTGGCCTGCTCCATCGCCTTCTTGGCCATGGCGCTGTAGTCGGGCGCCGACGCCGAAGCCCGGGCGGCTGCGGCCTGGACCGGCGCAGCGGAGGCTGCCGTCGACGCGGCCTGGGCCGGCGGCTCGGCCGGCGCAACGCCGCTGGCCGCCTGACTGGCTTGCGCCTGCGGGCTCGGCAGCGGCGCCTCGGCAGGGGGCGGGCGCTTGTACAGCCAGGTCCCGGTGCCTATCACCGCGAACGCGATGACGATTGCGAGGACGCGGCGAGGCTGAGCGGGCGCGGAGGCCCCCGTGTGTTGCGGCTGTTCTGTCATGGTTCCTGCTCCTTGTTCGACACGGTCCGGACGGCGTGGCGCCGAAGCGCCTGCAACCACGCGCAGACCGGATGACTGCTGCTTACTTGGCCCTTTCCGACGTGGCCGCCTGCCCGGCCGCCTCACCCGCCCGCGCCGCCACCTCGATGGGCTCCCGCTTGGCGATGCGGTCGCGGAAGAAGGCCTGCACCTGCTCGGCCGTCACGGCTTCGAGGTTGGCCGTCTCGCTCTGCATCATGGCCTTCATGCGCGGCTCGATGAGGATGCGCTGCAGCCAGTAGGCCCAGTGGCCGTTGTACTCGGGCGCCTTGCGGCTTTGTTCAACCATGGGCTGCTTGGCTCGCTGCAGCTCGTCGGCGCCGACCGGCTGCGCGGCCAGCTCTTTGAGCTGGGCGCGCAGCACCTCGCGGAAGGCGTCGAACTTCTCGGGCGGCGTCTCGATCTCGGCGCTGAAGCGCCCCTGGCCGGCGATGTCCAGGCCGCCGCCGCCGCTGGCGCGCGGCGAGTAGGTGATGCCGAGCTTCTCGCGCACGATGTCGACCAGCCGCGTCTGCAGCAGCGTGGCCGCTACCCGGCCGGTGTTGGACAAGGCGGTGTCTGTCCACTGGTCGGGCATGGACCAGTGCCAGCCGAGCATGCCCTGGTCGGTGCGGCCCTTGTGCAGGGCCACATGAGGCGCGCCGCCATCGGCGGGCGGCGTGGCCTTGAGCGGCACGGCCGGCAGGCGCGGGCGCGCCGGCCCGGCGCCGAAGGTGGCCTGTACGGCGGCGATGGCCGCTTCCTCGCTCACATCGCCGATGACCACCACATCAGCCGCCCCGGCCAGGGCCGGTCGCAGCATGGCGCCGACATCGTCGCCGCGGGCAGCCAGCAACTCGGCCGCGGTGGGCACGCCGCCGAGCCGCGGCTCGCCGTTGTTCATCACCTTGGACAACTCGCGCCCATAGACGATGCCGGGCAGCGTCTCGAACTGGTTGGCCATCATCGGCGCCACGCCGGCCAGCTTCTCACCCATTTCCGGGCGAAAGCCAGGGTCGCGCACGAAGGCGGCCAGCAGTTGGAGCTGGGGCTTGAGGTCGGTCGGGCGGGTGTCGCCCACCAGCAGCACGCGTCGGCTGTCCATTTGCAGATTCAGGCCGGCCAGCACGCCGCCGGCCTGCTGCCACTGCGCCACCTCTGCCAGCGAAAGCTTGCCGGTGCCGCCCAGCGGGAACATGTTCAGGGTCCAGGTGGCCGACACCTGCTCGGGCTTGAGGCCGGCCATGCCCTGGCCCACCAGCACCTGCACGATGACCTTGTCCTTCTCCTGTGCCGTGGGCTTGATGACCAGGCGCGTGCCGTTGGCAAAGGCCAGCGTGGTGCTGCCCAGTTCGGCGTCGGTCGTCTTGCTGACGATGGCGCTGGCGGCGCCGAAGTCGGTGTAGGGCCAGGTCACGGTCACCGGCGCGGCCTGGGCCTGCAGCGGCCGGGCCATGGCCTGGGCGAGCTGGGCAGACAGGGCCTGCGGCCCGGCGGCGCCGGCCTTGGCACTGCGGAAGACCAGCGGCCGGCCACCGAAGTCGCGGCGCAGCACGGCGGTCAGTTCCTCGGGCTTGATGGACGCCAGCATCGGCTCCGCCTCGGCCACGCCCTGTTCGGCACTCTGGTAGAGGCCCTCGTAGTGGACGGCGTTGACCAGGGCGTCAGCGATGGCCGCGCTCTGGCGCGTCGGTGCCTGGGCCACCATGGCCTGGAGCGCGCTGCGGATGGTCGGCATGAGGCGCTGCAGGTCGGCCGGCTGCACGCCCTGGGCCTGCAACTGGCGCAGCTCGGCCGTCGCGGCATCCAGGGCCTCGGCCCATTTTTCGGGCGGCGCCATCAGTGTCAGCTGGGCCTGGCCTGTCACCTTGTAGATGCGCGGCATGTCCATGCCGAAGGCGCCGAGGAAGGGGCTGCCTGGCTTGAGGGCACGGTCGCTCAGGCGCAGGTTGAGCACGCCGGCGGCCATTTGCTGCACGAGCAGGTCGCGGCCGAAGGCCAGCGTGGGCGGGCGCATGTCCGGCGGGTTGATCCAGGTCAGCGAGAGCTTGTCAGGCGCGCCGTCGGCGATGAACTCGGCCGCGGGCTGTGTCGGCTTGGCCGCGCCGAGGTCGAGGGCGTCGGGTTTGCCGCCCGCCTTCCAGTCGGCGAAGCGCTCGCGGATCTGCTTCTCGACGGCGTCAACGTCGATGTTGCCGACGACGATGAGGGTCGCGTTGTCGGGCCGGTAGTTGGCCTGGTAGTAGCGCCTCAGCTTGTCGGCCGTGGCGGCCTGGACGGTGTCGATGCGGCCGATGGGCAGGCGCTGGGCCACGCGCGTGCCGGCCAGCGTCAGGGCCTGCTCGGCAAGGAAGGCGCGCATGCCGGGCACGTCGCGCGTGCGCTCCTCCGACAGCACGACGCCCTTTTCCTGCTCGACGAGTTGGGCGTCGAGCTTGAGGTGCCCGCCAATCTCGCGGAACAGCATCAGGCCCGTGTCCAGCGCCGCGGCGTCGGCCTTGGGGAAGTTGAAGTGGTAGACGGTCTGCTCGAAATCGGTGAAGGCGTTGGTGTCCGCGCCGAAGCTCAGGCCCTGGCGCTGCAACAGATGCACCACCTCGCCGTCTGGCAGCTTGGCGCTGCCGCGGAAGGCCATGTGCTCCAGGAAGTGGGCCAGGCCCTGCTCTTCATCACGCTCCTGCAGCGAGCCTGCGCCGATGCGCATGCGCATGGCCACGCCGTCCTTGGGCGTCTCGTTGTGCTGGATGGCGTAGCGCAAGCCATTGGGCAGGCGGCCGAAACGCACCGCCGGATCAGGCTTGCGCTGGACCAGCTCATGGCCCCAGGCAGGCTGCGCTGCGGCGATGGTGGCCGTCGCGGCCGATGCCTCGGCACGGGCGGTCGCGGCGGCGACGCCGCACATCAGCGCTGCGGCCAGCGCGACGGCGTGCAGCACGGATGCGCGCTGCTGGAATCTGGATTTCATGCTTGTTCTCCCTGCCCGATGACGGGCTTGTTGATGGGCCGGCAAGGGCCCGACTCTCTTTTCATGCCGTCTCTGCCCGGCGTGAACGGCCCATCCACCACACCACGCTGCAGCCGAGCAAGGCGGTCAGCAAGGGCAAGGGCGAGTAGCGCGGTACCTCATTCAGGCAGTACGCCGTGCCCGCCCAGGCAAGGCCTGTGAGTATTTCGATCATGCCGACCGGTCCTTTGCCCTTCGCGCGCCGCATCAGATCCTTGCGCTTGCCCTGGATGGGGTACCACACCTGCATCACACCGGCCGAGACCGTGCCGCCGGCGAGGCAGAAAAGAAACGTCAGCGTCAGCCAGAGGCCGTGCGTCGGCAAGACCAGCAGCAGCGGCGACACCACCAACCACACTGGCACCAGCGCGGCCAGCACCTTCGGCCAGCGCAGCAGCGACGGTGGAACCGGTGCGCTGCCCAGCAGGTCAGGCGCATCCTCGGCCGCGACGGTGATCCAGGCCAGACTGCTCGCCAGTGACGATGCCAGCATCACCGCCACAGACGCCAGCACGGTCAGCCCCGCGCCGCGCAGTGCGAGCAGCACCACAGGCAGCAGGTACAGCAGCTGCAGCAGCGTCTGGGCGATGAGCTGCGGGTCGCGTGCGATGAGGCGCCACTCCTTGACCAGCACGCTGCGCCACAGCCCGCCCTTGAACCGGACGCTGCCGCGCTGCGGCGCCGCCGCGATACGCCTGGCGCTGCCGGTGACGGACTCCTGCGTGCCCGCCAGGAAACGATGGTGGGCCAGACCGATGACGAGCCCGAAGCCGACGACACCGACCAGCGCGACCGTCAGCAGCGGCAGCGGCGCGCCGACCAGCGCGCGGCCCGGAAACCAGAGGGGACTGTCCGGCGCCAGCGGACCGCCTGGCTCGGCCCAGCGGATCAACCGGGCAAGCAGTTGCTGCAGATCGGCAGCGCTGATCACGTTGGGCAGCTGCGACAGCACGGCCAACGCCCCGCCCATCAGCGTGCCCAGCACCTGCGCCACGATGCGGGCCCGGCGGGCGCCGAGCACACGGACCAGCGCCAGCGTGAGTGCCAGGCCCAGTGCGATGGTCGCCAGCGCCAGTGCCGGCACCGCCAGGTAGATGCCGAGCAGCTGCGGGTGCCCGAGGAACAGGCCCACGTGCGCGAACGGCGCCAGCAGGAACAGGAACAGCCCGCCGACGTTGGCGACGATGCCCAGGCCGCGCACCATGAAAACAGTGTGTGTCGCCACCGGTGACGACAGCAGCAGGTCGAGGTCACCGCGGTCGAACAGCGCCTCAACGGACTGCAGGATGGCCTGCGCGAGCATCAGGCTGATGGCGATCCAGGCCGCCGCGCAGACCAACATGGTCAGCACAAGCTGCTCGCTGCCGGGTGGCCACATGCGCAGAACGAAGTAGGCGCCGACGTGCAGCGCCACGCTCAGCGCGACGGCGAACCCCAGCAGCCCACGGGCCATCCGCTTGCCCATGCCGCGCCAGCCCAGCCGGAGCTCGTGACGGAGAAGCCACAGCACGGAGCCCGGGCGCAACGCCAGCAGCGCCGTCATGCCGCGCTCGTGAGCTGCAGGAACACGTCTTCCAGCGTCCCGCCCGGCCCGCCGCCGGTCGCCGCACGGGCGCGCAGTTCGTCCAGCGTGCCCTGGGCGGTGATGCGGCCGCGATGGATGATGCTGATGCGCTGCGTCAGCCGCTCGGCGATCTCCAGGATGTGCGTGGTGAGGATGACCGTGTGACCCTGCCTGACTCGCTCGACCAGCAGGTCCTTCACCTGGCGCGCCGCCGCCGCGTCCAGCCCGGTGAGCGGCTCGTCCAGGATCAGCAACTGCGGGTCGTGAATGAGCGCGCCGGCCAGCGCCAGCTTCTGGCGCATGCCACGTGAGAAGCCTTCGGTGATCTCGCCGGTGTGAGTCCACAGGTCCAGCCAGCGCAGCAGCTCCTCGGCGCGCGGCGCGGCCACGTCGGGCTCGATGCCCCACAGGCCGGCCACGAACTCCAGGTACTCGAGCGGGCGCAGCTTGCCGTACAGCAGCGGGTCGTCGGGCAGGAAGGCCAGCCTGCGTTTGGCTTCGATGGGCTCGAGCGCGACATCGTGGCCCAGGATATGCACGCTGCCCCCATCGGGCCGCAACAGCCCGGCCACCATGCGCAGCGTGGTCGTCTTGCCGGCGCCGTTGGGGCCGAGCAGCGCATGGAACTCGCCCTGCGGGATGCTGAGGCTGAGCTGGTCCACGGCGGGCTGGCCGCCGAATCGCTTCACCAGGCCGTTGATTTCCAGTGCGGATGCCCGCTGCGGAGATTGTTGGTTCATCTTTTTTCTCCCTGCCTGATGACGGGCGTGTTCAACTTTTATGGTTTTGCGGGGCTGGGCCAGCGCAGGCGGATACGGGCCTGGTTGCGGACGATGACGAGGTCTGTCCCGTCGGCCAGCAGGACCCGCAGCGCCGCCACATCGGCGATGGCGCCCGCCTTCTCCGCACCGACGATGACGTCACGCGGCTTGAAGCCGGCCGCATCGCCGGCGCTGCCTGCCTCGACGCTCAGCACGATGACGCCGGCCTTGTCGCCCAGGCCGGCGGCCGATTGCTCGCCCAGCGTCTCGACCGGCTTGAGGCTCAGCCCGTACAGCTGTTGCACGGCTTGCGGTGGCGCGGCCTGGCTGAGCTGCTGGGTCACCGGGAATGCGGGCTGCTTCGCCAGCGCCTTCAGCCTCGCCGGGCGCACGCCGAAGTCGTCCATGGGGAAGTTGACGAAGCCGACGCGCGCGGCGAGCGCCGCGTTGGTGACCGTGTAGTCGCCTTGGGCCGGTGCGGCAAAGCGCGGGTCGCCAGCCACGGAGTCGGCGTCGGTGCCG
Source organism: Roseateles sp. P5_E4 (assembly GCF_054049255.1). Classification (NCBI taxonomy): domain Bacteria; kingdom Pseudomonadati; phylum Pseudomonadota; class Betaproteobacteria; order Burkholderiales; family Sphaerotilaceae; genus Roseateles; species Roseateles sp. P5_E4. The sequence goes on along the minus strand of NZ_JBFUMS010000023.1, from coordinate 31,411 downwards.
CGCGCCTGGGCAGCGCGCAGGTCCGCTTCGGTGACGAAGAAGTTGCGGTTCACGCTGCGCCCCCAGCGCTTGATCTCCACCGGCTGATGCGCCCCCATGACGACGTTGGACTCGAACACGTCGCCGCCGTTGTCGAACCATACGTGCGGGTGGAAGCTGCTGTTCACGAGAATGTTGTTGCGCACGATGCGCTGGAAGCCCTCGCGCAGCTTGAGGCCGCCGGCCAGCATCAGGTTCTCTTCGATGACGTAGTTGGAGGCGCCGTCGTCCAGGTCGACGTCCCAGCCATGGTCGCAACGCCAGCGGTTGCGCCGCATGACGATGGGCTCGACGGCGTCCAGCAGCGCCAGCTCGGGGTGGGCTGCGGCGCGGCGGTCCATCTGGGCGCGGTCGGGGTGCCAGTAGCGGTCACGGCCCCAGCTGTTGAAGCTGCCGTGGTCGCCGGTCAGGCGCACGGTGTCGAACACGTCGTTGTGGGTGAGGCGGTGGCCACCCCAGTTGCCGTCGCCGATGTTGATGCCGGCGCGCGGCATGCGGTAGATGCTGTTGTGGTCGACCGTGATGCGCACCGCCATCGCGATCTGCACCCCGGTGGCCTGGCGGTCGATCTGGCCGATGTCGTGGATGAGGTTGTCGCTGGCCTCGGCGTCCTTGGGATAGGCGTCGGACTTGGGGCCGGGCGTGCGGTCGATGGCCGCGATCTCCAGTTGCTCGTGGTACTCGAACAGCGGCGAACGCACCGCCTCAGGGCGGCCGACGAAGGCCACGGCCGTACCGCCGATGTCATGGATGTGGTTGCCCGAGACGGCCACACGCTCCGCGCGGCCGCTGACGACGACGGCATGTCCGCCGAGGTCGACGAACTCGGAGTTCTCGACGCGAACGTTGCCGGCGTTCTCGATGGTCACGGCGCCGACGCGATAGAACTTCCAGTCCGAGCGCAGCAGCGGCTCGGTGGCCTTCAGGAAGGTGGGTTCCGTTTCCCGGAACACGAGATTGCGAACCCGCACATGCTGTACCTGGGCCGTGCGGCCTTCAATGCGGATGAGGGCTTCTTGCGCGCTGCCGCGAAAGCCCCGTGCCGGCGGCCGTTCGCCGGCCAGCGGCTTGAAGTAGAGCCAGCCCTCGCGGCGGTCATGGAACCATTCGCCCGGCGCGTCCAGTTCCTCCAGCACGTTCTCGACGTAGCGGTCCTTGTCGCTCGGCGGCATGACGCGGTTGTTGGCCAGTTGCGGGCCGTAGTCCAGGCTGCCGTCGGGTTTCTTGCCGAGGATGGGGATCTGCAGGCCGCCCCAACCGTAGCCGTGCAACGCGTGAAGCACGGCACCTTGCGGGTCACGCCAGCGTGCGACGCGCTCGGGCGAGGTGGCATCCGCGGCGCCGCCAAAGCCCGGGTTGGCCGGGTCGAGATTGGGGTAGCGGGCGCGCACGAGCGCGTGCTGCCCCAACCACAGGCGTTGAAACGAAGCGTCGGCCAGGCGGGCTCGCCAGATGCCGTCCTTCCAGGCCTCCCAGCGCAGTGCCGGCAGCGACATCGCGCCGCTCAGTACGGGCTGGGCGCCAGGCGCAGCGGCGAGCACGAAGGGCTCGTCTGCCGTGCCCGACAGGGCCTCGTCGATGACGATGGGCGCCGACAGCTGGTAGTTGCCAGCAGCCAGCTCGATGCGGTGGATGCGCTTGTCCGTCCGCGCCCGCTGCAGGGCCGTCTCCAGCGACTTGGCGTCCTTCACGGTCAGCGCATCGGCCTGCGCGCCGCAGGCCAGAACCGCCAGAGTGAGCAGCAGGGTCATCAGCCTCATGGCGCGTCCCTCTCGGTCATCCGCGTTGGATGGCTGGTGTTCGCCGGTCCCGTCACGGCGCGGCCTTGATGCGCACCATGATCACGCCATGCGGTGCAACCTTGCCGCCGTAGCTGCCGCTCACGCCCTTCGTGACCTTCTTGCTCCACAGGTCCTTCACGTCGGCCTTCTGGTCGACGGGCAGTTGGAGCTGTTCCCAAGCCACCTTCATGTCGGCCGGCGTCTTGCCGCGGTTGAACAGCACCACCGCGTGCTCACCGCCCGCCAGCGGACGCACCCAGACTTCGAGGTCGCCTTCCTTCAGCGCGCGGCGGCCTTGCTGGCCCAGTGGATCCTGGTCGACGGCGATGACGTCCTTGTTGGTGAGGATGCGCACCGTGTCGGCGTCCATCTTCGACAAGTCGTTGCCGGCGATCAGCGGCGCGGCCAGCATGGCCCACAGCGAGAAGTGCGACTCGTACTCGGTGGTCGTCATGCCGCCGTTGCCCACTTCCAGCATGTCGGGGTCGTTCCAGGCATTTGGCGCTGACACGCCCCCGCGCGCGGCCTGCATGTCCAGGACGTTGGTCATGCCATTCCCCTTGTCCTTCGTGCTTTCCCAGCCGTCGTAGATGTCGTGGGTGGTGCGCCACAGGTGGCCCACCGTCGGGCCCCAGCGCTCGGGATGGTCGGTGCCCCATTCGCAGATGGACAGCACGATGTCGCGGCCGGACGCGCGCAGGGCCTTGGCAATGATGGTGTAGGCCGCCTCGGCGTTGCGGGTGCCGGTGTTGCACCAGTCGTACTTCAGGTAGTCGACGCCCCATTTGGCGTACTGGCGCGCGTCCTGGAACTCGTGGCCGGCGCTGCCGGGGCGGCCTTCGCAGGTCAGAGAGCCAGCGTCGGAATACAGGCCGAACTTCAGACCCTTGGCATGCACGTAGTCGGCGAGTGCCTTCATGCCGGACGGGAAGCGCTCCGGATCGGCTTGGATGTTGCCGTCGGCGTCGCGGCTTTTCTGCCAGCAGTCGTCGATGACGAGGTATTGATAGCCGGCGTCCTTCATGCCCGAGGCGACCATGGCATCGGCCTGTTCGCGGATCAGCTTTTCGCTGACGTTGCAGGCGAACTTGTTCCACGAGTTCCAGCCCATCGGCGGGGTCGGCGCCACATTGGGCTTGGGAGCCTCCAGCTTCAGCGTCCCGTCGGCATGGGCGTGCGTGGTGGCGATGAAGCAGAGCAGTGCGACGGTACGAGCGGCGCGTCGGATGAGGTGGTGCATGCAGAAGTTCTTTGGAGGGACTGGAAGAGAGGGGCGTTCTGGAGTGGTGCGTCGGACGGGCGTCGGATTCAGCGCCCGTAGCGCCGGCCTGCCGACTCCAGCGGCCAGTCGTCGGTGCGCAGCGGCGGCAGGGGCAGGCCATCGCCACCGACCACATTGGCTTCGCTGGCGTTGTTGACCCAGGCATAGCGCGCGGCGACAGGCGACGGCACGGCGGTGCTGCGCAGCACGATGCGGTCGCCGTCGAAACGTGCTTCGGCCGGCACCCAGCGCCGATCGGCGCCCGCCAGGTAGAAGCCGCGCAGTGGCTCGCCGGCGCGGGCGGTGCGCAGGCCGCCGGCGGTGGTGCCAAAGCGCAGCGCTAATTCGCCGCCCTTCGACTCATGGCCCATCAGGCGCGGGCCTGTGGCCGGCGCGGTGCGCAGGCCCAGCTCGTGCATCGCCAGCGCGGCCAGGCGCTGGCCCACCGTGCGCTTGTTGCGGGGGTGGATGTCGACCGCATCGCCCACGTCGATGGCCGTGGCCATGCCGGTGTGAGGCAGGGCCAGAGCCGCGGCCTGGCTGGCGCGCAGTTCGGCCCAGCCGTTACCGTCGGGCCGGTTCTCGGCCATGGGCCGCCACGATGCCAGTTGCACGAAGAGGAAGGGCAGGTCGGGGTCGGCGAACTGGCTGCGCCAGTCCTGGATGAGGCGCTTGAAGCCGTCGGCATAGGCCGCCGCGCGCCCGGAGTTTTCCTCGCCCTGATACCAGAGCACGCCGCGCACGGACAGGCCTTGCAGCGGTGCGATGAGGCCGTTGTGGCCCAGGGCCGGGGCGTTGTTCGCCACCGGGCCGCCGGCCACCACGAGCTTCTCGACGCGTGCCCGCCAGGGGCCGGCGAGCGACACGGTGCCGGCCGCCGTGTCCAGGCGCAGGTTGGCAGCCTCGCCATCGATGCCGCCGCCGCCGCCGTTGTCGGTCACCCGCACGGCGATCCAGTTGGCGCCCGCGCGCAGCAGGCCGGCCGGCAGCGTGTAGTGGCGTGCCTGCTCCCAGCCGCACTGGCCGCCGACCTTCTGGCCGTTGACCCAGACCTCGTCGCAGTCGTCCACCTTGGCCAGGTGCAGCTCCGCGGCTCCCGCGGCCTGGGCGGCTTTCAGCTCGATGCGCTTGCGCATCCAGACGACGCCGTCGACGTCGGCCAGGCCCTGGCCTTCCCAGTTGCCGGGCGCCTGCAGCGTGGGCCAGTCGGCGTCGATGTCGGCAGCGGCGGACCAGCCCGAGGCGTCCGCACCCTCCACCGGCAGACCCTTCTGCCAGGCGGCGATGCGGGGCAGCATGCGCCGGCCCAGCGCCGCGGTGAAGGCAGCGTTGTCAGCCGGCAAGGCGCGCACCGCGGGTGCGAGGTCAGGGTCGCGCAGCGCCGCGTCGCGACTCATCCAGGTCTCCAGCATGGAGCCGCCCCAGGCGGTGTTGATCAGGCCGATGGGCACGCCTTGCACGGCCTGCATCTGGCGCGCGAAGTGGTAGCCGACGGCGCTGAACTCGGCCACGCGGCCGGGCTCCGCGACGACCCAGGGCGCGGGCGCGATGTCGGCTTCGGGTTGCACGCTGGCGCGCAGCGGCACGCGCAGGTGGCGCAGCTGTGCGTTCTGCGGCGAGGCCACTTCCTGCGGGCCGGTGTCGGTCTGCGCCAGCGGCCACTCCATGTTCGATTGGCCGCCGAGCAGCCAGACATCGCCGATCAGCACGTCGTTCAGCACCGCGGTCTTGTCGCCCGTGACGACGAGACGGTGCGGGCCGCCCGCCGGCAGCGGGGCCAGTTGAACGCGCCAGCGGCCGTCCGCACCGACGCGCGCGGTGCCGGTGTGGCCGCCGAGGTCGACGGTCAGGGTCTTGCCGGGCGTGGCCTGGCCCCACACGCGCAGAGGCCGGTCACGCTGGAGCACCATGTGCTCGCCGAACACCTCGGCGAGGCGCACTTCGGCATGGGCGGTGGCGGCCAGCAGGGCCAGGAGCAGGGGCAGGGCTGTTTTCTTCATGGGTCGCAAAGGATTTGTTAGGGCAGGCCGATGTCGGGCGCATTCCGTTCAGTGTCGAGGCTTGGTAGTCAAGCCAGGTTCAATACGTCAATGTGCCGTTCTGGCCGAAATGAAGCGCCAAAGTCTTGCTTGAGGTATGGAAGAGACTCTTCGAGCCGTAGACCCAGTTGGCGGACTTGCTGCCGTCGGGGTGCTGCGTGACGCTGGTTGGGTTGCCAAGCAACTTGGCCGCGTCATCAAGGGTGGACACGTTCGGGGTCATCTTGGCAACAAGGGCGGGGTCAAAGTCTGTTCCGACGGCGGCACAGGCGCTGAGGAGCAGAGCGGCGGCAAGCCCGGCGAACGAGACTGCGCGAGCGCCCCGGGTTGTCAGGGAAAGGAGGCAGGTAAGCATTGAAGTTTTCAATCGGTTGCTTGCATCAGGAGGGTCAAGGGATCGGTCGCATTGCGGATTCCAGCGTTCCAACAGTTCGACGCTTCGGGCTCCAGCCTCCGGTTGGCCTCCCGACACTGGCCACCGAGTACACCCTTCATCGCGCCATCGATGGCAACGTCCACGACGGCGTCGTTGGTGTTGACTTAGAGCATCCGACTTCAACAGTACGTGCGAACGCGCCGTCGGGCGTCTTCAGCAGGTCACCGTGCGATATCAGCCATGTTGTCTCCCGTGTTTGTGGTCGAAGCGCCGCGCCGCACTTATTTCTCAAGCAGGTCGGCGCCCTGAGCGGGCAATGTCAGCGTGCCCGTCCAGCTGCGCCCGCTGATCAGGCCCTTGGCCGTGCCGTCGATGGCCACGTCCTTGGCTTCGCCTGTGGTGTTGACGTAGTAGTTGCGGCCCTGCACCACCCGTGCATAGACGCCGTCCGGCGTTTTCGGGCCGGGCTCCAGCCCCAGGCCGGGGTAGAGCTGACGGTACAGCGCGCGCATCACTTCAGGCTGCGCCACCGTGCCGACGTAGATCGCGCGGCCCTTGCCGAACTTGTTGACGGTCACGGCCGGCACCTTGTCACCGGTGTTGGTGAAGCGCGCCAGCACCTCGGCGGTGGACGGCTCCAGCACCTCGATGAAGCCGAGGTCGCCCTTGGCGTCGACGTCGCCGATGCGAGTCTCGACCTTGCCGGCGTTGTAGAACTCGTTGGTGCGCAGGCCGAACACGTCGGTCAGGCCGCCCGGCAGCGGCGTGTCATGCCACTGGTTGTTGTCATTCACCTTGGCCGACTGCGCCGTCATGATCACGGTGCCGCCGTCGGTGACGAACTTGCGCACCGCCTCGGTGGAGGCTTTGTCCAGCAGGTACATGCCGGGCAGGATGATGAGGCGGTAGCGGCTCAGGTCTTCGTAGGAGAGCTTGATGGCCGCGACGTCGATGTTGTCCTTCAGCAGCGGCTCGAAGGCACCGAGGGCCTGCTTCTGATAGGACGTCTTCAGGTAGTCGCGGGAGCTGTTGGCCGGGCCATTGGCACTGTGGGCCGCGACGTTGTCGAAGGAGTAGGCGATGGCCACTTTGGGCTCGACGCGGCGCGGGAAGCCCAGTTTCTCCAGCTTGGCGTAGTCGCCGGCGATGCGGGCCCATTCGGCCAGCTTCCACGAGGGGCGGTCGTCATGGTCGAGCAGGCCCATCAGCGCCTGCTCCTCGCCGCCGAGATGGCTGTTGAAGGTCCAGGCCAGCGCGGCCTGGCCGCCCATCAGCAGCACGAAGTGGGCCCACATGCGCGACCAGCCCTTGCTGCCGTAGGAGCCTGGGCCGCCGGCGGTGAACTCGTTGAACCAGGTCGGCGTCGTCATGCCCGCCCTGATGAGGGCCGCCTGCCATCCGCCGTAGATCGGTTCGCCGGCATAGAAGCCCATGGCGCCATAGGTGGTGTGCTGGCGATAGCTGCCGTGGTAGTCGAAGCCCTTGCGGCCCGACCAGCTCCAGTAGTTCGACAGCGTCGGCTTGTCGGGCGTGTTCTTGCGGCGCACGGCCTCCCGGTCGTCGAGAACGGCGATGGTCAGGTCGGACCAGAAACGGCGCAGGTCCAGATAACGCTCGGCGGGGCCCGGACCGTCGGCATAGGGCAGCCGCACTTCTTCCCACTTGCCGATGCGACGCGACCAGCGCTGCGTGGCCCAGGCCTTGTTCAGCGCGTCGATGCTGCCGTAGCGCTTCTTCAGCCATTCGACGAAGCGCTTGCGGTCAGCCTCGGAATAGGAGATGTAGCCGTTGCCGATCTCGTTGTCATAGCCCACGGCCAGCAGGGCCGGATGCTTGGCGTAGCGCTTGATGAGCGTGTCGGCCATGCGCGTGGCCAGGCGCCGGTAGTCCGGGTCGCCGATGTTGTCCATGTAGCGCTCGGCCGGCGCCAGGCGGGTGCCGGCCTGGTTGGTGATGTCGACACCGGGGTATTTGTGGTGCAGCCACATCGGCGCCGGCTGCCCCGGGATGTCGAGGATGACCTTGATGCCGGCGGCGTGCACCTCGGCCATCACGGCGTCGAAATGCTTGAAGTCGAACTTGCCTTCCTCGGGTTCGAAGTAGTCCCAGGCCAGGTCACCCATGCGGACGACCTTGAAGCCGGATTGCTTCATCAGCGCAACGTCGCGCTTGACCTGCGCCAGCGTGCGGTCCACGGGCTGGTAGTTCACGCCCGCGAACAGCTGGCCGGCCCCGGGCCAGTCGGGGTGGCCTTCGGCGCTCTGGGCGAAGGCGGGGTTGAGCGCGGCCAGGGCCAGCGAGCAGGCAATCAGAGTCTTTTTCAGTTTCATGATCGGGATCAGCGATACCCATCAGGCGCAACGCACGAGGCGCGCCCCATGCGGCGGCACGGTCAGCACGCGGGTGCCTGCGGGGAGGTCGGCGCGTGCCCAGCAGTCGCGGCTGGCGTCGGGCAGCCACGCAGGCAGCGGCACCTGCCAAGGCGCGTCGCCAGTGTTCAACCACGCTGCCCAGGTGCCCTGCGGGCCGTTGCAGACGAAGCGATGGCCCTGGGCCACCGAGTGCCACTCGCGTGCCCCGGGCACGCGCAGCAGCGCCAGCACCTCGGGGTTGGTGACCAGGCGCAGCGTCCAGTCGTCGAGCTTGCGCAGGTCGTTGCCGAGGATCAGCGGGCTGCGCGCGCAGGTCCAGGCCGTCAGCATCAGCAACTGCTCGTCACGCGTGAAGCCGGTATCGCGCTCGCCACGGCCTTTCTCGTCGTAGTTGCGCAGGCCGATCTTGCCGACGGGCAGCATGTCGGCATCGGGCCAGGCGCCCGCGCGGGCGTGGGGCGCCCACTTGACGAGGTTCACGAGGTTGTCGCGCAACTGGGGCCAGGTGTCCCAGAAGTCGTTGCACACGCGCCATTGGTTGGCGTGCGCCTGCAGGTGGGCCGATTGATCCAGGTGCGCCGGGCCGGGCGACAGGCTCAGCACCATGGGCCGACCGGTGGCGTCGATGGCGCGGCGGATCAGCTCCACTTCCTTGGCGTGATAGTTGGGCGCAGCGATGTCGTCGACCTTGACGAAGTCCACGCCCCACTCGGCCAGCTGGGCGAACCAGGCGCGGTACCACTCGAAGGCGCCGGGATGCTCGGGCTTGACGCCGCACATGTCGGTGTTCCAGGCGCAGGTGGAGTGGGAATCGGCGACTTCGTTGCAGCGGTACTTGCTGCCGGCGATGGGCAGTTCCAGCCCGACCGCCTGGCGCGGGATGCCACGCATGATGTGCACGCCGAAGCGCAGGCCCATGGCGTGCACCTTGGCGGCGAGCGGCGCGAAGCCGCGGCCACCGGCGGCGCTGGGGAAGCGGTTGGGCGCGGGCTGCGGGCGGCCGTGGGCGTCCAGCACCAGCGGCGCGAAGTCCCGGTACCACCCCGACGTGGCGCCCGCCTCGTACCACTGGATGTCGACGGTGGCGGTGTCGTAGCCGAAGGGCAGGAAGCGCTCGGCCAGGATGCGCGCGTTGTCCAGGTACTCCGCTTCGGTGACGCTGGCACCGAAGGCGTCCCAGCTGTTCCAGCCCATGGGCGGCGTGGGGGCCCAGGCGTGGAAGGGCAAGCCGGGCTCGGGGGCGCCGCCGGTGGCCGAGGCCTTGGCAGAGGGGCCAGCGGCAGCTGCCGCCGACCCGCCGGCCATGGCGGCCAGCCCGGCGCTTGCCACGGTGCGCACGAAGCTGCGGCGGGCCGGTTCATCGAGCGAGGTGGTGGCTGTCGAGTTCGTCTTGTTCATGAGCGATGCGGAATGAGGAAGGGCGCGAGGTTCAGTTGCTGTAAAGCATTCCGCGGCCGGTGCCGCTGATGTAGATCCGGCCGTAGATGSCTTGRTCGGCCGCCATCACGCCGATGCCGCCGAACTGGTTCGCGTCGTCGTTGAAGCGCGTCCAGGTGGCGCCGCCGTCATCAGAGCGATGCACGCCCCASACGCCGTTGCTGACGCCCACAACGTAGACCGCCGCCGAGTACGGCGCGCCGGCTTTGGCCTTGCCCAGCGCGATKGCGCTGGCGCCTTGCACGTCGGCCCATGGGTTGCCGATGAAGATCGACGCGAAGTTGCTGAGCTTGGCCCAGCTCGCACCCGAATCGGTCGAGTGGTACACCGCGTTGCCGTCGGTCAGCCAGAGGTCGCCTTCGACGTTGGGGTTGACCGCCAGCGAGGTGTTGCCGAAGTAGTTCGGCGCCAGCCCTGCGTTCACCGAGCCCTGGCTCAGCGTGAACGTGTGGCCGCCATCGGTCGACGTGTAGACCTTGCCCGGCGTGCCCCACCAGTGGCCACCGGAATCGTAGGCATAGACCTTGTTCGGGTTCTTGCGATCCGCGACCAGGTGGTAGGCGCGGGGGAAGACGCTGTTGATCGCGGGCAGATTGGTCGGCACCCAGGTGGCGCCGTTGTCCGTGGTGTAGGACGGCACCGAGTAGCCGGGTGCCCAGACTGCCTTGTTGCGCGCGGTGATGGCGATGCTCGCTTCCCCACCCGTGTTTTGCGCCGCGCCCGTCGGGTAAGTGGCGAACTTCGCCCAGGTCTTGCCGCCGTCGCCCGACCACATGCCGTAGGCGGTGTTGTTGCCCAGGTAGACGCCGATGGTGGCCATGTACTGCGGATCGGACCACGCCATGTCGGCGGCGAAGCTGTTGCTCCAGTCGGTGGCCGGCGTCAGCGTCGGCTTGGTCGTGAGGTTGGTGTGCACCCAGGCGCCGACGTCGCCCGAACTGTTGATGACGGTGTAGGTGGCGCCGGCCGGCGGCGTGGCCAGGCCCAGCACGGCCGTCTCCTCAAGGCCGTCGACCGTCATGGCCCAGGTTGGCGTGGCCGAGGAGGCGTTGCTTGTCTGCATGACGCCGCCGGAGACGTGCAGGATGTGATCGCGGTTGAAGGGATCGATCTCCACATCGTCGATCCAGCCCCAGGAGACCTCGCCCGGCGTCATCGCTTCGATCTCGCGCCAGTTCCGGCCGGCATCGTCGGACAGCTGGAGGATTCGCTGGCCGGGGAAGTTGCCCCAGGTGTTGGTGATCCCCAGCGCAATGCGCGTGGTCGCGCCGGTGCCGGAGACGGACACGCCGCCGTAGCCGACCGAGTCGTCGCTCCTGAGCAAGGTCCAGTTGCTGCCGTCGAACTTGTACAGACGGGCGGGACCGGCGGAGCCGGGACCGGCGTCCCTGGTGAAGACCACGTAGAACATGCCGTCAGCGGCACGCACCATGTGCGGGATGTGATAGCCGGAGATCGGCACCGTGACCGGGGTCCACGAGGCGCCGCCGTTGGTGGACTTGTACAGGTTCGAGGCCAGGCCTGCGGTCTGCACATAGTCCGGCGCGATGGGGGCGTAGATCGTCTGCGTGGCCGTGCCGCTGCCCTTGGTGCCGGTGTCGTAGACGACCGTCTCGACGCCCATGGCCGTGCCGCCGTTGGCGTTGATCTGGTCCTGGGTCATCTTGAGGGTCGACAACGACGTGACCTGCGCCCAGGTGAGGCCCGAGTCGGTGCTCTTCCACAGGCCGGCTGTGCGCGAGCCGTAGAACAGCGTCGACGGCTTGTTGGGGTCGACCATCAGGCGCTCGCCGATGGCCCGGCCGGGGTTGTTGCCGCCCAGCGGGAAAGGCAGGGCGACATAGGTCCACTGGTCACCACGGTTGCTGGAGATGTACAGGCGGCCGTTGCCACCGGACGTGTACATGCCGGCGCCCATGTAGACGCGCTGATCGTTGTTCGGATCGACGGCGATGCTCTCGACGCCGTGGAAACTGGCCTCGCCGCCACCGAAGCCCAGGCCGTCGGTGATGGGCACCCAGGACGACGTGGGCTGGTTCCAGCGGTAGGCGCCACCGATGTCGGTGCGCGCGTACAGCAGGTTGGCGGTGGTCGGGTGGAAGACCAGGCCCGTGACGTAGCCGCCGCCGCCCCACTTCACGCTCGTCCAGGTGGTGCCCTCGGCCGGAGCCGGAGCCGGAGCCGGAGCCGGAGCCGGAGCCGGAGCCGGAGCCGGAGCCGGAGCCGGAGCCGGAGCAGGTGCCGGAGCCGGAGCCGGTGCCGGTGCAGGTGCAGGTGCAGGTGCAGGTGCAGGTGCAGGTGCAGGTGCAGGTGCAGGTGCAGGTGCAGGTGCAGGTGCAGGTGCAGGTGCAGGAGCGGGTGCGGGTGCGTCGCCACCGCCGCCGCCGCCGCCACAGCCGGCCACCAGGGTCGCGGTGACGATGGAGAGAACGGTGAGTGGTTTGCTGTACTTCTTCATGATGGGAAACGAGGTTGGGTTCGTTGAGGGCTTGACATGGCGGCGCTGATCACAGGTTGCGCATTACTTAATGAACGGCTTTCACGACACTTCTCTGGTCGATGGCCGCAGACCGCGCGATCACGCGACCACACCGCCGCTCATCCGACCCGGCGCATTGGCGCCTTCAGCCGCGGGCAATGCGCAACGCGCTGGCGTGGCGGCTGGGCATGCGCTCGGGAACGTCGACCTCCAGCGCCTGGGCGGTCTGGCGGAATTTCAGCGGCCCGCCCCCCAGCAGTTCGACCCGGCGCACCGGGCGCGGATCGTGGGCGTTGCCTTGGCGCAGCGCGGCGATCTTCAGCGTGCCCTTGGGTTCGCCCAGCGTCAGCGCGTACAGCGCATCGCCGCGGGTCGTGAAGCGGATGTCCTGCGCCGTGTAGTCCACGTTCTCCTTGAAGGCGCCGCTGGCGGCCTCGGTCGGGCCTTCGCCGTGGATCTTCCACGGCCGCGTGCCGTGGATGGCTTCGGCGTTGAGCTTCATCCAGGCGGCCATCTCGGTCATCAGCAGGTCTGATTCGGCCGTCAGCGTGCCGTCGGCGCGCTGCACCACGTTGAGCAGCATGTTGCCGTTCTTGCTGACGATGTCGCACAGCATCGTGATCACCTGCGCCGGCGTCTTGTAGCGGTCGTGCTCGGAGTGAAACCAGTCGCCGTTGGAGGTGCAGGTCTGCCATGGCAGCGGGTTGATGCCCGGGAGCACGCCACGCTCGACGTCCTGCACGCCCACCTCGGCGATGTACTCGCCCGACCCCAGCGACTTGTGGTTGTACACGGCCTGCATGTCGCCATGGCGGCGGACCGAGGTGTTGAACAGGTGGGCCACCATGGCGCGCCCCACCTCGCCGAACGGGATGCCGCCGTCGGAGTACAGCAAGTCGGGTTGGTGGCTGTCGATGAGGTCGATGATGCGGCGGTACCAGATCTCGTGGAACTTCGGGTTGTTGGTGTACCAGTCGCCGCCGCGGTTCAGGTACGGCGTGTTATGCGGCTCGTGGTAGAGGTCGAAGTTCTCGGGCTTGGCGCCGTCATAGGCCACGCCCAGCTTGGGCCAGAACTGGTCGCACTGGTGGCTGGTCCACCACCAGTTGTGACTGGTCGCCAGGTGCTCGGAGACACCGAAGCGCAGCCCGCGCTTGCGCGCGGCGCGGCCCCATTCGCCGACCACGTCGCGCATCGGCCCCATCTGGGTGGCGTTCCAGCGGTGGTGCTTGGAATTCCACAAGTCGAAGTTGTCGTGGTGCACGCCCATCGAGACGAAGTACTTCGCACCCGCCGCCACGTAGCGGTCCATCAGCGCTTCGGGCTCGAAGCGCTCGGCCTTCCACAGCTTGATGATGTCCTTGTAGCCGAACTCCGACGGGTGGCCGTAGGTCTTCACGTGGTGCTCGTAGTGCGGGTGGCCGGGCACGTACATGAATCGGGCATACCAGTCGCCGAGGCTGGGCACGGCTTGCGGCCCCCAGTGCGACCAGATGCCCAGCTTGGCCTCGCGGAACCACGCAGGGACCGCCGACTTGCGCAGCGACTCGGCAGCGGCCGTGAACGGGCCGGACGCCAGCGGCGGCGGCTTGTATGGGGCGGGCGCCACTGGTGCGCAGCCTTGCGCCTGTGCAATGCGGGCGGCGCCCAGGCCGGCGGCGGCCAGCAGCGGCGTGGTCAGGAAGCTGCGTTTGTTCAGGCTTGACATGGGGTTCTCTCTCGCTTGGCGTTGTCGACGATGGCCTTGACCAGGTCGGGGAACATTGCGCACCGGTCGTACCAGTACGGCGTTCCATTGGCGGCCGTGCTATCGATATAGCTGGTCGCGTTGGCCGCCGGGGACGCAGCTCAGTGCGTGGGCCTGCCAGCCCGACAGGGACGAGTTGCCGCGGCAGGGCAGGCAGTCATTTCTTGCACAGCTCGCTGATGGCGTTCGGGGCGGTGGCGGTGATCACGCCCAGCCGATAGGGCAGCTCGATGTAGTCGTAGTTCTTGCCCTTTTCCATGTCCAGGCCCTGGAAGAGGAACCTCAGCGGCTGGCACGGGTCGATGCTCAGAGTCTGGTCGATGCCGTCGCGAATCATTTCGCCGTGGGATACGCCTTCGGACCAGATCCGGCCGTTGAACTTGACGTTGTCTGCGCCAGCGAACCTGTTCATCGGGGCGCCGGGAATGGGTTGCCAGGCGCCATCCAGGCGATCCGCCGTCCAGGCGCGGAAATACCGGCCCTTGGGCCCCATCGCCTCGATCAGCGTCAGGTACTTGCTGGTGCCTGTGATCTTGTAGGTGTTGCTGGCCTCGAACATGTCATCGCGCTTTTCCGCCATGACGACGACGGGTTCGGCGAAGCCCTGAGGGAAGCGGTCGATCGTCGTCTCGCCGCGGTAGAAGCTGCCGTTGTCGCCTGTGAAGAAGAGATGGCACTTCTTGTCGTCGCAGATGTTCCAGAAGTCCAGCCAGACCGCATGGCCCTCGGCGTTCTTGACGCTGGCCGGGATGGCCGAATAGAAGGGCTTGGGCGCCGTCCACGAGTGGGGGTCGGCGATGTTGGGGGTGGTCGAATAGAGCGGGTCACCGCCCTGGAAGATCAAATACCAGAGCTTCTGCGGCGCGAAGTAGAAGACCTGGGGTGCCGCGCGATAGCCCGGCCCGATGGGCGATTTCTCGAGCATGAACTGCGGGGCCTTCGGCGCCTCATCCCAGTTCGCGAAGCTCGTGTAGGCCATGCCCCAGCCGTTCTTGCCCGCAGTGGTCATGAAGACGTGATAGCGGCCGTCGTGGAACACGATGGTCGGGTCCTTGACGCCGAAGATGTCCGCCCGGTCGGCCGGCGGCTTGATCAGCGCCTCGCTGGATTTCCATTCAAAGGCGATGGCCTGGGCCGGCGTCCCGCCGACGACGACGGGCTTCGCGTCGGCGGCTGCGCTGCTGCCACCACAGCCGGCCAAGAGGCCCGCCGCGAGCATCGAAGAGACGAGAAGTTGTTTAGTGCACTTGTTCATGAGGGAAAACGGGTTGTGGTTGATGGATGGAATGACAGGCGTGAGCGCGCTGCTCACGGCGTCGGTAGCGGCTCCAGCACCACGGCGGCGCCACCCGCGGCGGCCAGCGACAGGCTCAGCACGTCCTTGCGGGTCACCTTGCGCTCGGTGCGGCGCACCTCGCGCACGACCTCGCCGTCCTGCCAGATCGTGGCGCGCCAGTTGCCGGGCGGCAGGAAGTCCAGCGACACCTTTTGTGTGCGGGCCTGGTCGCCCGTCATCGCGCCGATGTACCAGGTCTTGCCCTGGCGGCGCGCCAGCACGATGTCCTGCCCCGGCTCGCCGGCGATGAAGCGGGTCTCGTCCCAAGCGGTGGGCACGCGCTTGATGAAGTCGAAGCCGGGCTCGCCGCGGTAGGCGGTCGGGTCGTCCGACACCATCTGCAGCGGGCTGTCGTAGACGACGTACATCGCCAGCGCCTGGCCGCGCGTGTTCTGCACCAGCGGCATCTCGGCGCGCACCTCGAAGGTGGCCGGTGTCGCGTTGCGGAAGCCTCCGGGCGTGTAGTCCATCGGGCCGACCAGCATGCGCGTGTACGGCAGGGTCACGTTGTGGCTGGGGGTGGTGCGCGTGGTCATCTTGCTCCACTCGGCGCCGAGCACGCCCTCCTGCGTGATGTAGTTGGGATAGGTGCGCTGCAGGCCGGCGGGCACGTAGGCGCCGTGCAGGTCCAGCAGCAGCTTGCGCTTGGCGGTGGCGGCGGCAATGCGCTCGTAGAAGTCAACCACCTGCTGGTCGTCGCGGTTCATGAAGTCGACCTTGACGCCCTTGATGCCCCAGCGGACGTAGGTGTCCAGCACCTCGTCCATGCGCGCGTCCACATGCACCCAGTGGGCCCACAGCATCAGGCCCACGCCCTTGGCTGCGGCGTAGCGCGCGAGTTCGGGCATGTCGATGCCCTTGGCCGGTCGCGTGATGTCGGTCTCCGGGCTGGCATCGCAGCAGCCGCTCGGGCCGGAGGCCCAGTTCGCGTCGATGAGGTAGTAGGGGAAACCGGACTCGGCGGCGAAGTCGATGAAGCGCTTGTAGGCGCCCATGTCGGGCTTCATGCCCACCAGTGGGCCGGACCACCAATCCCATGCCGCCTTGCCGGGCTTGACCCAGCTGAAGTCACCTTGCGGCGCCGGATTGAGGTTGCCGACGAGGTGCGACTCGATCAGCTTGCCGGCCTGGTCGGCCAGCATGACGGCACGCCAGGCGGTCGTCAGCCCGGCCGGCGAGACGAAGGCCGGGCCGGCGCGTCCCGGCACGCCGGACAGTTGGAGGCGCAGCGCCTCACCCTCGCGCCGCAGCGAGGCACCGGTGTAGCCCTTCAGGTTGGCCTGCGTGATGGCGTAGTGGGTGCGGCCCGACGGCGTGGCGCAGACTACCGGCACGTCGTAGGCGGCGTCGGCCTTGAATTGCGAGACCTTCAGGCGCTCGAACGCCTGCTCGTGCGAACCGTCGGTGGGCGTAACCAGGCAGGTCGGGTCGCCCGCCGGCACGAAGGCCGTGCGCTCGCCGCGCAGCTTCACCGGTCCGGTGTCTTCCAGGCGGTAGCGGAAGGCAACGCCGTCGTCGTAGGCGCGTGCATCGATGAAGAGGCGGCGGCCGGAGCCTGCCTCGCGGAAGGTGAGCGTGGCGCCGCGGTAGTGGTCGCGGGCCGTGGCCGCCTTCGTAGCGACGAGAGGAATGACGCGGTCCTCCGCGACGTCCTGGCGCGACTCCAGCGTCAACGCGCCGAGGGCTTGGCCGTCCAGATCAAGCCCCAGCGGTGAGGGAGCGATGACGGCTTCGCCATGGCGGCTGACGCTGAACTGGCCGCCGTTGTCGGCGATGCGCAGCGCGATGCGGCCATCGGGCGAGGTGATGACGGCGTCGGCCGCGTGGGCGCCCGATGCGGCCAGGGCGAGCGCGGCGATGGCGAGGTGGGTGGTGGTCTTCATGGATGTGTGAGCAGAGTTGGGGCTGGAGAGCGGTCAGCCCAGGCGTATTTCGACGGCGCGCCCGGTGTAGACCACCTCGCGCAGCGGTTTGGATTGCAGCGTCGGCACGCCGTCGCCGAGGCGGTGGATGCGCAAGCGCTTGGTCGTGCGCATGCCCGCGAAGCGCCCGCTGCGCGCCGCCAGGCGCAGCACGCCGCGCTTGTCGTCCCAGGTCATGCGGATCACGCTGAACCCGCCCTTCTCGTAGGCATAGTCCAGGCCGCTGTCCTCGTAGAGGTCGAAGGCGCCGTTGGCACCGGGCACGACGTAGAGGTCGAGCACCTCACCGGTGGCCTCGGCGGTGGACTGCAGCACCGGCCCGAGCGGCAGGATGCTGCCGGCGCGCAGGTGCAGGGGCACGCGCTCCAGCGGCGACGCCACGTCATGCGTGCGCCCACCGGCGCGCCGCTCGCCTGTCCAGAAATCGACCCAGCCGCCGGCGGACTGCGGCAGGTACACCGGCCAGCTCGACACCTCGGGCGCCAGGACAGGTGCCACATGCAGGGCGCGGCCGAACATGTAGCTGTGCGCCTGGTCCAGGGCCTGCTGGTCCTGCGGGAAGTCGAACACCAGCGGCCGCATGATCGGTGCGCCTTTCGCATGGACCTCGTGGGCCAGGCTGTAGAGGTAGGGCAGCAGCTGATAGCGCAGCTCCAGGTACTGGCGCGCGACCGCCTCCACCTTGTCGCCATAGCGCCAGAACTCGGTGTTGGTCATGTAGCCATGCACGCGCTGCAGCGGCAGGAACGTGGCGTACTGGAACCAGCGGATCAGGCGCTCGTGGTAGGCCTTGTCTGTGAACTGGCCGTCGCCCGGGCGGAAGAATCCGCCGGCGTCGACCGTCCAGTAGGCATAGCCGGCGGCGGCCATGTTCAGGCCCGCGGGGATCTGCCGCTTGAGTGTGTCCCAGTCGTTGCCGATGTCGCCCGACCAGGTGGCTGCTGCATGGCGTTGCTGCCCGGGGAAGGCCGAGCGCGTGAGGATCATCACGCGCCGGTCAGGCGCTGCCTGGCGCTGTCCTTCGTAGACGGTGCGCGTGACGTGCCACGGATAGGCCAGGCGCACGCGCTCACCGCGGCCTGCCGCCGTACGCCGACCTACCAGGTCGTCGTTCTCGGGCTCCGTCGCGTCCTGCCACCAGGCGTCGATGCCGAGCTTGAGCAGGCGTTCGCGCTGGTTGTTCCAGTAGAAGGCGGCGGCCTTCGGGTCGAAGAAGTCGACCCAGTCGGTCTGGTCGATGTAGTGACCGGCGGCTGCGGTGCTGCGGCCGAGCTCGGTGTCGCGCCCGATCTTGGCCCACACCGACAGCATGAGCCGCCCGTTCAGGCCGTGCACCTCGCGCACCAGCGCGGCGGGATCGGGGTAGTGGGCCTCGTCGAAACGCATCGCGTTCCAGCCGTGGCGACCCCAGTACTGCCAGTCCTGCACCATCACGTCGACGGGCAGCTTGCGGCGGCGGAACTCGCGCAGCGTGTCGACGATCTCTTCCGACGAATGGAAGCGTTCGCGGCAATGGATGTAGCCATAGGCCCAGCGCGGCATCATCGGCGTGGCCCCGGAGATCTCGCGATAGCCCTCGAACACCTCGTCCGCGCTGGGGCCGGCGATGACGACGTAGTCGATGGCATCGGCCACCGGTGAGCGCCACGCCGTGCTCGCGCGCACGGCGCCAAAGCGCAGAGAGGGAGAGTCGTCCTTGTCGGCGTGGATGCGCACCTGGTGTTCGCCTGCCGGCAACTCGACGACAAAGCCGACCGTCGGCGGCAGCCAGTGGTTCACGATCTCGACGCAGGACTTGCCGTCGATCTCGACGGAATGGCGCGAACCCATGGCGCGGCCAACGTCGAGGAGGAAGGCGAAACGGCCGGCCGTTTCCGTTCGGAACGTGCCTTCAAAGCGCGTCAGGTTGCGCACGACCTGCGCATTGCCCGTGGTGGTCGTCACATCCACGACTTCGGCCTTGCTTTCGGCGTTGACACGGCTCAGCGCCACGAGCTGCTCGGGCGTGTTCAGCTCGGCCATGCCGTTGTTGTGCCAGAGCAGGCCGTAGCCGCGGCTGGACAGCATGAAAGGCAGGCTGATCTGCGTGTTCACCTGCGTCAGGCGGCGCGGATGACCGCGCAGGTCCATGGCGCCGTCCTGGAAGCAGCCGGTGCCGTAGAGCCGCTCGCCGGCGGGCGACTCGAACACCTGCTCGGCGATGAACACGGGCTCGTCACCCAGCCGCGACGGCGTCAGCCGCCGGGTGCCGGGCGCTTCAGCGAGCAGCAAGGCGCCGTTGCGGTCGAAGAAGCGCAGCGCCCCGGTCCCGTTGTCCACCTCGCAGCGGATGGCCGGCAGTTCCAGTCGGGTAGTGTCCGCGCCCGGCGTCTGCTTCATGAGGGGCTTCGCTCGGCCGGGCAGCAGCGCGAGGCTTGGTGGCGGCGCCTGCATCGTGGCCTGCGTTTGGGCCTGCGGAGGCAGGAAGCGCACGCGCAGCGCCCGGTCGCAGAGCGCGCTGATCCGCAGCGTGCCCTGGGGCGTCGTCAGTACCCATTCCGGGACTAACGACGGCTGCGCGCGGTGGGCCGCGGCGTTCCCGGGCGCCAGGTCGCCTGCGGCGGCGTTCGCCACGCTGGAGGAGGAGGCCATCGCGACCGTTGCTGCCGCAGCGCCTAGTGGGGTGGCGGCTGCGGCGAGGGCGGCCTGCAATGCCTCGCGCCGGGAAAGGGTGGCTTTGGTGTATTTCATGCAGTCAGGCCGTTGCCGCGGATCTTCACCACCACGGCCGGCGACCCGGCCAGGCCCTCGGGCAGCTTCACCTCCAGCCCCTTGCGAGTGCGCTTGAAGGGCAGGCTGTCGCCGGAGCCCAGGGCCTCGATGCGCTCGATGGCACCCGGTGCCACGTTCGAGTCCTGGGCCAGCGTCTGGATGCGCAGCACGCCGTCCTTGGGCCAGCCCAGCGCGATGGCGTAGAGGGCGCCGCCCTTGGTCGTGAAGCGGATGTCCTCGGCCGTCAGCGGCTTGGAGCTGCCTTCGCTGAACATGCCGCTGCCCACCTTCGTCGGGCCCTCGCCAAAAGTGCGCCAGGGGCGCGTGCCGTAGATGGCTTCGCCATTGCGGGCCATCCACGTGGCGATCTCGCCGAGGATCTTCTGTTCGTCGGCATCGATGGTGCCGTCGCCGCGCATCGGCACCGACAGCAGCAGGTTGCCATTCTTGGAGACGATGTCGCACAGCCGGTGGATGACCGTGCTGGCGGGCTTGTACTGGTGGTTGTCGAACAGGGAGCGGGCGTAGTGCCAGTCGCCCAGGCAGGTGTCGGTCTGCCAGGGCAGCGGCTCGATGCCGTCGCGAAAGCCCCGCTCCACGTCCTCGACGACGCCACTGCGCCACTCGGCGGGCAACACCTTCGCGTTCAGCACCGCCTCCAGCTTGCCGCCATTCCAGGCCATGCTGGCGTTGTAGTAATGCGCCGCGATGTCCAGCCCCGCCTGGCCGAGCGGCAGGCCGTGGTTATCCATGTAGATGAGGTCGGGCTTGTAGCTGTCGATCAGGTCGCGGCAGCGCAGGTACCACGAGCGCGTGAAAGCGAGGTTCTGAAGCGGCGGCTTCTCGTCCCAGTAGTAGGTGTTCTGGTCATGCCAGGCTTCGACGCTGCGGATGGTCTTGAATCCGTCGGGCATGACGATGTTGCGTCCGGTGTAGAGGTCCTGCGGGTCCAGGCCTTCCCACCATTTGCCCTTGCCGTCGGCCTTGGTCAGGTTGAAGGCGTCGTAGCGCTGGCCGGCGTAGGGGCCTTCGGGGTCGTAGCCATAGGCCGACTGGTACCAGTGCCAGGCATGCGCGCCGTGGTTGCTGACGCCGAAGCGCAGGCCGCGCGCTCGGGCGGCCTTCTCCCAGGTGCCGACGATGTCCTTCTTCGGGCCCACGCGCATCGTGTTCCAGCCGTGGTACTTGGAGTTGAAGGTGTCCTGGTTGTCGTGGTGGTTGGCGAGCGCGACGAAGTACTTCGCGCCCGCCTTCACGTACAGGTCCATCAGCGCTTCGGGCTCCCAGTTCTCGGCCTTCCAGCGGTTCTGGATCTCCATGAAACCGGACTTCGTCGGGTGGCCGTAGGTCTTGATGTGGTGGTCGTACTGCCAGTTGCCCTGGATGTACATGCGCCGGGCATACCAGTCGCCCATCTCGGGCACGCATTGCGCGCTCCAGTGGGCCCAGATGCCGAACTTGGCGTCGCGGAACCAGTCGGGCGTTTCGTAACCGTCGACGAGGGAGTCCCAGTTGGGCTTGAAGGGAGTCGGCGCGGCCTGCGCGGCGGGCAGGCCGGCGGCGCCCATCGTGGCGGCCGTGGCTTGCAGCAGCGAGCGGCGGGAGAGTTTCTGTGTCATGGCTTGCTTTCAGTAAAAGGGGTGGCCGCTCATGCGAGGCCCGGGCCGCGGACCTTCAGCGCGATCGCGGGCGAGCCGGCCAGGCCGTCGGGCAGCCGTACCTCCAGCCCTTGCGGGGTGCGCTTGAAGGGCAGGCTGTCGGTGGAGCCCACGGCTTCGACGCGCTCGATCACGCCCGGCGCCAGGGTCGAGTCCTGCGCCAGTGCGGCGATGCGCATGACGCCGTCCGTCGGCCAAGCCAGCCCGATGGCGTAGAGCGCGCCGGCCTTGGTTGTGAAGCGGATGTCCTGGGTGGTGAAGTTCCTGAGTTGGCCTTCGCTGAACATGCCTCCTCCGATCTTCGTTGGCCCTTCGCCGAAGGTGCGCCACGGCCGTGTGCCATGGATGGCCTCGCCGTTGCGGCCCATCCAGGCGGCGATGTCTTCCAGGATCTTGCGCTCGTCGGCGTCGATGGTGCCGTCGCCGCGCAGCGGGATGGACAGCAGCAGGTTGCCGTTCTTGGAGACGATGTCCGCCAGGCGGTGGATGACGCTGGCGGCCGACTTGTAGCCGTGGGCGTCGAAGATGCCGCGGTTGTAGTGCCAGTCGCCGATGCAGGTGCAGGTCTGCCAGGGCAGCGGCTCGATGCCGGCGCGCTGGCCCCGCTCGAGATCCTCCACCACGCCGCCACGCATTTCGGGTGAGAGCTCCTTGGCGTTGATGACGGCCTCCACCTTGCCGCCGTGCCAGGCCATGCTGGCGTTGTAGTAGTGCGCCGCGATGTCCAGGCCGGCCTGGCCGAGCGGCAGGTGAGCGTTGTCGAAGTAGACGAGGTCGGGCTTGTAGCTGTCGATCAGGTCGCGGCAGCGCAGGAACCACTGGCGAATGAACGCCGGGTTGTTCGGTGGCTCCACGTCCTTCCAGGTGTAGTAACTGCGCTTATGCCATTCGGTGGCGGCGGCCACGGTGCTGATGCCGTCGGGCATCACCCTGTTGGGCCCCGTGTAGAGGTCCTGCGGGTCCAGGCCTTCCCACCATTTGCCCTTGCCGTCGGCCTTGGTCAGGTTGAAGGCGTCGTAGCGCTGGCCGGCCAGCGGGCCTTCGGGGTCGTAGCCATAGGCAGGCGCCAACCAGTGCCAGGCTCGCGACGAGTGGTTGCTGACGCCGAAGCGCAGCCCCTTGGCGCGAGCCAGCTTGGCCCACGTGCCGACGATGTCCTTCTTGGGACCGACGCGCACCGAGTTCCAGGGGTGGTACTTCGAGTCGTAGGCGTCGAAGTTGTCGTGGTGGTTGGCGAGCGAGACGAAGTACTTCGCACCCGCCTTCACGTACAGGTCCATCAGCGCTTCGGGGTTCCAGTTCTCCCCCTTCCAGCGGTTCTGCATCTCCATGAAGCCGACCTTCGTCGGATGGCCGTAGGTCTTGACGTGGTGGTCGTACTGCCAGTGGCCCTGCATGTACATGTTGCGGGCATACCAGTCGCCCCTCTCGGGCACGCATTGCGCGCTCCAGTGCGCCCAGATGCCGAACTTGGCATCGCGAAACCAGTCGGGCGTGCGGTAGCCGTCGACGAGGGAATCCCAGGTCGGCTTGAACGGGGCGGGGGCGGCTTGCGCGGTGGGCAGCCCGGCGCCGCCCATCGTGGCAGCGGTGGCTTGCAGCAGCGAGCGGCGGGAAAGTTTCTGCGTCATGGCTCGCTGTTAGTGAAAAGGGCGGCCGCTCATGCGAGGCCAGTGCCGCGCACCTTCAGCGCGATCGCGGGCGTGCCGGCCAGCCCTTCGGGCAGCCGCACCTCCAGCCCTTGCGGGGTGCGCTTGAAGGGCAGGCTGTCGGTGGAGCCCACGGCCTCGACGCGCTCGATCACGCCGGGCGCCAGCGCCGCGTCCTGAGCCAGCGATGCGATGCGCATGACGCCGCTCTTGGGCCAGGCCAGCCCGATGGCATAGAGCGCCCCGGCCTTGGTGGTGAAGCGGATGTCCTGGTCGGTGAAGTCCTTGACCTGGTTTTCGCTGAACATGCCGCCGCCGATCTGCGTCGGCCCCTCGCCGAAGCTGCGCCACGGGCGCGTGCCATGGATAGCCTCGCCGTTGCGGCCCATCCATTCGGCGAGCCCGTCCAGGACCTTGCGCTCGTCGGTGTCGATGGTGCCGTCGCCGCGCAGCGGGATGGACAGCAGCAGGTTGCCGTTCTTGGAGACGATGTCCACCAGGCGGTGGATGACGCTGGCCGCCGACTTGTAGTGATGGCCCTCGAAGACACCGCGGTTGTAGTGCCAGTCGCCAATGCAGGTGTCGGTCTGCCAGGGCAGCGGCTCGATGCCGGCGCGCTGGCCGCGCTCGACGTCCTCGACAATGCCCGCTCGCCATTCATGCGGGATCTCCTTGGCGTTGAGGACGGCCTCCAACTTGCCGCCGTGCCAGGCCATGCTGGCGTTGTAGTAGTGCGCCGCGATGTCCAGGCCGGCCTGGCCGAGCGGCAGGCGGGAGTTGTCGAAATAGACGAGGTCGGGCCGGTAGCTGTCGATCAGGTCGCGGCAGCGCAGGAACCATTGGCGCGTGAACGCGGGGTTCTGTGCCGGCGGGTTCTCGTCCCAGACGCGGTCGTGCTTCTCATGCCAGTCGTGGGCGGCCTGCGTGGTCTTGATGCCGTCGGGCATCACCATGTTGCGGCCCGTGTAGAGGTCCTGCGGGTCCAGGCCTTCCCACCATTTGCCCTTGCCGTCGGCCTTGCTCAGGTTGAAGGCGTCATAGCGCTGGCCGGCCAGCGGCCCTTCCGCGTCGTAGCCATAGGCCGGCTGCAACCAGTGCCAGGCATGCGCCGAGTGGTTGCTGACGCCGAAGCGCAGCCCCTTGGCGCGGGCGATCCTGGCCCAGGTGCCAACGATGTCCTTCTTGGGACCGACGCGCACCGAGTTCCAGGGGTGGTATTTGGAGTCGTAGGCGTCGAAGTTGTCGTGGTGATTGGCGAGCGAGACGAAGTATTTGGCGCCGGCCTTGGCGTACAGGTCCATCAGCGCTTCGGGATCCCAGTTCTCCGCCTTCCAGCGGTTGTTCATCTCCATGAAGCCGACCTTGGTCGGGTGACCGTAGGTCTTGACGTGGTGTTCGTACTGCCCGCTGCCCTGGATGTACATGTGGCGGGCATACCAGTCGCCCGCCTCGGGCACGCACTGCGCGGTCCAGTGCGCCCAGATGCCGAACTTGGCATCGCGGAACCAGTCGGGCGTGCGGTAGCCGCCGACGAGGGAATCCCATGTGGGCTTGAAGGGAGAGGGCGCTGCGTGGGCGGCAGGCAGGCCGGCGGCGCCCATGACGGCGGCGGAGGATTGCAGCAATGCGCGGCGGGAAAATTTTTGATTCATGGTGCTCAGGGTTTGAGTGAGAGGGGAGCGTCGGCCGGCATGCCGTAGACGATGCCGCGGCCCACAGTGCTCATGTAGACCAGGCCTTCGACGTTCATGTCACCCATGACGAACTCGCCGTTGCCGGGGCCGCCGAACTGATGCGCGTCGTCGTTGATGCGCTGCCAGTTGGCGCCGGCATCGATGGAGCGGTACACCCCCAGCGGCTTGCCCCGGGGCGAGCCCCAGATGAAGACGGTAGGGAAGGGCGCGTTGGCCATGGCCTTGCCGAAGCCCACGGCGCCGCAGTGGGCGATGTTGGAGAAGGTCGTGAACGTTCGGCCGGAGTCGGTGGAGCGCGCCAGCCCGCCGGCCTTGAGCGCCACCCAGACATCACCTTCGCGCCCCGGCGCCACGCGCACCAGCGTTGAGCCGTTTGCGGCCAGTTGGGCCGTGGCGGCGAAGCTGGCGCCGCCGTCAGTGCTGACGCGCACGGTGCCGCGGTCGTAGGCGTAGAACTTGGCGGGGTTCACCGGGTCGCCCACCGGCCGCATCGGCGCGCCTTCCAGGCCGCGCACGGCGGTCCAGACGGGCTTGGCCTCGGTGAAGTTGGCGGCGCGGACAGTGCGGTTGCTGCCGTCTGCCTGGCGGAAGCTGTGCAGCAGCGCAGCGCCATCGGCCGACAGCGCCAGCGTGCCGTAGTCGCCCTGCATGCCGGCCACTTCGGTCCAGGTGGCAGCGGTGTCGGCGGAGCGGTACATCTTCTTGCCGCCCACGCGCACGACGACCGCCGTGTTGCTGCCCGCGACGGCGAGGCCGGTGGTCGAGCCCAGGCGGGGTTCGTGGATGGGCGCAAAGGCGTCCAGCTTCTGGTGGCGGAAGCCGTCGTAGTCGGCGATCACCGATAGCAGCGGGCCGCCCGGCACGCTGACGGCCACGTTGGGCACGGTTTCCTCCAGGCCCTTGACGGTGAAGGTCCACGTGGCCGGCGTGGCGTCGATGTCGGCCGTGCGGAACACACCGTTGCCGGAGGTGACCCAGACGGCGCGGGTGTCGAAGGGGTCGAATTCGATGGAGCCCGTCCAGTGGATGGCGTAGGCCGAGATCCAGCTGACGCCGCTGGTGTCCATGGCGAAGCCGCGCTCCACCACGTCGGTCCAGTTGCGGCCACCGTCGTTGCTGACGTAGAAGCGGTCGCCAGCGTTCTTGCCACCTTGCGGCATCCAGGTGTTGATGGTCGAGATGACCAGCCGCTTCGCATTGCGCGGGTCGACCGACACGCCCGAGAACGCCCGGTTGATGCCCTTGGGTGTGACGTTGGTCCAGCCGCCGCTGGCGACCTTGTATTTCCAGACCTGGCCGGCCGTCAGCGGCTCCGGCGGGTCGAGCTTCTTCCAGTCGCCATGCGGGCCTGAGCCGTCGCCATAGGTGATGTAGAGATGGCCGTCCCCGGCGAGCGTCGCGCGCTGTGGGATGTAGGCCGACGGCGCCTCGGCCACCGGCTTGAAGCTGGCGCCGGCGTCGTCGCTGCGGTAGAGGTTGGGGCCGACCGAGCCGAAGCGCGACACGCCCACAAAGATCCGCTGGGCCGTGCCATTGACCACGCTGGTTGGATCCAGCAGCACGAAGCTGATGCCCGTCTCGTTGGGCGTGGTGGTCACCGGCAATGCGTCGACCCGCTTGAAGCTGGCGCCGGCGTCAAGGCTCTTGAACAGGCCGTTGGCACGCGAGCCGACATAGAGCACCTTGCCGTCACCCGGGTCGACCTGCATCTTTTCGCCATTGCTGCGGCCCAGGCTGTTGCCATTGGCGCGGAAGAGGTGGCTCACGTCGGTGATGCGGCTGAAGGTGGCGCCGCGGTCGGTGGAGCGCATGACCGCAGTCTTGCCGCCGCTGAAGTAGGGCACCCCGGCCAGCAGGTAGACGACGGCGCTGTCCTTGGGGTCGAGTGCCAGGGCGTCCACGCTCAGCAGTCCGACGTCGGCCTCGGACACACCGTCGAGCAGCGAGGTCCAACTCGCCTTCGCGGCGTCCCAGCGATAGGCACCACCCACGTCGGTTCGGGCGTAGATGAGGCCGCGCTCTGTCTGGCTCGGCACGATGGCCGCCACATAGCCGCCGCCGCCGATGGCGAGGCTGTCCCAGCGATAGGGCTCGGCCTGGCTCAGAGAGGCCAAAAGCGCCAGCGCTGTTGCCAGCAGCGGGCGCCAGAAAGTCTTGGTAGATATCAGTTTCATTTCGGTCGACGCGATCACGCGCGAGCCTTTAAACAGTAAAGACCGGGTCGTGAAATCACGACCCGGTCTGCGTCGTCACATCACTTGGCGTTGTCGACGATGGCCTTGATCAGGTCAGGGAAGTACTGAGCACCGGTCGAGCGGTTGAACAGCCCGAACTGGTGGTTGGCGTCATAGCCGTTGTCCCACCACGTCGGCACGAGGCCGTGCTGGAAGGCCGACTTGGTCACGTACTTGGTCCAGGCGGTGCGGTAGGTGCCGGCCGGGTCGTACTCGGACTTCAGGACCGCGCCATATTCACCCATCAGCACGGGCAAGCCGGCGTCGACGAAGCGGGTCTTCAGCTTCTGGAACTGCGCGTCGACGTAGGCCTCGTTGGCCCAGGTCTCGGTGACGGCCGGGTTGGTCGCGGTCGCGCCCCACTGCCAGATGTTGCTGCCGCCGTCGAGGGCGAAGTGGTACGGATCGTAGAAGTGCACCTCCAGGAACATCCGGTTGGTCGCGGAGTCGTTGGGCTTGATGAAGCCGTTGTAGGTCGAGTCGATGTTGGTGTTGAAACCCTGCACGACGAGATGGCGCTTGGCGTTGTTGCCGCCCGTGGCCCGCACCGTGTCGACGAAGACCTGGTTGAACCCGTTCTGGACGGCCTGGTACTCGGCCGTCGGCGGGCCGTAGTCACCAGCCACCATCACCTCGTTGGTGCCGGCGAACAGCAGGAAGTCGTCGTAGTTCTTGAAGTTGTTGGCGATCTGCGTCCACAGCTTGGCCAGGCGGGCGTTGGCGCTTGCCTGGTAGGCGTAGGTCGGGATCAGCCAGCTGCCTTCATGGTGGGTGTTCATCACGACGTACAGGCCGGCGTTGCGGGCATAGCCGACGACCTCGGTGACACGCGCCATGAAGGTCGGGCTGATGTTGCCGTTGGCGTCGGCGTACTGGTTCCAGCTGACGGGCAGGCGTATGGTCTTGAAGCCGGCCGCCTTCACCGCGTTGATCAGTTGCTGGTTGATCAGCGGGTTGCCCCAGTTGACCTCGTTGGGTGAGGCATCCAGCGAGTTGCCCACGTTCCAGGCGGGCGACATCAGCTGCGACAGCTGAACGCTCGTCAGGTCGCGCATGGAGCCGGGCACGGTGATCACGAAGGCCTGCGTGCTCTTGGCGCCGCAGCTGTTGGTGTACGTGGCGGTGGCCGTGCAGCTGGCAGCGGGCGTGATGGTCTGCTCGCGTGCCGAGCCTGACGTGCCGCAGCCGCTCCAGCCCCACGAGCCGCCGGTCACCGGCTGCGGGCCGAGGATGGCCGAGTTGCCCGCCGTGACCGAGGCCGATGCCGTCTGCATCCAGGACCCGTTGGCGCTGATGTAAGGCGTGATGGCCGTCGGCGTGCAACTGCTGTTGCGCGTGGCAGTGGCCACGCCAGAGTTGTAGCTGCCGCCGTTGGTCGTGAACTTGACCCAGTACCAATAGGGCGTGCCGTTTGCGGCCGTGGAGTCGGTGTAGCTCCTGGCGCTACTGCCCGGCGCGGCGATGCGGCTGCGGCCGTTGGGGTCGGGGTCGGTGTCGCGGTAGACCTCCAGGCGCGTGACGTTGCCGCTGACGGTCCAGCCCAGCTGTACGTTGTCGGTCGTGCCAGTGGCCGTCAGGCAGACGGTGGTACCGCCGCCGCTGCCACAGCTTTGTGCCTGGGCCAATGGGGCCCCGCTGACCCCCAGGGCCAGCAGCAATGTGGATAACAAGGCTCTCATGGTTCTACCTTTCAAGGTTGAAAGTGCTCGGCCGGTTGTCTCCGCCGGATGCGAGCGTTATGGACGGTCGGCGCCAGGGCTTGGGCATAACCGTCGAACAAGGTGAAGGAGGTGCGGCAAGCCCGGTGCCATGATTTGGACGCCAGCCTGCCGAGCTCTCGGTTCAATTGCTGTAGAGCACGCCGCGGCCCCCGCCGGCGGCGTAGATCCGGCCGTAGGTGTTCCAGTCACCCGCCAACCTGGTTATGCCGCCGAACTGATGGGCATCGTCGTTAAAGCGGGTCCAGGTGCTGCCTGCATTGTTGGAAGCCCACAAACCCCACTGGCCGTTGATCACGCCCACCACGTAGACCGCGGCGGAGTACGTCGCGCCAGGGGCTGCCTTGCCCAGAGTCAAGGCACTGGCACCGTTCACGTCGGGCCAAAAGTCGCTGCCGAAAACAGACGCGAAGTTGTTGAACTTGGTCCAGGTGGCGCCCGAGTCGACCGAGTGGTACACGGTATTGCCGTCAGCCACCCAGATGTCGCCCTCGACGTTCGGGTTGACCGCCATCCCGGTCAGGAAATACGGATTGCCCTTCATATTTGCCGACACCGAACCCTGGCTCAGCGTGAAGTTGTGGCCGCCATCCGTCGAGACGTAGAACTTGCCCGGACCAGCAAACACGGAGCCGCCCGAATCGTAGGCATAGACCTTGTTCGGATTCCTGCGATCCACCGCGAGCCGGTATGAGCGAGGGAAGCCGGACGTCTCCGGCAGCGCGGGGAGATTGGTCGCCGTCCAACTGGCGCCATTGTTGGTGGTGTAGGACGGCACGGTATCGGCCGGCGCCCAGATCGCGTTGTTGCGTGAGGTGACAGCAATGTTCGACGATTCGTGCGTATTGGTCGCGGCGCCGGGAGGCAAGGTGGCAAAGCGTGTCCATGTGGTGCCGCCGTCGCCCGACCAGTACCCGAATCCTTTGTGATCCCCGTGCGTGACGCCGATGAGGGCAATGTATTGCGGATCCGACCAGCTCATGTCGGCGGAATTGCCATTGCTCCAGCCGGTGTTGGGGCCTTTGGTCGGCGTCGTCGCGAGGTCTGTCTGGACCCAGGGGCCGATGTCGCCCGCGCTGCTGATGAACTTGTAGGTCGCACCGGCTGGCGGGGTGATGAGCGCCAGCGTGGCAGTCTCTTCGAGATTGTTCAGCTTGGTGGTCCAGCTCGGTGTCGCCGACGAGGCGTTCATCGTCTCCCAGATGCCGGGACCGTCAAGGTGCAAGATGTGGTCGCGGTTGTTCGGATCGATCTCGATGTCGTCATTCCAGCCCCAGTACCCGGCGCTGTTCTGCTCGTGGGGCATCATGGACTCGATTTCGCGCCAGGTGCTGCCTGCGTTGTCGGACAACTGGGTGATCTTCTGGCCGGTGAAATCGCCCCAGGTAGCGCTCACGGCCAGCGCGATGCGGGTGGTCGGGCCGCTGCCGTAGACGGACACGCCGCCGTAGCCGCCCGTGGTAGTGCTGCTCAGCAAGGTCCAGGCGCCGCCATTGATACCGGTGTACTTGTAGAGGTAGCCGGGACCGTCGCCGCCCGGGCCTGCGTTCTTGTTGAACACCACGTAGTAATTGCCGTCGGCGGCGCGCGCGAAGTGCGGGATGTAATACCCGGCGACGGCGGCCGGCACCGCGACCGGCGTCCATGAATAGCCGTTGTTGCTGGACCTGTAGAAGGTCGAGGTCAGGCCCGCTGCGGTGGCATAGTCGGGAGCGATCGCGACCCACATGTTCCAGGTCGGCTGGCCGCCACCCACGTTCCCGTTGTCGAAGATGATCTGCTCGACGCCGACCATGGCGTTGGTCGTCGTGTAGGAAGACAGGCTCGTCTGCGCCCAGGTTTGGCCGGAGTTCGTGCTCTTCCACAGGCCGGCCTTGGTCGAACCGTAGAACATCGTCGACGGATTGGTCGGATCGAGCCTCAGGCGCTCGCCAATCGCCCGACCGGTATCGGCGCCGGCGAGAAACGGCAGCGTGACCCATGTCCAGCTGTCGCCGCGGTTGCTGGAAATGTACAGGCGAGCGTTCTTCTTGCTATCGCCCGCGACCATGTAGACCCGCTGGTCGTTGGTTGGATCGAGGGCGATGCTTTCGACGGTGTGGAAGGCTCCTTCTATCCCCCCCCCGAAACCCGGGCCATCGGTGATCGGCACCCATTTCGACGTGGCTTGGTCCCAGCGGTAGGCGCCGCCGACGTCCGTCCGGGCGTACAAGAGGTTCGGGGTCGTCGGGTGATAGATCAGGCCGTCGACATAGCCGCCGCCGCCCCACTTCACGCTGTTCCAGGTGCCCACCTTGATGGAGAACGCCTGCTGGGTCTTGGCGCCACAGCTGTTGGTGTAGGTGGCGGTGGCCGTGCAGGCCGCGGGCGGCTGAATGGTCTGCTCGCGCGCTGCACCGGCGGTGCCGCAGCCGCTCCAACTCCACATGCCCCCGGATATCGGTTGCGGGCCGAGGATGGCCGAGGCACCAGTCTTGATGGTGGCCGATGCCGTTTGCGTCCACGTGCCATTGACGTTGATGTAGGGCGTGATGGCGGTCGGCGCGCAGGTTTGCGCCAGCGCCAGCGGGGCTGCGCTCGTGCCAAAGGCAAGCAGCAGCGCGTGTATCAAGGTTCTCATGTTCTACCTTTCAGTGAAGGTGCTCGGCCGGTTGTCTCCGCCGGTCACGAGCGTTATGCAGCGGCAGACCGGCGCCAAGAACTGGACACCGGCCTGCCGAGCCCTTGTTTCAGTTGCTGTAAAGCATTCCGCGGCCGGTGCCGCTGATGTAGATCCGGCCGTAGATGCCTTGATCGGCCGCCATCACGCCGATGCCGCCGAACTGGTTCGCGTCGTCGTTGAAGCGCGTCCAGGTGGCGCCGCCGTCATCAGAGCGATGCACGCCCCACACGCCGTTGCTGACGCCCACAACGTAGAC
>NZ_JBFUMS010000022.1:0-58978 GCF_054049255.1 Roseateles sp. P5_E4 | reverse complement strand
GGACAACTACATCCCCCAGCCGGACCGTGCCATCGACGGCGCCTTCCTGCTGCCGGTTGAAGACGTCTTCTCGATCTCCGGCCGCGGCACCGTCGTGACCGGTCGCGTCGAGCGCGGCATCATCAAGGTCGGCGAAGAAATCGAAATCGTCGGCATCCGCGACGTGCAGAAGACCACCGTCACCGGCGTCGAAATGTTCCGCAAGCTGCTGGACCAGGGTCAAGCGGGCGACAACGTCGGCATCCTGCTGCGCGGCACCAAGCGTGAAGACGTCGAGCGCGGCCAGGTTCTGGCCAAGCCCGGCTCGATCAAGCCGCACACCCACTTCACGGCCGAGATCTACGTCTTGTCCAAGGAAGAGGGCGGCCGCCACACCCCGTTCTTCAACAACTACCGTCCCCAGTTCTACTTCCGTACCACGGACGTGACCGGTGCCGTGGAGCTGCCCAAGGACAAGGAAATGGTCATGCCCGGCGACAACGTCGGCATCACCGTGAAGCTGATCGCGCCGATCGCGATGGAAACGGGCCTGCGCTTCGCCATCCGTGAAGGCGGTCGTACCGTCGGCTCGGGCGTCGTCGCCACGATCCTCGCGTAATTCATGCGTGACGTGCACCGGGAGCCTTGGCCTCCGGTGCTCACCACCTGCTCTTTAAGGAACCGTCATGCAAAAGCAAAAGATCCGCATCCGCCTCAAGGCGTTTGATTACAAGCTGATCGACCAGTCGGCCCTCGAGATCGTCGAGACCGCCAAGCGCACCGGCGCCATCGTCAAGGGCCCCGTGCCCCTGCCGACGCGCATGGAGCGTTTCGACATCCTGCGTTCGCCCCACGTCAACAAGACGAGTCGCGACCAGTTCGAAATCCGCACCCATCAACGCCTGATGGACATCGTCGACCCGACCGACAAGACGGTTGACGCGCTGATGAAGCTCGACCTGCCCGCCGGCGTCGACGTCGAAATCAAGCTGCAGTAATCCAGGGCCTTCGGGCTTGGTAATCCAAGACCTCGGTCCTGCCTCGGCAGGCCGGGGTCTTGTCTTTTGTGCTGGGCGGGGCCTAACGCTTGCATCGGGGCAACCCCGCAGGCTATACTCACCAGCTTTTCCGGGTTGGCCTATGCCTGCTCGGATATTCGCGCGGTGTTTCGCAAGAGATCCTGCACAAGTCAGCCCGGCCAATCGATGTCGGGTGTTCGCAATAGCTTCCGAGGCGTGAGCCGACGGGGCTGGAGAAAAACATGAGTCTGAGCAACCGTCTCGGTTTGCTGGGCCGCAAGGTGGGCATGATGCGCATCTTCACGGACGATGGCGATGCCATCCCTGTGACGGTGCTGGACGTGTCCAACAACCGCGTGACCCAGGTCAAGACCCAAGAGAC
This sequence comes from Roseateles sp. P5_E4, assembly GCF_054049255.1. Classification (NCBI taxonomy): domain Bacteria; kingdom Pseudomonadati; phylum Pseudomonadota; class Betaproteobacteria; order Burkholderiales; family Sphaerotilaceae; genus Roseateles; species Roseateles sp. P5_E4. The sequence continues at coordinate 57,598 of NZ_JBFUMS010000022.1, read as the reverse complement.
CGACGGCTACAGCGCCATTCAAGTGGCGTTCGGTACGCGCAAAGCTTCGCGCGTCACCAAGCCTGAAGCCGGCCACCTTGCCAAGGCAGGTGTCGAAGCCGGTGAAATCCTCAAGGAATTCCGCGTCGAAGCCGACGTCGCAGCCCAGTACCAAGCTGGCGCGACCGTTCCGGTGACGTTGTTCGCCGCCGGCCAGCTGGTCGACGTGCAGGGCACGTCCATCGGCAAGGGCTTTGCGGGCACCATCAAGCGCCACAACTTCAGCTCGCAGCGCGCGTCGCACGGTAACAGCCGTTCGCACAACGTGCCGGGCTCGATCTCGATGGCGCAAGACCCGGGCCGTGTGTTCCCGGGCAAGAAGATGACCGGCCACATGGGCGACGAAACCTGCACCACGCAGAACCTGGACATCGTGCGCGTTGACGAAGCCCGTCAACTGCTGCTGGTCCGCGGCGCGGTCCCGGGTTCCAAGAACGGCCACATCGTCGTTCGCCCGGCCGTCAAGGTCAAAGTCAAGAAGGGAGCCAACTGATGCAGCTCGAGCTCCTGAACGAGCAGGGTCAGGCCACCGCCAAGGTGGAAGCGCCTGACACCATCTTCGCTCGCGACTACAACGAAGCCCTGGTGCACCAGGTGGTCGTGGCCTTCCAGGCCAACGCCCGCCAAGGCACTCGTGCCCAGAAGGACCGTGAACAGGTTCATCACTCGACCAAGAAGCCTTTCCGCCAGAAGGGCACCGGCCGCGCTCGCGCCGGTATGACCTCGTCGCCGCTGTGGCGCGGGGGCGGTCGCATCTTCCCGAACATGCCTGACGAGAACTTCTCGCACAAGCTGAACAAGAAGATGTACCGCGCCGGCATGGCTGCGATCCTGTCGCAGCTGGCCCGCGAAGGCCGCCTGGCCGTGGTGGATTCGATCTCGATCGAAGCCCCCAAGACCAAGCTGCTGGCCGCCAAGTTCAAGGCCATGGGCCTGGACTCGGTGCTGGTCATCTCCGATGTCGTGGATGACAACCTGCTGCTGGCTTCGCGCAACCTGGCCAATGTGCTGGTCGTCGAGCCGCGCTACGCCGACCCCCTGTCGCTGGTCTTCTACAAGAAGGTGCTGGTGACCAAGGCTGCGGTCGAGCAACTCAAGGAGATGCTGGCATGAGCGCCCCAAAGTATTCCGAAGGCCGTCTGGCCTCCGTGCTGCTCGCGCCCATCGTGTCCGAAAAGGCCACGCAAGTTGCCGAGAAGCACAACCAGGTCCTGTTCAAGGTCCTGCGCGACGCCACCAAGCCCGAAATCAAGGCCGCTGTTGAACTGATGTTCAAGGTCGAGGTCGAGTCGGTCAACGTCGTCCAGGTCAAGGGCAAGACGAAGCGCTTTGGTGGCCGTGCCGGCCGCCGTGACCACGTCAAGAAGGCCTATGTGGCCCTCAAGGCCGGTCAAGAGCTCAATTTCTCCGGGGAGGCCGCGTAAATGGCCATCGTCAAAGTCAAACCTACCTCGCCCGGTCGCCGTGGCGTCGTCAAGGTGGTGCACAAGCACCTGCACAAGGGCGCGCCCCATGCAGCTTTGCTTGAGCCGCAAATCCAGAATTCGGGCCGCAACAACAACGGTCACATCACGATTCGCCACAAGGGCGGTGGTCACAAGCACCACTACCGCGTGGTCGACTTCAAGCGCAACAAGGACGGCATTCCGGCCAAGGTCGAGACCATCGAGTACGACCCGAACCGCACCGCCCACATTGCGCTGGTGGTGTACGCCGACGGCGAACGCCGCTACGTGATCGCTCCGCGCGGTCTGGAAGTGGGTTCGACCATCCTGAGCGGCGCGGAAGCCCCGATCAAGGCTGGCAACACGCTGCCGATCCGCAACATCCCGGTGGGCTCGACGATTCACTGCATCGAGCTGCAGCCTGGCAAGGGTGCCCAGATGATCCGTTCGGCCGGCACGTCTGCGGTCCTGATGGCTCGCGAAGGCGTTTACGCCCAGATCCGTCTGCGCTCCGGCGAAGTCCGCCGCGTGCACGTCGACTGCCGCGCCACCATCGGTGAAGTGAGCAACGAAGAGCACAGCCTGCGCCAGTACGGCAAGGCCGGCGCGATCCGCTGGAAGGGTATCCGTCCGACCGTTCGCGGTGTGGCGATGAACCCGGTGGATCACCCGCACGGTGGTGGCGAAGGCCGCACCGGCGAGGGCCAGGTCCCTGTGTCGCCGTGGAACACCCTGACGAAGGGCTACCGCACTCGCAACAACAAGCGCACGCAGACGTTCATCGTCTCGCGTCGCAAGAAGTAAGGGCTAGGCCATGACCCGTTCGCTGAAGAAGGGCCCCTTCGTTGACCACCATCTGATGGCCAAGGTCGACAAGGCTGTTGCCATTAAAGACAAGAAGCCCATCAAGACTTGGTCGCGCCGCTCGACGATCCTGCCCGAGTTCATCGGTCTGACGATCGCCGTGCACAACGGCAAGCAGCACGTGCCGGTTTATGTGTCTGACCAGATGGTCGGCCACAAGCTGGGTGAATTCGCACTGACCCGCACCTTCAAAGGCCATCCGGCCGACAAGAAGGCCGGGAAGAAGTAAGGATGCCAACGATGGAAACCAAAGCAATCGTTCGTGGCGTTCGCCTTTCCTGTGACAAGGGTCGCCTCGTGGCTGACCTGATCCGCGGCAAGAAGGTGGACCACGCGCTCAACATCCTGGAATTCACCCAGAAGAAGGCGGCCGTCATCATCAAGAAGGCGCTGGAAAGCGCCATCGCCAACGCCGAGCACAACGACGGCGCTGACATTGATGAACTCAAGGTCACCTCGATCTACGTCGAGCAGGGTGCCACGCTGAAGCGCTTCTCGGCTCGCGCCAAGGGTCGCGGCAACCGCATCAGCAAGCCCACCTGCCACATCTTTGTGGCTGTCGGCAACTAAGGCGCAAGAAGACTATGGGACAGAAAATCCATCCGGTTGGCTTTCGCCTTCCTGTCACCCGTAACTGGGCTTCGCGCTGGTATGCGAACAATCAGAACTTCGCCACGATGCTGGCCGAAGATCTGCGTGTTCGCGAGTACCTGAAGGCCAAGCTCAAGAATGCTGCCGTTTCGCGCATCCTGATTGAGCGCCCCGCCAAGAACGCACGCATCACGATCTACTCGGCTCGCCCGGGCGTCGTGATCGGCAAGAAGGGCGAGGACATCGAAGCGCTGAAGGCTGAACTGACCAAGCGTCTGGGCGTGCCCGTCGCCGTCAACATCGAAGAAGTGCGCAAGCCCGAAGTCGATGCTCAGCTGATCGCCGACTCGATCACCCAGCAGCTCGAGAAGCGCATCATGTTCCGCCGCGCCATGAAGCGCGCGATGCAGAACGCGATGCGTCTGGGTGCCCAGGGCATCAAGATCATGAGCGCTGGTCGTCTGAACGGCATCGAAATCGCTCGTACCGAGTGGTATCGCGAAGGTCGTGTGCCCCTGCACACCCTGAAGGCCGACATCGACTACGGCTTCTCCGAAGCCAAGACCACCTACGGCGTCATCGGCGTCAAGGTCTGGGTCTACCGCGGTGACCGTCTTGCCAATGGCGAGGCTCCGGTCATCAACACCCCCGCAGGCGCCGAAGACGATCGTCGCCCGCGCCGTAACGCCCGTCCGGGCGCTCCTGGTGGCCGTGGCCGTCCGGGTGGCGACCGTGGCCCGCGTGACGGAGCAGATCAGCCCGCTGCCGCCGCCCCCACGGGTGACGCAGCCAAGCCTGCCGCCAAGCGCGTGGTCCGCAAGGTCCCCGCAGCCGGTGGTGAGGCCAAAGGAGAATAAGCATGCTGCAACCCGCTCGTCGTAAATACCGCAAGGAGCAGAAGGGCCGCAACACGGGTGTTGCGACCCGAGGTGCTGCGGTGTCTTTCGGTGATTTCGGCCTCAAGGCCACCGAGCGCGGCCGTCTGACGGCCCGCCAGATCGAAGCGGCTCGCCGCGCGATCTCGCGCCACATCAAGCGCGGTGGTCGAATCTTCATCCGCGTGTTCCCGGACAAGCCCATCTCGCAAAAGCCTGCCGAAGTTCGGATGGGTAACGGCAAGGGCAACCCCGAGTACTACGTCGCTGAAATCCAGCCCGGCAAGGTGATCTACGAGGTTAACGGCGTTCCCGAGCAACTCGCTCGCGAGGCGTTCACGCTGGCTGCTGCCAAGCTGCCGCTGCGTTGCACCTTCGTGGCCCGCCAGGTCGGCACCTGAGGAAGACACCATGAAAGCAACTGAACTCCGCACCAAGGATGTCGCTGCCCTCGAAAAGGAAGTGACCGACTTGCTGAAGGCCCACTTCGGCCTGCGCATGCAAAAGGCCACCCAGCAGCTGACCAACCACAGCCAACTGGGCAAGACCCGCCGCGACATCGCGCGTGCCAAGACCGTCCTGGCACAAAAGAAGAAGGAGGCCACGAAATGACTGAGGCCCAAGTCCAAGCCAAGAACACGCGCACCCTGGTCGGCCGCGTGGTCAGCGACAAGCGTGCCAAGACGGTCACCGTCTTGGTCGAGCGTCGCGCCAAGCACGAGCTCTACGGCAAGATCGTGGCCCGTTCCCGCAAGTACCACGCCCATGACGAAAAGGGCGAGTACAAGATGGGTGACGTCGTCGAGATCAGCGAAGGCCGTCCGATCTCCAAGACCAAGAGCTGGGTCGTGACCCGCCTGGTCGAGAAGGCCGAGATCGTCTAAAGACACCGGTCGCATGACCGCTGCACAACCGGCACGCTGGGCAACTGGCGCGCCGGTTTTTCATTTCCGGAACACTCTCTCAGGAGCGACACCATGATCAAGGTTGGCGACAAGCTGCCCGCAGGCAGCCTGCAGGAATTCATCGAAGTGGAAGGCGAGGGCTGCTCGCTCGGCCCCAACAGCTTCGATATCGAGAAGGCCACGGCCGGCAAGACCATCGCCATCTTTGCCCTGCCGGGCGCCTACACGCCGACCTGCTCGGCCAAGCATGTGCCGGGCTACGTCGAGTCGGCCGAGGCGTTGAAAGCTGCCGGTGTTGACGAGATCTGGTGCGTGTCCGTCAACGACGCCTTTGTCATGGGCGCGTGGGGTCGTGACCAGAAGACCGCCGGCAAGGTCCGCATGATGGCCGACGGTAGCGCCCAGTTCGCCCAGGCCACCGGCCTGACGCTGGACCTCACCGCCAAGGGCATGGGCGTGCGCTCGCAGCGCTACTCGATGCTGGTCAAGGATGGCGTCGTCAAGACGCTGAACGTCGAAGGCCCCGGCAAGTTCGAGGTCAGCGACGCCAGCACGATGCTGGCGCAAGCCAAGGCCGCCTAAGCAATTGGTCATTCCGCGGGCCGGCAGCAGCCGGTCCTGCAAAAACTTCTGCGACAGGCATTGACGCCCCAAGGGTTCTCACTGCATAATGCGCAGCTTCGCCGAACACCAGTGCACCTGCTACGCAGCTGCCCATGCTGGTTTCGGATCCGCCCTCAACCGTTGGGCAGCAAGTGGCGCAACGCTACAAGCTGACTGACTTACGGGCCCAAGACTGACCGACGCGCAGCTCTGCTGCAACTCGGGGCAAGTTGGGGACAGACATGATCCAAATGCAATCGCGGCTTGATGTCGCGGACAACACTGGTGCGAAGTCCGTTCAGTGCATCAAGGTGCTGGGCGGCTCCAAGCGCCGCTATGCGCACATTGGCGACATCATCAAGGTCAGCATCAAAGAAGCTGCCCCGCGTGGTCGCGTGAAGAAGGGCGAGGTCTACAGCGCCGTGGTGGTTCGTACTGCCAAGGGCGTGCGCCGCCAGGACGGCTCGCTCGTCAAGTTCGACGGCAATGCCGCCGTGCTGCTCAACGCCAAGCTGGAGCCGATCGGCACCCGCATCTTCGGCCCGGTGACGCGTGAACTGCGTACCGAGCGCTTCATGAAGATCGTGTCGCTGGCGCCCGAGGTGCTTTGAGCCCCCACTGTCTGAGGTAAGCCATGAACAAGATTCGTACCGGCGACCAGGTCATTGTGCTGACCGGCCGCGACAAGGGTAAGCGCGGCACTGTGTCCGCCCGCACTGACGACGCCCATGTGGTCGTTGACGGCATCAATGTCGTCAAGAAGCACGTCAAGCCCAACCCCATGAAGGGCACCACCGGTGGCGTTGTCGACAAGACCATGCCTATCCATCAATCCAACGTGGCGATCTTCAACGCCGCCTCCGGCAAGGCCGATCGTGTGGGCGTCAAGCTCGTCGACGGCAAGCGGGTGCGCGTGTTCAAGTCGACCGGCGAAGAGATCAAGGCTTAAGAGGTCCCTCATGGCTCGTCTTCAAACGCATTACCGCGAAAAAATCGTGCCCGGCCTGGTCGAGAAGTTCGGCTACAAGTCGGTCATGGAGGTGCCTCGCATCACCAAGATCACGCTCAACATGGGCGTGAGCGAGGCTGTCGCCGACAAGAAGGTCATGGACCACGCCGTGGGCGACCTGACCAAGATCGCCGGCCAGAAGCCCGTCGTCACGAAGTCGAAAAAGGCAATCGCCGGCTTCAAGATCCGTGACGCGGTGCCCATCGGCGCGATGGTCACCCTGCGCGGCGTCCAGATGTATGAATTCCTGGACCGCTTCGTGACGATCGCCCTGCCGCGCGTTCGCGACTTCCGGGGTATCTCCGGTCGCTCGTTCGATGGCCGTGGCAACTACAACATCGGCGTCAAAGAACAGATCATCTTCCCCGAAATCGAATACGACAAGGTGGATGCTCTGCGTGGTCTGAACATCAGCATCACGACGACTGCCAAGACGGACGACGAAGCCAAGGCTCTCCTGGCTGCGTTCAAGTTCCCGTTCAAGAACTGAGGTGATCTGTGGCTAAAACTTCCATCAAACAACGTGAACTGAAGCGCGAAGCACTCGTCGCCAAGTTCGCGAAGAAGTACGCAGAACTGAAGGCCATCATCGACGACAGCAAAAAGTCGGATGAAGAGCGCTACGCCGCTCGCCTCGAACTGCAGAAGCTGCCCCGTAACGCCTACCCGACTCGCCTGCGCAACCGCTGCGAGCTGACCGGTCGTCCGCGTGGCACCTTCCGCAAGTTCGGCCTGGCCCGTAACAAGATTCGTGAACTGGCCTTCAAGGGCGACATCCCCGGTGTCGTCAAGGCCAGCTGGTAATCGGCCGATAGGAGTATTCGCAAATGAGCATGAGTGATCCCATCGCCGATATGCTGACCCGCATCCGCAACGCGCAGATCGTCGAAAAGACGAGCGTTGCCATGCCGTCGTCCAAGCTAAAGGTGGCGATTGCCAAAGTCCTGAAGGACGAAGGCTATATCGATGACTTCGCCGTTCGCGGCGAAGCAGCCCGCCCCGAGCTGGAAATCGCGCTGAAGTACTACGCTGGCCGTCCGGTCATCGAACGTATCGAGCGCGTCAGCCGCCCCGGCCTGCGCATCTACAAGGGCCGCCACGACATTCCTCAGGTCATGAATGGCCTGGGTGTGGCGATCGTCACCACCCCGCAAGGTGTGATGACGGACCGCAAGGCGCGCGCTGCCGGTATCGGCGGTGAAGTGCTCTGCTACGTCGCCTAAGCGAAGGAGAGACGAACAATGTCCCGCGTAGGAAAAATGCCGGTCGCCATTCCGCAAGGCGTGGATGTGACCGTGTCTGCTGACTCGATCAGCATCAAGGGCTCGCTCGGTACGCTGGTGCGTACCGCTAACAAGCTCGTCACCGTCAAGAACGAAGCCGGCAAGCTGAGCTTCGTTCCCGCCAACGATTCGGCTGAAGCCGATGCGATGAGCGGCACGATGCGTGCGCTGGTGGCCAATATGGTCAGTGGCGTTAGCAAAGGCTTCGAGCGCAAGCTGAACCTGGTCGGCGTGGGTTTCCGCGCCCAGGCCCAGGGCCAGAAGCTCAACCTTCAGATCGGCTTCTCGCACCCCGTGGTGAAGGACATGCCGGCTGGCATCAAGGTCGAGTGCCCGACCCAGACGGAAATCGTCATCAAGGGCGCTGACCGTCAGGTCGTCGGCCAGATCGCCGCCGAGGTGCGCGCCTTCCGTCCGCCTGAGCCCTACAAGGGCAAGGGCATCCGTTATTCGGATGAGAAGGTCTCCCTCAAAGAGACCAAGAAGAAGTAAGGAGCAGCGCCATGATGACCAAGAAAGAACAACGCCTGCGTCGTTCGCGCCAGACCCGCGCTCGCATTGCGATCCAGCGCGTGGCCCGTCTGACGGTGTTCCGCTCCAACCTGCATATCTACGCCCAAGTCGTCTCGGAAGACGGCGCCAAGGTGTTGGCTGCAGCCTCCACTGCCGAGAAGTCGGTCCGCGAACAGCTGAGCAGCAACGGCGGCAACGTCGCCGCTGCCACGCTGGTGGGCAAGCTGATCGCCGAGAAGGCCAAGGCCGCTGGCGTCGAGAAGGTTGCCTTCGACCGCTCCGGTTTTGCCTACCACGGCCGTGTCAAGGCCCTGGCCGAAGCAGCCCGCGAAGCCGGCCTGCAGTTCTGACGCATCAAGGAATAAGAAATGGCAAAGTTTCAACCCCGCGGCGCTCAGGCTGAAGGCAACGACGACGGCCTGAAGGAAAAGATGATCGCGGTCAACCGCGTGACCAAGGTTGTGAAGGGTGGCCGTACGCTGTCCTTCGCCGCTCTGACCGTGGTCGGTGATGGCGATGGCCGCATCGGCATGGGCAAGGGCAAGGCCAAGGAAGTGCCGGTCGCCGTGCAGAAGGCCATGGAGTCGGCTCGCCGCAACATGGTCAAGGTCAGCCTGAAGAACGGCACCATCCACCACAACGTGGTGGGCGAGCACGGTGCTGCACACGTCATCATGGCCCCGGCTCCTGCCGGTACCGGCGTCATCGCCGGCGGCCCGATGCGCGCCGTCTTCGAAGTGATGGGCGTGACCGACATCGTGACCAAGAGCCACGGTTCGACCAACCCTTACAACATGGTCCGCGCCACGCTGGACGCTCTGAAGCGTTCAACCACGCCGGCCTCTGTCGCAGCCAAGCGCGGCAAGACTGTTGAAGAAATCTTCAACTGATCGCCCAAGCGGAGCACAAGATGTCTGACAAGAAAACCGTGACGGTCAAGCTGGTGCGTAGCCCCATCGGCTGCCGCGCCTCGCACCGTGCCACCGTGGTCGGCCTGGGTCTGCGTCGGCTGAACAGCCAGAGCACCCTGGAAGACACGCCCGCAGTGCGCGGCATGATCAACAAGATCGCTTATCTGGTGCAAGTGCTCTAAGCGCGGCACACAAGAGGACAAGACGATGGAACTCAACACGATCAAGCCCGCTGAGGGCTCCAAGCATGCCAAGCGCCGTGTCGGCCGCGGCATCGGCTCGGGCCTGGGCAAGACCGCAGGTCGTGGCCACAAGGGCCAGAAGTCCCGCGCTGGTGGCTACCACAAGGTCGGCTTCGAAGGCGGCCAGATGCCGCTGCAACGTCGCCTGCCCAAGCGTGGCTTCAAGTCGCTGACGCTGAAGTACAGCGTCGAGATCAACCTGTCGGACCTGCAAGGTCTGGCCGGCGAAGAGATCGACGTGTCGACGCTGAAGGCGGTCGGCCTGGTGCCCCAACTGGCTAAGTCAGTCAAGGTCATCCTGTCCGGCGCCATCGAGCGCAAGGTCACGCTGAAGGGCGTGAACGCCACGAAGGGCGCCAAGGCGGCCATCGAGGCGGCCGGCGGCTCGGTCGCTTAATTCACAGCGCACAAGGAACTGATCCAGCGTGGCTACCAACGCGAATCAGCTGGCCAAGAGCGGCAAGTTCGGCGACCTGCGTCGTCGGCTTGTGTTCCTGCTGCTGGCTCTGGTCGTCTACCGCATCGGGGCGCATATCCCCGTGCCCGGTATCGACCCGAACCAGCTGGCCCAATTCTTCAAGGGCCAGGCCGGTGGCATCCTGAGCCTGTTCAACATGTTCTCGGGCGGCGCGCTGTCGCGCTTCACCGTGTTCGCGTTGGGCATTACGCCTTACATCTCGGCGTCCATCGTTTTACAGCTGATGACCTACGTCGTGCCGACGCTGGAACAGCTGAAGAAGGAAGGCGAAGCCGGGCGTCGCAAGATCACCCAGTACACGCGTTATGCGACGCTGGGTCTGGCTCTGTTCCAGAGCCTGTCGATCGCATTGGCGCTGGAAGGCTCTGCTGGCCTGGTGCTGAACCCTGGTTTCGGCTTCCGCCTGACCGCAGTGTCCAGCCTGGTGGCCGGCACGATGTTCCTGATGTGGCTGGGTGAGCAGATCACCGAGCGCGGTCTGGGCAATGGCATCTCGATCCTGATCTTCGGCGGTATCGCCGCGGGTCTGCCGGGTGCGATCGGTGGCCTGTTCGAGCTGGTGCGTACCGGTGCGATGGGTTACGGCTCGGCGCTGATCGTGATCTCGCTGGTCGTGCTGGTGACCTTCGCCGTGGTCTTCGTCGAACGTGGCCAACGCAAGATCCTCGTGAACTATGCGAAGCGCCAGGTCGGCAACAAGGTCTACGGCGGCCAGTCGTCGCACCTGCCGCTGAAGCTGAACATGTCCGGCGTGATCCCGCCGATCTTTGCTTCGTCGATCATCCTGCTGCCGACAACGGTGGTGAGCTGGTTCGCGACGGGTGATGGTCTGCGCTGGTTGAAGGACCTGGCCGGCATGGTCAGCCCGGGTCAGCCGATCTATGTGCTGCTGTATTCGGCTGCCATCGTGTTCTTCTGCTTCTTCTACACGGCGCTGGTGTTCAACAGTCGTGAGACCGCAGACAACCTGAAGAAGAGTGGCGCGTTCATTCCGGGCATTCGTCCGGGTGAGCAGACCGCCAAGCACATCGACAAGATCCTTTCGCGGCTCACGCTGGCTGGTGCGATCTACATCACGCTGGTCTGCCTGCTGCCCGAATTCCTGACGCTGAAGTACAACGTTCCGTTCTACTTTGGTGGCACTTCCCTGTTGATCATCGTCGTCGTGACGATGGACTTCTGGGCCCAGGTGCAGAGCTACATCATGAGTCAGCAGTACGAGTCACTGCTGAAGAAGGCCAGCTTCAAGCCCTGAGGGCGCGGAGCTGATCGTTAACCAAGATTGATTCCAACAACAATCCTGAACGTACGGCATGGCGAAAGACGACGTCATTCAAATGCAGGGCGAGATTCTTGAGAACCTCCCCAACGCCACGTTCAGAGTCAAGTTGGAGAACGGGCATGTCGTTCTCGGTCACATCTCCGGCAAGATGCGGATGCACTACATCCGCATCCTGCCTGGCGACAAAGTGACCGTAGAGCTGACACCCTACGATTTGAGTCGTGCTCGCATCGTGTTCCGGGCGAAGTGAGCTGTTTGAACCCCCGGACGCGTGTGAGCGCAAAGAAGTTAGGCCAAGGAGCAGACCATGAAAGTTTCGGCATCCGTTAAGCAGATGTGCCGCAATTGCAAGATCATCCGCCGCAAGGGCGTGGTGCGTGTGATCTGCACCGACCCGCGCCACAAGCAGCGCCAGGGCTGAGCCCCAGCTCGCACGACAGGACTAGAGGACAACCATGGCACGTATTGCTGGTATCAACATTCCGCCGCAAAAGCACACTGAGATCGGTCTGACCTCGATCTACGGCATTGGCCGTACGACCGCTCAGCAGATCTGCACGAACTGCGGCATTCCGTTCGACAAGAAGGTCAAGGACCTGAACGACGGCGATCTCGAAAAGATCCGTGACGAGGTCAACAAGTTGACCATCGAAGGTGACCTGCGCCGTGAGCAGTCCATCAACATCAAGCGTCTGATGGACCTCGGTTGCTACCGCGGCTTCCGTCACCGCCGTGGCCTGCCGATGCGTGGTCAACGCACCCGTACGAATGCCCGTACCCGCAAGGGTCCGCGCAAGTCGGCTGCGACCGGCAAGAAGTAAGCTGCCCGAACTGAAAGAAGCTCATCATGGCAAAAGCACCCAACAATTCGGCTGCCCAGCGGGTTCGCAAGAAGGTCCGCAAGAACGTTGCAGACGGCATCGCGCACGTCCACGCCTCGTTCAACAACACCATCATCACCATCACTGACCGTCAAGGCGGCGCCCTGTCGTGGGCTTCGTCGGGTGGCCAAGGCTTCAAGGGCTCGCGCAAGTCGACCCCCTTTGCAGCCCAGGTGGCAGCTGAAGTGGCTGGCCGCGCTGCACAAGAGCAGGGCATCAAGAACCTCGACGTCAAGATCAAGGGCCCCGGCCCGGGTCGTGAGTCGTCGGTTCGCGCCCTGGCAGCGCTGGGCATTCGCATCAACTCGATCTCTGACGTGACGCCCGTGCCGCACAACGGCTGCCGTCCGCAGAAGCGTCGCCGTATCTGATCCCATTCACCTCTAGGTGACAGGGACATTGCAGATTCGGATGGCGGTGCGATAATCGCGCGTTTTCCCGGAGCCGGCGGGCACTTTGTGCCGCGCCGGCTTCAGTCTTGAGTCGATCTCATTTTCGAGACGGCTCATAAGCCCACCGTCCAAGCCCATAAAAACACCGGCTGGACTCGCGTCAACAACCTCGGATTTGAGGCTTGGCGTCAGATTGAACAAGGACACGCAAAGTGGCACGTTACCTCGGCCCCAAGGGCAAACTTTCCCGCCGCGAAGGCACCGACCTCTACCTGAAGAGCGCCCGCCGCGCCATCAGCGACAAGGTCAAGTTCGACTCCAAGCCCGGCCAGCACGGCCGCACCTCCGGCCAGCGCACGTCCGACTTCGGCCTGCAGCTGCGCGAGAAGCAGAAGGTCAAGCGCATGTACGGCGTGCTGGAGCGCCAGTTCCGCCGCTACTTCGCCGAAGCCGAGCGCCGCAAGGGCTCGACCGGCGTGAACCTGCTGCAACTGCTGGAATCGCGCCTGGACAACGTCGTCTACCGCATGGGCTTCGGCTCCACCCGCGCAGAAGCCCGTCAGCTGGTTTCGCACAAGGGTGTCACGGTGAACGGCGAGGTCGTCAACATCGCTTCCTACCTGGTCAAGGCCGGTGACACCGTCGCCGTTCGCGACAAGGCCAAGAAGCAGCTGCGCGTCACCGAGTCGTTCAAGCTCGCCGACTCCATCGGCCTGCCGGCCTGGGTCAGCGTCGACGGCACCAAGCTCGAAGGCGTGTTCAAGAAGGCTCCGGACCGCGATGAGTTCGGCGCCGAGATCAACGAATCGCTGATCGTCGAGTTGTACTCGCGTTAATCGTTTCCCCCGCCGACCACGCCTGCTTTGGGCGCGGTCGGCGTTTCCTCGTCCGGGCTTTTGCCCTTCGTAGGCTCTGCCCGGCTGGTCCTCAGCCTTATCGGTGTAACGAACCGAGGGTATTGAAAGAAAGACCTCATGCAAACCAACTTGCTCAAACCCAAGTCCATCAACGTGGAGCCCCTGGGCGGTCATCGCGCCAAGGTCACCCTGGAGCCGTTCGAACGCGGCTACGGTCACACCCTGGGCAACGCCCTGCGCCGTGTGCTGCTCTCGTCGATGGTGGGGTATGCGCCGACGGAAGTGACGATTGCCGGCGTGCTCCACGAGTACTCGGCCATCGACGGCGTGCAAGAGGACGTGGTTCACATCATGCTGAACCTCAAGGGCGTCGTCTTCCGCCTGCACAACCGTGAAGAAGTGACCCTGGTCCTGCGCAAGGAAGGCGAAGGCCCCGTCACCGCGGCCGACATCCAGACCCCGCACGACGTCGAGATCATCAATCCCGAGCACGTCATCGCCCACCTGTCGCAAGGCGGCAAGCTGGACATGCAGATCAAGGTCGAGAAGGGCCGTGGCTATGTGCCCGGCACGATGCGCCGCTTCGGCGACGAGCCGACCAAGAGCATCGGCCGCATCGTCCTCGACGCCTCGTTCTCGCCCGTCAAGCGCGTCAGCTACGCCGTCGAAAACGCCCGCGTCGAGCAGCGTACCGACCTGGACAAGCTGGTCATGGAAATCGAAACCAACGGCGCCATCTCGCCCGAGGAAGCGATCCGTGCTTCGGCCAAGATCCTGGTTGAGCAGCTGGCCGTTTTCGCCCAGCTGCAAGGCACCGACCTGGTCGACGCCTTCGACCAGCCGGCCCAGCGCTCCAGCAGCTTCGACCCGATCCTGCTGCGCCCGGTCGACGAACTCGAGCTCACCGTGCGTTCGGCCAACTGCCTGAAGGCCGAAAACATCTACTACATCGGCGATCTGATCCAGCGCACCGAGACCGAGCTGCTGAAGACCCCCAATCTGGGTCGCAAGTCGCTCAACGAGATCAAGGAAGTCCTGGCTTCCCGCGGCCTCACCCTCGGCGCCCGCCTGGAAAACTGGCCCCCGCAAGGCCTGGACAAGCGGTAATCCGCTTCGCTCGAACAGAAAAGACGGCCTGAAGGCCGTCATCGGATGACAAACGCACTTTGGTGCGTTTGATCGTGCAACCAGCAGTACCTGATCCGGCTGCTGGCATTAACAAAGTGAAAAAGGAATAGCACCATGCGTCACCGTAACGGCCTCCGTAAACTCAACCGCACCAGCGCCCACCGCGCTGCCATGCTGCGCAATATGTGCGTGTCTCTGCTCGAGCACGAAGCCATCAAGACCACGGTCCCCAAGGCCAAGGAACTGCGCCGCGTTGTTGAGCCCCTCATCACGCTCGCCAAGGAACCTACGCTGGCCAACCGCCGCCTGGCTTTCGACCGCCTGCGCGACCGCGACATCGTCAGCAAGCTGTTCAACGTGCTGGGCCCGCGCTTCGCGGCTCGTCCGGGCGGCTACACCCGCATCCTGAAGATGGGCTTCCGCGTCGGCGACAACGCGCCCATGGCTTTCGTTGAGCTGGTGGATCGCGCCGAAGGCGAGACCGCTGGCGAAGCCGTCGAATAAGTTCAGCCCGCGCTGATCCATGAAGCCCGCCTCGTGCGGGCTTTTTCATGGGCGCTCGCGGCGTCGGCCCCCTCCTACGCGCAAGGCAAACCCAGCCTGACGACACCGCGGCCCCGGCGCGCGCACAGTGGAACGCCGCTTCCACTTCGCAGGAGCCCGCCATGAGCCTCCATCCCACCATCTCCTCGGCCAAGGTCGAGGGCACCGCGGTCTACGACCTCGCCGGCGACAAGCTCGGCGCCATCGACGACCTCGTCATCGACAAGCGCACCGGCCATGTGCGTTATGCCGCACTGGAATTCGGCGGCTTTCTCGGCCTGGGTACCGACCGCTACCCGCTGCCCTGGGACATGCTGAAGTACGACACCAGCAAGGATGGCTATGTCGTCAACCTGGATCGCGACCTGCTGACCGATGCGCCGCGGTACGCCAAGGACGCAGCGCCGGCCTACACCGAGGACTACGGCCGCAGCGTCTATACCCACTACGGCTTCAACTGGCAGTGAGGCGCACCATGAGCAAGTCCCATCTTGGCCGCAGCCACAACGCCCAGTCCGGCCCTGTGACGCACACCGCCAGCGAATTCGCCACAACCAAGGCCACCCAAGGGCAGACGCTGACCAAGCAGGCCAAGGCGCCGGCGCGCCAGAAAGACGGCACGGCGCGTGAAGCGCCCCAGGGCCCGCCTCAGCACAAGATCTGACCAGCCGCGTTACCGGCGCAAAGGCAGCCAGTGCAGATCGCCGTCGCCGAGCACCGCCACCTGCGCGCTGTGCCGGGCAAGGTCCGCGCGCCGCAGCGTCAGCGCACCGGTGAGGCCGCCGAAGGCCGGCAGCACCAGGGCGTGCGGGTAGCGCACGAAGCAAGGCCGGCGCAGTCGGTCCCCCGCACGGCTGGCGATGACGACGGCGGGGTGCCAATGCCCTGCAAGCGTGAAGCCCGCTGCGCCGGGTGGCGGTGGCTCATGCGCAGCTGTCAAAGGGCCTAACGCCAATGCCGTGCTGACAATCTCCATCGGCAAGCCGGGCGGATGAATGCGCCGGTCGTGGTTGCCGAGTACGAGCACGGTCGGTACGCGTCGCGCAAAGCCGTCGACCGATTCGAGCAGGGCCGGCGTCAGCCCCTCGGCGCTGTGCCAGAAATCACCCAGCACGACGAGTTGAGTCGCACGGTGCGTCGCTACCAGCGCTTCCAGCCGCGCCAATGTGCGCGCGCTGCTGCCAGCCGGCACCGCCTGACCTTGCGCACGAAAGGCAGCGCCCTTGCCCAGGTGCAGGTCGGCAGCGAACAGCGTGCGCGCGGTGGGCCACCAGACCGCGCCATCCGGCAGCAGCCACAAGGTCTCGCCGGCAGCTTCGATGCTGAGGCTCACCGCCGCCCCCACCGCGCACCACCGCGTTTAGCGGTCTTGTTGCTCTCCTGCGCGAAGGCCAGCCGCACGCCCACGTCCAGCGGCGCCGCGCCTCCGCCCGCCGCCGCCTCCAGCTCCGCCAGCATGCGCGTCAACCGCTGTGCCAGTGACTCGGTCGTCACCCGTTCGCGCAGCATCTCGACCAGCAGCGGAAAGGCCAGCGGCGAGGTCTGCTTTGGCCGCTGCAAATCCAGCGGCATTGCAGCCAATCGGTCCAGCGTGCGCGCCAGCGAATCCTCATCCAGCTCGGCCGACAGCAGCTCCTCCTCGGCCTGGCGCAGCAGGCGGTTGCCCGGGTCGTGCTGGCGAAAGACATCGAAGTACAGCGAGCTCGATGCCTGCAGCTGGCGCTGGCTGCGCACCTCGCCGGGGTGGCTCTGGAAGATCAGCCCCGAGATGCGCGCGATCTGCCGGAAGCGCCGGCGCGCCAGTTCGCTGGCGTTGATGCTGGCCAGCACCTCCTGGCGCAGCGTGTGGCGGTCCACGGCGGCAAGCAGTCCGGGCAGGCGCGCCGCCCAGTCGACGTCGGTGGCGCTGAGCAGCTCCATGCCGTATTCGTTGATGGCGACGGTGAAGGTGGCCGGCGTGTCGCGCCCCACGCGCCAGGCCAGCAGCCAGGCCAGGCCCAGGTGCACCGTGCGGCCGGCGAACGGGTAGAGGAAGAGGTGATGGCCGTCCGCCGAGGTCTGCACCTCGGCCAGCAGCCGCTGCGGCCCGGGCAGGGCCGACCACTCGGCCTGCAGCTTCAGCAGCGGTGCGACGAAGCGCATCTCCTTGTCCAGATAGCGACCCTGCGCCGCTTCATCGAAGCGCTCCAGCATCGCATCGGCCAGCGTGTCGGAGATCGGGAACTGCCCGCCGTTCCAGCGCGGCAGCAGCGCGCGGCCCGGCTTGCCGATGCGCACATAGGCGGTCAGCCCCTCGACGCGCACCAGCTCCAGCGCCCGGCCACCCAGCAGGAAGACATCACCGGGCTTGAGCCGCGCGATGAAGCTCTCCTCCACCGTCGCGATGCGCCCCCCGCCCAGGAACTGCACGCTCATCATGGCGTCCGACACGATGGTGCCGATGTTGCTGCGGTGGCGCCGCGCCAGCCGCACGTCCGGCACACGCCACACGCCCTCTTCGTCGGGCACGACACGCTGGAAGTCCGGGTAGGCGCGCAGGCTCTCGCCGCCATGGTGCACAAAGGCCAGGGCCCATTGCCAGGCCTCGTCGCTCAAGCCGCGATAGCTCGGCGCTGTACGCACCTCGGCCAGCAACTCATCGGGCCGGAAGCCACCGCCCAGCGCGACCGTGACGAGGTGCTGCACCAGCACGTCCAGCGGCGCCACCGGCGCATGGCGCGGCTCGATGCGGCCGGCCTCCACGGCGGCGCGCAGGGCCGAGGCCTCGACGATCTCCAGGCTGTGCGTCGGCACCATGGTCACGCGCGAGCGCCGCCCCGGCGCATGGCCGCTGCGGCCCGCGCGCTGCAGCAGGCGGGCCACGCCCTTGGCCGAGCCGATTTGCAGCACCTGGTCCACCGGCAGGAAGTCCACGCCCAAATCCAGGCTGGCCGTGCAGACGACGGCCTTGAGCTGGCCCGCCTTCATGGCCGCCTCCACCCAGCGGCGCAGCTCGGCATCGATGGAGCCGTGGTGCAGGGCGATCGCGCCTGCCCAGTCGGGCCGTGCGTCCAGCAGCGCCTGGAACCAGCGCTCGCTCTGAGAGCGCGTGTTGGTGAACACCAAGGTGCTGGCCGCCTTGTCGATCAGCTCGGCGACGGCCGGCAGCATGGTCAGACCCATATGGCCGCCCCAGGCGAAGCGCTCGATGCGAGCGGGCAGCAGCGTCGCGATGTCGATCTTCTTGTCCTGGGCGCCACGCACCAGCGCGGCATCCGGCGCCAGCACGTCACGCGCCTCGTCGAGATTGGCCAGCGTGGCCGACAGGCCCCAGGTCATCAGCGCCGGGTTCCATCGGCGCAGTCGTGCAAGCGCGAGCTGCAGCTGCACGCCGCGCTTGGTGCCGAGCAGTTCGTGCCATTCGTCGACGACGACGAGGCGCACGCGCCTGAGCACGTCGGGTGCATCGGCGCGCGACAGCATCAGGCTCAGCGACTCCGGTGTCGTCACGAGGGCGGTGGGCCAGCGGCGCTGCTGAGAGGCACGCTCGTTGGTCGATGTGTCGCCGGTGCGTGCGGCCAGCGTCCAGTCCGGCGCGAGCGCAGACGCCGCGTCCTGCAGGGCTAGCAGCGTGTCGTGGCTGAGCGCGCGCATCGGGGTCACCCAGAGCACGGTCAGCGAAGCTTCCTTGGCACCGAACGCCTGCAGCGCGCCGAGCCAGACGGCGAGAGTCTTGCCGGAGCCGGTGGTGGCATGCAGTAGGCCGGAGTGGCCGGCTTTCATTTCCTTCCAGACGTTCTTTTGGAAGGGGAAGGGCTTCCAGCCCTTGCTTTCAAGCCATGCTGTGGTCGGGTTAGGCATCAGATGTTTTTGCCTCGTCGCAAAAGCAACCAACATCACGCCACCGCATCCATCAAGGCCCTCAACGACGCCAACGTATCCGCCTCCCACAACGGCTTGTCCTCCCGAATCCTCAGCATCCGCGGAAACCTTACCGCGATGCCACTCTTGTGCCGTGAGCTCGCCTGGATGCCCTCGAAGCCCAGCTCGAACACCATCGTCGGCCGCACGCGCCGCACCGGCCCGAACTTCTCGACCGTCGTCTTGCGGATCTCGCGGTCCACGCCCTTGATCTCCTCGTCGGTCAGCCCCGAATAGGCCTTGGCGAAGGGCACCAACGTCAGGTCGCCGCCCGTTGAATCCAAAGCCGCCTCGGCCTCCGCCGCATCCCGTGGCGCGCGGTTCCAGACGGCAAAGCTGTAGTCGGTGTAGAGGTTGGCGCGGCGGCCATGGCCGGCCTGGGCGTAGATCAACACGGCATCCACGCTCAGCGGTGCGACCTTCCATTTCCACCAGGCGCCGACGGTGCGGCCGATGCCATAGGCTGACTCACGGTGCTTCAGCATCAGGCCTTCGACACGACGCTCGCGCGAGCCTTCGCGCGCGGCGGCTAGGTCAGACCATTCGTCCGCTTCCACCAGCGGCGATGTCGCGATGCCCAACTGCTCCAGCCGCGCGCGACGGTTGTGCATGGGCTCCTGCCGGCGATCAACCCCGTCGCTCTCCAGCAGGTCATACGCCAGCAGCCGCACCGGCGCCTCGGCCAGGATGGCCTTGGACAGCTTGGTGCGGCCGATGCGTTTTTGCAGCAGCGCAAACGGTGCCGGCTCGGCCTCGCCGTGGCGCCAGGCCAGCAGCTCGCCGTCCACCACCGTGCCATCCGGCCAGGTGCTCGCTTCCAGCACCACCTCCGGAAAGCGTTCCGTCACCAGCTCCTCGCCGCGCGACCAGATCCACACCTGGCCGTCGCGCTTGACCACCTGGGCCCGGATGCCGTCGTACTTCCATTCCGCCAGCCAGTCGCTGCGCTCGCCAAGCGCCGCCGGTTCGCCGGGCAGCGCATGCGCCAGGAAGAAGGGGTAGGGCTGGCCGCCACGAGAGCCGCTTGTGTCCTCGGCCAGCAGCGCCTGGAAGCGCGCGGCCGTCGGCGGCGTGTCGATCTGGGTGTAGCCCATCATGCGCTGGGCGATGCCGGCCGCGTCGGCCCCAGACCACTCGGCCAGCGCCCGCTGCACCAGCAGCTTGCTGACACCGACGCGAAAGCCCCCGCCCACCAGCTTGACGAACATGAAGCGCTCGTCCGCCGACAGGCCCTGCCACGCGCTCAACACGGCCTCGCGTCGCGCCGCTGCGTCGAGCGCACGCAGCGGCAGGATGCGCTGCTCCATCCAGTCGGCCAGCGGCTCGTCGAGCTTGTCCTGCGGGTCGGGAAGCACGTAAGCGATGGCCTCCGCCAGGTCGCCGGTGACGGCATAGCCGGCCTCGAACAGCCACTCCGGCAAACCCGCCGCCTCGCAGGCCAGTGCTCGCAGCTCGCTCGTGGGCACCGCTCGGCGCGGCGTGCCGCCGGCCAGCAGATAGACGGCCCAGGCCGCATCACGCGCGGGCGCGTCGGCCAGGTAGCGTTTCAATGCCGCAACCTTGGCCAGTGTGGACGTGCTGGCGTCGATGGCGAGGTAGAGGGCGACAAAGCGCTTCATTGCGCCGCCTCCACGCCATGCGTCTCGTCGCCGTACTCGGTCGCAAAGGCCTCGGCCTGCAAGCCCAGTTCACTCAGATAGCGCACCAGCGCGCCTTCGTCGCCATGCGTGACGATGACGCGCCGGGCGCCGGTCGATTGAATGGCCGACAGCAGCCCCGGCCAGTCGGCGTGGTCGCTGAAGACGAAGCCGCGGTCCACGCTGCGGCGCCGGCGGGCGCCGCGCAACCGCATCCAGCCGCTGGCAAAGGCGTCGCTGTGCGGCCCCAGCGCTTTGGCCCAGCGGCTGTCCTGCACGGCCGGCGGTGCGATGACGAGCGCGCCGCGCAGCGCCTTGAAGTTCGTTTCCGGCGTCACGGTCTCCACCTCCGGCAGGGCCACGCCCGCCGCGCGATAGGCCTCGTTCAGCCGCGCAACCGCCGCATGCACCAGCACCGGCCCAGGTGCGTCGGCGGTTGCCAGCCCCGCCACCAGCCGCTGCGCCTTGCCCAGGCTGTAGCCCATCAGCAGCGCCTGCTTGCCCTGGGCTGCGCAGTCGGCCCACCAGGTGCGCATCTCGGCCAGCACCTCGGTCTGCGGTGCCCAGCGGTAGATGGGCAGGGCAAAGGTGGCTTCGGTGATGAAGACATCGCAGCGCACCGGCTCGAAGGGCGCGCAGGTGGTGTTGGCCTCCCCCTCAGCATTCACCGCGCCGCTGACGAAGTAATCGCCCGACACGACCCAGACCTCGCCGCGGTGTTCCACCCGCACCTGGGCCGAGCCCAGCACATGGCCGGCAGGGTGCAGGCTGACGGTTACCTCGCCCAGTTGCAACGGCTCGCCATAGGCCAGGCCCTGGAAGGCCATGTCGGGACCCATGCGGGAGCGCATCAGCCCTTCGGCGTCGCTGTGGGCGAGGTAGGCGCCGTGGCCCTCGCGGCAATGGTCGGCATGGGCGTGGGTGATGACGGCACGCGCCACCGGCCGCCAGGGGTCGATATGAAAGCCGCCCGCCTCGCAATACAGGCCCTCGGGGCGGCGGGTGATCAAGTCAGCCATGGACCCAGTGTGCCCAGGTCGGCGCAGCACGGTTGTCGGACGGCATCCGCTCATTTACGGGACTCGCGCGGAACTCAAACGCCACTGCCGTGACTCACCACGGGTGCGACCGCCAGGTCATGCCCGCCGCCACTGCTACGGACCCGACCTTGCTGCTCGATCCCCGCCATCGCCGATGCTCGCCCTTGCGCCTCAGCCTGCTGGCTGTGCAAACGCTGGCATGCGCCTCGGGCTGGGCAGCCGGCACGCCGCCGGTGGTGCCCACGCCGGCCGAGCTGACCCGCCCGCCCGAGGCTCGCAACACCGAGCTGCCGCCCGAGCGTCCGCAGCAGGTCACGCGCGAGCTCGGCAAGCCCGACGACGAGCTCAAAATCGACGTCACCGCCTACAGCCTGGCACCCGACGCCCCCGCGGCCCTGCGCGAGGCCCTGCCGCGATTGACTGCTGCCTTCGTCGGCAAGGACCGTGGCTTCGAGGATCTCGTCAACGCTGCCAACGAGGTGACCCGCTTCCTGCAGCGCGACCTGGGGCTCTACCTGGGTTACGCCTACATCCCGGAGCAGACCTTCGATGGCCAGACGGTGCGCATCGCCGTGCTGGAGGGGCGCCTGGACCGGGTCGTGCTGAACTGGAGCGACGGCCTGCCGGTGGACCGTGAGGTCGTCGAGGCCTATCTGGCACGCCTGAAGCCCGGCGACGTGCTGACGGTGGACGCCGTCGAGCGCACCGTCTTCCTCATCAACGACCTGCGCGGCATCGTCACGCGGGCCGAGGTCAAGGCCGGCAGCGCGCCGGGCACCGCCATCCTCGAATTCACGCCGCGCGCCGAATCGCGCTACAGCGGCAGCGTCGACGGCGACCTCAACGGCTCCAAGGTCATCGGTGCCCAGCGCCTGGGAGCCCAGGTCGTCATGGCCAGCCCACTGGGCCGCGGCGACGGTCTGTCGGCATCAGTGCTGGCCTCCACCGGCGGCGGCCTGCTGTTTGCGCTGCTGGGCTACACCAGCCCCATCGGCGCCGACGGTTTCAAGGCCGGCGCGTCGCTGTCGGCGGTGCGCTACCAGCTCGACAAGAAGGAATTCCCCCTCGGCCTGGACGGCACCGGCACGACGCTCAACCTCTTCGCTCTCTACCCCTGGGTGCGTTCGCGCAACCTCAACCTGTTCGCGCTGGGAGCCGTCGACGCCAAGCGCTATGTCGACAAGGTCGCGGCCCTGTCGACGAAGAAGCATGTGGAAGACGCCAGCGTCGGCGTCAGCGGCGACTTCCGCGACAGCCTGCTGAGCGGCAGCGTCAACACCTTCGAGCTCAACCTGGCCCAGGGCCGGCTCAGCTTCCCGGCCGGCGCGCCCAGCGGCGGCGACGATGCAGCGAGCTTTCGCAAGCTCAGCTTCGCCGCCTCGCGGCTGCAGAACGTGCTGAGCAATCGGCTGTTGGCCTATTTCACGATGCGTGGGCAGTGGGCCCTGTCCAACCTCGACTCGACCGAGCAGTTCCGCGCCGGGGGGCCGAACGGCGTGCGCGCCTATGCGCCGGGCGAAGGCACGGGTGACAGCGGCGCCGTGGCCAGCCTGGAGCTGCGTTGGCTGCCGCCGGCCAGCCTGTTCGGGCGCTGGGCCAGCGAGCTGGTGCTGGCGGCCTTCTACGACGGCGCCTTCATCCGCTACCGCCACGATCCCAACCTCGTGCTGCGCGAGCCCGGCTACGTGAACCGCGCCTGGCTGGGCGGCGCGGGGCTGTCCCTGGTATGGGCGCGCGGCAACGCGTATGCCTTCCGCATGAGCCTGGCCACGCCCACGCACGGCCATGCCAGCACCGAAAGCCAGTCGAGCAAGCTGCGCCTGTATGCCCAGGGATCGTGGAGCTTCTGATGTGGCGCCTGCAACCCCTCGCCCTTGCTCTGTGCCTTGCCGCAGCCTATCCGGCTGCCCATGCGCTGCCTCAAGGCGCCCAGGTCGTGCAGGGACAGGTTGCAATTCGCCCGGGCCTGATCCAGCAGGGCAGCGACAAGGCCATCGTCAACTGGCAGAGCTTCTCCATCGCCGCGGGCGAGGGCCTGCGTATCCAACAGCCCAGCGTCAATTCGGTGCTGCTCAATCGTGTCGTCGGTGGCGACCCGTCCCTGATCCTCGGCCAGATGCAGGCCAACGGCCGGGTCTTCCTGATCAACCCGCGCGGCATCGTCTTCGGGCGGGGATCGCAGGTGGATGTCGGCGGTCTCGTCGCGTCCACGCTGGACCTGTCCGACACCGCCTTCATCGCCGGCAACTACCGCTTCTCGGCGGGCGCGGGCGCCAGCGCGCTGCAGGCTGATGGCAGCATCAGCGCGCCGGGCGGCACGGTGGCGCTGGTCGCCCCCCAGCTCAGCGTTGGAGGCAGCATCGCGGCGCGGCGCGTCGGGCTGGGTGCAGCCAGCACGGTGCAGGTGGATGTGGAAGGCGACGGCCTTGTCCTCTTCAATCTGCGCAACGACGACAACCGCGACGTCGCGCTGAAGTTCAACGGCCGCGTGCAGGCCGACGGCAGCGCCGAGCTGCGCGCCCAGGCTCGCGGCGGCGCGGCCGGCCAGGTGCTGAACATGGACGGCATCGTGCAGGCGCGGGGCTTGAGCCAGCAGGGCGGGCACATCGTCATCGACGGCGGCACGGCCGGCATCACCACAGTCAACGGCGGCCTCGACGCCAGCGGCGAACGAGGCGGCAGCATCACCGTGCTGGGCCAGAAGCTCGCGCTGCTGGACGGCGCCCGGCTGGACGCGTCCGGGCGCCTCGGCGGCGGCAGCCTGCAGGTCGGTGGCGGCTTCGAGGGCAGGGGCACCGAGCACAACGCCGAGCAGACCTGGATAGGTGCCGGCGCTGAGCTGCGCGCCAATGCCACCGAACGGGGCGATGGCGGCCGCATCGCCGTCTGGGCTGACGGACGCACCGACATGCTCGGCAGCATCTGGGCCCGCGGCGGGCGTCTGGGGGGCAATGGCGGCATGGTCGAGACCTCGGGCCGCCAGCAGCTCAACCTGCTCGGCCGCGTTGACGCCGGCGCACCGCTGGGGCGGTCGGGCCAGTGGCTGCTCGACCCCAACGACGTGGTCATCAAGGCCAACAGCGGCACCAACACCAACGTTGGCGCGGCGCCGAATTTCGCCAGCACGGACGATGCCGCCGTGGTCGACGTTGGCGCCCTCAACAATGCGCTGTCCGGCGGCACGTCGGTGACGGTGCAGACCCTGGCCTTGGGCACCAACGGCCAACATGGCGACATCGACGTCCAGGCCGCCATCGTGCCTACCGGCGCGGCCACGCTGAACCTGATCGCCTTGCGCAACATCAGCTTCAGCGCCGGCAGCATCGGCGCGGGGGCAGGTGCCCTCAACGTCGTCCTGCAGGCCGGCGGCGACATCACCGGCAGCACCATCAATACCGGCGGCGGCAGTCTGGCCGCGACAAGTTCGGGCGCGGGCACCGTCGCACTGGGCAGCGTCACCAGCGCAGGCCTGACCCTCAGCAGCGTTGGCGGCGACGTCGTCCTGCCGACCGGCACGGTCACGGGCAATGTCGGCGTCACCACCAGCGGCAGCGGCGCGATCACGCAGGCCGGTGCGTTGGCGGTGACTGGCACGACGGGCGTCACCACGGGGTCCGGCAACATCACGCTGACGGCGGCCAGCAACAACCTGCAGGGCGCGGTCAGCCTGACGACCACCGGCATCACCCAGGTCAGCAATGGCAGCGGCCATGCGCTGACCCTGGGCACGCTGAACACCCATGCCCTCACCGCCAGCGCCACCGCCGCCAACCTGAACCTGGGCAGCGGCACCGTCACCGGCAACCTCAGCGCGACGACGACCGGTACCGGCACCATCACCCAAGGCGGTGCGCTGACGGTGACCGGCACCACGGGCTTGAGCAACGGCAGCGGCAACATCACGCTGGCCTCGGGCAACGACCTGCGGGGGCTGGTGAGCGTCACCACCACCGGCAATGCGCAACTCGTCAATGGCAGCGGCAAGGACTTGTCCCTGGGCGCGCTGAGCGCCGGCGGCCTGACCGTCAGCACCAGCAATGCCAATCTGGACCTCGGTAGCGGCTCGGTTGGCGGCAACCTCAGTGCAGCGACGACGGGCACCGGCACGCTGACGCAGAGCGGCGCACTGACGGTGACCGGCACGTCGGCCTTGAGCAATGGCAGCGGCAACATCACGCTGACCTCGGCCAACGACCTTCAGGGCGCGGTCAGCATCACCAGCACCGGCACGACCCAACTCGGCAATGGCAATGGCAAGGCGCTGACCCTGGGCACATTGAGCACCCATGCGCTCACCGTCAGCACCAGCGGCGCCAATCTGGACCTGGGCGGCGGCACCGTCACCGGCAACCTCAGCGCGACGACGACAGGCAGCGGCACGCTCACGCAGACCGGGGCGCTGACGGTGACCGGCACGAGCGACCTCAGCAACGGCAGCGGCAATATCACGCTGGCCTCGGCCAACAATCTGCAAGGTGCGGTCGACGTCACGACCACCGGCACGACGCAGATCGCCAATGGCAGCGGCAATGCGCTGACCTTGGGCACGCTGAGCACGCGCACGCTGACCGTCAGCACCAGCGGCGCCGCCCTGGCCCTGGGCAGCGGCACGGTCACCGGCGCCCTCAGCGCGACGACGACGGGCACCGGCACCCTCACGCAAGGCGGCGCGCTGACGGTGACGGGCGCGACGGCCCTCGGAAATGGCAGCGGCAATATCACGCTGACCACGGCCGGAAACGACTTCCAGGGCGCGGTCAGCATCACCAGCACCGGCGCCACCCAGCTCAGCAATGCCAATGGCAATACCCTGACCCTGGGCACGCTGAACACCGGCGCGCTGACCGTCAGCGCCAACCATGCCGACCTGGTGCTGGGCAGCGGCACCGTCGGCGGCAACCTCAGCGCGACGACGACGAACAACGGCACGCTCACGCAGAGCGGCGCGCTGACGGTGACGGGCACCAGCAGCCTCAGCAATGGCAGCGGCGACATCACGCTGACCTCGGCCAACGACCTGCAGGGGGCTGTCAGCGTCACGACGACCGGCACCACGCAGATCAGCAATGGCAACGGCAAGGCCCTGACCCTGGGGACGCTGAGCGTGCGCGACCTGACGGTCAACACCAGCGGCGCCAACCTGGGCCTGGGCAGCGGCACCATCAGCGGCAACCTCGGCGCGACGACGACCGGCACCGGCGCCATTGCGCAGAGCGGTGTGCTGACGGTGACCGGCACCAGCGGCCTAAGCAGCGGCAGCGGCGGCATCACGCTGGCGGCGGCCAACGACCTGCAGGGCGCGGTCAGCCTCACCAGCACGGGCAGCAGTCAGGTCGTCAACGGCAGCGGCAAGGCCTTGACCCTGGGCACGCTGAACACCGGCGCGCTGACGGTCAGCACCAGCAATGCCGACATCGACCTGGGCAGCGGCACGGTGGCCGGCACCCTGAGTGCCACGACGACGGGCAGCGGCACCATCACCCAGAGCGGCGCGTTGGTGGTGACGGGCAGCAGCAGCCTGGCCAACGGCAGCGGCAACATCACGCTGACCTCGGGCAACAACCTGCAGGGCGCGGTCAGCGTCACGACCACCGGCACCACGCAGCTCAGCAATGCCAGCGGCAACGCGCTGACCCTGGGCCCGCTCAGCACTCGCGCCCTGACGGTCAGCACCAGCAATGCCAATCTCGGCCTGGGCAGCGGCACCGTCACCGGCAACCTCAGCGCCACCACCACCGGCACCGGCGCCATCACGCAGGGCGGTGTGCTGACGGTGACCGGCACCACGGCCTTGAGCAATGGCAGCGGCAACATCACGCTGACCTCGGCCAACAACCTGCAGGGTGCCGTCGGCATCACCAGCACCGGCACGACGCAGATCGCCAATGGCAATGGCAACGCGCTGGTGCTGGGCACGTTGAACACCCACGCCCTGACCGTCTCCACCAGCAATGCCAACCTGAGCCTGGGCAGCGGCGCAGTCACCGGCAACCTCAGCGCGACGACGACGGGCGCCGGTGCCATCACGCAGGGCGGCGCGCTCACGATCAGCGGCACCACAGCCTTGAGCAACGGCAGCGGCAACATCACGCTGACGTCGGCCAACAACCTGCAAGGCGCGGTCAGCCTCACCACCAGCGGCACCACGACGCTGGGCAACGGCGGCGGCAACCCGTTGACGCTGGGCACGCTGAACACCGGCGACCTGACCGTCAGCACCACGGCCGGCGGTGCGCTGAACCTGGGGCAAGGCAGCATCAACGGCACACTGAATGCCAGCAGCCATGGCGGCACCCTCAGCCAGACCGGCGCGCTGCTGGTCAGCGGCATTGCGACGCTGGACGCCACCACCAGCGGCGACATCAGCCTGCCCAACACCAGCAACCAGTGGCACGGCCTGAACCTGGTCGGCAACTCGCTGGACCTGCACTCGGGCGGCGACCTTGAAATCCTCAGCCTGACCCAGCCCGCCAACCGCGCGCTGACGCTGTCGGCCGGCGCCAACCTCATCCTCGGTCCGGTGGCCAGCATCAACACCGGCACGGCCGACCTCACGCTGACCAGCGGCGGCAGCTTCACCATGGGCGGCACGCTGGCCGGGCACAACATCGACCTGGCGGCCCAGACCGGCCTCAGCCTGGGCCAGAACATCACGGCCAGCGGCACGCTGAAGCTGACGACGGCCAGCGGAGACGTCAACCAGACCGGCGGCAGCCTGCTCGTCACCGGCACGACGACGGTCTCGGCCGGCGGCTCGGTCATCAGCCTGAACCAGCCGACCAACCATTTCGGCGACGTCGTCAGCCTCAGCGGCGGCACCACCGGCGTGACGGACAGTGCCGCGCTGACACTGGGCACAGTGAACACCGGCGACCTGACGGTCACATCGACCGGCAACCTCGGCCTCGGCCAGGGCAGCGTCACCGGCACGCTGAACGCGACGAGCAACGGCGGCGCGATCACGCAGACCGGTGGCCTGACGCTGACCGGTGCGACGACGCTGAACGCCGGCGCGGCGGACATCACGCTGAACCAGGCCAGCAACGATCTGCAGGGCGCCATCACCGCCACGGGCGGCGCGGTGTCACTGCGCAGCGCCAACAACCTCAACCTCTTCGCGCTGGCTCAGCAGCCCAACAAGGGCCTGGAGCTGGAGGCGGGCGGCACCCTCATCCTGCCGGCCGGCACGAGCAATATCGACACCGGCACCGAGGCCTTGACCCTGTCCAGCGGCGGCGTGTTCAGCACCTTCGGCACGCTCAAGGGCGGTGCCGTCACGCTCAAGGGCCAGTCAGCCACGCTGGCGCATGACATCACGGCCACCGCTGCCCTCGCCGTGACCAGCACCAGCGGTGTCATCAACCAGACCGGCGGCCGCATCAGCGCCGCGGGCACGAGCAGCTTCGATGCCGGCAGCCAGGCCATCACGCTGGACGCGGCGACCAACCAGTTCACTGGCCTGGTCTCGCTGACCGGCGGTACCACCCAGATCAGGAGCCAGGGCGCGCTGGGGCTGGGCAGCCTGGCGACCGGCTCGCTGCAGATCCTGGCTGGCGGCGCACTGGGCTTTGGCACGGGCAGCATCGGCGGCGCCCTCAGCGCCACCAGCAGCGGTGCCGTCACGCAGGCTGCTGGCGGCTTGAGCGTCACCGGCACCGCAACCCTCAACGCCGGCGGCGCCGACATCACGCTGGGCGATCTGGCCAACAGCTGGACCGGCGCGGTCGCGCTGACCGGCAGGAATGCCGTGCTCACCGGCAGCAGTGCTGTCACGCTGGGCCATGTCAATGCCACCTCGCTGACGCTGACGACGGGCGGCGCCGTCAGCCAGGGCGCGGGCACGACCATAGCCCTGACCGGCGCCCTGGGCGTGGACGCGGGCGCTTCGGCCATCACCCTGGCCAACACCGGCAACCAGCTCGGTGGCGTGGTCACGCTGAAGGGTGGCGCCACGCAGCTGCGCACCACCAACGCGCTGACGCTGGGCACGCTGGACACCGGCGCGCTCACAGCCAACAGCACCGGCGCCCTGAACCTGGGCCACGGCACCATCGCCGGCAACCTGAGTGCCACCAGCGGCAACGGCGTCGTCACGCAGGCCGCTGGCGGCTTGAGCGTCAGTGGCACTTCCAGCATCAATGCGGGCACGGCCGACATCACGCTGGACGACGCGGCCAACAGCTGGACGGGCGCCGTGGCGCTGACCGGCCGCGACGTGCGCCTCACCGACACCAGTGCCGTCGACCTCGGCGCAGTCAGCATCCACTCCCTCGTGCTGAAAGCCGGTGGCGATGTGACCCAGAGCGCGCCGCTCAGCCTGACCGGCGCCTTGAACGTGGATGCGGGCAGCGCCGCCATCACCCTCAACAACACCAGCAACCAGCTCGGCGGCCTGGTCACGCTCAAGGGCGGCGTCACGCAGGTCAAAACCGCGGCCGGCCTGACCTTGGGGCCGTTGACCACCGGTGACCTCACGGTGGGCGCTGCCGGCCCGCTGAACCTGGGCCAGGGCAATGTCACGGGCAACCTCGTGGCCAACAGCGGCAATGGCGCCATCAGCCAGTCCGGCGCGCTGCACGTGACCGGCTCCGCCGCCTTCACCTCCGGCAGCGGCAACATCACGCTGGCCAACGCCGGCAACCAGTTCCTCGGCGCGCTGAGCCTGACCGGCAATGCGGTGACCCTCTTCAACCAGCCCAGCCTGAGCTTCGGCACGCTGAGCTTCAACAGCCTGGATGCCACCAGCAACGGCAGCATCACGCTGGGTAGCGGCACGCTCAGCGGCGCGTTGACCGCGCGTGCCCTCGGCGGCGCCATCACGCAGATCGCCGGCGGCCTTACCGTCGCCGGCAACGCGACGCTGCAGGCGACGACAGGCATCACGCTGACCGATGCGGCCAATCACCTCAACGGCGTCGTCAGCCTGAGTGGCAGTGCCAGCGCGGTCACGAACGCCGGCGGCCTGCGCCTGGGCACGCTGGCCACTGCCGGCCTGACGCTGAATGCGGCCGGCACGCTGGACCTGGGCAGCGGCTCCGTCGGCGGGACCCTCACGGCAGTCAGCAGCGGCGCCATCAGCCAGTCGGGTGCCCTGTCAGTGAGCGGCGGCACCAGCCTGAATGCGGGCAGCGCCGGCATCTCGCTCGGCCAGGCCGGCAATGCCTTCGCCGGCAGCGTCGACCTGCGTGGCGGCACCACCGTCATCACGGGTGCCGGCGCGCTGAGCCTGGGCAGCCTCAATGTCGGCGGGCTGACGGCGTCGGCCTCCGGTGCGCTGCGCCTTGGGACAGGCACGGTAGGGGGCGACCTCAACGCCAGCGGCAGCGCCATCACGCAGGCATCCGGCGGCCTGGCTGTCAGCGGGGCATCCACGCTGAGTGCCGGCAGCGGCAACATCGATCTTGCCGAGGCGGGCAATGCCTTTGCCGGCGCGGTGAGCCTGGTGGGGGGCGATGTGACCCTGGCCAACAGCGGCGCCCTGCACCTGGGCAGCTTCACCGCGCACGACCTCAAGGTCAGTGCCGGCGGCGACCTCGACCTGGGCGGCGGCACCGTGAACGGCGAGCTGACGGCGACCACCCGCGGCAGCAGGATCAGCCAGTCCGCGGCGCTGACGGTCAGGGGCGTGGCCAATTTCGTCGCCGACGGCGGCCTGGCGACCCTGGTGCTGGACCAGGCCGGCAACCAGCTGCTGGGCGGCATCGCCATGCGGGGCATCAACGGCGGCAGCTTCGCCAGCGCCGACATCAGCAGCGCGCTGGACCTGACCTTCAGCGGCGACGTGAGGACGCTCAAACTCAGCAGCGGCGGCCTGCTGACGCTGGGCGGCGGCCACAGCGACAGCCTCAGCGCCGCGGCGGCCAAGGGCATTCTGCTGACCGGGCCGCTGCAGGTGAGCGGCCTGACGACGCTGATCGCCAACGGCGCGGCCGTGCCCGTCGACCTGGCCACCCATGGCGCGGGCAACGACCTCAACCGTGTGGAGCTCAAGGCCCAGGCCGGCGCCAGCCTCGGACAGGTGCAACTGCGCGATGGTGACGCCGCGCGCCATGACGGTCTCAAGGTCACGGGCGATGCCGCCCAGCTCGAAGTCACGTCGGCCGGCGCGCTGGACCTCGGTGGCGGCAGCTACGGCAGCTTGGGCGTGGACACCGCGGCGACCGGCGCTGCCGTCACGCAAAGCGGCGCGCTGACGGTCTCGGGCCTCACGACCATCAAGGCCGGCAGCGGCAATGTCACGCTGACCCGGCCCGACAACAGCCTGGCGCACTTCGCGATCGACAGCGCCGGCATCGCCAGCCTTGTCAGCGCGGCCGACTACAGCGTCAACGCGAGCAATGTCTCGACCCGGCTCGAACTCGGCGGGCCCGGTGCCATCAGTCTGGTGGGCCCGCTGTCGGGTAGCGGCGAGCTCGTCATGAGCGGCAGCGGCAGCCTGACGACGACGACGGCCCAGAACTACAGCGGCGGCACGCGCATCAACTCGGGCACCGTGGTGCTGTCGGGGCCCTCGGCCCAGGCCGGCAGCGGTGCGGTGCAACTCGAAGGCACAGGCCAGCTCGATCTGCGCGACGGTGCCGTCATGAGCGCGGAGCTGGTGGCCAATGGCGGGCGCGTGATCAACACCTCGGGTGCTGGCACGCTGGCCGGTGCCGTGACGCTGAAGGCGGCCGTGACGGAGTTCCTGCCTGGCACCGGCGGGCTGACGATCAGCGGCTCAATAGTCGACGGCGGTGCCGGCTTCGGCCTGCGCCTGGCCAGCAGCGGCACACTGACGCTGGCCGGCAGCAATCACTACGGGGGCATGACCGACATCGCCTCCGGCACCCTGCGCGTCACCGGTGAGCTGCCCTCGGCAAGCGCGGTGCAGATCGCAAGCGGTGCGCTGTTGGCCCTGGGCAAGGACCAAGCCATCGGCTCGCTCGCCGGCGCGGGCCGCGTCGAGCTCGGCAGCTTCACACTGGGCACGGGCCTGGATGGCACGAACACGAGCTTTTCGGGCAGCCTCACCGGCAGCGGCGGCCTGACCAAGCTGGGCAGCGGCCGCTTCGTGCTGAGCGGCAGCGGCGCCCACACCGGCGCGACGCGCGTGGCGGCGGGTGAACTGGTGCTGGCGAGCAGCACCGCGCTGAACGACGTCACGGCCGTGAGCGTGGACGCGAACGCCACGCTGACGGTGCAGCAAAGCCTCAACCTCGGCTCGCTCGCCGGCGCCGGCACGGTGGACGTGCAGGCGGCGTTGCTCGGCGTCGGCAGCAATGGCGGCAGTACGCGCTGGGATGGCGCCATCATCGGCAGCGGCGGCCTGGCCAAGCTCGGCACCGGCGTCTTCACGCTGGCCGGTCACAACACGCTGGCGGGCGATCTGCAGGCCAATGCCGGCACGCTGCAGCTCGAAGGCGCCGGCGCTGTCAAACCCTTGGCCGCCGGCGCAGCAACAGCGCCGGTCGTGCCGACCTCGGCTGGCGTCAACGTGGCCGACGGTGCGACGCTGGAGTTGCTGACCGACGTCGACCTTGGTGCGCTGAGCGGTGCCGGCCAGGTGCAGCTCAATGCCAACACGCTGGTCCTGGGCGCCAGCGGCCGCAGCAGCCGCTTCGACGGCGTCATCGGCGGCGATGGCGGCCTGAGCAAGGCGGGCAGCGGCACGCTGACGCTGGGCGGCGCCAACCTCTACACCGGTGCCACGCGGGTCGACGGCGGCAGCCTGGTGCTGGATGCGGAACAAACCCTGGCGGTGGCCAGCGCTCTCGTCATCGAGGCGCCGGGGCAGGTGCAGGCCAATGCGCGCCAGACGGTGGCCTCTCTGAACGGTGGCGGCAACCTGGTGCTGAACGGCGCATCCCTGGCGGCCGGCGCCGATGGCGCCGACGGCCGCTTCGACGGTGTCGTCAGCGGCAGCGGTGGCCTGGTCAAGCAGGGCGCCGGCATGCTGACGCTGACGGCCGCGCACCGCAACAGCGGCGCCACCGTCATCGAGGCCGGCACGATCCTGCTGACCGGCAATGGCGCCCTGGGTTCGGGCGAGATCCAGAACCAGGGCGAGCTGCGGCTCTCGCGCAGCGACGCGCTGACGCTGGACCAGGCCATCAGCGGCCGCGGCAGTCTCGTCATCACCCAGGGCCAGGTGACGCTGGGCAGCGCCGCCAACAGCTACGGCGGCGCCACCCAGGTGCTGGGCGGCGGCCTCATCACGACGGCGGCCGAGCGCCTGTCCGACGCCAGCGCGGTGCAGGTGGCCGCCGGCGCCCAACTGCAACTGGGGGGCGCCGAGACCATCGCCTCCCTGCAGGCCGCCGGCAGCGTGCGCCTGGCCGGCAACCTGACGACGCGGGCCGAGCAGGTCTACACCGGCAGCCTGACCCTGGGCAATGCGGCCGGGCTGACGCTCACCGGCACGCTGATCGACGCCAGCCGCAGCAGCAACCAGTTCGGCAGCGCGCCGCTGGGTCTGAGCGGCGGCCAGGCCCTGGTGGCCACCAAGGACAGCCTGCAACTGGGCGACGTGACCCTGTCGAGCGGCGGCCGCATCGAGGCGGGGCGCCTGGCCATCAACGGCAAGCTGCAACTCACGGGCGGCAGCCTCGCGCTGGTGGCCCAGGCCGCGCCTGACGACGCCAAGGCCACGCTGCAGGGCACGGCCCAGGTGCCGGTCGCCGGCCAGCCGCTGGCGGTGGCCGAGGCGACCGTGCAGCAGGGCAGCGCGAGCGCCATCACGGTCGCCGAGGGTGCCTCCCTGTCGGTGCAGGCCGCCGGTGGCGGCTCGGTGCTGCTGGCCCAGGATGCCAACAGCTTCAAGGGCCAGCTCTCGGCGCTCAGCGGCGCGAACTACAACTCCGCCTGGGCGCCGAATGCCAAGGGCGGCCAGGCCGTGCAGTCCGAGGTGCGCGTGTCCGGCCAGCAGGTGGGGGTGGGGGGCAGCGGCATCGAGGCCGACCTGATCTACATCCGCGCCGACCAGCTCGCCACGGCCGGCGACGCCAAGCTGGTGGCCCGCATGCCGTTCGACGAGATCGTGCTCGGCAGGGCCTTGTCGGCACCGGGCATGGTGCTGGAGCTGGCGCCCGGCGCCTTCGGCACGCCCGGCAGCTTTGGCGCCGTCAACGGCCAGCCCATCCGCATCGAGGTGGGTTCCACTGCAACGGGGAGCCGCACGACGGGACCGAACGCCGGCTATCTGACCGTGCTGCCCAAGGCCGGTGCGCAAGGCTCGACAGCGGTCGTGCTGATCGGCCCCGAGGTGGGCAGCCAGGCCACCACCGGCGGCACGGCCTATCGCTTCTTCCATGATGGGGCCAGTCAGGCAACGGAGATCCCGGTGGTCTATAACGGAGTCCTGCCGCTGACGCCGGCGGCCTCTGGAGCCCTGTCTTCCATCAATGGCGACGCCGAGGACGCCCGCCGTGCCCGCTTCCAGGAGACCGTGCGCACCGAGAACGTGACGGTGCGCCTGCGTTCCGGCGTCATCGCCGAGGTCGGCCCCGGCCGGCCGTCCACCCAAGGCAGCGAGGGCGCCAAGCCGCCCGAACTGTGCGACCCCGCCGCCCAGCCTGCGCTGAGCTGCAAGCCTGCGAGCCCATGACCGTGCAGTCCGAACCCCCTATGTCCCCCCGCCTCGCGCGCCGCCGCTTCCTGTGGGGCTCGTTGCTCGGCGCAGGACTGGCCGTGCGGCCCGTCGCGCGGGCCGCCGCGGACTCTCAGCTGCCGAGCACCGAGATCCGCCTGGCGCTGCTGCTGGGCAACCGCAACTATCCCCAGCCCTTCGACCTGCCGCCGATTCCGAAGAACCTGCGCGACCTGGAGGCAGTGCTGGAGCGGCGCGGTTTCAAGGTCACGTCGGCGCTGGACCTGGACCTGCCGGCAGCGCGCCGTGCGCTGGAAGTCTTCATCGCCGAAGCCGCCGCCAGCCCGGCGGATGCGACCGTGTTCTTCTACTTCAGCGGCCACGGCGTGCAGGTGGACGCGTCCAACCTGCTGCTGCCCGCCGGGCTCAACCCCTCGGCCAAGGGCGAGCTGCTGCAAAACAGCAGCATGCAGCTGCTCAGCGACGTCGTGCGCCGCCTGCCCGCGCGCCGCGAGGGCATGATCATCGCGGTCGTCGATGCCTGCCGCACCGGCCTGCGTGCCGGCGAGCTGGTGGGCCTGAACCAGGTCGAGGCGCCACCGGGCTGCCTCATCACCTTCTCCACCGGGGCCGGCAAGCCGGCCATCGCGCCGGCCGTCGAGACGCAGAACACCTTCTACACCGGGTCGCTGGTCAAGCTGATGGGCAGCGTGTCCGACCAGACCACCTTCCCCGAGCTGATGCAACTGGTGCGCAGCGACGTGCGCGAGACCATGCTCAACCACCCGGTGGCCGCCATCCGCCAGCTCGCGCAGGACCCCTTCATCGCCGACCACACCCGCGTGCGCCTGAACGTGGAGCCCAAGCGCGCGGGCGCCGTGGCGCCGGCGGCGCCCGACATCGACGAGGACGCGGTGCTGAAGAAGCTCGAGCAGCTGGCCTGGCCCGCCGAAGTGGTGCAGGTGGCCGAGGACTTCCTGAAGGCCCGGCCCGAGAGTCCCTTCGCACCTGGCGTGCAGGTGGCACGCGACGGCGCGCGCAGTGCGCTCAAGGCACTGCAGCGCAGCGACGTGCGCCTGTACCGCTCGGCCTTTTCCTTCAACCCGGAAATGCCCGCCGAGCAGCGCCAGGATCTGCTGCGTTGCGGCCGCGGCGACAAGGACGCCGCCGCGCGCATGGCCTGGCGCGTTCGTGGTCAGAACACTGGCGGCTATGGCTCCTCGGCCGCGCAATCGCGCTACGAGGGCTGGATGCAGTTCGCCGTGGCCCTGGGCAACGGCATTGCCAGCTACGAGCTGGCCCTGCATTTCCGCAACACCGGCCAGCCGCTGCTGGCGTCGCAGTTCGAGGCGCGTGCCCGCGACCTGGGCTACACGCCGCCGCCCGACCTCGACAACGTGCGCAAGTAGGGCCGGGGCAGCAGCCTTACTTCACGGCGCCCTTCAGGCCGGCCGCAGAGCCGCCGACCGAGCTGATCAGGTCGGCGCCATTGATCAGCGTGTCCATGTTGGCGTACTGCTTCACGGTCTCAAGGAGGGTGCGCGGGGCCAGGACCGGGATCTTCTCAAGGTCGCCGACGACGCCGCGGGCCTTGTCGATGAAGGCCTCGAACTCCTTGTCGCGCTGCTGGGCCTGTTCGATGGCGGTCTGCGCCTTGGTTTGCTCGTCGTGCAGCTTCTTCAGCACGGCGGCCTGCTTGGTGATGCCCTTGAAGTCGCCGGCCGCCTTGACCACCTCCATCTTGTCCTGGGCTTCCCGGGCCTTCACGGCGAGCTTGTCCAGCACGGCGCGGGTGGCCTGGATCATGCCGCGGCGCTCGGTGCACATGCGGGAAGCATCGTCCAGATGCTTGGGCAGGCCGGCCGTCTTGTTTGCGATGCTGCCCAGGTGGGTCTGGATGACCTTCAGATCGGCCTCCAGATTGGCCAGGGCGCGCTTTTCCAGGTCGTACTTGCCCTTGATGTCCCGGCCAACCTTGACCAGGGCGGTCAGCCCGCCGAGGCTGGCGAAGGCGACACCCAGCGCGGCAATGGCAGGCGCCGCGGCGCCGAAGGTGACGATGGTCAGTGCAATGGCGGCGGCGGCGGCGCCGAGGATCAGCACGCCCTTGATGACGGCGCCGGCCACGTGGCGGAACTTCTTCCAGCGGATGTCGCTCTTGATCTTCTTCTTGGCCTCGACCTCGGCATCTTTCTCGATCTTCTCGGCCCAGACCAGGATCTGTTGCTCGACGGTGTTCTTGACCGCGTCCTTGAGGTAGTCGTTGTATTCCTTGATCTTGGTGTCGAGCGACTTCTTGCTGCCCGACGCCGCCTTGATCTGCTCCACGAGCTTGAGCGGGTCGGTCTCCGTGGTCATGTCGTTGTAGGCCTTCTTCATCGCGTCGATTTCCTTTTGCATGGAACTCAACGGCAGCGCAAAGCCCTCGATCTGCTTCTTGAACTTCTTGCGCATCTCGGCTTCGAAGTTCTTGGCGATGTAGTCGAACTTGACTCGCTCATGGGTCTCGTCGCCGCCACTCTCGAATTCGTAGGTGGCCTCCAGCTTGGGTGGCTTGAGATCGTCCGTACCCGGGATGTCCTCGGTGATGGTGATCGTCTTTTTGACCATGGCAGTGTCTCAGTCGGGATGAAATGGCGGCAGCGCTGCGCCGGGCAGGCGCCGCCATGTGTGACCGTGCAGGTCCGTAAGTTCCCGGCCGTGCCTGGGGGGTGACTGGCGCGTGACTAGCGCGGGCGGCGCTGCACTTCGATGTTGGCCGCGATGACGATGCGCGGCCGGTCGCCCTGGTAGGGCTCCACCGAGTGCCTCAGCCAGCCGGGGAAGATGGCCAGCAAGCCGGTGCGCGGTGTGACGCTGAAGGTCGTCGGGATCAGCTCCGCGCCCGGCATGGAGCGGTGCGAGCCGATCGGATTGATCCAGCTGATGCGGCCCGACGCGGCGTCGTCGCAGTCGCCCGCGTCGACGTAGTACACGGCCGACCAGTGCGCATCCACGTGATCGTGGACCTGCACATAGTGCCCGCGTTCGAGCACCGTCGCCCAAGCCTGCAGCATGAAGCGGGCTTCGTAGTCCACGCCGCTGCCGACGCGGGCATGGACGCCGCGCACCTGTTCGATGAGCGTGCCGAAGAAGGCGTCCAGGGGCTGCACGCGCCGTGCCGGCAGATCCGCCCTGGAATGCCAGCCGCCGACGACGCTGCGTTGCACGCCTTCGCCAAGCTCGCGCTCCAGCAGGATCCATTCCGCCAGCTCGGCGTTGGCGGCCTCGTCCAGCACGCCTTCCACCAGCGCCAGCGGCACGGCGAACAGCTGCAGCAGCTGGGCTGCTGGCCCCCGATCCGGTGCAGGCGTCATCGTCGATGTCCCGCCGGGCGCGGCTTCAATCCTTGTAGACCAGCATGCCCTTTTCCTGCATCCAGGAATAGGCGGCGGGGTAGGCTGACTTGCCCTTCTTGCGAACGTCGGCATTGCCGTTGTTCACGGTGGCATAGAACTCCGCAAACCATTCGCCGGGGGCGCGGTACTGGTACATCGAGACCATCTTCTTGCGCGTGGGGGCGGCGAAGCTCACCCAGCCGTCGTCGCCCAGGCCGGAATCCAGATAGACGCGGCCGTTGTGCGCCACGGGATCGGGGCCGAGGCTGAAGAAGGCGTTGGGCTGGATGCCCTGGCGGACGACCTTGAAGAAGGCCTGGCCCAGGTCGAGCGCGTCCTTCAACACCGTCATCTTCTGCCCGCGGGCCGCAACCTTCTTCATGGCCTCGGACTTGGGGCCGAAGAATTCGAAGGTGGCGGTCGCGAAGTCCTGCTTCAGGCCGACGTCAT
Organism: Roseateles sp. P5_E4; assembly: GCF_054049255.1. Classification (NCBI taxonomy): domain Bacteria; kingdom Pseudomonadati; phylum Pseudomonadota; class Betaproteobacteria; order Burkholderiales; family Sphaerotilaceae; genus Roseateles; species Roseateles sp. P5_E4. The sequence continues at coordinate 18,789 of NZ_JBFUMS010000022.1, read as the reverse complement.
TGCCTTGCAGCTTGGTCGCCTGCACGGTGTTCAGCCAGCGCAGCAGCTCGGGCTTGGCGTCGTCGGCCATGTCGAGCCTGGACTTGAGTTCCGCAGCCAGGGACGTGACGAGGTCGTCCAGCTCCGTAACGACGGCGGCCAGCGTCTTGTGGCCACGCCACTGGCCGCCGTCCATGGAGTCGGTCAACGCCTTGCCGTTCTTGGTCGCGTGGACGGCGTGGCCGAGTTCATGGCGCACCATCACATCGAAGCACTTGGTCCCTTCCAGCGGGTCGCCAGGCACCGCGTTGAGGTAGTCCTGATCGAAATTGGCATCGTCCTCGCCGAAGTCGAACTGGGCGAGCTGCGTCTCCGGGATGTAGGTGCCGGACGTTCCCTTGCCCGGTACCGCGTTGAGCTTCCACTTCTCGGGCAGATGCTCGGCAGGGAAGGTCGCCAGGATGTCCACGGCCTTGTCGAGGACGTGCGGTGGCACGGGTGCCGGCGCTTCCCCGTTGTCGTCGGTCTTGACGCTGTCCAGCGAGCAGGCGAAGGCCTTCTCGAACACCTTCTGGCGCAGCGCCGTGTCCGTCTTCGGCGCTGACCGCAGCGCGTTCAGCAGCTCTTTCTTCATGCCCTCGGTCGGCTTGCCCTTGACGGTCTCGAGGTAGTCCATCACCTCGCCGCGGAACTTGGGTTCGGCCAGCTTGCCCGCCAGTTCGCCCTTTTCCATGGCTTCCTGGACATTCTTGAGTGCCGGCGGCAGCACTTCCGGCACGGGAGCGTCCTTGCCTTTGGGCTCGCTGCCCTTGACGGGCGCCTGCGCCTTGGGGCCTTTCGGCGCCTCCTTTGGCGCCTCCTTCTGCAGCCGCTCGATCAGCCGCTCCAGCGGCGCCAGCGCTTGCACCAGCGGCTCGGCGTGCGAGCGGGCCAACTGGCTGTCGGTGCGCACCTTGAAGGTGATGTCCAGCGCGCGCTTGGCGCCGTCGCGAACCTTGACGAGGTCTTCCAGAGCGTCGGTGTGCTGGCAGCCCTGCACTTCCTTCAGGTGCATGTCCAGCAGCGCGACCGCATCCTTCTCCTCGGTCATCCCGTCCTTGGTCGAGCCGATGGCTTCGAGCACTTCGCGGAGATTGGTCTTTCCCATGACTGAGTTCCTGTGATCCGTTGGATGGAGGCGTTCAGGCCGTGATGGCCGTGCGCAGCTGGCTCAGGGCACCCAGCAGCGGCGTGCGGATGTCTTCGGCCAGTTCGCACACATCGGCGACGACGTCGTCGTCGGCCAGCCACCGCTGCAGCTCGTTGACCTGCTGCAGCGTGGCCGGCTCGGCCGTCAGGTTCTTGATCACCGCCTGCAGCTCGATGATGGCCTTGGCCGAGCTGGCATGCTTGGCATTGGCCACCTTGGTGGCGACCGACTTGAGCGAGTTCACTGCCGCCGCGCGGCGGGTCTTCCATTCGTCCATGGCCTGGGCGGCACTCTTGCCAGAGCCTGAGCTGCCGCCGCTGCCCTTCTTCAGCAGCACTTCGATCGCGTCGAGCACCTTCTCCGAGTCGGCGAATTTGCCGGCCTTGGACAGCTGGGTGATGCCGGCCACCAGCTCCTTGAGGCGGGCGGCGTCTGCGCCGGCCAGCCCGGCCTTGATGCCCGCCTGCAGGCCGGCGAAGCGCTTCATGAAGCTGGCTTGCGCGCCAGACGCCTTCTCGGTCGACGCGTCCGCGTCCTGCTCGTCCTCCTGCTCGTCGGCTTCTTCATCGTCGCCACCGGCAAGCAGGGCCTCGATCTCGTCGAGCTCGGCGTCGGCATCGCCATACTTGTCGGCCTTGGTCAGCTTGGCGATCTCGGCCATCAGCTCCTTGATGCGCGCCGCCGAGGGGCCGCGCAGGCCGGCCTTGATGTCGGCATCCAGCGCGGCCATGCGTTCCACGAACTCCTCGCGGCCGAGGTCGTCCGCGGCATCGGCCGGATCGGCCTTGAGCAGGTGTTCGGGGATGTCCTCGCCTTCGGTCTCCTCGACCTCGCCGGTCGACTTGCGCACCCGCATCTTCAGGTTGAGCTTGAGCAGCTTCTTGAGCCAGAGCTGCACCTTCTTGAGGGTGGTGCCGGCCAGGCGGTCACTGACGAAGGTGAGCGCGTTCTTCTCCCACACCACGACTGCCTTCATGTCCTTCAGGATCTTGAAGGGCGCTTCGCCGGGCATCAGGCCCTTGAGGAGCTTTTCCTGCGCCGGGCCGACCGCATAGGCCAGGGCCAGGCTGGCGCTGGTCTTGCCCAGCACGATCACGAACCGCATCGGCCGTGCGTTGGGCTGGGGCTTGCGCAGCAGGGCGATGGCCGTCAGCAGCTTGCTCTTCAGCAGCTTGGTCTGCTTGGCGATGACGGCGCTGCTCGGGCCGCTGGCGGACTTCTGCGCGGCCAGCTCCTGCGTCTTGGCGTCCAGCGCCTTGCGGGCCGCCGTGACGGCCGTGTCCACGTCGGCACGGTACTCCTTGGCCGCCTTGACGATGGCCGCTGCCGCCGTGAGCGGCTCCTTGGGGAAGGCCTTGTCCTTCTTCGCTTCGCTCTCGAAGCTGGTCGCCGCGGTCTCCACCGCCTGCGCCTGGCTCAGCAGCGCCTTGATCTTGCCCTTGACAGCCGCATCGAGCTCGGCGGCGCGGGCCTTGGCGTCATCGGCGGTCTTGAGCTTGTCGGTGCCGTAGGCATCCCAGTCGAGCGCGAGATGCTGCTTGGTGAGTTCCTTGAGCGCGTCCGGCAACTTGGTGGCCGGGGCTTTCGCGGCCTTGGCCAGCGCGGATTTCTGCTTGTCCCAGTAAGCGACGCCAAGCGTCTGCGGCAGATTGACCTGAGCCATCATTCCCCCTAGTAGGCGGTTGATTGAAAAGAGTGGCCGAGGCTCCCGGCATCGGCGTCATGCTGCACCGGGAGCTTCGATGAGTGCGTTGCGGCGCGTGTCTGGCGTGCTGACTCCGAGCGTCGGGGTCATCACTGCCCTTGCGATCAACTCAGTGACTTCAACAGCGCTTCCAGTTCCGCATCCACATCGGATTCGCTGTCTGCGGCGGCAGATTCAATCGCCGGGCTGTCGTCGTTCAGGCTCGCGAGCAGCGCATCGAGGTCGTCGCTGTCCGATGCCGCTGGTTCGGGTGCGGGCTCGGCGTCATCCGAATTCAAGCCGGCGAGCAGAGCGTCCAGGTCGCTGCTGTCGTCCGGGCTGTCTGATGCGAGGGCGGTGGTGGTGGTATCGGCCTGGGCCTCGGCATCCGCAGCCGCTTTTTCCGATGCTTCTGGTTCGGCATTGGCGGCGCCCTTGCGCGCTGGCCGCTGGACGGGCTCGGCCAGCTTGCTGCGCACGGCCAGCTCCACGCCCATGCGCGCGCCCGGCTTGGCGGCGCCGGCGGCCGGCGGCGTGAAGACACCCGCCACGGTGTCCGGGCCGGTGAGCTGCACCAGCGGCTCGCCCTTGTGCGCCATCAGCGCCTTGATGCCGTAGCGGCCCAGTTCGGTCGCCACCATCGAGGAAATGAAGCGCTCGGTGCAGGGCAGGGCCGTGCTATCGCCGTCGGCATCGACGAAGTGGTGGAAGGGCAGGTCGTTGACGTTGGGAGCGCCGTTCTGGCCGGCCAGCACCGTCAGTGCCAGCAGCGCCGGGTGACCCCACAGCAGCCCGCCCAGGCCGTCGGCCATCGTGAATTCCTCGAAGGCGAAGGATGAGATCGGATCGCTGCGCTTGCCGTAGGGGTGGCGCATCAGGAAGCGCGGGCCGAGCAGGGCCAGGCGCTTGGACTCCGGCAGGCCGCGCAGCGCGGCGAAGGCGTCCACCACCAGCGGGTGCGGCGGCACGCGCGGGTTGCTGAGCTCGTCCACGGCCATCGCGGTGAAGAAGGTCGCACCGGCCGCTGCGGCGACCTTGGCCATGCGGCCCAGCAGCTCGGTGTGCGGCGGCGTGGCCTCGAACTGGTAGAGGCCGGCGACGTAGGTGTAGCCGCCGTCCTTGGCCTCGGCGGGCTTGCTCACCAGCAGGCGGTACAGGCCGCTGTCGGTCAGGTCGTCGCTGGCGCTCAGGTCGGCGGCGAACTCCTCGGCGCTGATGTCGATGAGATGCACCTGCAGCATCGGCCCGGTCTCCAGGCGGCGAAGCAGGAAGTCGACGCCGCGCCACAGCGACTCGGTGGCCTGGAAGTCGGCCTGGTGCAGCACGGCACGCATGCCGTCGGCAATCGCGGCGTCCAACGTGTTCAACAGACCCGCCTTCTCGGGCTTGGCCGCCGGCACGACGAAGGGGCCGATGACGTTGCGCAGCAGCGTGTCGATGCCGCCGCCGCTGTCAGGGGCGCTCGCGCGGCCGGTCAGTCGCGCGAAATCGTCCAGTCGGGCGCCGGCCGACGGGCTGGCGCCGCGAGCGCGCGCGCCGCGGCCCGCGCGCGAGGCCTTCTGGGTGCTGCCGGCGAACTTGGCGACCTCGGCGGCGGCCTTGTCGAAGCTGGCGGTGTTGTTGAGGCGTTTGCGCAGGTCATTGAGCTTCTTGAACAGGTCGAGCTCGCGGAACAGCGTGTCGGGATGGAAGGAGTCCAGGTCGGAGAGCGGGATCTCGACCGGCGCGCCGTCGGTGCCCACCGGAAGGTTCAGCGTGATGTTCTGCTGGCCCAACCAGTCTTCGAGCGAATCGAATTCGACGGCGCGCGGCTTCCGGCGGGCCAACTCGTCGCCGGTGTCCAGGCGGCCGGCGGCGGCGCCGGCACCAAAGTCGCCGAGCAGCGCAATGCGGATCGGCCGCTTGGCGGCCCATGCAGGAGCGGGGGCCGAGAGTTGGCCGTAGTTGGGGGTCCAGTCGCTCATGGCGTCCTCAGTCCGGTTTGAAGAGCGCGGCGAAGGCCGCGCCTTGGGGCAGGGCGGGTTGCACGCTCGGGCCGGTGCCGGCATGCAGCCATAGGCTGCAGCCCTGTAGGCCATCCCAGGCGGCCTGGCTGAGCAAGGCGGCCAGTGCCGGCGGCAGGCCGTTGTCGGGCGGGGAGGTCGGAGACGGAACGTCGGCCAAGGCGGCGTCCAGCGTCTCGGCACTCCAGTCGTCATGAAGCGCGTTGACGGCGATCTCCTCGAGTTGGCCAGCCCAGTGCCACAGCGCGGCCACCTGAGCACCATCGCTCGGCCGCTGCAATGGCGGGCTGATGACGACGAGGGGGAAGTAGCGCCCGACGCGGTCTACCGAAGGGATCATCACGCCGACGCGCAGGCCTTCACCCGAGCCATCAGGCAAGGCACCAGGCAGCAGCGCGAATCGCCAGGCCGGGCTGGCGAGGTAGTCGTTCAGCCAGGTATCGGGCGCGTCCAGGCGCAACTGGTGCAGGCCGGCCGCCAGCCAGCCATCCCACTGCGCGATCCATTCCGGAGTCAGCCGGCGCGACGCGAAATCGCCGAGCGCCGGCAACTTGCCATACCAACCGGCAACGCCGCTCACAACGCCCCCGGGCAGCGGAACTGCTGCAGCTCGCGCAGCCGGAACGGATTGAAGACGCTGCTGGCCGTGACCTCCAGCCGGGCGCGGTGGCCGTCGAGGTTGATGACGACGACGAAGCGCTCCGGCTGCTGCGGCGAGCCCTGCACCTCGAAGCGGTCGAAGAGGCGGAACAGCGCCCAGGGGCCGTCGAAGGTGACGGGCGTGCCGCCCGGCTGGCCGCTGAGCTTGATCTGCGAACTCAGGCGCGCGCCCGGCCATTGCAGGCTGACGGCCTGGTTGCTGCCCGCGGTGAACTTGCTGACCTGGCCGTCGATGTCCAGCGTCAGCTCCTTCAGGCCGTCGTTCAGCTCCAGCACGCGCACGTCGACGCGGAAGGCTGGCGACTTGCCGCCGCCGCGAAAGAACACCTCGCGCACGCGGGTGGCGCGCTGGAAGTCGGCCAGGGCGGCCGGCGACACCGGCTTCGCTCCATCGCCCGTGGGCCGGAAGCTCCAGGGGTTGGTGCCGACGTCGACGAGGGGGCTGAGCTTGCGCGTGAAGAAGTCATCCATCATGCCGCCGGGGCCAAAGAACTGGCCGAAGTCTTCCGGCAGCACGTCGACCTTGGAACCTTGCGCGACGGGGTAGCGGCCGGCGATGGCGCGGCTGCAGAACTCGCTGACCGGTTGCAGTTCGCCGGTCAGGCTCTGGCGCTCCACCAGGCGGCTCTGGTTGTCGGCGGCTTCGGCCAGCGTCTCCAGCGCACCGCGCAGCGGCTCGGGCTGTTGGCCGGCGGCGGCCTTGAGCTTGCCGCCACCACCCCCCGCGGGCGGCGGGGACTTGCTCTTCAAGGCTTCCTGCACGGCGCTGAGCTGCACATAGACCTCGTTGAACATCTTCATCACGTCGTCCAGCGGCGGCGGCGTGCCGGTCACGAGGCGGCGCAGCGCGGCGAAGTGGTCGTCGACGATCTTCTCCAACGGGCCGTCGCGCGAGATGGACGTCGGTGCCTTGGCCTGGTTGCCGGCCAGGCGCGCCAGCTCGCCGCCCTTGGCAAACACGGCGTCGTCCGTCCGCTTGCTCAGTTCCTTGTTGATGGTGTTGTCGTTCGTGACCGGGTCGATCAGCGTCGTCTCCTTGGACGCGGCGCGCAGGAAGGCGGCCAGCGGCGAGTCCACGGCCGACACCAGGCGTGACACGGCAATGCCGCGGTCCAGGCCGTTGAGCTTCACGAGGCGCACGTCGGCCAGGTAGGCATCCCAGACCTTGACGTATTCCTCGAGGTAGAGGCGGCGTACGCGCTCGACCAGGGTCTTGTCGGCGGCCTGGCGCTTGGCCGTGGCGGCGTTGGTGCCCAGCACCCAGGCTTCCTCGTCGGCGAGCTGCTTGGCGGTCTTGTCCACCGAGGTCTGGAAGGCCTTCTTGTAGCCGTCCTTGGTGAACATGCCCGGGATGCCCTGGGTCAGCGGCGCGCCGCTGGCACGCACGAAGACGTTAGGGCTCTGCGGGCCGGCGGCGGCCGCCACGGTGAACGGCGGCAGGTCGCCGTCGATCTGGGCGCGGCGCAGGCGGCTGAAGATGCGGTATTCGAGCGGGTAGGCGCCCAGCATCTCGCGCACGCTGGCCACCAGGGTCTTGTCCATGGGCTGGGCCACCTCGAAGGCGCCGCGCGACAGCAGGGCGTCCAGGTGGTTCTTCAGCAGCGCCACCTTCTCCGCGCCGAGGCTGCCTTCGAGGTTGGCGTCCCAGTCCAGGCCCACCCAGGCCTGCAGGCCCGGCGCGTCCAGATGCTCGGGCGTGTAAAGCATCAGATAGGCCTTCAGCGACTCGTAGGCGAATTCGAGGTTGTCGCGGTTGGCCGTGCGCAACCTTTCCTCCAGCCGGGCCGCGACGCGTGGCGCGAGGCCGCGTTGTAGCAGGCGGTGGTAGGAGACCTGGGCACCGGCGTCGAGCTTGTCGCCCTGGAACAGGCCGAAGCCCAGGCGCAGCGGTGGGTTGTCCAGCGCGAAGCCGGGCGGCTGGGCCGCGTCGCGGATGGCGGCCAGGGCCTCGGGCAAGGCCGAGGGGTCGCTGCCGCTGGTGGGCGGCAGGGCCTTGATGGTGTCCTGCAGGGCCGGCAGCTTGGCCTCGATGTCGGTGATGTAGCGCTGGTTGCCGAAGTAGCTGAAGCCCCAGCCGACCAGCAGCGTCAAGGTGACGATGCCCAGCGTGACGAGTCCGGCCAGTCGCAAGCGCGCGCTGCGGCGCTCGACCTGGGCGTTCTGGCCCACCAGCCCTTGCTCGACGAACACCACCTTGCGCAGCAGGTGGTTCAGGAAATAGCTGCGGCCCTTGGCCGCGGCGGGTGGCGTCAGGCGGCGCTCGACGCCGAAGGTGCGGGCCAGCGCGCCGAGCACGCGGTCGATGGGCGTGCCCTCCTGCGTGCCGCTGGTGAAGTAGACGCCGCGCAGGCGCGGAGCTTCGTCGAGCGCACCGCTGCCGCCGAAGACGGTCTCCAGGTAGCCGCCCAGCAGCCCCTTGAGCCCGCCGAACTGCTGCGGGAAGGCGAACAGCGTGGCGCGCTTGAGGGTGTCGCTCTCGGCTTCCATGCGTTCGATGAGGCGCTCGCGCAGGCGCTTCTCCAGCGAAGCGAACTCACTGCCGAAGTTGGCCAGCGTCTCCTCGCCGGGCGCCATGGACACCGGGAAACTGAAGCCGAAGACCTGGTCGCGTTCCTCCTTGCCCATGGGGCCGAAGGTCTCGTTGAAGCCGGCCAGCAGGTCGCACTTGGTGACCATCACATAGACCGGCGCGCGCACGCCCAGGCGCTGCTGCAGCTCCTGCATGCGGCCGCGCACGCGCGAGGCCTGCTCCTTGCGCTGGTCCGGGGGCAGGGCCAGCAGGTCCTGCACGCTGACCGTCAGCAGCACGCCGTTGATGGGGCGGCGCGGGCGCGCCTTGCGCAGCAGGTCGAGGAAGGTGTTCCAGGCCGCGGCGTCGGTCTCTTTGTCGGAGTCCTGTGTGGCGTAGCGGCCGGCGGTGTCGATGAGCACGGCCTCGTCGCTGAACCACCATTCGCAGTTGCGCGTGCCACCCACGCCGCGCACGCTGGCCTGGCCGAGCTTCTCGGTCAGCGGGAAGTTGAGGCCTGCATTCAGCAGCGCCGTCGTCTTGCCCGAGCCCGGGGCGCCGACAAAGATGTACCAGGGCAGGTCGTACAGCGAGCTGCTGCCGAACAGGCCCTTCTTGGCGCCCGGCGCCTTCTTCAGCAGGCCCAGCGCCTGCGTGAAGCGCTCCTGCAGCACCACCTCTTCCTTGGCTGCAGCCGAAGGCCCGGAGCCCATGCCCTTGACGAGGGCGGCGTTGATGCGGCGGCGGCGCATCTGCGTCCACACCAGGCGCAGGCCGCCCAGCAGCCAGACGATGGCCAGGGCAATCCAGCGCGAGAGGCTGGTGTCCAGCGGCCGGTGCTCGCCGAAGGCGATCAGTGGGCCGACCCACCAGACCAGGGCCGAGATGACGAGCAGGCCGAACACGCCGAGCGTGACGGGGTGGAACAGGAAGGACAGGACTTTTTTCATGATCAACGGTCCTGCACCATCAGCGTCACCTCGACGCGGCGGTTCTTGGCTCGACCGGCGGGAGTGGCGTTGTCGGCCACGGCCTCAGCATCGGCTCGCCCTTCGGCACGCAGCCGGCCGATCTCGACGCGCTCGGCCAGCAGGTTGCGGAAGGCCTCGGCGCGGGCCTGCGACAGATGCCAGTTGGACGGGAAGCGCAGCGAGCGGATGGGCTGGTTGTCGGTGTGGCCAGTGATCTGCACCTGGCCCTTCATGCGCTGCAGCGCCTCGCCGATGCGCAGCACCAGCGGCCGCAGCTCCGACGACACCTCGGCGCTGCCCGGGTTGAACAGGCCGTCGCCCTTGATGATGACGATGGAGCGGTCGGCCAGGTCATTGACCTGCACCAGGCCGGCCTTGACGTCCAGGTCCAGCAAGCCCGCCAGGCGCGGCGCGGCCGGTGGCGGCGTTGGCGCGGCGACGGCGGCGGTCTTGACGTCGAAGCCGCGCAGCGTGGCGAAGACGGCGTCCGAGGCGCCGTTGATGCTGAAGCGCAGCCCGATGTAGACCAACAGCAGCACCAGGGCCGTGGCGGCCCAGATGACCCAGAGCGGCAGCTTCTGGCGCAGGCCGCCCTCGCCGGGCTCGGCACCCTGCCAGCGTGGTGACAGCGCCGGGTCGGGGTTGAGGCCTTGCCGCAGCATCTGCGCCAGTCGGGCGCGCACGCCGTCGAGCTGGGCGCGGCCGTTGTCGACGACGCGGTAGCGGCCCTCGAAGCCGAAGGCCAGGCAGACGTAGAGCAGCTCCAGCAGGTTGCGGTTGGCCGGCACGTTCTCGGCCAGCTTGGCCATCAGCGCGAAGACCTTCTCACCGCCCCAGGACTCGTTGTGGAACTGCACCAAGAGGCTCTGCGCCGCCCAGGCGCCCGAGCCGCCCCAGGGCGTGCTGGCGGCCGATTCGTCGAGCAGGGTGCACAGGATGTAGCGGCCGGCAATGACCTGCTCGTTGGGCAGTCCTTCCGCACGCGCCTTGGCCTCGAAGGCGCGGATGCCTTCGGCCAGCGCCTCCTTCAACCCCGCGGGGTTGGGGTGCTGGGCGCTGTGACGCACGCGCGGCGCGGCCGACAGCAGCGGCATGGCGGCGGCCACCAGCGGGTTGAGGCTGGCGGTGGTGAGTGCCTCCAGCGCCATCGGGGCCTCTTTCCCGATCGGGCCGGCGGGAATGCCGGCTGGCGCGTGGCCTGGGGCCGCGGCCGGCCGGACCGGCGGCTGGGGCGCCGTCGTCGCCGCCCGGCCCGCGCTGGGCTTGATGACGGTGCGGTCCTGCCCGAAGGCGGCGAAAGGGTCGTCGTTGTTGGGATCGCTCATGGGGCGGACCGATCAGGGATCAGGGTGAGAGGGGGTCAGGCACGGATGGCCCAGAACTCCAGCTCAAGGCCGGGGAACTCGCCGGCGATGTGCATGGCCAGGCCGCCCGAGCTTTCGAGCTGCTTCCACAGCTCGTTGCCGCGGGTCTCCAGCTCGAAGTAGTTGTGGCCCGCGTGATAGGGGATCTGGCGCGGCGCCACCGGCAGCGGGCGCAGCGTGACGCCGGGCAGCTGCAGGTTGACGAGGTCGCGGATGCGCTCGACCGGGCCGATCTTGACCTGGGTGGGGAAGCGGGCCCGCAGTGCGTCGCCGGGCAGCTGGGCCGACACGGCCAGCACGAAGGTGGCGCTGCGCTGCAGCTGCACGTCGGGGATGAGGGCGACGCGCACGCCGTAGGCGCGGTCCTGCAGCTCGATGGGGATGGCGGTCTGCTCCATCACCATCGACAGCGACTGGCGCAGGTCGTCGATGACCGGGCGGAAGGTGGCGGCGAGGTCGTCGTGCACATACTCGGCGTATTGGGCCGGGCGGCGGCTGTCGCGGAAGGTGGCGAGGTCGCCGGCCAGCGTCAGGCAGTCGCTGTAAAGCCGCTCCGGGTGCAGCAGCGAGACTGAGCGCAGGTGGTTGAACAGGGCCTGGTTGCGGTTGACGGCTTCCAGCAGCAGGAAGTCCGAGATCTCGCCGACACCGCCGCGGCCGGGAGCGGCCAGGCGGGCGGCAAGCGCTTCACCGCGCTGGTTCAGCAGGCCGCAGAGTTCGCGCACATAACCGTCCAGCACCGGGTGGGCCGGCGCATGCAGCAGCGGCGGCACGAAGCTGGGGTCCAGCACGACGCGGTTGTCGGCACGGCGCTCGACGACGCGGGCCACGCCCAACGTGGCGTAGCCCTCACCGGCATCGCGTTGCAGCATCAGGCGCAGGTTGAGCCGGCCGATCTGCAAGGCGGCGTCGCGGTCGAGCTGGGAATTGCTGTCGCCGACATTGACCTCGGCGGCCATGAAGCGCGGGCCCATGGCGCCGGCGGCCTGTTCGGCATCGGTCTCGACGACGCCCGGGCGCTGCAGCGTGACGGCCAGCACGACGATCTCGTTGCGGGCATCGGCCGGGATGTCCAGGGCCGCGGGTGCGGCATCGCCGCCGGGGGCGGAGAAGGCCGTGCCGTCGGGCAGCAGGCCCTGTGCCGAAGCCAGGCCCACCTTCCCCAGTGTCAACGAGGCCTCGTCCAGGCTCAGGGCACCGAAGCCCCAGGCATAGGCCACGGCCTGCTGCAGGCGTTGGCGCCACTGGTGCTCCCAGTGGCGGTCGTGCTGCTGGAAGTGCTGCGGCTGGAGGAACATGCCCTCCGTCCAGATCACTCGGTCACGCCAGGTCATGGATGGGATCGCCTCAATGGAGCAGAAAAACAGACGGTAAGCAGCCACGGCGGCCTGCGATCAGGCACTGAGTGACTGTGGGGCGCGCTTGGTTCCCCGCTCCATCGGGAACCAATCGGCAGCGACGGTCACTCAGACAGCGGTTCATTCCGCCACACGAGTACCGTCATGAAGAAGTTTCGCCCCCTCCTGATCCTTTCCTTGTGCGGTCTCACCCTGAGTGCGGCAGCCCAGACGCCGGAGATTCCCCCTCCGGCGGCGTCCGCTGCCGACGCGGTCGACCTGGGCAAGACCGTGCCCACGGCAGAGTCCATCGCCGAAGGCCTGTTCCCTGACGACAAGTGCAAGGAACTGGAGGCTTCGGGCTTCAAGTGCATGGGCTTCAAGCCGGCCATCAAGTACTCGCTGCCGGCCACGGCCTTCAAGGTGGGCTCGGCCGAACTGCCGCCTGTGCTGAAGAAACAGCTCGACGTCTTCGCCGACGTGCTCAAGACCAAGAAGAACAGCGACCGCAAGGTGCGCGTCATCGGCCACGCCGACGCCTCGGGCACGCCGCAGGCCAACCAGGCCCTGTCCATCAAGCGGGCCGAGTCGGTGCGCGACTACCTGGTAGCCAAGGGCACCGACCCGGCGCTGCTGGTCATCGAGGGCGTGGGCGCCAGCGAACCGAAGAACCCCGCGAAGCCGAAGGCCGACGAGAACCGGCGCGTGGAGATCGGGCGGAAGTGAGCTGACGCCATCCAAAGAGAAAGCCGCCCGAGGGCGGCTTTCTCTTTGCGCTTGCCGGTTCAGGGCACCATCTCGGTCATCTGACCGGGTGACACGATGCTGACGACGCCGGCATAGGCGCACATCAGCTTGGAGGTGTTGTTCAGCACCGGCATATTGGCCAGCATGACGGTCGGGGCGCCTGGCACCCAGGGCGCGGGAAAGACCGGCACGCAGGGCATGGGCGTCAGCGTGAACACGCCCTGCGCCGCCGCCGTGGCGGCCGCGGTGGCTGCGGCGACCGTCGGGTTGGCCATGCTCTTGCACGGGCCGAAGGGCTGGATGTTCACCATGGGCTTGTTGTCCATGATGTTGGCCGCAAACTGGTTGCTGGTCTTCATCTTGTTCAGCGGCAGCACTTCCAGCGCGCTGGGCTTGGAGCCGAAGGTGCACATCAGCTGGGCACCCTTGCAGACGTGTTGAGGCATGACGGTCTCCTCAATCGGGCCTGAGCCAGAGGGCCAGGCCGGTGAAGTTGTCGTGGTTGGGCTTGTCGGCCGCGGCCAGCCGCACGCGCTGGCCGAGGTCGTTCAGCCAGGCTTGCGGCTCTGCCGCAAAGGACAGCGCGATGGCGATCTCGTCGTCGGTCAGCCATTCCCACAGGCCGTCGGTGCACAGCATCAGGGCCTCGCGACCCTCCAACGGCCAGGGTTGGGGCGCGACGCTGATGTGCAGATCCTCGCCCTGGGTGCCCAGGGCCGAGTAGAGCTCGCTGCGCTTGGGATGTACCCGAGCACCGGCCTCGTCAAGCAGGCCGCCGTCGATGAGGGACTGCACCAGGCTGTGGTCGCGCGTGCGCTGGGCGAGAACGCCATCGCGGAAGGCATAGAAGCGCGAGTCGCCGCAGTGGCCCCACAGCGCGGTGCGCTCCTGCAGGTCGATGGACAGCACGACCACCGTGGAATGCATATTGCGCAGCTGCGGGTTGGCGGCGCGCTGGGCGAGCAGCTCGCGGTTGGTGTCCGCCAGCAGGGCTTCCAGCGCCTGCGGGTGGTGGGCGGGCAGGCTGGCATAGCCCTGCAGCACATGGCTGACGGCGAGCTTGGACGCGATGTCGCCGCCGCCATGGCCGCCAGCGCCATCGGCCAGCACACAGCACAGGTAGCGCTCGGAATGCCAGTGGCCGCAGGCGTCCTCGTTGTAGTCGCGGCCGCCCTGTTCCGACATCAATGCGAGCTCGATTTGCACGGGGCTCCTTCTATCGTTGTTCTTGCTCAAGCGCGTCGAGCTGCGCTTCATAGGCGCGCAGGAACTCGCGCCCGAAGACCTGGTGGAAGTCGTCCGACAGTTCACCGGCGATCTGCTGGTATTCGTTCTGGAACACCGACCAGAGCTGGGCCTTGCGCGCCGCCGGCAGCAGGCTGGACAGCACCGACTTCTGCGTCAGCCGCGATTCCAGCTGGGCCGGGTCGAAGCGCTGCAGCAGGCCTTCGAGCGCGGCGCGCATGCCGGCCAGGAAGGCGAGCTGGTGGGCGCGCAGGTCGTCGAAGGCGTCGCGCAGGGCGCGATGGGGTTCGATGAAGCCGCGCACCGACGGCCCGAGCAGGTGGCCGAGCGCCACCTCGGCCGTGGGTGAGAACTTCAGCGGGTTGTTCTCCTTGGCGACGATCATGGTCGCCTCGGCGCGTACTTCGCGCTTCAGGGCCGCACGAGCGACCAGCAGGTCCACCGTGCCGCGCGCCGACTCGTGGACGAGCTGGCCCAGCAAGCGCATGAACTCGGGCGTGAGACCACCGGCCGGCAGGTTGGGAATCCCCAGGCCTTCACGGAAGGCGGCCAACAGGGCGGCTTGATCGGCGGGCATGCCTGGAGCCATGGGTGTGGGCTGGGCGACCGGTGCTGCCATGGCCGGCGGAGGGGGCGGCGGCATCAGCGGTGCGGCGGGCGCGGCCACGGGCGCGGCGGCTTCGGGCTTCTTGCCCGCCCGGATGATGGTGCGGCCCTCGCCGGCGCTGTCGTTCCAGGACACGACGGCGCCCGACAGCGTGCCGGATGGATCCAGGGCATTCAGCGCAGCCATGGAGGCGGCCGGCGGCCGGGGCCGCTGGCCCGTCGCTGTCGACGATGCCGGCGCGTTGGGCGCAATGAAAGGCCGGTTCAGCTCCGAGGTCGTGTCCGGCAGCGCCTGCCCGGCCGCGGCGGGCAGCATGCCCAGGGCCTGCATCGGGTCGGCATGGCCCGCCATATTGGGCTGGGCGACGGCCTCGCCGAGCAGGGATTGGGCCAGCGGGTTGTTGCTGGCGGGCGTGGGCGCTCCCAGGCCGAACAGCATGTCAAGCGAATCGCCGCCGGCACCGCGGCCACTGCTGGCGCCGGGCAGGTCGGGGATCAACGGTGCGGGTGCGCCGGCGCCCAGGTCCAGGCCAAGGGCACGTGCGCCGGCCGAAGGCGCCGGGGCGGCTGCCTGCCTGGGTGCGGCCACCGGCGCGAAGGGGTCCCAATCGGCCGGGATGCCACCCATCGCCGCGGGCGGTGGCGGTGCGGTGAAAGACGGCGCAGGCGCGGGCGGGGCGGGAGGGTTGGGGCCGCCGAAAAGGCCGAGTGGGTCGGCGGCCGCCACGTCACGCCGAATGCCGGGCTGGGTCAAGGCCGTGGCCGGCGCCATGCCGAAGAAGTCGGCAAAGGGGTCCGCCGCTGCGCCGCTGGGATTGCCGGCTTCGACGACGAGGACATAGCCGCCGATCTGGATCTGGTCGCCCGGCTTGATGGCTGCCTCGCGGCCCTTGCCGAGCTGGATGCCGTTCACGCTGATGGCATTGCTGCCCTGGTCGACGATGCCGAAACCGCTGCTGGCGCGGAACAGCACGCGGGCGTGCACGCGCGAGATCGTGCGCTCGGGGTCGGGCAGCACCAGCTGGTTGGTGTCCGCGCGGCCGATGTCGCCGCCGAGTTCGTCGAACTGGGCGGACAGCGGCTGGCTCACGGGCAGCCCGTTGAAGGTGGTGACGTTGAGGCGAATCATGGTGAGCGATTCTCAGCGCGGCATGGGTCTGCGACGACCCCTGCAAAGCGGGTATGGATGCTCATCTGAGCACATAAACCTTGCCTTCAATCAGGGTCAGCCGCAGCGGCCATGCGATGTTGCCGAGCGTTGCATCGTCGTTCTGGCTGCTGAGCACCGGGGCGCCCAGGGGATTGAGGCATTCCAGCAGGCGCCCGCCGGCCACCACGCGCAGCAGCAGGTTCTCCGTCGTGGGCGGCTGCAGCGTCGCCAGAGCTCCAGCCTGCCAAAGCTGCTGCACCTGCTCGCGCAAGGCGGTGACGCCCTGGCCGGCAGGGCGCTGGTAGGCCTGGTCGACCTCCTCCAGCTTGAGGCGGCAGGCGGCGAGAAAGCTGTCAGGGTTGCCGCGTGAAAGGTCGAAAGCGAGGCGCTGCACGGCGGCGAGCACGGTCTGGCGGTCCTGCGGGCCGGGGTTGAGCACGGGCGCATCCAGCCAGCGCCAGCGCGGGAAGCCGACGGGCAGCTCCAGGTCCTGGTGCACGACGGTGGGCGCCTCGAAGCCCTGACCCTCCTCGATGCCCCAAGCCACCTCGGCCAGCACGCGCACGGCCTCGTCGGCCAGGCTCTTGCCTTGGCGCAACAGCACGAGGCGGGCACGCGCCTGGGCGGCGCGCGCGGCCATGCGGGGTTGGGCGGGTGCGTTCGGCGCGGCCACGGCCTGCGCGATGGGCGGCGGCGCGACGACCAGCGTGATGCGGTTGCTGCCGTTCTGCAGGTATTCGTGCACCGTCACCGACTGACTGCCCGCGCCGGCCGGCAGGCTGAGCACGGGCACGCCGTTGACGTGGACCTCGACGGGCTCGCCGCTGGTCTGGGCGTGGAGGCACATCAGGCGGTCCATCAGCCGGCGCTCCAGTCGATGAGCGTGATGGCGGGCAGCAGCTCGCGCTGCTGGCGCTGAGTGCCGCCGAGCGGATCCTGGCGCAGCAGGCAGACGTTCACCGGCTCGATCGCCAGGCGGTAGAACCATTGCTGGCCGCGGCCGTCCGGGCGCGGGCGCAGGCCGCATTCGCCGACGACGGCGCCGCGCAGCGGCTCGGCCAGCGGGCCGGCCGACAGCAGGGCCGGCTGGCCGTTGGCAATCGCGTCGAGGCTCAGCGTGAAGGGGTGGCGCCAGGACGCCTTGGCTTGCTCCAACGCGGCGCCGTCAGCGAGGCTCATGCGCCACTCGCTGCGGCCCTGGGCGCGCAGGCTGACACGGGCTCGGCTGCCGAGCCAGTCGAGTTCGCCGCTCAGGCGCAGGTCCAGCACCAGGGCGGCAAAGTCGATGGCGCCCTGCACGCGCAGCGCGACGGCGCCGTCTTTTTCGTGTTGCCAACCCCAGGTGATGCCGGCCTGGCCGACGAGGGGCGCCAATTCGGCCTCCATGCGGCCGCTGCTGCCGGCCATGTGGCGAGACCAGGCGATGAAGAGTTTTTCGAGCCCGGCGCGGCTCAACGGCTGGAGCGTCTGCCAGGCCTTCAGCCAGGCCGGTGCAGGTTCGGTATGGCCATCGGCTTCGAGATGGCAGGCGGTACCTGCCGCGTTCAGCAGCGGGGCTTCGCCTTCGACGGGCCAGGCCTGGGCGGGCAGTGCGCCATGCCTGACTTCGACAAGGCGCTGCGTGGCGGCATGCACCTGCAGGCCGAGCTCGATGCGGCCCAGTGGCGCGCCCGCGTTGCGGATGCCGCAGCTGCTGATGCTGACGCTCTGCACATCGGGCGGCTCGCCGTGGGCGATGCCGGCGGGGCCGAGCTTGGGGTCGGGCGGCGGGCTGGGCGGTGCATGCAGCGTCAGGCTCAGGCGGGCAGTGTCGGCGCCGCGCCAGGTCAGGCGGCCGGCGCCGGTTGCGTGCAGCACGTCGGGGTGGTGGGCATCACAGGTGGCTTCGGTACTGACCGCGAGTTGCAGCCGCGCGCTCGCGCCGGCGCCCACAGCGCGGCTGAGCACCGGCAGCAGACGAGGCTCGTCGAGTGGCGCGGACAAGGTTTCTGGCTGCGGCGCCCAGGGCGCCAGGTCGACGCGCCGCCAGCTGCCGTCCTGGCCCTGGTAGGCCTGCAGCGGTTTGGGCTCGGCGACGGCGAAGGTGATGGCGGCGAGATCGCAGGCCTTGGGCCGGGGCGGCGGCGGCTGGTCAAGAAAGATGGCTCGGCCACGCGCGACACGGCTGAGGCCGGCCTCGACGGCGGCGAGCGCCTTGTCGTAGCCTGCCGGCGTCATCGCGTCGCCGGTGGGCGCGGCCTTGGCGGCGCGGCGCAGCAGTTCCTCTCGCGAGCGGTGGGTGAGCTGGTGCAGCTTCAGCGTCGGGCTCAGCGTGGCGTCGGCAGCAATGGCCGCAGCCCATTCAAAGCGCGGCTTGGCCTCGAAGCCCGCGCCCCACAGGCAGCACAGCGAGGCATAACGGGCCAGCTCAGCGACATGGCGCAAACCGATTTGCTGGGCGTGCTCCAGCGCCACGTCGATGAAGGCTGGCCAGCGGGCGTGGAGCTGTTCGGCGACCTCGGGCCAGGCGCTGCCCAGCAGTTGCAGCAGCTCGCGCGAGTCGCGCTTGAGCTGCAGGGCCTCGACTTTTTCCAGCTGATCCGCGTTGAGTTGGAGCATCAGTTCACCCGCTCCCGGACTTGGCTGTCCAGCACGCCGTTCAGGCGCTGCCACCAGGTCCAGCGCTTCGCGGCCGGGCAGACAAGCTGCTGCCCGGCCGCGAAGAAGGCGTCGAGCTGCGACGGCGCCAAGCCGGGCAGCAGCAGGGCCAGCAGCTCGGGGTCCCACCAGCGCCAGGGCCGGCGGCGGCCCTCGGGCGTGCGCACCTCCGCGAGGTCACGGCTGTGCTCGCGCATGGCGAGCAGCGGCCGGTTGGACGTCATCAGCACACCCCATCCCTCGAAGGCGGTGCAGGCTTCACCGAGCAACCAACGGGTGAGATCGGCCTCGGGTTGCAGCTCGACGATGTAGGCCGCCTGCGCGGCGGCCTCGGGCTTGAGGGCGCCGCGCTGCAGGCAGTCCCAGCCGACGGACTGTCCGCCCTGCAGCCGTTCCAGCAGGCCGGGGATGACACCACCGTCGACGACGGCATGCACGCGCCCGTCCGGCCGGTCCCACAGTGCTGATCGGATCTGGGCCGTGGCCAGAGCGGCAGCGTTCAAGCCGGCCCTCCGCCGCCCTCGGGACCTGCGGCGTCGTCGGGAGGTGGGGCGGCTGCGTCGGCTTTTTTCGCGTCGTCCTCGTTGTCCTCCGCCCCGCCACCGCCGCCGGCCGCGGCCGCGGCCAAGGCAGCCGCTGCGGCGCCTCCTGCGGCGAGGGTGGCGGCAGCGCCGGCAAGGGCGGCAGCGCGGATCTTGGCCGCACCAC
>NZ_JBFUMS010000021.1:0-76288 GCF_054049255.1 Roseateles sp. P5_E4 | reverse complement strand
GCGCGCATCCAGTGCCGTCAGATCAAGCTCGTGCTCAACCAGGTAGTCCAGCGCGAAGGCGAAGCTGCCCGGCAAGATCTGTTCTGACAGCACCACCGGCAGCAACAGCGCGTGGCGATCACAGGGCTTGTAGCGGGGCATCGCGGGACTCCTGAACGAGTCCGCTCATTTGACGCACTAGGCGTCAAGAAATGAATCGGTGGCGACCCGACTTCAGGTTATTTGACAGCCTCAACGTCTGAATTCAGCCGACCGGACGGCGAAGCCGGCTAGGGTCGGCTGCAATGAATGGTTAGGAATGAGGATCACCTTCCGCCCTTGAGGTTGCATCGGCGATCTTTTTGCCAATGAAGACGCCGTACGCAACTCCGAGAGCAACGCCAATGGCGACACCAAGCGCCAAGTTACCAAGCGCGACTCCGAAACCAGCACCTACAGCCACGCCCAATGCGATGCCGATGCCAAGGTACCGTTTTCGTGTCTCACTCCGCCTATCCGACATCTATGTCTCCGTCTTTCTACGTGTTCTCGGGCGACAGCCACTGCTGCATAAAACCGGAGCAGCCGTTGCAAGTGTTTGATGGGCAATGACTATGCCAATAAAACATCGAAAAAAGCGGCGCGAAGTTACAAGTTCTCCGCCTGATGGCACTGCAGCGAGTTGCCTATGCCATTGCATGACGCCGCACCAACTCTCCTGCCCATTCCGCCACCCTCGCCCTCACCGCCACCGGCTCCATCGCTTCAGCCTCCGGCGCCAGTGACATCACGAGCCGCGCCGCCTGGTCCACGCTCTCGATAGGCAACTTGACCTTGGCCCAACGCTCCGGCCCCGCCGGCTTCTCGGGCACCGCGGCCGCCACGGCCTGGGCGGCATAGCTGCCCTTCTCGGCCAGCCGCCGGCGGCCCTCGGCGGTGATGCGGATGACGGCGACCTCGGGCCGCAACTCCCTCTCAAAGCGCTGCAGCGACGCCTGCCACCAAGTCGACAGATCGAAGTCAGCCGGGCGCTCGAAGCTCTCCTCGCCAACGCTGAGCGACTGGATGTTGGCGACCTTCAGCGTCAGCGTGCGCGCCCCGGCCCGTGCGACGGCATACCAACTGCCGCCCTTGAGCACGAGGCCGAGCGGCTCGGCGCGCCAATCCCGTTCGCCCTTCCAGCTCAGATAGCGCAGTTCGACGCGGCGGCATTCCAGCACCGCCTGGGCCAGCGCCGGCAGGTGCGCTGCCGGCTCGCCGCCCTGGTACCAGTCCAGCGGGTCCACATGCAGCCGCGCCTGCAACCGGCCGGCCAGCGCGGCGCTCTCGCCCGGCAGCGCCGACTGCAGCTTGAGCCGCAGCCGCTGCGACGCGCCGCCCAGGCCCAGTTCGCTGGCCGCACCCGGCAGGCCCAGCAGCGGCAGGGCCTGGGCCTCGTCGCCGAGCAGGCCGTTGAGCCGCGTCGCAAAGCCCTCGCGCAGCTTGAAGCCGCCGTTGCGGCCGCGCTCGGCATAGACCGGCACGCCGGCGGCCGACAGCTCGTCGATGTCGCGCAGGATGGTGCGCACCGACACCTCGAACTCGCGTGCCAGCGCCGGCGCCGTGATCTGCGGGCGCAGCTGCAGCAGGATCAGGATGGAGAGGAGTCGGCTGGCGCGCATGCCTTGGATGATGTTCCGCAAAACATGACGCCGATTGTCATGTCATGCCATGCAGCATGCGCCACCTCCACTCACTCACGAGATGCGCATGACCGACAACTCCGAACGCCGCCGCCTGCTGCAAGCTGCCGCAGCCCTTGCGCTGACGCCGAGCAGGGCCGCGCCTGCCGAACCCGCCGAACCCCAGCCCGGCCCGGCCATGACGGGCGCCCTGCCCACCACGCGCACGCCCGGCAAGCCCGGCGACTTTGACTTCCTGAGCGGCCGCTGGAAGATCCTCAACCACAGGCGTCGCAATGGTGTCTGGGATGCTTTCGAGGGCGAGGCCACGGTGCACGCCATCCTGGCCGGCGTCTGCAGCGTCGAGGAGCTGCGCATCCCAGCACGGCAGTTCGGCGGCATGGGCCTGCGGCTGCTGGACATGAAGAAGGCGCAGTGGTCGGACTTCTGGGTCAACGCCGCTTCGGGCGAGCTGGGCGCACAAGGTCTGCCAGGCAGCTTCGAAGGCGGGGCGGGCATCTTCCAGGAGCAGTCTGAGGAAGACGGCAAGACCGTCATCTACCGCAGCGTCTGGGACCGCATCACGCCGACGAGCTGCCGCTGGCAGCAGGCCGCATCGCGCGACGGTGGCAAGACCTGGGTGATGGACTGGTCTATGGATTGGACGCGGGTGGCGTGATCAGCGCGCACGCTCTTCCCCCAGCCGCTTCAGCACGCCGCGGATGCCGGCGCCTTCGCTGATCTGCGGGTTGGAATAGCCGTCGCTCTTGCCCGCCTCCCTCTCCCTCACCTCGATGACCTGGCGGGCCCATGCATGTGCCTCGGTGAAGGACCAGGTCTTGCGCAGCGCCTCCTCGTACATCGCCCGGCCGAAAAAGGTCAGCTCGGAGCGCTTGCCGCAGCCGTAGGAGGTGTGGTCCGCGTCGGCCGCCGTCATCACCAGCGTGCCGTCGCCGGCCAGCGGCGCGATCCAGCTGCCCGAGTAGCAGGCCGACACCGAGATCACGCGCCAGCGCACGCCGGCTTCGTCCAGCCAGCGCTTGAGCAGGTCGGGCGTGACGGGCTCGGTCTTCAGCGGCCAGGTGTCGTTGGCCAGCTTGCCGTCGCGGCCGCCGTGCGAGGTCAGGTGCAGAAAGAGCACGTCCCGGTCGCGGTCCATCACGGCGGCCATGCGGGCGATGGTCTGGCGCAGGTTGGCCGGCGTGCCCCAGGGCAGCGTGTCAGTGGTGGCGCGGTTGGCCACCAGCTCCCCCAGACGACCGTCCGCGCCGAAGCGTTCGCGCATCGTCTTGGCAACGGTGGCACTCTCGCGCATGAAGACGTCTTCCGAGGCGTTGGGCGCGTAGGTCGCTGCGTAGACGTTGACCCGGCCCGGCTGCGGTGGTCGCAGGCCCTGCAATGCAACAGCGATGAGCTGCGCTTGCCTGCCCATGGTCTCGTCGGTCAACGGCAACCCGACCTCGGGTTCGACGTCCGCCTCGGCACTGGCCGCTGGCTCGGCCCACCAGAATGTCGGCGGCGCGAGCCAGCCGTTCAGCATCAGCGGGATAGGGACCAGCAGCAGGGCAGCACCGCGCGCCAGCCCGGAACCCGCCGCCCGCCACAGCAGCACGAGCTGCGTCAGGCCAGCCCAGCACAAGGGCACCAGCCATGCCGTCAGCTGCAGGCTCAGGGGCCAGCTCTCAAACGGATCGAGCGCGGCTCGCATCCCAAGAAAGACACCGCCGGAAAACAGGCCGAGCATCAGCCCGGCAATGCAAACCAGTGCAAACAGCGTGGCTGGCCTTGGCGTCGCTGGCGCTTGTGCCGAGCGAGACCGCGCCACCACCCAGCACAGCCAGGCCATGATGGCGATGCCCACCCAACCTGCGAGAAAGCCTTGCCAGAGCAACATCGGCGCGCCCTGCATCATCACGCGCTGAGCGATGAACTGCAGCAGATAGCCCGCCAGGATCGGCGCCGCCACCGTCACCGGCGCAGCCTCCAGGCCCTCCCAGCGCGGCGCGCGGAACGCCAGCACGCGCGCGCCTTCGCGCAGCCATGACGCGCCACCCACTGCGGGTGCACCGTCGTCCAGCGCCGCAGCCGTCAGCAACGGCCCGCCTGCAGGCGCGTCCTGCGCCTGATCTTCTTCATTCATCCACCCGCCCTCCCCTACCGGCCATCGTCTCTAGCCGATGCGCTCGAAGCGCTGCCGCACGACGCCGTCAACCTCCAGTGTGCCGGTGAACATCTCGTAAGGCCTCACCCACCAGCCGCTGTCGTTGTACAGCGGCCGGTAGAACACCACGACCTCCAGCGTCTCGCTGTGGCGGGCCACATGAAGCACCTCGTATTCGCCGCCCTTGTAATGGCGGTAGCGGCCGGGGGCCAGGTGGGGCAGCGGGGGCAAGTCTGAGCTCATGCCCCCGATTTCACCTCAGTGGTCGACGTACCGACGTTCTTGCGGGCCGAGCGCCGGGCCGCTCCCTAGCCGGCCCGCTCTGGCGATGTGCTTGCGGCTCAATGCCGCAAGCATCGCCGTCCCCTCGGGGGACCGGCTGGGCACGCCCGCGTGCAGCGGGGCGAGACTGGACGAGGGGTTCACCGGAATGCGGGGTCGCTTTCCGCGCCGCGGCGCGGCTGCCAGCCCAGGCCGTAATACTCGCCGCGGTCACGCGCCCAGGGGTCGAAGGCGTTGGTCACATGCGCCAGCTCGGGCGCCAATTCGGGCACGGTGCGCAGCAGCACGCGCTTGAAGGGCGAGACCTCGATGCGGTGGCCGTTGCTTTCCTTGGCCTCGAACTGCTTGCCGCTCGGGCCGTTGTTCATCAGCCATTCGATGCCCAGGTTGCCGTAGAACTCGGGGCGGAAACTGCTGGTGAAGAAACGGTCGCTGAACAGGCGCCGCGACGCATTCAGGATGAAGACCTGGAACTGCGTCTCGGAGATCGCATAGCCATGCGGCCGCGTGAACTCCGAGAGCCAACCCACTACCGTGTCCACGTCCTCGATGTTGTCCACGAGGCTGCCGTCGGGCTTGCCCAGGCAGTCGTTGATGGGGCTGCCGTCGAGGTTCCTCTGCGCGGCGGTGATGACCTTCTTCGCATCGCATTTGTGCTGGCCATAGATGCCGCGCAGGTCGTTGATGACCTTCTGCTGGCGCGCGCGTTCGGGTGAATCCGCCGGCAGGCGGGCGTCGATGAAATCATCAAAGCTCGTCAGCTGGCGCAGTCCGTACTGGCGGCGGAACTCGTTGAAGCGTGGCACGCCGTGCTCGCGGTCGCGGATGATGTCCAGGGCCGCGACGTCGATCTTGCCGGTGCTGGACTGCAGCCGCGGGATCGCCAGGTTCTGCAGGAAGGCCGGCGTGTTGCCCAGCGTCAGCAGGCCCAGGCGCTGGCGGCCCATGGACAGGGCCCAGTCGGCCGCGCCTTCGCTGGCGAGCGCGCCGGTGGCCTTGCCACGGAAGGTCTCGATGACGGGCACCTTGGCGGCGATGCGATTGGGGTCGCTGTCCCAATGGCGCAGCTCGATGAGGTCCGGCACCAGCGCATGCAGGCGATAGACGCTGACGAACTCCTCGGGGAAGTTGAAGGGTGAGCCGAAGTGGTTGACACCGCCGTTCACGTGGTCGGGGTTGGCGAGGTTCCAGATATCGTCCTTCTTGGCGTCATGGCGCGCAAAGAAGCTGTCGTCCTTGTAGACCCGCGCACCGAGGCCAAAGATGCCCGGCCCCGAGGCCAGGGCCGAATACCACTGGCCGGCTTTCTTGGCGTCGGTGCTCTTGCCGTAGTTCTGCACGACGATGGCTTCCAGCGCGTTCTCGACGAACGGATGCCCTTCGAACAGGCCGCCCCAGTTGGCGTTCATGCCGAGGTACAGGGGCTCGTCGTAGAGCAGCTGCGTCGTCCACTCGATGGTGTGGATCTTGGCGATCTCGGCGGCGACGACGAGGCGCCCCACCTCGAACAGCACGTCGGGCGACACGTCGCGGTAGCGGATCACGGCTGTCGGGTTCGCCGGGTCGCGCAGGCCCGAGTCGGCATCCGGCGTGGCCGCGGCGCGGCGGCGGAACTCGGCGACGAAGGCGTTGTGCTCACGCGAGAACACCGTCTGATAGAAGCCGACGCCAATGCTCCAGTTGTCGGGGAAGGCTGCCGCGCCTTGGCCGGCCCATTGCGGCAGGATGGGGTCGTTCGCCGCGAAGACGGGCAACTGGCCCAGGGCCTCGCCCGCGCCGCCACGTGCGCCGGGCGGCATCAGCAGCTTGGCCGGGTCGGCCGGGTCGCGTTTCACGCGCTGGCGCGAGACGTTGTTGTAGCCATAGATCTGCGAGGCGTCCCACCAGGCCGTGTTGTTGTTGGCATGGGTGCGGAAGGCGCGTGCCAGCGGCTTGGTTCCGTCAGCCGCCGTGTAGCGCGGCGGCGCATTGCCGTCGGCGACAAAGGCGCGGTCGATGCGGTCATCGGGCCGGCAGCCCAGCTTGGCCGCATCGCCCGTGCAGCCCACCGGCATCCACTTGGGTTCGTTGCGGCCCTCCTCCATGTGGGAGAACCAGTCATGCGTCATGTACTGGATCCAGAAGGCCGCCAGCACGTTGAAGAAAGGCGCCTTCTGGTAGTCGCAGTTGGCGTCCACCGGATTGCCGGGCAGGCCTTGCCCGTCGCGGCATTTGGTGGGGTCGCTCTGCGCGCGGGTGAAGAGCTTGCGGCTGATCAGCTGCGGGTCGGGCTGCAGCAACGCGATGCGGTCACCATGGCGGTTGCGCGCCAGGGCGTCGTCGCTGATGTCGGGGTAGGTCGCCTCGAACTGCACATTGCGCGCGAACAACGCGCCGGCCGAGCCCATCTTGGGGTTGCGGATGTCGTTGCAGACGCCGCTGAGCTGGCGCCAGCGGATCAGATCACCCTGGCAGAGCTGCGGCCCGTCGCCGCCCACCGCCGCGTAGAACGGCGAATCGGCCGCCAGCCGCATCGAGGGCCAGGTCTTGACGGCCGCGCCCGCCACGCCTTCACGGCCCAGGGCGTAGTCGGCAAAGCTGCCGGAGTTGTCGAACAGGTTGAACTTGATCAGCTCCATGCGCTGGTACTCGAGGTCCAGCAGCGCACCGTCGACGCCGCGGCCGTTGGGCCCGAGATGACTCCCGACGCCATTCGTTCCCGGCAGCAGCGTGGCCTTGTCGCCGGTGGCCCAGTAGTTGGACCAGTCGACATAGGGCGTGTTGCGGAAGGCCGCGGCCTTGTCGCTGCCGCGGCAGCGCGCCACCTCTTCGCCGACCTTGCCATTGAAGCGCTCGCCGCGCTCGTCGGCCACCTTGCGAAAGCCCCCGGCCACCATGGCCGTGCAGTTCCTGGTGTCGTCCAGGCTGGCCTGGGGGGTGGTGCTGATGCAGCCGGCCAGCAGCATCGGCGTGAGCAGCAGCCAGGTGAGTGCATGCTTCATGAGCTTCTCCTCGTCTTGTTCTTCGCAGATCGCGCAACATAGCGAGGCTACGGCCATAGCGTCAATCCTTCGAAGGCCCCGAAAAATTCACCTTGAGGACAGCCACCCGTGCCTGCCCTTGCACGCGACTGGCAACAGGCCGCGGCAGCTGATGCCGCCAGGGCGCACACAATGCCGCGCAAATCGTCGAATCCGCGCGACCGAGCACGCGGCCAGCCCCTCATCTCTGATTGTTTGCGAGCGATATGAACCCGTCACGCCGTCAACTCCTGCAGTTCAGCGCCGCCACGGCCGGCCTGCTGGCCGCCGCCCAACCGGTGCGCGCCGCGGGCGGGCCATTGCTCGCGCCGCGGCTGCGCCCGGGCGACACGATCGGCCTCGTCAGCCCCGCCAACGCCACCTTCGAGCGCGAGCCGCTGAAGATGGCCGTCGAGGTGCTGCAGGCCCTGGGCTTCAAGGTCAAGCCGGGCGAATTCGTCGCCGCACGCCGTGGGCCCTTCGCCGGCACCGACGCCCAGCGTGCCGCCGACATCAACGCCATGTTTGCCGACGATTCCGTGGCCGGCATCCTCGCCATGACCGGCGGCTCGGGCTGCAACCGCATCGTCGACAAGCTCGACTACGAGCTGATCCGTCGCAAGCCGAAATTCTTCGGCGGCTTCAGCGATCTGACCTGCCTGGTGAACGCCATCCACCGCCAGACCGGCCTCGTCGCCTTCCACAGCCCCGTGGCCGTGTCGGAATGGAACGACTACTCGGTGCAAAGCTTCAGGGCCATCGCGATGAATGCCGAGGCGGCCGTGCTGCGCAACCCCATCGTCAAGCCGGTGGACGACCTGATCGCCCGCGAGGAGCGCATCACCACCGTGCGCCCCGGCAAGGCGCAAGGCCGGCTGGTGGGCGGCAATCTCACCGTGCTGGCGTCGATGGCCGGCTCGGCCTATTTCCCCGATTGCCGTGGCGCCCTGCTCTTCCTCGAGGACATCAACGAGTACATCTACCGCATCGACCGCTGCCTCTCCACGCTGCGCCTGGCCGGCGCGCTGTCGCAACTGAGCGGCGTCGTGCTCGGCCGCTTCACCAAATGCGAGCCCGGCGAGGGCTACGGCAGCCTGACACTGGACGAGGTGTTCGACGACTACTTCCTGCCGCTGAACGTGCCGGTCTACCGGGGTGCGGCCATCGGCCACATCAAGCGCAAGCTGACCGTGCCGGTCGGTGCGCCGGCCGAGATGGATGCCGACGCGGGAACGATCCGGCTGCTGAGCCCGGCCGTGGCCTAGGTTCCCCGGCGCCCGGCCCCCAGACTGCCGCATGCGTGCCAGCGGACCCCGCCTGCTGCTCATCCTCACCGAATGGCCGCCCGCCATCGGCGGCATGCAGACGCACGCGAGGTATCTGGCGGCGCACTTCGCGCGCCACGCCGCCTGCGTGGAAGTGCTGACCTATCGCGTGACCGACCCGGCCATGGCCGAGGCCGCGCGCGCGTTCGACGGGGGCTGCTCCCATGCGGTGCATCGGGTCCTGTCGCGGCTGGGCTATTGGCACAACCAGGAGCTGCTGCTGGAACGCATCCGCGTGTTCCGGCCCGATGCGATCTATGCATCGACCGTGTTCTACGGCCTGCTGCGCTCGCGCGCCGGCGTACCGGTCGTCTGTCGCTCGGTGGGCAACGACGTGCTGCGGCCCTGGCTGGGCTATCCCTATCCCTGGGGCAGCCGGGCCATCGGCTCGGCGGCCATGCAGCGTGCACTGAGCTGGTGGCTGGAGCATGGCCAGCATCCCGACTGGGTCGACCGCCTGTTCCGTGACGGCCGCCACCGCGTGATGCGCCACGCCGCGGCGGCCCACAACGGCATCCTGGCCAACAGCGACTACACGGCGAACCTGCTGCGGGCGATTGGCGTGGCGGGCGAGCGGATCGAGGTCGTCTCGGGTGGGGTCGCCGCTGGCGAGTTCCGCCCGCCGCCCGGTGCGCGGGCTGCCGCGCGCGCGGAGCTCGGCGTGCCCGAGGCTGCGCAGGTGGTGCTGACGGTGTGCCGGCTCGTCGAAAAGAAGGGCGTTGAAGTTCTGCTCGATGCCCTCGCCAGGTTGCGCGGTGAATTCCCGGCCATCCGCCTGTTGATCGTCGGCGACGGCCGCCGCCGCCGAGCCTACGAGGCCTGTTGCGCGCGCCTGGGGTTGGCTGACGTGGTGCGCTTCGAGGGCCGTGTACAGCACGAAAAGATTGCCCGCTACTACTGGGCGAGCGACGTGTTTGCGTTGGCCAGCTACGAAAGCCACCACGCCGGCGCGCGCGACGTGGAGACCATGGGCCGGGTGCTGTGCGAGGCCAACGCCGCCGGCGTGCCCGTGGTGGCCACCGCCAGCGGCGGAACGCCGAGTGTGCTGCGTGACGCCGACAACGGCCTGCTCGTGGCGCCGGGCGACGCCCAGGCGCTGGCCGCGGCGATCAGGTCGCTGCTGCGCACACCGGCGCAGGCCAGCCGCCTGGCCGGCAACGGGCTGGCGCGTGCGCGGCTGGAATTCGATTGGTCGGCGGTGATGGCACGCAACGAGGCGGTCGTGGCTCGGTCGCTGGCGTCGCCACCGGCGCAGTGAACCAGCGGCGGTCGCAAGGCCGCGCCGTCAGCGCTGCGCCGTGACCCAGTTCACGAGCGCATCCAGCATGGTGTTGGAGGGCAAGATGCGCTGGCGCATCGAGCGCGACTACCAAGACCTCAAGCAGCAGCTTGGGCTGGGGCACTACGAAGGCAGAGGCTGGCGGGGCTTCCATCATCACGCCAGCCTGAGCATTACCGCTTACGGCTTCTTGATGACGCAACAGCTCCGGCATCCCGAAGGCGCCGGATCGACTGTCACGCACCCCAGCGCAGGTCATTGAACGTGAAAGCTTGTCTTGCAGAAAGAGGAAACGCACGTCGCCACCAGCGCAAGACCTTCCTCCCGCGGCCAGCCGTAGCCGTCGAGGATCGCGAAGACCAAGGACGCCTCCAGGTTCTCGTCATCATGAGAGCCTCGGCCCGCCCGCAGTGCCTCGCGCAGGCGCTGCAGGCGCGCGTTCAACAACGGCCGGTCGTCCGCTGCACCGATGCTGGCCAGCACCATCGCCGCCTGCGCCGTGTCGTGCGCGGAACCGTTCTCCAGAGTCCTGCGATAAAAGGCGCGCATCGCGTCAGCGGGTAAGTGGCTGGTGACCTTGGCGGTGTAGCTCATCACATCGCCCTCGTCTTGTTGCGCAGCGACCTCGAACTGCGCCGAATAGGTCTTGGGGTCCCAGCGCATCAGGTAGACAAGCGCGGCAGCTCTGGCATTGGGCAACCAGCGCCCCTGAAGCGAGGGCATCAGCCGGGCGACGTCCTGGATCAGATCCGGTGTGGCGAAACGCGCCACGAAAGCCAGGGTCACACCCAGCCCGATCTGACCGGAGGTTGTTGCCGCTGTCGGCGCCTCCTTCAGCAGCTTGCGGCGAAGACAATCGTCTACATCGGCCAGCGTCGCCACGGGCAAGTCTCGGACCTGCTCGAAATACATCGGGTGATCGCCGCACGCGTGGCGGACGACATAAGGCTGGGCCAGGTCGGGATATTGGTTCACGGCCAGGCTCAGCGCGTTGGCGTCGTCCGGATGCGCGTCCAGGTAGTGCTGCAACGCGGCGACGACGGCGAGGCCGTCGAAGGCGCCGCGGAAGTCGCGCGCCAAGCCGACCAGTTGGTAGCTTTGCAACTTGTCGAGATGCGCGGCAATGAAATCCCGAGCGACGACAAAGTCGGTCACATCCATGGCCGCTGCGTCGCCGCGGAAGAGTTCGAGAACCAGCCAACTGGCCTGCAGACGGGACTCCCCATCGCGCAGCGGCAGGGTCGCAGCGAGTCGATGCAGCGCCGCCGCGCGGATGCGCTTGCTGAGCGCGGCGTCTGCCGCCCAATCCGCCGGCCATGAAGCCTCGACGCTGCTCTTCAGGAGCACGAGGTCGTCGATCAGATCCGTGCGCGCCAGCGCCGGGTCCATGACTGCCTTTTCAAGCGCCTCGATGACTCGTTGACGGTCGCTGGCATGCCAAAGCCCCCGCAAGGCATCGATGCGGTGCGGATTGGCGCCTTGCGATTCGAGAACCAGATCGAGCTTGGCCCGCGTCGCGGCATCGGAAGACATTCGGGCCAGCGCTTGTATGGCCGCCTCCGACTTGCGCCCTGACCGCGCGCCGGTGATTTCTGCAGCCAGCATGCGGACGCGCGTCGCATCCTCATCGGGCGACGGCATCTCCACGGCAAACGTGACGTCGTTCGTGGTGAGTGTCATGCGTCCCGCCCGCCGAGTAACGACGTGCACCGAATAACGCCCCGGGCGATCGAAGCGGTACCGCTGATCGAGAACCAGCGGTACCGACAACTCCTGCCCCTCAGGCACAGCCTGCCGGTTGATCACGTCATGCTGCTGCGGCATCCAGCGCTCGCGATCGATCGCGGCGGGAGGACTGCCATCAAGCGCCGTGATGACGACCTCGTCAGAGAGGTAGTCACCCAGCGAATTGGTGACGATGCGCTCCGGCGCCTGCAGCGCGCGAAATCTCAGATCCAGCGCAATGGGCTCGCCGGCCTTGAACGCCGCTCGGCCACTCTTGACCGACAAACTGACCGTGACTGGCGCATCGGCCGCATCGGCCTGCGCTGGCGCAGGCTGGATCGTCAGGCAGGCGATGAGGAGCGACAGTAGCGACAAGCGCATGGAGATATCCCGGCTGGGGATTGGGATCGTAGGACCATCACGCAAAACCTGGACGTCGCTCCCGTTTCGACGGAATCCCGCCTCCGCGCGTTCGCCGCGAGCAGCTCAGGCGGCGGCACGAAGCGCCCGCGCCTGTGGCCATTGCGTCGCAAGCGTCTACGCATGGATTTCAACGCCCGATCGGCACGAAGACAGCTGCCGAGTCGCCGGTGAGCACCGCGGGATGACAACGCCGGGTCGGCGTCGTGCTGGGCTCGCTTCACGACGCGCGAGCCCGGCGACGACTACTTCCTGCCTCTGAACGTCCCCGTCTTCCGCGGCGCAACCATCGGCCGCATCAAGCGCAAGCTGACCGTGCCGGTGGGAGCGATGGCCCAGATGGATGCCGACGCCGTCACGCTGCGCCTGCTGGCGCCGGCCGTCGCCTGAGGGCCACGGCCGAAGCCGCCTTCCCGGCGGCGCCCTCAGTCCTTGCGCTGGCTTGCCCGATGAAGGCGCTGCCGTCACGGTGGGACGTCCCGACGCAACTGCGACGGACCGCCTGCCGCACGCCCAAGAGCCTCAACCCAAGCGCCGCCTGCGCGCCAGCAGACCCACCGCCCCAATCCCGGCGAGCAGCAACGCGTAGGTGCGCGGCTCGGGAACCGCGCTGATGGAAATATTGAGCACCGCATCGCGCACTGCAGTGCCATTGGCCACCAGGTGATAGGTGCCGGGACCGATGGCCCCGTCGAAGGTCGACACGGCGTATCCGGCCAGGACACCACCGAACGCATCGCTGATAACGAGGGTGTTGCTGGCATCGAAGATGTCGATGTTGACGCCGACGAGGCGCGGCCCCGGGCCGGCGGCAGTCGAGATCTCCCACACCGCACGCCCGGTCAAGCCGGTGATGCCCGCCCCTAGCGTGAACGTGACGCTCTGCGACAGCGCGCCGGTTTCCTGCGTCACCACCGTGTCGACGATCAGCGTGTCGCCAGAGCCGAACGTTCCCTGGAGCGTCGCTGTGGCATTGAGCACGTTGAAGTCGACCTCCCGGGTCATCGCGTGCGCTTGCCCCACCATTGTCGCGAACCACGTCGCGGCCAATGCCAATGCCAATGCCGCCTGCCTGAACCCTGCAAATCTAGCCATCGCGATCTCCTGTTGCCTTGGCATGGCGCCCGATACCTAACCGGGTGCCGAGCAGAAAACATAGGTGACGCTGCGGCTTAAGCAACTTTCCAACTAGGGGTTCGGCAAGGCGATTGACACACACGATCCGGCGTGATGTCGACGGGTCGTGTTGCAGCGCGGTCAGTCGGCCAACAAACGCCGCCGCCTGACGCCGCTCGGGATCAAGCCTTCAGCGCTGCCCTGCCACCCACTCCACCAGCGCATCCAGCACCGGCCGCCCCTTGGCCGCAGCCTCGGGATGGTTGAGCAGCGCGACGAAGACCCAGGGCTTGCCCGACGCATCCGGCACGAAGCCGGCCAGGCCGACGGCATCGCGCAGCGTGCCGGTCTTGAGCCGCGCTCGGGCCGTGGCCGGGCCGTCCTTCAGGCGGCGTGACAGCGTGCCGTCGACACCGGCGATGGGCAAGGTGCCGAGCAGCTCCGGCCCCTGGGCGCCGCGCTGGCCCGCACGCAGCACGCCGGCCAGCAGGGCCGGGCTGACCCGCTCGCCGCGCGACAGGCCCGAGCCGTTGTCCAGCACCAGCGCTGCCGTGTCGACGCCATGGCCCGCAAGCCAGTCGCGCACGACGCGCTCAGACGCCGCCAGCGTCGGCTCGCCGGGTTGCGCCGCCTGGGCGCCGAGCTGCAGGTAGATGAGCCGCGTCAGCGCGTTGTCGCTGCGCTTCATCACCCCGCGCAGCACCTCGGCCAGCGGCCGGCCGCGGTGCGTGGCCAGCACGACGGCGCCGGCCGGCGCGGCCGCCTCGGCGTCACCCGGCCCCACGCTGCCGCCCAGTTCGGCCCAGAGCTGGCGCACGGCCCGTATGGCCAGCCACTGCCGGTCGACGATCTGCAGCGGGGCGCGCTGGTGGCAACCGGCCGGGAAGGCCCCTTGCAGCTTCAGCGCCCAGCCCTCGCTGGCGGGCTGGACAAGAGCGGGTTTCCAATCCTCGTCCCAGTCCTTGCACGGCCTTGCTGACAAGGTCATCGAGCTCGCATCCACGCTCAGCCCTGGCAGGGCCGGCAGGGCGCGCGCCGTAACGCCGGTGGCCGTGGCTTGCAGCTCGAAGTCGAGCAGGCTGCCGTTGAGATGCAAGGCGTCGGGGATGACGTTGTAGTCGAACTCGGGGGCATCGTCGAAGGGCGGCAGGCCGACATCGAAGCGGGTCGGTTTGAACAGTGTGCGGTCGATGACGAGGCCGCCGCGGATCTCGCGCACGCCGCTTTCGCGCAGCTGGCGCAGCAGCCACCACAACGCCGGCCAGTCAAGGTCGGGATCGGCGCCTCCTCGCAGGATCAACGGGCCGTCAATGGTCCCTCCGACAGGAACCGAACCTGCCAGCAGCTCGGTGCGGCCGCGGTGGTTGATGCCGAGCTTGTCCATGGCGACGGTCGCCGTCACCAGCTTCATCGTCGAGGCCGGCGCCATCGCCGCGTCGGCGCGTTGGCTGAGAGCCGGCCGAGAGCCGTCCAGCGGTTGCAGCACAAAGCCGAGGCTTTCCGCCGGCAGGCCGGCCTTGGTCAGCGCAGCCTGTACGGGGGCGGGCACCGAGGTCGTCGCGCAGCCGGTCAAGGCCAGCGCGGCAGCAAGCAGCCAGGCGCGCATCAGCACAGCCCCAGGGAATAAGCGACGAAGCGGGCCAGGGCCACATCCTCCAGGCCGATGCCCACGCTCTTGTAGACGACGATGTCCTGCGCCTCGCGCGGACGCGGGCTGACGATCAGTTCGCCCAGCTCAACGAGCCGCTCGGGCGCGATGACGCCCGGCACGGCCTGCACGATGTCGCCGGCTTCCAGCTCGGCGGCGGTGCGCCATTCAACGACGACCAGGGCCGCACGGGCCAGCAACGCATCGTCCAGCTCGCGCGCCGTCTTCGTGCTGGAACCAACCGCGGCAACGAAGGCACCGGGCTTGACGAGAGCGCCGCCGAACAAAGGCGTGGCCGAGCGCGTCGCCGTGACAACCACCTCGGCCTCGGCAGCCGCCGTGGCGGCGTCCACAACCTGGGCCGGGAAGCCGATCTGCGCCTCGATGTCGCTCGCGAAGGCCTCGCCGCCACTGCGCGCGCAGACGAGCACGCGCTCGAAGCGCCGCACCCGCGTCAGCGCCTCGACATGGGCTCGCGCCTGGATGCCGGCGCCAAAGACGGCCAACGTCCTGGCCTCTGGCAAAGCCAGCAGGTCGGCCGCCACGGCGCTGGCCGCGGCCGTGCGCAGCCGCGTGAACTCGTTGGCCTCCAGCGTCGCAATCGCCTCGCCGGTCTCGGCCGAGAACAGGCTGACGAGGAAGTGGTACTTGCCGTTGCGCGCCGAATAGACCTTGGTGCCGAGCACCGCCGGCAACTCACCGTCGGCGTCGAGGATGGCCCCCATCGCGCTGATCGCGAGCGCGGCGCTGCCCTGCGTGGCGGTGGCACGGTGGCGGGCCAGCACCTGCGCCTGGCCGCGGCCGTGCTGGGCAAAGGCGGCACGCAGGGCGGCCACGGCGCTGTCCGGGTCGAGTACGGCCGCGACATCGGCCTCAGTGATCAATCGCATGAAGAAAACCTCCGCCGGCACTGTATGAGGGCCGCCGCGCACCGTGCGCGTGCTTTCACATCAGCACGCATTCCCGCAGGTTATGTGCAGCGCACAAGCATTCATTGAACAGCGCGCAACACCTGGGGTGCGGCCCCCTGGGCGCTCCCCCGCGCGCCAGCGAACATCGGCGGCAATCGAATCACATGCAGGAGTCCTTGAGATGAAGTTGAATCGTCTGGCAACCCAGCTCGCCATCGTCGGCCTCGCCGGCCATACCGGCGCTGCCCTGGCGCAGAACGACAGCGCGCGACTGGAGCGCGTCGAGGTGACGGGTTCCAGCATCAAGCGGATCAAGGATGAGGGTGCCCTGCCCATCCAGGTGATCAGCCGGCGTGAGCTGGAGCGGGCCGGCATCGCGTCGGCCGAGCAGATGATCATGCAGCTCAACATCAACGGCAACGGCCTGGACAACCTGGCCGGCAATGCCGACGTGGTGGACGGCGCCGCGCGCGGCAACAACGGCGCCAGCAGCGCCAACCTGCGCGGCCAGGGCAGCAACGCGACGCTGATCCTGCTGAACGGCCGCCGCGTGGCGGCCCACGGCTTGAACGGCGGCACGGTCGACCTGAACCAGATTCCTTTCGCCGCCATCGACCGCGTCGAGATCCTCAAGGACGGCGCCTCGGCCATCTACGGTACCGACGCCATCGGTGGCGTCATCAACTTCATCCTGCGCCAGAACTACAGCGGCGTGACGATCAACGCGCTGGCCGACGTGCCGCAGCAAAAAGGCGGCGAGATCTACGGCGCCTCGGTGACGGCCGGCTACGGCAACCTGGATACCGACGGCTTCAACTTCCTGGCCTCGCTGTCGGTGCGCGACAACAAGGTGCTGCGCGGCGACCAGCGCGACTTCGTCAACACCTACCAGCCCGATCGCGGCCTGTCGCCCGACACGCGCGGCACGCCGATTGCGACGCTGTTCGCTGTGGCCGGCACCACGCCAACCGGCGCTGCGCTGGGCAACGTGCTCAGCCAGGGTGGCAACAACACCGCCGGGCCGTTCGACTTCGCCAACCCGGCGCTGCGCGTCAACGGCATCAACATCCTCGACCTGCCCGGCGGCGCCGGCTGCTCGTCGGTGGATGGCATGAGCCCTTACCAGGAGACGCTCTGGGCCACCGCGGCGTCCAAGTACGGCTGCGCCTGGGACACCGGCCGTGCCGCCGTCATCCAGCAGCCGATCAAGAACACCAACCTCGTCAGCCGCCTGACCTTCAAGCTGGGCGACCACCGCGTGTTCGGCGAGGCCGTGCTGGGCCGGGCCGAGTCCACCAAGAGCTTCTCGCCCAACCAGATCACCAGCGGTTCGGGCACCGCCACCATCAATCTGGCCGGCACTGTTTACCCCAGCCCCTTCCGCAACCTGCGCTACCCCAGCACCGGCGCAGGCTACAACGACGTGTTCAACGCACTGGTCAAGTCATTCCCGGCGCTGGAGGTCAACCGCGGCCTGCCGATGGCCTTCCGCTGGCGCTGCATGCCCTGCGGCAACCGCGAGATCGACACCACGGCCGACACCGCGCGCTTCCTGGTCGGCGCGGACGGTGCCTTGCCTTTCCTCACCGATTGGGACTACCGCGTCGGTTTCTCGCGCGCCGAGAGCAAAGGCAGCTCCACGGTCGGCAAGGGCTATCACTACTGGCAGCCCTTCGCCGACCTGATCAACACCGGCGTGCTCAATCCCTTCTCGCTGACGCAGACGCCCGAGGCCCTGAAAGCGCTGGACGCCATCAAAGCCGAGGGCGTGACGCTGTACGGCGGCAAATTCACGATGGAGCAGGCCGACGCGACCGTGTCGGGCCCGGTGTTCAAGCTGCCTGGCGGCACGGTGATGGCTGCGTTGGGTGTCGACTCGCGCACCGAAAAGTACAAGTTCGACGGCGACCAGCGCTCCAATGCCAACACCGTCGCCGCACAGATCTTCAACGTGCCCTTCGACAACGCACTGGCCACGGCCGGCACCCTCAAGCGCACCATCAAGGCGGTGTTCGCCGAGGTGGCCGTGCCAGTCATGAAGGACATGGAGATCACCGGCGCCATCCGTCGCGACGACTACACCGGCTTCGGCTCGACGACCAACCCCAAGGTCTCGCTGCGGTACAACCCGACCGAGCAGCTGCTGTTCCGCGGGGCCTACAGCACGGGCTTCCGCGTGCCGACCTTCAAGCAGATGTTCGACCCGATCACGGAGAGCACCTTCGTCGGCGCCGACTTCACCGACCCGGCCACCTGCTCTTCGCGCGTCGTCTCCAACACGCCGGGCTGCCAGTCCGTGCGCGACTTCAGCACCCTGTTCGGCGGCAAATCGACGCTGGGCCCTGAAGAGGCCAAGATGTACAGCGCGGGCGTCGTTTTCCAGCCAACGAAAGACCTGGTGGCCAGCCTGGACTGGTGGTCGATCGAACGCACCGGCACGATCCAGTCCTTCGGCCTGACCACGCTGGCCGAGAACTACCAGTACTTCAAGGACAACTTCATCCGTGACGGCAGCGGCAAGCTCCTCGCCGTCGACACCCGCTATGTGAACGCCGGCGAGACCAACACCAAGGGTCTGGAACTGGGCCTGCGCGGCAACACCAACGCCTTCGGCGCGGCGTGGACGGGCAGCTTCGACGTGTCCTACCTGCTCGACAAGAAGTCGCGCCTGGTGCCGAGCGCGCCGATGGGCAGCAGCGAGGTCGGCCGCTTCACCCGCGCCGGCGACCTGGGCATCCGCTGGAAGCACACCGCCACGCTGACCCGCACCGAGGGCGACTGGGCGGCCACGTTCCAGCATGTCTACCGCACCGGCTACCAGGACTTCGTGCTGCCCGGCGTGGCTAACGGCACCGTGACGCCGGCGAACTGGAACCCGCGCGTGGCGGCCTACTCCATCCTGAACGCCAGCCTGGCCTACGGCGGCATCAAGAACCTGACCATCACGGCCGGCATCAAGAACCTGCTCAACGAAGACCCGCCGTTCAGCGTCACCTACGACACCAACACCGGCGCCGGCTCCAGCTGGGAACCGCGCGTGGCCGACCCGCGCGGCCGCTCGTTCACGCTGCGCCTTGAGTACCGCATGTTCTGACCCCTCTGACTCCCTGCCGGCCCCGGAAGCCGGTTTCCAGCCCCGCCTGTGTCGGGGCTGTTTTTTTGATGAGTGCCAGTTGTGCCGCGAGGCGGCCCAACCCGCGCAAGCGCGGCACGCCTGGCGGCGCGTGACTGGCCCTCCTCACTCGGCTGCTTCGCAGTCGAGAAGGCCGTTCACACGAGGGTCAGCGTGCCGGCAGCGACGGCCATCTCGGCGGCTACGCCCAACGGCAGCGGCCGGTTGGGCTGACCATGGCCCGAAGGCCAGCCGGCGAGCACCGGGCAGCGCAGACGCGGGAGGTGATCGGCCAGCACAGCGGCCGGGCTCTCGGCGCCGCTGAAGCTGCCGACCAGCAGGCCGGCAATGCGGTCCAGCACGCCGGCCAGGCGCAATTGGGTCAGCATGCGGTCGACACGATAGGGCTCTTCACTGATGTCCTCGATGAAGAGCAAGGCACCGTCGGCATCGGGCAGATAAGGCGTGCCGAGCAACGCACAGAACATCGCCAGATTGCCGCCGATCAGGTGGCCCCTTGCGCTACCGCCGTGGCTGAGCGCATGTGGTGGAGCCTGACCGATGACGTCACCGACGCGCCAACCGCGGGCCAGGCCCTCGAACAGCGCATCGGTGTCGGCTTGCGCGCCGGGCAGGCCCCAGTCGCTGGCCGGCATGGGCGCGTGCAGGGACGGGATGCCCGCCTGGCTGCGCAGTGCATGCAGCACGGTCAGGTCGCTGTAGCCGATCAGCAGCTTGCGCGTGTGCGCCAGCAGGCCGAGGTCGATGCCATCCATCAGCCGGATGCAACCGGAGCCGCCGCGCAGTGCAAGCACGGCGTCGAACTGCGGGTCGCCAAAGGCCGTGTGCACGTCGGCCAGGCGCACGACGTCGGGTGCGGCGAGGAAGTCCAGCGGTGGCGGGCCGAAGCAGCTTGGCAACAGACGGGCTTGATAACCGCGCTCGCACAACCAGCCTTCAACTGAATCGAGCCGACCTGGCTTGGGCGGGCCGGCCGGCGCGATGACGGCGACGCATGCGCCCGGGCGCAGCGGCGGGATCAAGAATTCGTCTTCAGCCATTGGTGAACGGCTGCGCCCAGGGCCGGCAGCTTCCAGGTTGTCGAAGCCTCCGGATGCGGTGCGTAACGCATCCCCAGGCTGGTGGTCACCGCAATCAAGTAGTGCAAGTCGCCGTCGTGGACGATGCCGGCATCGCTCGTGTAGTTCTGCGTGTTGCCGGTCTTGTGCGCGAAGTGCACCGGGATGCCGGGCACCCAGCCCGGCAGGGACCGCAGCGACTCGCTGCTGAGGTTGTGATGCAGCTTTTGCGCGTCCAGCGCGCGGCGGATGACTTCGCGGCAGGCGGGGCTGACAAGCGCTGGTACGGCCGGCGCGTTGGCGTCCAGCCGCCACATCAGCCGCAGTGCATCCCAGGCCGTCATCTGGATCTGGCCCACGCCCGAGCCGGCCGCATTGCCCCAACCGCCATCGGGCTGGGTGTTGGCGATCATCAAGCCCGGCAGGCCAGCGGCAGCGAACAACTCGTGCATCTCGTTGTGCACCTCGCGGCCGCCTTCGCGACGGACGGCACCGCGCTCGTGCAGATGGGCAACCAGCGCCGAGGTCGCTTCGTTGCTGCTGACGGTGATCATGTCAAACAGCCAGTCGGCCATTGCGCGGGTCTTGCCCGTGAAGTTCAGAGGCAGCGCCCAGTCGCTGCGACCCGCATCGACGAGATGACCCATGCCGACGGCCACCATCATCTTCAGCAGCGAGGCCGGATAGGGCGCGACAAAGCGCGGCCCGCTGCCGAACCAGGCGGGGAAGTCGATGCGAGTCCAGTCCGCGCCAGGCAGCCAGGCGTAGGAATCGCCCTTGGCGTCGCGCACGTCGGCATGAAAGGCGATGTTGGCGACGGCACCGGTGGTGGCATCGAAGCGCGCAATCAGCCCCTGCGGATGCTCGCGCGAGAACAGCACATTGGCGCAGACCGGCGCCTTGCCGTCGCGCGGAAAAACCGCCACTGCGAGGTCGATGCTGGGCGGGGCATCCAGCGGCTCGCCGCCACGCAGGCTGTCGGCCGTCTGCTCGAAATGCTGGGCCAGCACCGCCGCACGCAGGGCTTGGGCAAGATCGTCTTCGGTCATGGCAATTGTTGATTCACGGGCCGAGCGCCGGGCCGCTCCCTAGCCGGCCCGCTTGGGCGATGTGCTTGCGGCTCGATGCCGCAAGCATCGCCGTCCCCGCGGGGGACCGACCGGGCGCGCCCGCGTTCAGCGAGGCGAGATGGGGCGAGGGGCGGCTTCATTTCACAAGCTCAATCCCTCCAGGGGCAGCGGGCTCGCGCGGCCCGACACCAGTTCGGCCACGATGTTGGCCGTTGCGAAAGAGAACGTGAACCCCAGGGCACCATGCCCGACATTCAGCCACAGGCCGGGCACGCCGCTGGCGCCGAGGATGGGCGCCCCGCTGGGCGTGGCCGGGCGCAGGCCGGCCCAGGGTGTGGCGCGGTCGTAGTCGGCGGCATGCGGGAAGGTGGCGCGCACCGAGCGCTGCAGAGAGGCCAGCCGCCCGTCATCTAGGCTCAGGTCGTCGCCCACGAGATCGACCATGGCGGCGATGCGCAGATCCTGGCCGATGCGGGCGTAAAGGATCTTCTTCTCGAAGTCGGTCACGCTGACCTCGGGCGGGCGGTGGCCGGGCTGGATGGGCGCCGTCAGGCTGTAGCCCTTCAGCGGGTAGATCGGCAACTCGACGCCGACCGTGGCCGCCAGCGCCCGGCTGTGCAGGCCGGCGGCGAGGACGATCGCATCCGCGCCGATGCCGCCGAGCTCGGTCTGCACGCCCAGCACGCCGCCCTGGGCATCGCGCTGCAGGCTCTTGACGCGGCCGCCGAGCCGGCCACGAAAGCGCTCGTGCTGGCCCAGCCTTTCGTACAGCGCCGTGCAGAAGGCATGGCAGTCGGCCACCGCCTCGCCGGGCGTGAAGATGCCGCCGGCCAGCGTGGCCTCGGTGTCGGCCAGGGCGGGTTCCAGCGCGACGCACTCGTCATGCGACAGGGCCTGTTCGGCACCACTGCCCTTCACACGGGCGGCGACACGCACGAACTCCGCCGGCTTGCGGTAGACGACCAGCTTGCCCGGCGTGCGCAGCGCGATGCTGTCGCCCAGCTGCGCCTGGGCCTGCAGCCGCGCGAACGAGGCCTGGCTGTAGGCGCCCAGGGCCAGCAGCCTCTCGGTGGTGCGCCGGTTGACCGGCCCGCGGCAATTGCGCAAAAAGGCGATCAACCAGGCCCATTGCGCCCAATGGGCCTCGGGTTTGAAGCGCAGCGGGCCGTCGGGGTCGAGCAGCCAGCGCAGCGCCTTCAGCGGCACGCCAGCGTCGGCCAGCGGCGACACGTAGCGATAGCTGAGCTGGCCGCCATTGGCACGGCTGGCGCCCTGGGCCACCTCGCCGTCGCGCTCGATCAGCGTGACGCCGTGGCCACGCTCCAGCAGCGCCCAGGCGGTGGTCAGGCCCACCACACCGCCGCCGATCACCACGCAATGCTTCATCCTGCCCTGAACTTCTTGAACCTGGCGGCAGGGTAAAGACGGCGTGCGGCCGCTGCCAATGAAACCGGCGGCCACGGCCATAACCGTGCGACATGGGAGCGGGCGCACTCAGAGGCCGGGCGTCGGCCTGGCGCGGCGGTTGAAATGATCGTCAAGCACATCCAGATAGGCGCGCTGTGTGTCGGGCGGCAATGAGATGCGCAAGGTGTCGCGCAGCATCGCGGCGCCCTCTGGCGTGCCCAGAGCCGCGTCGATGATGCGGATGGCCGCGTGGCCCCAGGCGGTGCGCGGGCAGGCGATGCCGCTGACGATGGCCTCGCTCGCACCCTTGATGGGCAGCGCCGCCAGCGCCGGTTCGCCCGATTGTTCGTCCGCGGGCTGGCTGGCCTGGGCGATCAGGACGTTCGGGTAGTCGAGGGTGTAGTCCGCCCGGCGCTGCATGAGCATGGGCAACAGGCTGCTGCCGTAGTCGCCGCCGAACAGGTGCTGCACCTGCGGGCCGGCGGGCTGGGCCTTGATCAGCGCATCCAGGGCCGGCCCGTAGCTGCGTCCCTGGGCCAGCACGCCGCGCAGCGAGGCGTCGGCCAGCAGGGCCTTGAGGTCCACGGCGCCGTTTGCGTCCAGCGGCAGCGCGGCGCGGCGGTCCCGGCGCACGATGAGCTGGGGCGGCGGCACCAGCCAGGTGTCAGTGAAATAGGCCAGGCGCTCGCGCTCCGGCGTGCGCGCGGCGCCGGCATGGCAGGCCCGCCGACGCTCGCGGATGAGCACCCAGCTGCGCTCGGCATTGGCCACCGTGGGCTGCAAGGCCACACCGGGCAGCCGCGCCTGCAGCCAGCGCGTCAGCTCGTCTGCGGGGTGGCGCATGACGTCGCCATCCGGCACCACCATGGTGTTGCTGACCAGCCAGAGGATGGAGTCGACCGCCGGCGGCGCGTCGGCGGCCAGGCCGGTGCTGCTGGCTACCGCAATAGCAAGGGCAAGGCCGGCCTCCCGGACTCGCATGCGCGGGTCCTCAACCAGCCAGCACGGCCGCCATCGCCTCGGCGGTGGCTTCGACGTTGCGGGTGTTCAGGCCGGCCACGCACATGCGGCCGGAGCGCAGGATGTAGACGCCGAACTCGGTCTTGAGCCGCTCGGCCTGCTCGGCGGTGAGGCCGGTGTAGCTGAACATGCCGCGCTGGGTCAGGAAGTAGCTGAAATCGCGGCCCGGCAGCTTGGCGGCGAGCACGTCGTGCAGTTGGCGGCGCATGGACTGGATGCGCTCGCGCATGTCGGCCACTTCGGCCTCCCACATCTCGCGCAGCACCGGCGTGGTCAGCACCTTGGCCACGACCTGGCCGCCATGCATGGGCGGGTTGGAGTAGTTGCGGCGGATCATGAACTTCATCTGGCCAAGCACGCGCGCGGCCTGGTCAGCATCCGGGCAGACAACGCTCAAGCCTCCGCAGCGTTCACCGTACAGGCTCATGCTCTTGGAGAAGCTGTTGGCGATCAGGAAACTCAGGCCCTCGTCGGCCAGCAGGCGCGGCGCGAAGGCGTCTTCGTCGATGCCGTCGCCATAGCCCTGGTAGGCCAGGTCCAGGAAGGGCAGCAGGCCGCGCTCGCGGATGACGGGCACCAGCGCGCGCCATTGGTCCTGCGTCAGGTCGACGCCGGTCGGGTTGTGGCAGCAGGCGTGCATGACGACGATGCTGCGCGTGGGCAGGGCCTTGAAGAAGGCCAGCATCGCGTCAAAGCGCAGGCCGCCGGTGGCCGGGTCGTAGTAGGGATAGGTCTCGCAGGTGTGGCCCGAACCCTCGAAGACCGCACGATGGTTGTCCCAGGTCGGGTCGGAAAGATAAATCTTGCTGTCCGGGAAATAGCGCTTCAGCAGATCGGCGCCGACCTTCAGGCCGCCACTGGAGCCGACACCCTGGATGGTGGCGATGCGGCCGGCCTTGATGGCCGGGTGATCCACGCCGAACAGCAGGGCCTGCACGGCGCTGCGAAAGTTGGCCGCGCCTTCCATCGGCAGATAGGGCCGCGGGCCGGCCACCTCGACAACGGCCAGTTCGGCCGCGCGCACCGAGGGCAGCATGGGGATGCGGCCGTCGTTGTCGAAA
Source organism: Roseateles sp. P5_E4 (assembly GCF_054049255.1). Taxonomy (NCBI): domain Bacteria; kingdom Pseudomonadati; phylum Pseudomonadota; class Betaproteobacteria; order Burkholderiales; family Sphaerotilaceae; genus Roseateles; species Roseateles sp. P5_E4. Next base: position 52,033 of record NZ_JBFUMS010000021.1, on the reverse strand, counting down.
TAGATGCCGATGGACAGGTTGATCTTGCCGGCGCGGGGGTCCTTCTGGAAGGCCTCGTTGAGGCTCAGGATGGGATCGCCGGCATAGGCATCGACGTGCTCGAACATGGGGTGGGTCTCCGATGGGAAGTGCCGATTATCCAGAGCCTCGTCATCAAGGCTGTGGACTGCGGTTGAACCCACCGGTGCTAGCCTGCGGCGGCTCAGGGAGAGCCCTATGCCGGTGCGTCATGTCTTCGTGTTGATGTTGGAGAACCGCTCCTTCGATCACTTCTTCGGGCTCAGCGGCCGCGTGCCCCGGCCCGCCGACCCTCGCTTCGGCCCCGGCGCCACCGACCGCGCCAGCGCTGATCCGCCGCACGAGTTCGATGCCGTTCGCCAGCAGATCAACGGCGGCGCGATGGACGGCTTCCAGGGCGTCGGCTGGCAGGGCTTCGAGCCTGCACAGGTGCCCGTGATCCAGCAGCTCGCCGACGAGTTCCTGCTGTTCGACAACTGGTTCTCTTCCCTGCCGGGCCCGACCTGGCCCAACCGCTTCTTCGTGCATGCCGCGTCCAGCGGCGGCCTGGCCACCAGCCCGACGAACCTGCAGATCGCCGGCTCGGTGATCGCGAGCAATTCGGTCTTCCGCTTCGAGCACGGCACCCTCTTCGACCGCCTCAACCAGCGTAGCCAGCCCTGGCGCATCTATCACGGCGACGTCGTTCCCCAGGTGCTGGCCCTGCCCGGCATGGCCAGCACCTTCATCAAGCCCAACGAACGCTTTCATCCGTTCAGCAATGGCGATGAAGAGCACCCCGTGCACAGCGATTTCGCGACCGACGTCGCCCACGCCAACTACGCCCCCGTCTACACCTTCATCGAGCCCGCCTATGACCCCAGCGGCAGCTTCGGCAGCGGCAACTCCCAGCACCCGCTGGGCCGGGTCAGCGCCGGCGAGGCGCTGATCAAGTCCACCTACGAGAGCCTGCGCAATTCGCCACTGTGGCCCGACAGCCTGCTGCTCATCACCTGGGACGAGCATGGCGGCTTCTACGACCGGGAGCCGCCGCCGGGCGCCACCCCGCCGGGCGACGCGCCGCTGAACCGGCCGACGCCCGACGTGGGCTTCGCCTTTGACCGCCTGGGCGTGCGCGTGCCCGCCCTGCTCGTCTCGCCGTGGGTGGCGCGCGGCAGCCTGGGCAGCCAGGTTTTCCCCGGCCAGTCTTTCGACCACAGCTCGGTGGTCAGATCGGTGTTCGACACCTTCGGCCTCGGCCCGGCGCTGACAGCCCGTGACGCGGCAGCGCCCAGCTGGACCTCCGGCCTGCTGGCCGCGGCCCGCCAGGGCGCCGCCGCCGGCCCGCTGACGCTGGCGGACCCGGTGCGCGATGCCGCGCCGGCCGCAGCGCCGCCTCACCGCGACGAGGTGGACGGCTTCCTCGCCGGCCGCGCGCTGATCGCGCACGAGCTCGACCGTGCGATGACGGCCGCATCGGGCGATCGCCCCGTCGGCAATCTGAAGCCGCTGACGCCGGCCCAGTTCCGCGCCAAGCGCAAGGCGGCGCTGAACGATCCCGAATTCCCGTCGCACGTCGCCCAGTACGTGCAGGAGGTGGGTGCACGCGCTCAGGCGCACCGTGACCGCGTGAAGCGCCGGGCCCGACGCACGGCGGCGGCGCCGGTCTAGCGCCAGGCCACCCAGCGCCCGTGCGGGTGGCTCCAGCCCAGCGCTCGCTCAGCGACCCGGCCGGCTTCGAGGTGGCGCAGCGTCCACAAGGTCATCGACGAGGCGGCCTCGTCGGCAGGCAGGACCGGTTCGGGAGGCACCGCCTCTTGCGCACTCAAAGCCGGCAGATCGCCGCAGATCCAGGCCAGGCCGTGGCTCAGCGCCAGCCGGTCGACCGTCGTGCGCAGCCGGTCGAGGTCGGCGTCATTCAAGTAGTACAGCACCCAGCTCGTCAGCAGCACCGGTTGAACGCCCGCGGGCAGACCGGCCAGCCACGGCTCGATCGCGGCGATGCAGTCGTCGGCCTGGCGCACCGTGTGCGGCAGAGACCGCATCTGATGCGCGGCGCGAGCCAGGCGTTCGCGGCGGGTGGCGTCGTGCGGCCACAAACAGGCCTGCAACCAGCGCAGGCGCTCCGGGTCGCCCGGATCGACGGGGGCGGGATCGAGGCCGTAGCGCAGCGTCAGTCGCCAGTCGGCGGCCGCGGGCGGCGGCGCAGCGCCCAGCCAGCGCGATTCGATCTCGGCGCGCCGGCCATCGCGGGCTGGACCGCGCTCATGCCAGTAGCCATCGTCCGTGCGATAGCGCAGCGCGTATTGGTCGACGCCGAGGTTGAGGCCGGCACTGCAACCCAGGTCCAACAGCGCGAGGTGGCGGGCGCCGGTGGCACGCGCCGCATCGCCTAAAGCCGGCCAGAGGGCCGCGCCGCGGGCGATCTCGTTGGTCTGCGTCGCGCCATGACGCAGGTGATGCAGCAGCGCCGGCCATTCGCGCTCGAGGCAGGCCGACAGCGCGGTGGCCAAGGCCGCGTCCGGCTCACGGCTGCCACCGGCGCTGGGATAGTAGGCGGCCAGTTCGGGCGCCGCACCGGCCAGCACGCGTTCATGCAGGGCCGCCAGCAGCAGATTGACCTTGCGCTGCTCGGGCGGCGCCTCGGCCAGCAGGGCCAGCGCCCGGTCGTCGTGGGCGGCCACGCCGCACAGCGCAACGTAGAGCGGTTCCTGGCTGCATTCCTCGCGGCCGAAGCGGGCCAGCAGCATCGACAGGTCTGATCTTTCCATGCGTCCAGCATAGGCAGGCCATGCCTCGCCTTGTGTCGGCCAGCCGACAATGCAGCATGTCCCACGACTCCGCCTTGCAGCGCGTCTTCGCGGCCCATTTCCCGGGGATCGCGTTGCCAATCGACATCGCGGCCGGCATCGCACGGCGACGCCTGGCCGATGGGCGCAGCCTCTTCGTGCAGGGCCAGAAGACGGCGGCCTTCTACGCGGTCGCGGCCGGCGAGATCGAGACCCGTTTCACGGCCGCGGACGGCACGGTGTCGGTCATCGAGAACGTCGGCCCGCCGCGACTCTTCGGCCTCGCCGCCTTCGCCGCCGGCCAGCCTTCGGAATACGAGGCGCTCGCGCGCGGCGCCACCGAGGTGCTGGTCTTCGGCCGCGAGGCCTATACGCGCCTGATGGACGAGGTGCCGGGCTTCGCGCGCGCCCTGCTGGCCGAGTTCGCCCGCCGCTATGACGGCACGCTGCGCCTGCTGCAGGCGGCGCGCCACCAGGGTGCAGCCGAACGCTTCGCATTGGCGCTGGCGCAGCTGGCCCGCGAGCGTGGCCACGCGATTGGCGACGGCTGGGTCGAGGTGCGGGCCACACAGGCCGAGCTGGCGCGCCTGGCCCATCTGTCGCGGCAGACGGCCAACGAGCTGCTGGGCGAGGCGGAGGCCGCCGGCCTGGTCAGGCGGGGCCGAGGCCGCTGGCTGTGGCGGGCTCGGTAACGGCCGGAACGGGCGTGCAGGACGGCACGCTCGCTCGCCGCGTTACATGTCGGCGCGCCGGGCTTCGGCCGTAATGTGGCAACCACCGGCCCGGGCTTCCCGACCCGCCGGCGTTTTTCCGGAGCTCCTGCCTTGTCCGACATCCAATCCATCGTCATCGTGGGCGGCGGCAGCGCCGGCTGGCTGGCGGCCTGCTTCCTGCAGCGCGCCCTCGGCGCGGTGCGCCAGACACCCTTGCCCATCACGCTGATCGAGTCACCGCGCATTGCCGGCATCGGCGTGGGCGAGGCCACGCTGCCGACGCTGCGCGGCATGATGCAGGCGCTGGGCCTGCCCGAGGCCGCCCTGTTCGGCGCGGCCGATGCGACGCTGAACAACGGCGTGCGCTTTCACGGCTGGCGCAGCGGCGGCAGCGCGGCCGACGACAGTTACGACCACCCCTTCGACGCGCCTCCACCATTCGGCGGCTTCGCGACGACGGCCCACTGGCTGAACCTGATGCAGCGCGGCCTGACCCAACAGCCCATGGCCCAGGCCTGCACGGCGCAGACGACGCTGTTCGATGGCCACCAGTCACCGAAGCTGATGGACTCGCCCGACTACCAGGCGCCGGTCAGCTATGGCTACCACCTGGATGCCGCCAAGCTGGCCATGCTGCTGCAGCAGACCGCGCTGCGGCGCGGCGTGCGCCATGTGCAGGGCGAGGTAGCCCAGGTGCAGCGCGGCGCAGCCGGCATCGAGGCGGTCGAACTGGCCGACGGCCGGCGCTTTGCCGCCAGCTTCTTCGTCGACTGCAGCGGGGCAGATTCACTGCTGCTGCAGCGGGCCCTGGGCGTGCCCTGGGTGTCCTATGCCGACTGGCTGCCCTGCGACCGCAGCATCGCCGTGCCGGTGGCCTATGCGCGGGACGACACCGCGCTGCGCAGCCACACGGCCATCACGGCCCAGGACGCCGGCTGGAGCTGGGAGATCGACCTGCAAAGCCGCCGCGGCACGGGCTATGTCTATGCGTCGCGCTTTTGCAGCGACGACGAGGCCCTGCAGCGGCTGCAACAGCTCAATGCCGGGCACCGCGCGCTGGCCGCGCCTCATTTCACGACGCTGCGGGCCGGCCATGCCGCGCGGATCTGGGAGCAGAACTGCCTGGCCCTGGGTGCGGCGGGCGGCTTCGTCGAGCCGCTGGAGTCCACCAGCCTCTACCTGGTCGAATGGGCGCTGCAGATGTTCGTCGACCATGTCGCGCCCTCGGGCAACAGCGCGGTTTGCCGCGACCGGCTGAACCGCCTGGCGGGCGACTTCCACGAGGAGCTGCGCGACTTCATCGTCGCCCACTACACACTCTCACAACGGCGTGACACGCCGTTCTGGCGTACCTGCACCGACGCAGCGGCCCTGCCGCCGCGCCTCGTCGAGTTGCTGGCCCTGTGGGATGCCAAGGTGCCGACGGCCACCGATCTGGACAGTCGCCTGTCGCCCTTCGGCCCGTCCAACTGGTCCTATGTGCTGGCCGGCCTGCACCGCCTGCCCAGCCAGGGCATCGGCCTGGCCGCCCACATCTCCGCGGAGGTCAGCCAGCAGGCGCTGGCCCATGTGCGTGACGTCCGCCGCGCGGCATCGGAGCAGTCACCGACGATGCGGGACTATCTGCGCAGCCAGCAGGGGATGGCCCCCCAGGTAACAGCTCACTGAAGCGGGTCAGGTCGCGGCGAGTGCCGCTTCAATGTCGCCCCGCATCTTTTCCGGCGGGTCATTTGGCGCATAGCGCTTGATGACCTGGCCGTCGCGGCCGATCAGGAACTTGGTGAAGTTCCACTTGATGGCCTCGGTGCCCAGAAAGCCCGGCTTCTCGCTCTTGAGGAACTTCCACAGCGGGTGGGCCTCGCCGCCATTGACCTTGGTCTTGGCCATCATCGGGAAGCTGACGCCGTAGTTCAGCTCGCAAAAAGACGCGATCTGGTCATTGCTGCCTGGGTCCTGGCCGCCGAACTCGTTGCTCGGGAAGCCAATGACGACCAGCCCCCTGGGGCCGTAATCCTCCCAAAGCTGCTCCAGGCCCTTGAACTGCGGCGTGAAACCGCATTCGCTGGCCGTGTTGACGATGAGCAGGACCTTGCCGCGCTGCGAGGCCAGGTCGGCCGGCTCGCCGCGGATGGAAACGGCCTGGAAGTCGAAGACGCTCTCGCTCATGGGCTTCCTCCCTAGAAAGAGCCGTCCATACTAACCCCAGGCAGGCCCGAGGGTTTGTAGCATGGCGCCGCCCGCGCGGCTGGCCGTCCAATCGCGCGAACTTGGCGCCCCGTCCTCCGGGACAGGCTCACGTCAGCAACTTCGGAAACCACCCCATTCATGGATCACCTGGCTTGCTACACCCCGGCCGACCTGGCCGGACGCACCCCGCCCGACTTCAGCACCTTCCGCTGGAAGCTGCTGGCCCAGGGAGACTCGTGGTTCTCGAATGCGCGCGCCAAGCTCAACGCCCACGCCAACCTGCTGCAGGAGCTGGTCTTCAAGTCCAACACGGCCGCCGTCAATTGCGCCGGCACCGGCAATGCGCTGTCGCACATGGTGGACCTCGAGTCCAGCCCGGACTTCGTGCGCCTCTTGACCGGCCCCGACGCGCCGACCTGGGACGGCATCCTGCTGTCCGTCGGTGGCAATGACCTGATCGCCGCGGCACGCACGCCGGCCCAGAACTGGAATGGCGAGCCCATCCCCCTGGAGCTGCGCCTGCTGCGCCGCCAGACCGAATGGGGGCCGCCTTCGGCCGGCGTCGCGCGCTATTTCTCCGAGCCCGGCTGGGCGACCTATTCCGACTACCTGCGAGCCAACGTCAAGCACCTGCTGTCCTTGCGCGACCAGGGTCCGTCCACGGGCAAGCCGGTCTTCATGCATTGCTACGCCGTGCCCATGCCGCGCCCGGCGGCCGCCGAGGGCGGCGATGACCTGGGCGCCGGCGGCCCCTGGCTTTACCCGGCGCTGAAGGCCTATGGCGTGCCCGCCGCCGATTGGGCTGCCGTCAGCCGGCTGATGGTCTTCCATCTGGCCCAGCTGCTGAAGAGCATGGCCGCAGACAAGGAAGCCTTCCGCGGCCTCTTCATCTTTGATTCGACCGCCGTGCCGCTGGCGCTGGCCGCGCCGGGCTCCACCGGCATCAGCGGCGACTGGCACAACGAGATCCACCTCAACCACAGCGGCTGCTTCAAGATCGCCCGCGCCTGGAGCGAGCACATCGAGATGGTGCTGGAAGGCAAGCATCTGATCCCCGTGCCCACAGGCCGCAAGGGCCGAGGCAGCAGCGCCAGCAGCTGAACGTCCCGTCTTTCTGGCAGGTCTGCCAGGTCTGCCGGGGCCGGATTACCGGTCCTGCGGCAGGTGATCCGTGCGGGCCAAGTCGAGCAGATGCTCGACCTCTTCCTTGTGCACGACCAGGTTGCGCTGGTGCCAGCGCCGGATCCACCACATGGCACCGGCCACGACGACGCCGAAGATCGTGATCGCGCCAAACGCCGACAGGCCGAAGCGGGTCATCGCCGTGTAGAAGGCGCCCAGGCCCAGGATGCAGGCCTGCTCGTTGAAGTTCTGCACCGCGATGCTGCGGCCGGCCCCCATCAGGTTGTGGCCGCGGTGCTGCAGCAGCGCGTTCATCGGCACGACGAGGTAGCCGCCGATACCGCCGAGCAGGATCAGGAAGGGCGCCGCCACCCACACGTTGTGGATGAGGTTCATGAAGATGACCAGCAGCCCCATCGCGATGCCCAGCGGGATGACGGAGGTGGCGCGGTCCAGCCGGCAATACAGCGATGCGACGACGGCACCAACCGCCGTGCCAATGGCGACGACGCCCACCAGCGAGGACGCCTGCGTCGTGCCGTAGCCCAGGGCGGCCGCGGCCCAGGCCAGCACGATGTAGCGCAGATTGCCGCTGACACCCCAGAACAGCGTCGTCGTCGCCAGCGAGATCTGCCCGAGCTTGTCCTGCCAGAGCCTGCTGTTGCAGGACGAGAAGTCGCGCACCAGGCCCAGGAAGCTGTGCGCATAGGGCTGCAGCGGCGCCGAGGTGCGCGGGATGCGCAGATTGAACAGTGCCGCCAGCACATACAGGCCGACCAGGCTGGCGATCGCCGCCTCGGGTGGGGAGTCGATGCCGGTCTCCATCATCGGCATGTCGATCAGCAGCAGCAGGTGCGAGACGCGGTCACCGATCAACTGACCACCGAGCAGCACGCCCAGGATGATGGACGTGATGGTCAGGCCCTCGATCCAGCCATTGGCCTTGACGAGCTGGGACGGTGGCAGCAGTTCGGTCAGGATGCCGTACTTGGCCGGCGAATAGGCGGCCGCGCCCAGGCCGACGATGGCATACGCCGCCAGTGGGTGGGCGCCGAACAGCATCATCAGGCAGCCCACCACCTTGATGCTGTTCGAGAAGAACATCACCTTGCCCTTGGGCACGGCGTCGGCAAAGGCTCCGACGAAGGGCGCCAGCACGACGTAGAACAGGGCGAACATCGGCACCAGCGCGGCGCGCTGCCACTCGGCGGCGCCGGAGGAACGCAACAGCTCGACGGCCGCGACGAACAGTGCGTTATCAGCCAGCGAGCTGAAGAACTGCGCCGACATGATGGTGTAAAAGCCGCGTTTCATCGGTCGGAGCGCAATCCTGAACTGTCTTCTGCTTGTAGGCCGGTAAAACGGGAGCGGCGCGGGTTTATAGCACGCCCCTAGTTCGGCAGCGGCGCCCCAAACCCGGGCGCAAAATCCGGCCATGCCTCGCCCGATTGAAGCCCTGATTCATACCGAAGCGCTCGCTCACAACCTGGGTCGCGCGCGCGCTCAAGCCCCCAATGCCCGAGTCTGGGCCGTCGTCAAGGCCAATGCCTATGGTCACGGCATCGAACGCGCCTTTGAGGGCCTGCGCGCCGCCGACGGTTTCGCGCTGCTGGACCTGGCCGAGGCCGAACGGTTGCGCGCCCTGGACTGGCGGGGCCCCATCCTGCTGCTGGAAGGCGTGTTCGAGCCTCGCGACCTGGAGCTGTGCTCGCGCCTCAAGCTCTGGCACACCGTGCACTGCGAGCAGCAGATCGACTGGCTGGCCATGCACAAGACGCACGAGCCGCACCGCGTCTTCCTCAAATTGAACTCGGGCATGAACCGGCTGGGCTTCACGCCGGCCGCCTTTCGCGCCGCCTATGCGCGGCTGGAGGCCCTGCCCCAGGTCGACGAGATCGGGTTGATGACTCACTTTTCCGATGCAGACAGCCTCCGGCAAGGTATCGACGGCATCGCCCACCAGTTGGCCGCCTTCGAGGCCGTGACCGAGGGCCTGGCCGGCGAGCGCAGCATCGCCAACAGCGCGGCAACACTGCGCCACCCAGCTCGCACGGCCCAGGACTGGGTGCGCGCCGGCATCATGAGCTATGGCGGCGTGCCCGATTTCCCCGAGCACGACGCCGCTCACTGGGACCTGCGGCCGGCGATGACGCTGCGCTCAAAGATCATCGGCGTGCAGCAGCTGCAGCCCGGCGACACCATCGGCTACGGCAGCGCCTTCACGGCCGAGCAGGTCACGCGCGCAGGCATCGTCGCCTGCGGCTATGCCGACGGCTATCCGCGCCACGCGGCCACCGGCACGCCGGTGCTGGTGGACGGCAAGCGCACGCGCACGCTGGGCCGGGTGTCGATGGATATGCTGGCGGTGGACCTGTCTGACCTGCCCGCCAGCGGCTTTGGCAGCGAGGTGACGCTGTGGGGCGAAGGGCCTGTCATTGACGGAAAGGGGTCACGCCTGCCCATCGACGAGGTGGCGCAATCGGCCGGCACCATCGGCTACGAGCTGATGTGCGCCGTCGCGCCGCGCGTGCCAATTCGAAATGCCTGACATCCACTGGACCCCGCGCCCGGACGAACTCGAGTTCGACGCCATCCGCGCCAGCGGCCCCGGCGGCCAGAACGTCAACAAGGTTTCGAACGCGGTCCATCTGCGCTTCGACATCCACACCTCCAGCCTGCCCGAGGCCGTCAAGGCGCGGCTGCTGAACTGGGCCGACCAGCGCATCACCTCGGAGGGCGTCGTCGTCATCAAGGCCCAGGACTCGCGCAGCCTGGAACGCAACCGGGCGGACGCCGTCGCGCGGTTGATCGAGCTGGTGCAGGCCGCCGCGCATGTGCCCAAGGCGCGGCGGGCGACCAAGCCGACCTATGGCTCCAAGCAGCGCCGGCTGGAAGGCAAGGCCAAGCGCAGCGACATCAAGGCCGGGCGGCGCAGCAAGGACTACTGAAGCGGGGACTTCATGCCCAGCTGGTCGAACAGGAAGGCGTAGATGTCCGCCATCTGGTTCACGCGGATGGACAGCGAGCTGCCCATGCCATGGCCGGCGTGGGCGTTGATGCTCAGCAGCACCGGCCGGCCGGAGCCGGTTGCCGCCTGCAGGCGCGCAACCATCTTGCGCGAGTGCATCGGGTTGACGCGCCCGTCCGTCTCGCCGGTGGCCATGAAGATGGCCGGGTACTTCGCACCGCCATTCACGTGGTGATAGGGCGAGTAGGCGTACAGCGCCTGGAATTGCTCAGGGTTCTTCACCGTGCCGAATTCGGTGACGTTGAATGCGCCGTTCGGGTCCAACTCCACGCGCAGCATGTCGTAGATGCCCACTGTCGAGACAACGGCGCGGAACAGCTCGGGATGCTGCGTGAACACCGCCCCCATCAGCAGCCCGCCGTTGCTGCCGCCTATGGATCCCATGCGGGCCTTGGAGGTGTAGCCCTTGTCGACCAGGTATTGGGCCGAGGCGGCGAAGTCGTCAAAAACGTTCTGCTTGTTCGTCAACGCGCCCTGGGTATGCCAGGTCTCGCCGAACTCACCGCCGCCGCGCAGGTTGGCGATGACGTAGACGCCGCCGGCGTCCAGCCACAGCCTTGTCGCCGCGCCCAGGAAGCGCGGCACCAGGCTGACGTTGTAGCCACCATAGCCGGTGAGCAGCAACGGTGCGCTGCCATCGAGCTTGAGGCCCTTCCTGCGCACGATATTGAGGGGGATGCGCGTGCCGTCCTTGCTCGTCGCGAACTCGCGCACGACCTCCACGTCGCCGAAGGACACCGGGCTGGTCTGGCGCAGCGCCGTGGGTCGGCTCCTGCCGCTGTCGGCATCGATGCGCATGAACTGCGGCGGCTCGAGATAGGTTTTCACCGCGACCAGCAGGCTGCCGTCGTCCATCACGGCCATCTCGTCCACGGTCGCCACCTCGGGCAGCTGCAGCTGGCCGCGAGGCTTGCCGTCCAGGCCGTAGATGGCCACGCGCGACGGCCCGCCGACGATCTCACGCAGGTAGATGGCGTTCCTGGTGAGGGTGATGTTGCCCGCGCCGAACTCGCCGCCGGGCTCCAGCGCCGCATCGGACTCGGGCACGATGGTCTGCGCATGGGCCAGCGTCAGGTCATCGAGCGCCAGCTTGAGCAGCTTGCCGCGCGGCGCGCCCTGCCGGGAGATGAGATAGAGCCCGTCGGGTCCCAGCGCTGCGGCGACGACCTTGTCCTCGAAGCGTGTGACCTGGCGGATGCGGCCGTCCCTGGCGATCAGGTAGTGGGCGAACTCGCCGCCATCGCCATTGGCGACCGAGGCGATGACGCCAGGCGCGCCGGGCCGGGCGTCCAGTGCGATCTCGGCGACGCGCGGGAAGTCCTTGCCCAGCACATAGACGTCCTTTGCCGGATCGTCGCCGACGCGGTGGTAGTAGATCTGCTGGTAGAAGTGCTGGCGCTCGGCCGGTTCCTTGGCGCCGGGGTAGCGCGTGTACCAGAAGCCGGAGCCATCCTCGCGCCAGGCCAGGCTGCCGCCGCCGGTGGGGTATTGCACGTTGAGAATGACCTTGTCGACATCCTTGCCCGTGGCCACGTCGACGATGTGCAGCGAGCCGTCCTCGCTGCCGTTCTCCGACATCGACACCGCCACCAGCTTGCCCGTCGGCGAAGGCACATACCAGTCGATGGCCGTCGTGCCTTTGGGGTTGAGCGTGTTCGGGTCCAGCACCACGCGGGCCTTGGCGGGGTCGGCGTCCTGGCCCAGCACGGCCAGCATGGGCTGCTGCCTGGGCGGCTGGTTGTATAGCGCGAACAGCTGGCCCGGCGTGGCGTGCAGGTCGTAATAGGCGCTGGAGCTGGCCGTGGCCTGCTTCATCAGCCAGTCGAACATCGGCTGGCGCGCCGGCAGCTTGCCGAAATAGGCGCGCGTGCGCTTGTCTTGCGCAGCGCTCCACTGCTTCACCTTGGGGTCGCTGGCTTTCTCCAGCCAGCGGTAGGGGTCCCTGACGCTGACGTCGCCGTAGCGGTCGGTGACCGGCTTCACCGGCGTCGGCGGCGCGCCCGCGTCGGCGGCATGGGCCAGCAGCGCGGCACCCGCGAGGGCAAAAGCGCCGCACAGGCGCGTCAGAGCGAATTGCCAGGCCATCTGTTCTCCCCGTGAAGAGCGCGCCAGCGTAACGCCCTTGCCGAGTGGTGGGGAACGGCTGGTTGTTACGCGGTGCGAGCGCGGCGACTGAACAGCATGGGCAGCGCGATCAGATACAGCACCGCGGCGATCACCCAGACGCAGCCAGGCCAGGCGCCCTGCGTCGCCGCAAAGCCGGCCGTGACCACCAGCGGCCCGCCGATGCCGATCAGGCTGGTCAGGCTGGCCAGCGTGCCCTGCAACCCGCCCTGGCGCTGCTCGTCCACCTGCCGCGCCAGCATGGCCTGCAGCGCCGGCAGGGCCAGCCCGCCGATGGCGAACAGCGGCAGCAGCGCAAACGGCATCCAGCCCGCCACCGCCACACCCATGCCGACAAAACCCAGGCCGTCCGCCGCCATGCCGGCCAGCAGCGCGCGCTTCTCGCCGAGCCTGGCCACCATCGGCCCGGTGACGAAGGCCTGCGAGATCGCGTGCAGGCCGCCATAGCAGGCCAGCGACAGGCCCGCCACCCAGGCAGTCCAGCCGTAGCGGTCCTGGCCGTAAAGGATCCACAGCGCCGCCGGCACCTGCGACACCAGCGCGACGACGGCAAAGACCCCCACCAGCGGCAGCAAGGGCCGCTTGCCCTCCAGGCGATGCAGTGCCGAGAAGGCGTTGAACTTGCTGGCGTCCAGCCGGGCCGTGCGGTTCTGGTTGGATTCGGGCAGGGCGAACCAGGCCATCCCCAGGTTCAAGGCATTCATGACGGCCGCGGCGACGAAGGGCGCTCGCAGCGACCACTCGCCTAAAGCACCACCGATCAGCGGCCCGACGACAAAGCCCAGGCCCATGGCCGCGCCCATCTGGCCATAGCGCCTGGCGCGGTCGGCCTCGGGCGTCATATCGGTGATGTAGGCCGTGCCCACGGCCATGCTGGCGCCGGTGATGCCGGACAGCACCCGCCCGACGTAGAGCCAGGCCAGGTTGGGCGCCAACGCCATCAGCACATAGTCCGCCGCGGCCCCGGCCAGCGAGGCCAGCAACACCGGCCGGCGGCCGAAACGGTCGCTCAGCGCACCCAGCACCGGGGAAAACAGGAACTGCATCGCCGCGTAGACGGCCAGCAGGGCGCCGTAGTGGTGGGTCGTGGCCTCGGCGCCGGCCAGCTCGCGCAGCAGGCCGGGCAGGATGGGGAACACCAGGCTCATGCCCACGGCGTCCAGCAGCAGCGTCATCAAGATGACGGTCAGGGCTCGATTCACGAATGCCTCTCTATCGTCGATAGAGAACATTTTGCACGAACTTCTCTATCATTGCTAGGGATGAATGCCACCGAACGCTCCAGCCGACTGAATCGCGACGACGTGCTGCGCGCCGCGCTCGCGCTGCTCAACGAAGTCGGCATCGACGCCTTGAGCACCCGCAAGCTGGCCGAACGCCTGGGCGTGCAGTCGCCGACGCTGTACTGGCACTTCAAGAGCAAGGCAGCGCTGCTGGATGCGATGTCCGAGGCCGTCGTGCTGGAGAACCACGCCCAGGCGGAGCCGGCGCCGGGCCAGCATTGGCAGGACTGGCTGATGGCCAACGGCCAGAGCTTTCGCCGCGCGCTGCTGGCCTACCGCGACGGCGCGCGCCTGCATGCCGGCACACGGCCGAGCCCCTTGCACTTCGATTCCATCGAGGCTCGCCTGCGCCTGCTGTGCGATGCCGGCTTCGAGCCGGGGCAGGCCACCCGGCTGATGATGTCGGTGGGGCGCTTCGTCGTCGGCTGGGTGCTGGAGGAGCAGTCCGCGCAAGCGCCCGATGCGCCGCCCTCGTCGATGCTGAGCGGGCCCGACGCGGCGAAATACCCGCTGCTGGCCGCAGGCTGGGCGCAGACGCTGGGCGACGATCCCGACCGCCTGTTCGACCGCTCGTTGCGCCTGCTGCTCGACGGCGCGCAGGCGCAGCTGAAGGCCTAGCGCCGGCGGTCGAACGCCATGCGCGCCGATGCTACGGCGGGGTAGTGCCGTTCGGCCCAGCGGTCCACCACCACCAGCGCCTCGCTCAGGGACCGGCCCAGTTCGGTCAACTGGTAGTCGACGTGCGGCGGCACGGTCTGATGGTCGGTGCGCTGCACCAGGCCGTGGCGCTCCAGTTCGCGCAACGTCTGCGTCAGCATCTTCTGCGAGATGCCGCCCACCTGGCGCAGCAGCTCGTTGTTGCGCAGCGGCTGCCGGGCCAGCAGCGGCACGATCAGCAGCGCCCATTTGCTGCCCACCACCTCCAGTGCGGCACGCGAGGGGCAGCTGGCGCTGAGCACATTGCCGGTTGAGGTGTCGGCCATCGTCTGGATTTCCCTGGTTACCAAAAGGTGCGTACTTCCGATTCTGTGCCTGGCCTCCCACAGTGAGCCCATTGCAACTTGGAGAGACCCCATGGCTTGGTTTCTGTTGGTGAGTGCCGGTCTGGTCGAGATCGCCATGGCCGCGGCGTTGAAGGCGTCCGACGGCTGGCGCCGGCCGCTGCCAGGCGCGGCCGGCGTGCTCGCCGCGCTGCTGTCCATCGTGCTGCTGACGCAGTCGCTCAAAAGCCTGCCGACCGGCACGGCCTATGCGGTCTGGACCGGCATCGGCGCCGTTGGCGTGGCGCTGCTGGGCGTCTGGGTGCACGGCGACAGCGCCTCGCCCGCACGGCTGGGCTGCATGGCCCTCATCGTGGCCGGCATCGCCGGCCTGCGCTGGCTGGAGGGCTGAAGATGAGCCGGCTGCTGCACATCCAGGGCTCGCCGAATCCGGCCTCCACATCGCGCGAGATCGCCGAGGCCTTCGTCGCCCGCTACCGCGCCGTCCGTGCCGACGCCCAGGTCGAGGTTGCCGACGTCTGGCAGCTCGCGCTGCCCGAATTCGACGCCGACATGATCGCGGCCAAGTTCGCCGTGCTGCGCAGCCAGCAGGCGACCCACGACCAGCGCCGCCACTGGGCGCGCGCCGTCGCGCTGGCCGAAGCCTTCAACCGGGCCGACCACTACGTCATCAACCTGCCGATGTGGAACCTGGGCCTGCCCTACCGCCTCAAGCACTACATCGACGTGGTCACGCTGCCGGGCCAGAACTGGGCCTGGCAGCGTGACACCGGCTACCGGCCGTTGCTGTCGGGCAAGCGCGCCGTGCTGGTCTACAGCAGCGCGAGCGACTATGGCAGCGAGGGCCACTCGGCCCAGGGTCACCTGGACACGCAAAAGGCAGCGATGCGCGCCTGGCTCGGCTTCCTGGACATCAAGGTGGCGCAGGAGATCGTCATCGCACCCACGCTGACCGACCCCACCTCGCTGGCCGCGCTGAAGCAGGCACGGCGCGCCCAGGCCGAAGCGGCGGCCGAGCGCATTTAGCGCTGCGGCCGCGTCGCGACGAACAGGCTGGCCAGGCACAGCACCATGCCGCCGATGGCCAGCGGCGTCGCCTGCCAGCCCTCCAGCACGGCCGACACGATCAGCGCGATGACGGGCACCAGCACGCCGATGAGCGCCGCCTGAGCGGGGCCGCGGCGCTCGGCGAGCTTGTAGTACAGCGTGAAGGCGATGACCGAGCCAAAGGCGGCCAGGTAGACGAGGCTGCCGACATAGGTCCAGGCGCCGTCGAAGGGCAGGCCGTGGCCCAGCGCCAGCGACATCCCCAGCAGGAAGGCCGCGCCATAGCCCATGCTCCAGGCCAGCACCGGCACCAGCGGCAGGCCGCGGCGCGTCAACACCAAGGTGAAGAAGCCACCGATGACCGCCACCACGACGGCGAAGAAGCTCAGGCCCAGCCCCAGGGCCGCATTCGGCCGCGCGCCGGTAGACGCGAGTTCGGGCCAGAAGATCAGCGCCACGCCCAGCACCGCGCCGCTGGACGCGACGAGGAAGCGTCGGCTCACCGGCTGGCGCCACAGCAGCCAGGCGACGAGTGCATTCATGAACACCATCAGGCAGAACAGCACCGCCACCAGCCCGCTGGGCACGAAGCGCTCGGCCTCGTAGATGGACCAGTAGTTGCCGGCGTACTGGATGACGCCAGTGCCCAACATGTAGCCGTGGGCATAACGCGGCAGCTTCAGCGAAGTGCCCTGCCAGCGCGCCAGCCCGGCGAGCATCAGCGCCGACAGCGCGAAGCGCCAGCCGACCGACGTCAGCGCCGGCACTGTCGACGCGAGCTGGTACAGGATGACGTGCCAGGTGCTGGCCCAGATCGCGACCGGGGCCAGGAAGAGGAACCAGGTGGGCAGGCGGCCGGGCTTGTCTCCCGCCGCCATCAGGCCGCGCGCTTGAAGGTCGCCAGCAGCGCACCGGCCGCGACGAACAGCGAGCCGAAGACGCGGTTCAGCACCTTGATGTGGTGCTCGCTCTTCAGCGCCGCCAGCACCCGCGCGGCCAGCACGGTGTAGCCGGCCATGACGACCAGGTCGGTGAAGGCCAGCGTGCAGCCGATGACGAGGTATTGCGGCGCCAACGCGGCATGCAGGTCGAGGAACTGCGGCACGACGGCCAGCAGGAAGACCGTGCCCTTGGGGTTGACGGCATTGATGCCCCAGCCGCGCAGCACCAGCTGGCGGCGCGTGGCCAGCACGGCGCCGTCATCCGCCGCCACCATGGGCTTGGCCGGTGCACGCCATTGCTGCACACCCAGCCAGACCAGGTAGGCCACGCCAGCCCATTTGACGAGGGCAAAACCCAGCGACGAGGCCGCGATCAGCGCGCCCAGGCCGGCGCCGACGAGGACGACCTGGGTCAGGATGCCCAGGATGAGGCCGAAGGTCATGAAATAGCCGCGCCTGAAGCCATGGCTCAGGCCCGCGCTCATCGCCGCGACAGCACCTGCGCCGGGGGACAGGCTGATCGCCCAGGATGCGGCAAAAAAGGCCAACCAGACCGAAAACTCCATGACCGGCTCCATCGAGAAACTGCAAGGCGCCGAGTGTCCCACGCCCCTGCTCAGTGGATGCCAGAGCTACTCGCTGCGCTCGGGCGGTCTGGCACCCAGGACATAACATGCCCCGATGCTCAGGGCCCTTTTCTCGCTGCCGCGCAGCGTCTGGCTGCTCGGCCTGATCAGCCTCGTCAACGACAGCGCCAGCGAGCTGGTCTACCCCCTCGTGCCCTTGTATCTGAGCGGCGTGCTGATGGCCGGCCCGCGGGTGCTGGGCCTCATCGAGGGCCTGGCCGAGGCGCTGGCCAGCCTGCTCAAGCTCTGGGCCGGCATCATGGTGGACCGCAGCGGGCGCAGCAAACCCTGGGTCATCGCCGGCTACGGCCTGGCCGGCATCGCGCGGCCGCTGATCGCCTTTGTCGCCGGCTGGCCGCTGCTGCTGGCCCTGCGCCTGACCGACCGTATCGCCAAGGCCGTGCGTGCCGCGCCGCGCGACGCGCTGCTGGCTGCCAACATAGTACCCGGCCAGCGCGGCCTGGCCTTCGGCCTGCACCGCGCCATGGACAACGCCGGCGCCGTCATCGGGCCGCTGCTGGCCTGGGCGCTGCTGAGTGCGGGCGTGCCGCTGGGCCAGGTTTTCCTGTGGGCCATCATTCCCGGCCTGCTCTGCCTGGGGCTGACGCTGGCGGTGCGGGAAGCCCCGCCACCGGCCACCGCGCCACCGCGCTTCAGCTGGACGCTGGCTGGCCTGCCCAAGCCGCTGCGGCGCTACCTCGTCGTCGTTGCGCTGTTCACGCTGGGCAACTCCAGCAACATGTTCCTGCTGCTGCGCGCCAAGGAGCTCGGCGTGGCCGAGGCCCAGGTACCGCTGCTGTGGGCCGCGGTGTCGGGCGTCGCGGCGCTGTTCGCGGTGCCGCTGGGCGGGTTGTCGGACCGCGTCGGCCGCGTTCACCTGCTGGTGGCCGGCTATGTCGCCTATGCCGCCTTCTACATCGGCATGGCAGCGTGGGCCGCGCCGGGCTGGCGGCTGTACCTGCTGTTCGGCCTCTACGGCATCTTCATGGCCGCGACGGAGGGCGTCGAGCGCGCGCTGCTGGCCGACCTGGCGCCGGCCGAACAGCGCGGCACGGCCTTCGGCTGGCTCAACCTCGTCATGGGCGCCATGCTGCTGCCGGCCTCGCTGCTGTTCGGCTGGCTGTGGGAGGGCCTGTCGGCCACCGTCGCCTTCGGCTTCTCGGCGGGGTGCGCGCTGGCGGCGGCGCTGCTGCTGACAGCCTGGGTTCGCCCCAGGGTCTGCTGACACGGCGGCAATGGGCCGCGAAGGCCGGCAGCCAGGGGCCAATCAAGGCGCAACGAGCCGCCCGCACTCATGTGCGGGCAAGCGGTGCAACGCCGAGTGGCCCCTGGCTGCCGGTCTTCCCGAAGGGTTGTGACCAGAAAGGCCGCGCGCGGCGTTGCAAATGCTCGCCGGGTGCCCAACCCGGCTCCGCTTTGCGCCTTGCTCGCGACCCTTCTGGTCACAACGCGGCCCATTGCCACCGTGTCAGCAGACCCTAAGACAATGCGCTGATGGCGACAAGCAAGAGCATCTACACCTGCACCGAATGCGGCGGCACCAACGCCAAATGGCTGGGCAAATGCCCGCACTGCGGCGCCTGGAACACGCTGACCGAGGGCATCGCCGAGCCCACCGGCGGCGTCAAGAATCGCTACCAGTCGCTGGCCAAGAGCCAGCCGGTGGCCACACTCTCCGAGATCGAGGCCAGCGACTTCGAGCGCACGCCCACGGGCCAGGAAGAGCTGGACCGGGTGCTGGGCGGCGGCATCGTGGCCGGCGGCGTCGTGCTGATCGGCGGCGATCCGGGCATCGGCAAGTCGACGCTGCTGCTGCAGGCGGTCGAGTCGCTGTCGCAAACCGTGAAAGTCCTGTACGTGACCGGCGAGGAAAGTGGCGCCCAGGTCGCGATGCGCTCGCGGCGCCTGGGCCTGTCGGGCGCCAAGGTGCGCGTGCTGGCCGAGATCAGCCTGGAGCGCATCCTCGCCACCATCGACGTCGAGGAGCCCGACTTCTGCGTCATCGACTCCATCCAGACGCTGTACTCCGAGCAACTCTCGTCCGCGCCCGGTTCGGTCGCCCAGGTGCGCGAATGCGCGGCCCAGCTCACACGCACGGCCAAGGCGCGCGGCTGTGCCATCGTGCTGGTGGGTCATGTGACCAAGGAAGGTGCGCTGGCCGGCCCGCGTGTGCTGGAGCACATCGTCGACACGGTGCTGTATTTCGAGGGCGACACGCACAGCAGCTTCCGCCTGGTGCGCGCCATCAAGAACCGCTTCGGCGCGGTCAACGAGATCGGCGTGTTCGCGATGACGGAGAAGGGGCTCAAGGGCGTCACCAACCCGAGCGCCATCTTCCTGTCCACCCACGCCGAGCCCGTGCCGGGCAGCTGCGTGCTCGTCACGCTGGAGGGCACGCGGCCGCTGCTGGTCGAGCTGCAGGCGCTGGTGGACAGCGGCGGCGTCAGCCCGCGGCGGTTGTCGGTGGGCCTGGACCGTGACCGCCTCGCGATGCTGCTGGCCGTGCTGCACCGGCATGCGGGCGTGGCCACCGGCGACCAGGACGTGTTCGTCAACGCGGTCGGCGGCGTGCGCATCAGCGAGCCGGCGGCCGACCTGGCCGTGCTGCTGGCCATCCAGAGTTCGCTGCGCGGCAAGGCCCTGCCGCGTGGCTTCATCGCCTTTGGCGAGGTCGGCCTGGCCGGCGAGGTTCGCCCCGCGCCGCGCGGCCAGGAGCGCCTGAAGGAAGCCGCCAAGCTGGGCTTCAGCGTCGCCGTCGTGCCCAAGGCGAATGCACCCAAGAAGGCCATCGAGGGGCTGACCATCCATGCTGTCGAGCGGGTGGAGCAGGCCATCGAGGTCTTGCGCGGGCTCATTTGAAACTGAGACAACAGGTTTCCATGGTGCACGCCACGCCAAAGTCTGCTTAGGATCGGGGCCTCGCACCGGAGGACCCCGTTCATGTCAGATCCCGCCAATCTCAGGCAGCACGCCCGCACCGATTTCCTGGCCGCCCAGCACGATGCCGACTCCCTGCCCGGTTGGGTCTTCAAGCCGGTGCAGTTCAGCCAGGGGCCGGCCGGCCTGGTGCTGAACATGAGCGACGGCGGCCTGCAGGTGCTGACCAGCGCGGCCGAGCCGCTGACCGAGGACAAATACGAGGTCGTGCTGCTGCTGGGCCGCGCCGACGTGGACAGCGACGATGAGCAGGTGTCCTGGTTCAACGGCGTCGTCGAGCGCAAATGGTCGCGGCCCGTGCCACGCATGGGCATCCTGCACGGCATGTGCTTCTCCGCGCGCAACTCGACGGCCGAACAGTTCCTGAACGGCCACAAGGACGCGCTGGAGTCTGGCCAGTGGGTGCGCTGCGTGCTGCTCAAAGTAACCAAGTAGGACGGATATGGAGCACTGCGGCCGCCTGCTCGACCACGTGCATCTGCGCGTGAGCGACCTGGCGGCCAGCCGGCGCTTCTACCGTGCGGCGCTGGACGCCATCGGGCGGCTCGAGGCCTTCGGCGAAGCAGAGGGCTGCTTCTACGCCGACGAGTTCTACGTCGACAAGGCCGATGGCCGCGTGTCACATGTGCATCTGGCCTTCCAGGCCCACAGCGAGGATGAGGTCCGGCGCTTCCATGCGATGACGCTGTCCGCCGGCGGCCGCGATCACGGCACCCCGGGGCCGCGCCATTACCACCCGGGCTATTACGCCGCCTTCGTGCTGGACCCCGACGGCAACAACATCGAGGCTGTCTACCATGGGCCGACGCAGCGCTCGGCCGACAGCGTCGAGGTGACCCGCCTGCCGCTAGCGGCCTGACGGCGTGGCAGGATGTGCGCCATGAGCGCACTGCCCGAGCCCCCCTACTACGCCGTCATCTTCACCAGCCAGCGCACGCCCGTTGACGGCGGCTATGGCGACATGGCTGACCGCATGGTGGCCCTGGCTTCCGAGCAGCCGGGTTATCTGGGCGTGGAGAGCACCCGCGGCGAGGATGGCCTGGGCATCACGGTCTCCTACTGGCGCAGCCCCGAGGACATTGCCGCCTGGCGCCGCAACGCCGAGCACAAGATCGCGCGCGACACCGGCCGCAGCGATTGGTACCAGCACTACACGCTGCGCGTGGCCAAGGTCGAGCGCGCCTATGCCTGGCAACGCGACGATGGGCTGAAGGACCCGCAAGCATGAATCCGTGGATCGGTGTTGGCCTGGCGCTGGTGGCCCTCATTGGTGGCGGTGCGCTGCTCGGCTGGCAGGGCGTCATCTTCGCGACGACGGGCATCGTCTTCTGGCTGCTGCTGCAGATCTCGCGGCTGATGCGGGTCATGAAGGTGGCCGGCGCGGCCCCGCTGGGCTCGGTCAACAACGCCGTCATGTTGAACAGCAAACTGCATGCCGGCATGAAGCTGGTGGACCTGATCGGCCTGGCCGGCAGCTTGGGGCAAAAGCAGGCGCCGGAGACCTTTGTCTGGCGCGACGCCGGCGGCGACGCCGTCGAAGTCAAGCTGGTGAAAGGCAAGCTCGTCGAGTGGCGGCTGATCCGCGCAGCCCAAGCTTCGTAAAATCGCCCGCTTTCACCCCGCACGCACTGGAGTAACGATGGTTCCCGCCCCCCTGCATGACCGCGACGGCAAGATCTGGATGGACGGCGAGCTCGTCGACTGGCGCGACGCCAAGATCCACGTGCTGACCCACACCCTGCATTACGGCTGCGGCGCCTTCGAGGGCGTGCGCGCCTATGACACGGTCAACGGCACCGCCATCTTCCGCCTGCAGGAGCACACCCAGCGCCTGTTCAACAGCGGCAAGATCCTGCGCATGAAGATCCCCTTCTCGATGGAGCAGGTCAACGAGGCCCAGCGCGCCGTCGTCAAGGCCAACGGCCTGAAGAGCGCCTACATCCGCCCGCTGATCTGGATCGGCTCCGAGAAGCTGGGCGTCAGCCCCAAGGGCAACCAGGTGCACCTGATGGTGGCCGCCTGGAGCTGGGGCGCCTACCTCGGCGAGGAAGGCATGAAGCGCGGCATTCGCGTCAAGACCAGCTCCTACACGCGCCACCACGTCAACATCACGATGACGCAGGCCAAGACGGTGTCCAACTACACCAACTCCATCCTGGCCAACATGGAAGCCACCGACGACGGCTACGACGAGGCCCTGCTGCTGGACGCCTCGGGCTTCGTGTCCGAAGGCGCTGGCGAGAACTTGTTCGTCATCAAGGGCGGCGTCGTCTACACGCCCGACCTGTCGGCCGGCGCGCTCAACGGCATCACCCGCAACACCATCTTTGCGATCTGCCAGGACCTGGGCCTGAAGCTGGTCGAGAAGCGCATCACCCGCGACGAGGTCTATATCTGCGACGAGGCCTTCTTCACCGGCACCGCCGCTGAAGTGACGCCCATCCGTGAGCTGGACCGTGTCGAGATTGGTTCGGGGTCGCGGGGTCCCATCACCGAAAAGATCCAGTCGGCCTTCTTCGACATCGTCAACGGCCGCAACCCCAAGTACGCCGAGTGGCTGACCGCGGTCTGAGAGCAAACAACATGAGCACCACCACCACGCCCGCCGCCACCGTCGAAGTGACGGCCAAGGACTGCAACGACAACGGCACGGTCTTCTGCCCCAACCCCAAGATGCCGCTGTGGAGCGCGCATCCCAAGGTCTTCATCGACCTGACCCATGGCGGCCAGGGCCAGTGCCCGTACTGCGGCACGGCCTACAAGCTGAAAGCCGGCGAAGTCGTCGGCGGACACCACTGAACTAGCGCATCAGCGCGGCGGTCTTGCGGCCGCCGCGGCGCTGGGTGTCCAGGTCGGCCTCCAGCGCCCGCTCGATGGCCGACAGCGGCCTCACCATCCCAACAGCCAGGGCGCCCTGATCGAGGTTCTGGCCCCAGGTCAGCCCGGCGCGCAACTGAACCGGCGCAGCCAGGCCGTTGGTGAAGCCGGCCGGCAGCCAGGGCATGGTCTGGGACAGCACCAGCGCCACGCGCGACTTGATGGCGGCATCACCCACGCGGCCGCGCTGGCCCCAGGTCACGACCTGGTCTGCGCTCGCCCCGCTCAGGAATTGCGGCGTGACCGCGACATCGCGCAGCACGCCGTGGCGCAGCTGCATCAGCGCCTCCTCGGCCAGCATCGCCGCATCCTCGCGCGGCACGCTCTGGCCGCTGGGCCAGGAATAGCTGTAGTCGTCGGTGACGCGGTCACTGCTGAAGAAACGCACGATGTCGGCCGGCTGGTAGGCGCGCTGCACCGCCGTGGACGCCACGCCGAAGAACTGCACGCGGCCCAGGTCGACCATCTCCTGTGAATAGAACGGCAGTTGCGTGCGCAGCTGTTCGGACGCAGTGTTGGCGGGAATGGCCTCGTAGACGCGCAAGCCGCTGTTGAGCAGCAGGTGCACGCGGGGCGGCAGGAAGTCGTTGGCGTGCGTCAGCTCGTGGTACAGCAGGCGGCCGAGTGCCGGGATCAGCGCGGCGCTGTCGCGTGAGTCGCGCGCCAGCACGGAGGGGCGCCCACCGGCCGACTGATTGCCCTGCACATAGCGCCACAGCATCGCGTAGGCGAGGTCTAGCCCATAGTCACTGCGCGGGTCGGGCGCTTCGCTGACGCTGTCGCGCTCGGCAGGCGTCTGCCAGAGGTAGTCGGCATCGAGATAGATGGCGCCGGTGGCGCTCCAGTAGAAGGCCGGCCGCACCCGGCCGCCGATGACGATGGCCGTGGTGGCGTTGAGCAGCCGGCGGAAGTCGCCATTCACGTCCTGCTCGCGCAGGAAGGCCTCGAAGCGCTGGCCCATCCAGTCGTTGGACACCAGCACGCGCGCCATCACCTGCTCCACGGTGGGCAGCTCGCCGCGCGTCTCGGTGCCGAGCAGCGGCAGGCGGCCCAGCGTGCAGAGCGTGGCATTGGTCAGGGCGGGCGTGTAGATGCAGCCGCGCAATTCGGCCGCGTGTGCGCCGCCGGCCACATAGGGGTAGGCGCGCGAGGACAGGTTGCCAGCGCCGAAAAGCGGCGACGCCACAGCGGGCGGTGAGGCCTGCACGAGCAGGCTGAAATCCTGGCTGAGGCTGCGCCCATCGGCCAGCGTAGCCTCGGCGCGCAGGCGCAGCAGGCTGTCTTCGGCCACCGCAGGCGCGGTAAAGATGACGCGCCATTGGCTTGCATCGCCCAGGTTCACGTCCGGGCCGTCGACGCGGCTCCAGCGCACGCGCGCCAGCGGGTAGTCGGCCACGGCCAGCCCCTCGACCCAGGCGCGCAACGACGTCTGGCCGCCCGCCAACACCGACGGTTCGCCGCGGATCACCATCGGCGTCGCGTCGGGTGCCGTGGCGTTGAGCTCGGCTTGGCCGCTGTAGCTCGCCCCCTTGGCGTCGGTGAAGTCCACACTGAACGTGAAACGGCCCGCCGCAGCCGGTGCGACGCTGAGGGCCTGCGAACGCGCCGAACCGAGGGCCTGCGCGGCGCCATCGGTCTGGCGCCACTGCACCGTGTCCAGCCGCGAGCCGGGGCAGGCAAGCACCGCCAGCTCCTGGTTGTGCCCCGCACCGGCTGCGGCGGGCAGAGCCAGGCGCGCGACGGAGCCGCTCAGGCATTGGGCCCCGAGGGGGGGCACGGTGACCGGCCCGGGCGCTGGCGCGGCATCACCGCCACCGCCACCGCAGGCCACCAGCAACAGACAAAGGAACAGGGACGCAACGGCTTTCAGCGAAAACATCGGTTGGGATCAGGCAGCGGTTGGGGCGGGGTCAATGTAGCGCCGTCCGACTTCCTACAATCGCGCCATGCCCCGCTCCGCCGCCCAGACCGCCGCCCTGCTTGCCTCGCCCGACGACACCGAGGCCCAGTTCTACGAGGCGCTGCAGCACGCCGACCTGGATCACCTGATGGCCCTGTGGGCCGATGACGAGGAAGTGGCCTGCGTCCACCCGGGCGGCCCGCGCATCGTCGGCCTGCCTGCCATTCGCGCCGCCTTCGAAGCGGTGTTCCAACGTGGCGCGGTCAGCGTCCACCCCGAGCGCGTGCGCCGCCTGCACAGCGGCGATTGCGCCATCCACCATGTGCTGGAGCGCGTGCAGTTGCATGGCGAGGCCCAGCAGGCTTGGGTCATCGCGACCAATGTCTATCTGAAGACGGCGCTCGGCTGGCGCCTGGTGCTGCACCACGCCAGCCCCGGCAATGCGGGCGATGTCCAGGAGCTCGTCGCCGACGCCGGCACGCTTCACTAGGAGTCGGCGCATGCAGTACCGCGCCCCCCGCTGGCTGCCCGGCGGCCACGCCCAGACCATCTGGCCCGCCCTCTTCAGCCGCCAACACGACGGCCCGCCGCCGAACTGGACGCGCGAGCGCTGGGACACACCGGACGGCGACTTCATCGATGTCGACTTCCTGGCTGGTGGTGAGCCGCCCGCACGCGAGTACGCGTCCGGCCCCCCGGGGGGGCCAAGTCGGTCTTGGGAGCGGCCCGGCGACCGACTTGGGCGCCCGCCGGAGACGCCGCTGCTGGTGTTGTTCCACGGCCTGGAGGGCGACCGCACCAGCCACTCCAGCGTCGCCTTCGCCAGCGTCGCCCGCGCACGCGGTTGGGCCATGGCCCTGCCCCACTTCCGCGGCTGCTCCGGTGAACTGAACCGCGGCCCGCGCGCCTACCACTCGGGCGACTTCGAGGAGGTCGGCTGGATATTGCAGCGCCTGCGCGAGCGCCATGGCAGCAAGCTCCTCGTCGCGGGCGTGTCCCTGGGCGGCAATGCACTGATGCGCTGGGCCGAGGAAGCCGGCCACAGCGCCGCCCAGATCGCCCAGGCGGTCTGCTCGATCTGCTCGCCCATCGACCTCGCCGCCGCTGGCGCGGCCATCGACCGCGGCTTCAACAGGCAGGTCTATGCGCGCCGCTTCCTGCGCACCATGATTCCCAAGGCCCTGCGCAAGCTGCAGCAGCATCCGGGCCTGTTCGATGGCGAGCGGCTCAGGCGCGCGTCGACCATCTACGAGTTCGACAACCTGTTCACCGCGCCGCTGCACGGCTTCAGGAACACCGAGGACTACTGGACCCGCGCGGCCGCCAAACCGCACCTGCACCGCATCCGCATCCCGGCCCTGGTGCTGAACGCCCGCAACGACCCTTTCGTGCCCGGGGGCAGCCTGCCACACGCCGCCGAGGTGGGTGCCCATGTGACACTCTGGCAGCCTGGCCACGGCGGCCATGTCGGCTTCCCCGCCGGCCGCCTGCCGGGCCATCTGCTGACCATGCCGGAGCAGGTCTGCGACTGGCTCTGGAAGCAACGCTGAAGGAGGTCTTGCATGGACCCCATCGTCGAAGCGGCCCTCAAGAAGTGGCCCAACGTCCCGCACTGCTACGGCTGGCTGGCGCTGGACGCCCGTGGTGATTGGTATATGCGCGACGAACGCATCCAGCACGCCGGCCCCTTCCCCGAGGTCAAAGGCAGCCGCATCAACCACGACAAGCTGCGTGCCTTCATCGAGCGCAACTACGCGGCCGACGCGGCTGGCTGCTGGTTCTTCCAGAACGGGCCGCAGCGGGTCTATGTGGAGCTGGAGTCGACGCCCTGGGTTTGGCGCCTGCAGCCTGATGGCCGCGTGCTGAGCCACACCGGCATCGAAGCCGCCGCGGAGTCCAGCTGGCTGGACGAAGCCGGGCGGCTCTACCTGCTCACCAACCTCGGCCTGGGCCTGGTGCACACGGCCGACATGGGCCTGGCGGCCGACGCCGTCGAGCAGGGGCGCTGGACGCCACAGCAGTTCCTGTCGGGTGAGCTGCCGGAGCGCTTCGGCTTCGTGCGCCGCCCTGGCGCCTGAGCCAGAAACGACGAGGGCTGCCGAAGCAGCCCTTGGCGGGATTCAAGCCGAAGCTTTACTGCGCGGCCGAAGCAGCCGGCGCGGCCATCTTGGGCTCGTCGAACTTGGCGCCACCCTGGTTGGCCATGTAGACGACGGCACGGGAGACTTCGAAGTCGCTGAAGTCGCCGCCGCCCTGCGGGCCCATATTGCCCTTGCCCTTGAGCGCCGAATGCACCAGCGTGTCGAAGCCACTCTTGATGCGCGGGCCCCAGGCCGACGCGTCGCCCAGCTTGGGTGCGCCGGCGGCGCCGGTGGCGTGGCAGGCCGAGCACTGGGCCTGGAAGACCTGCTCGCCCGTCTTCATGGTGGCGGCGTCGTTGACGTCCTTGACCTCGACGTGCGCGACCGGCGCAATGCGCGCTGCAATGGCCTGGGCCTCGAAGGCAGCCGTGCCGGCCGCCGGCTTGGTGTCAGTGGTGACGTAATTGGCCAGCAGGATGATGACGATGACCGGCACCACGAAGGCGAACAGCACGGCCCAGGCGAGCTGCTTGGGGGTCTTGATCGGCCCGGTGTGGGCGTCGTCGTGGTCGTGATCGTGGCTGGCGCTCATGAATTCCTCTTGTCGATCTTCGTCGGTCGGGTCTCGCTTCATGCCGGGCTGGGTGCGCGACACGAAAAACCGCCGAATTATAGGCAGGCCCCGACACTGCCCCGGGGCCCTGGTACCCCGCTGCTAGAATGCACGGCTTCGCGCCCGTAGCTCAATGGATAGAGTACTGCCCTCCGAAGGCAGGGGTTGTTGGTTCGATCCCAACCGGGCGCACCAGATGAATCAAGCACTTAGCTTCGCGGCTAGGTGCTTTTTCTTTGGTGGTACCTTACGAGTACCCTAAACCGGGTGGCAACGTGAGCCACCGGTGCATCCCTTGCGTGGACGTGCTGCTGGAATAGGACGTCAGTTCAATTGACGACCTTGCCTTCCCAGTCTGTTGGGTCTATGCCCAACTGGTGCTGTAGCGAGGCGAGTGTGTAGAACCGGGGGGTCACTTGACCGATCTCCCAGCAGACATGCTGTATGGCTTCTCTGTGGGCGACCGGTATGACGCCGCTCGCGAATACGGCCACGAAGATGAACTGCGGAGTACCCCATTGGTATTGCGCCGCGTCATGCTTGAGGCGCCGCAATGTCTCAAGGACTCGCGCTGCGGATTCACGAACACCTGCGCTCTTCCCGAAGTACGTCACCTCCACTATGTGTACCTGCCCGTTGGCCTCGAAGACGCCATCAAAGCCTCCGTCGCGGCCCCCTGTAACTTGCCGCTGTAGCGGCGCATTGAATTCGGCCTGCAACGCGCGAAGCGCTAGATCCACGGCCAAGAATGTCGTCGCCCGAGCATGACTTGATGCTATGCGCGCGATAGTCTGCTGGGCATCTTGAAGCTGGGAGGTGATGGCGTCGAGTTGGGCTGGCGTCTGCTTTGCGACCTCAGCCAAGACACTCTTGGCTTGACCTGCAGCGGGCTCGGGATTTGCAGTGTCAGCCGGCGCCGCCAACTCCGCCTGTGCCTTCTCCGCCTGAAGGCCCACCGGTTGCGGCTTGAGGTCCTTAATGGAGAACGGGCCTGCCGCAACTTCGCTGCCATCCTCTATCCGCTGACCGAGCGCGGTCAGGATGTGGTGGAGTGGCTTACGCGCCCAGATGACGATGCCGCTTATGAGCGTGACCCACAGGATGGTTTGCGCAAGTGCTATCCAGTGTTCCATTTCATGTCCTCCTTTGCGCTACGCCGACTTGCATCCCTGGCCGTGGGCTGCTATAAAAATAAGCAGATCGGTCGGAAGCGCGCGACGCGTAACCCAGTAGATCGACACAAGGCCCCGCCGTGCGGCTCCCTTCGACGTAACCGATTCTTTGTGCCCGAAGTATTGCGCATGGCGCATGGTCAACACAGTGGCGGACCGCATCGCGCCAGTCATCGCGCAGCCAGCATCGGTACTGTGCCGGCGCGGGTCTAGGCCCGTGGGCGGCGTTGTTCAGTTGTATGTCTGAGCGCTAAGCTCGTCGGTCCAAGGGAGATGTCAATGAGCGATGAGAACGTTGAAAGCGCCAAAGCCGTACAGGAGGTCGCGAAGACCGCCGGCCAGGCCCTCAAGGTCATGGAGAAGTCCGGGGGCTTCATAGCGAAGCACATCGACGCTCCCATCGAGCACGCAATGGAAATGTTGGCTGACCACCTCAAGTTCACGAGAGCGGTGCGGCAAGCCCGACTGTTCAAGAGATTTCAGGAAGAGTTGCATTCCTTGGGTCCAGATGTGCGGCCCAAGCCTCTGCCGCTCGGTTTCGCGGTCGATGCAATCGAGCAGGGCTCCATCGAAGAGGTCGACGAGTTGCAGGACCTGTGGGCGCGACTGCTAGCGAACGCCGCAGATGCGGACAAGGATGTTGAGCCGCGGCGGGCCTACGTGTCTATGTTGAAGGACTTCACGCCCTTGGATGCCCGCATATTCCAGATGATCTACGGCCTCACACCGTCGCTCGGCCAGTTCATATTCACTGGTGATTTGCCCGATGGGGCGTCTACCGGTGCCGAGGACAATGCTGCCACCCGGCGCGAACCGCCCGACGCGGTGAAGTCGTCGCTTTCAAACCTTGTTCGGCTAGGCCTCCTGAACTTCGCCCAGACCGTCAAGGGCGACGAGCTACACGCCATCGTTCTTCAGACCTTCGCTGGCCGCGATTTGATGCGCGCGCTGAGCCGGCGTCGCTGCTAGTGCCGCTGTAGCTCAGGCACTTCGGACTGGGCGGCCGGTGCACTGTTGCCGGCGGGACCATACGCACCTCTTCCCTGCCTGTCGATTAGCGGCGATTGCCTGTGCGGCGGGCATTCCCACTGGTTCGATTTGGGTATGCCTCAGCGATACCGGCCTGCGCTGCCGCCGCAGGCACTCTAGATGGTTCCGTTTCCGTTGTTGACCAACCCAAACAGAACCGTGATGGATGAGAACCACTCAAACGAGACGAGAGCCTTTGACGCAATCGTTCTAAGCCGCTGGAGGTTCTTGCTGCGAGGCATCGAAGCTGTTCCAGCCGCAGGATTCGCAGACGTTGACGTATGGCGGATCCAAGTCGAGATCGAGCTCATACACGCTCGCCAGTCGATAGGACGCGCACGCGGGACACCGGGGCGGCGCTCCTGCCTCATGTCGCATCACCACCAGACCGATGAATGAGGCGAACGCCGTTGTGGCCTCCAATACGATCTGCGCGTCGTTCCTTGTTGCAGTCGCGGTGTGAGTCAGCCAACTTGCCAACTGCCAGACCTCAGGGCCAGCCTTGTTCAAGTAGCCACGGACGTGCTCGTTCCGCTTACCAGGGGCGAAGTGGGTGGCGAGATGAGTCAACCAACCCTTGAAATCGGCATCCTTCGGCGCTTCAATCCCCTCGCCCAGTGTGACCGATCCGCGCAAAGACTTGGCAACATCGACCAGCGCCTCGCGGCATCGCATTCCGACCGCTTGGAAGTCCTCTGCCTCGGCCGCAGCATCCAGTGCCTCGTGAGCGTTTTCTAACCGCCTCCAGGCCGTACTGAAGCGGTCTTGTTGGCTCTCCGGGCCGGCCTTGGCGTCACGCGAAGCAACACGCGCCATCACTCCGATATGGAACGAAAGGGTGTAGTCGAGGGATGGGAACTCGTGCTGTGAGTACAGGTTCGTCGGTTCCGTGATTACCCACCACCGACCGTCTGCTTCGTTCGTGTGAACGTCCCAAGCGTCATGCCGGCGCCCGAAGACCGTCTCTGCTTTCATCAACTCCAGATGGACGACCCTGACCTTCTTGCGGTTCCGGGCGCGACCCTTGTTGCTCTGCCACTCGACGTATTCCCGTATCCGCTTCAGTTCGTGGTCACGGTCGTCCATCAGAACGCCAGCCTGAATCGCCGCCAACGAGACCGGCCCCGGCAGAGGTTCGTGCTCTTTTTTCTTCGACACGGTGCTCCCTCGCATCGTTTGCCTCGAGGCCGGGCGAGTGTAGGACGGCGTGGGGAACGAGAGCCAAGCACGGCTGCCGCGCCGTTAGGAAGCCGATGGTTAGGCCGTGCTGGCCGTCCGCTTGCAGCTCCTTGACCACCCTCGCCCAGAGCTGGAGGCGTTCTGCGTTGTCCAGGCCCCGGGCAACCGGGCGGCGATCCATCGGGACGCCGTCGAGCACACGACCAACCACGCGGCGAGCCGAAGTAATGAGCATCCAGATGCTGGCGCCCAGCCTATCCTGCACTCATCCAAAATTCCTTCCTTGGGCAGCGTCCTAGCGCCACGGTGCAGATCAGCCTCCTTTTGGCCGAACCTCAAGCGTGCCGGTGGCCAGAAGATGGCCTGGGTCACAAATGCCAAGTGCTTTTTGTTTGCCCGCGAGGCGCGTCAGAGCTTCAGATGCCCATGCACGCCCTCGTCAACGCGCTGGGCCGTGATGGCGCCGAACAGCATCTTGAGGCCGGCGATGGCGCTGCCGTGGCGGTTGTCCCAGTATTCGCCGCTGAGCGCGTCGACGCGCAGTAAGCAGATGCGGGGATCGTCCTCGCCTTGCGTGAACCAGGCCCGCAGCTTGGGACTCCAGAGCCGGTGGATGGTGGCCTTGTCAGTGACCTGCTCGACGCTGCCGTCGAGCTTGAGGTGGCCGCCGTTGTCCCCCTCCTTGAAGAACAGCGTGACGCGCGGATCGCGGTCGAGTTCGATGTTCTTCAGGCTGTCGATCTCGCTGAAGAACCACAGGGCACCGCTGTCGTCGACCTCGATGACGGTCATCGGCCGGGCATGCAGTTGCCGCTTGCCCATGCCGAGGGTGCAGAAAAAGCAGCTGTTGCCGGCCCTGACGAGATCGGTGATCTTCTTCGCGGCGGCCGGGCCACTGAGGTCTTCTTCGGTGCTCACGTCATTGTCCGATGGATAGCTGCGGCTGTCGTCGTCGTGCATGTCGGCTCCTTGGCATTGACTGATCCTGCAGCCTAGACAGCAGGAGGCTGGCGGGTTGTCGGCCGGCGCCACGCGCCGCTGTCGGAAGCTGCCGGCCGCCGGTTCTCCTACAGCAGCTTCGTCCTCGGCTGACGCTGTCGGCATGTACTGCCGCCTAGATTGGGCGTTAGTCCGGTGGTGCCGTTGCGCATGCCGGCTTCAGCCGTCCGCCTCAACCCGTCAAGGAGCCCCCATGCGCACCGCCCAGAAATTCATGAGCGTCACCCTGATGCTTGCCAGTGCCGCCTTTGCCGGCCAGGCCCACGCCCGCTCGGACAAGTCCTTCATGAAGGAGGCAGCTCACGCCGGCGCGGCCGAGATCGAGGCCAGCAAGCTCGCACAGTCCAAGGCCAAGAATGCCGATGTGAAGTCCTTCGCCGATTCGATGATCACCGACCACACCAAGGTGGCCGATGAGCTCAAGGCCCTGGCTGCCAGCAAGAACGTCACGCTGCCCGACGGCCCTTCCGTCAAGCAGAAGGCCGAGATCAAGCTCATCGATGCCGGCGACAACGACAAGTTCGACGAACGCTACGCCAAGACCTTCGGCGTGAAGGCCCATCAGAACACGATCAAGCTCTTCCAGGACGCCGCCCAGAATGCCAAGGACCCCGAGATCAAGGCCTGGGCCGAAAGGACCCTGCCCGGCCTGAGGCACCACCTGGAGATGGCCCAGGCGCTCAGCGTTGCGCCCAAGAAGTAACGCGTCCATTTGCCGCTGCTGAGTGAGGTGCCCATGCCACTCCCTGCTTTGACATCCTGTCGATGCGCATTGACGCTCGCGGCCGTGGTCACCATGGCGCCGCTGGCGGCCTGCCGTTCCGAGCAGCAGCCGCTGCCGTCGGCCAACGCCGCCACCTCGCAGGCTGCGCCGCCGCCGCTGCCGCCACCGTCTTCGCCCGCCTCCTCCTCGCCGCCATCCTTCCCGCCAGCCTCTGGACCGGCGTCCGCGCCGGCATCGAATCCCGTGCGCTGAGCCTCAGATGGCGATGTGGCGCGTGAGCCCGTCCACCAGCGCCTCGAAGACGACTCGGCAGGGCGTGTTCTGGCGCAGGTCCTCGTGCATGGCGACCCAGGTCTCCAGCGGCCAGGCGAACTGGTCGGCCAGCACGCGCTCGAGCACGGGCGCACGCCGCGCCAGTGCGACCTGACACATGCCGATGCCGGCGCCAGCACGCACCAGTGCCAGCTGGGCGAGGTCGGAATCGCTGCGCAGCGCAAAGCTGTCACGGCTGATGCCGCTCAGGCGCTTGGACCCGGCGCGGATGAAGGGCGTCACGGTGTCGAAGCCGATCAGCGTGTGGCCCTGCAGTTCTGCCAGCGTCGCCGGCCGGCCGTGGCGGTCGAGGTAGTCGGTGCGCGCATGCAGGCCCAGCTCAATGCTGCCGATGCGGCGCGCGATCAGCTGGCCCTGTTCGGGCGGCGTCATGCGCACGGCGATGTCGGCTTCGCGGCGCAACAGGTCCTGCAGCTGGTTGCTCAGGGCCAGTTCCAGGACCAGCCCGGGATGAGCCTCGCGCAGCGCAGCAAACACGCCTGCCAGCACCTCGGCCCCGATGATCTCGCTGGCCGTCACCCGCACCGTGCCCCTCACTTCGCTACCGCGCGCCGTCGCCGCCCGTTGCAGCGCGGCCGCCGCGGCTTCCATCTGCTCGGCGTGGCCGCGCAGGGCCAGCGCCGCCTCGGTGGCCAGCAGGCCGGTGGGCGAGCGGGTGAAGAGGGGCTGGCCGAGCGCCTGCTCCAGTGCGGCGACATGGCGCCCGACGGTGGGCTGCGTCAACCCCAGCGCCCGCGCCGCGCCCGACAGCGAGCCCTCGCGCAGCACGCCGAGAAAGGTGTGCAGCAGGTCCCAGGGCAGTGTCGAATCCATGCATAAATGTATATCTACGACACTACCTTCAGCAATTCCCAATCAAGCCGTCACTTCCCAGAATCCGTTCCATCAACTTCTGGGGAACGACATGGAAACAAGCAGCAAGACGGTCCTGGTGCTCGGCGCGAGTGGCGGCATTGGCGGCGAGGTGGCACGCCAGTTGCGCGACACGGGCTGGGTGGTCAAGGGGCTCAAGCGTGGCCTCCCGACGGCGCACGCGCAGAGTGACGGCATCCAATGGCTGCGCGGCGATGCGCTGAACGCGGCCGACGTGCTCGCTGCCGCCCAGGGCTGCGACGTCATCGTTCATGCCGTCAACCCGCCGGGCTACCGCGACTGGGATCGCCTCGTGCTGCCGATGCTGGAGCACAGCATCGCCGCCGCCCGCGCCCAGGGTGCGACGCTGCTGCTGCCGGGCACGGTCTACAACTACGGCCCCGATGCTTTCCCGCTGCTGCACGAGGACGCGCCGCAGCGGCCGGTGACCCGCAAGGGCGCCATCCGCGCCGAGATGGAGGCGCGGCTGCGAGCGGCCAGCGAGACGGGGCTGCGAGCGGCCAGCGAGACGGGGCTGCGCGTCATCGTACTGCGCGCCGGCGATTTCTTCGGTCCGCGGGTCGGCAACAACTGGTTCTCGCAAGGCCTGGTCAAGCCCGACCGCCCGGTGCTCGGCATCAGCAACCCGGCCGCCGCCGGCGCTGGCCATCAATGGGCTTATCTGCCGGATGTCGCCCGCACGATGGTGGAGTTGCTGGAACGACGCGCGACACTGCCCGCCTTCGCCAACTTCCACATGAGCGGCCACTGGGACGCCAGCGGCCGCGAACTGGCCGAGGCCATCCAGCGCGTCGTCGTCGCCCAGGGCGGCAAGCCGCCGCGTATCTCTGCCTTCCCCTGGTGGCTGCTGACTCTCGCTTCGCCCTTCGTCACGACCTTCAAGGAGATGCGCGAGATGCGCTATCTGTGGCGCCAGCCGGTGCGCATGGACAACAGCCGCCTCGTCGCTGCCCTGGGCCGCGAACCCCACACGCCGCTGGATGAAGCCGTCGAGGCGTCGCTGCGCGGCCTGGGCTGCCTGCCTGCCCATTGCACCCGCAAGGGCAAAGGCCAGCCGTAACATGCCTTCCAGCTCATTCGCCGGGACCACACCATGACCTATTGCGTCGCCATGCGCCTGCGTGCGGGCCTGCTGTTCGCCTCCGACACCCGCACCAACGCCGGCGTCGACCACATCGCCAGCTTTCGCAAGATGTACCAGTTCCAGATCCCGCACCAGCGCGAGATCGTCATCCTGACCGCAGGCAACCTGGCGACGACGCAATCCGTCATCTCCGTGCTGAACCAGCGCCTGCATGGCGACGGCGAACACCTGCTCAACGTGCCCACCCTGTACGACGCGGCCGTGCTGCTGGGCCGCACGCTCAAGGAGATCGTCAACCGCGACAGCGACAACCAGCACAACGGCGTGGACTTCGGCGCCAACATGCTGCTGGGCGGCCAGATCAAGGGTGAAGGCCCGCGCCTCTTCCACGTCTACCCGCAGGGCAACTTCATCGAGGCCACCGAGGACACGCCCTACTTCCAGATCGGCGAGAGCAAATACGGCAAGCCCATCATCGACCGCGTCATCCGCTACGACACGACGGCGCTGGACGAAGCCGCCAAGTGCACCCTCGTCAGCTTCGACTCGACCATCCAGTCCAATCTGTCGGTCGGCCTGCCCATCGACATGATCATGCTGCGCGCCAACCAGTTCGAGCAGGCCATGAAGCCGCCCAACCGCATCGGCCGCGACGACCCGTATTTCCAGGCGCTGCGCACGGGCTGGAGTGCCGGGCTCAGGAAAGTCTTTGACGACCTGCCCAACGAGCCCTGGTTCGACGGCTGAGAACTCGTCGCGCCAGCCATCTCGGCGCGCGAAGGTTGACAACGGTGTCCCACTCATTCGCGGCTGTCGAGTCCTTTAACAGTGCGACGACGGGTCAAAAGTCAACCGCAGCAAATTCAGCAACTTAGGGGGCCTGGCCCGATAAATGCTCATTTCTCATCGCGAAGCCAACGCTTCGCGTGAGAGGTGACATATGAAGAAGACTTCCTGGGGCATCCAACCGCAGTGGCTTCTCGCCCTGCTCTTCCCTGCCGGCCTGGCCGCCGCAGCGCCGCTGCCGGTCTACTCGCCGACCTACCCCTCTCCCAACTCCGCCTGTGCCACCTATGGCAACGTCGTCTCCTGTTCGACGACGGTGCTGGACCACCTGGCCGCCAAGGGCTACGCGGGCTTCAACGGCCCCTACAGCTTTGCCGCCAGCCAGGGCGCGCTGATCGACACCATCGTCGTCACCGCCAACAACGGCAACATCCTGAACAACGGCGACCAGCTCATGCCGTCGGAGGATGGCTTCTCGACGAACAACGGCGGCACCAAGAAGTACTTCTTCACCGGCGACGGCAACGACCCGGCGAACAACGGCGGCCTGGC
The DNA here is from genome assembly GCF_054049255.1 of Roseateles sp. P5_E4. Classification (NCBI taxonomy): domain Bacteria; kingdom Pseudomonadati; phylum Pseudomonadota; class Betaproteobacteria; order Burkholderiales; family Sphaerotilaceae; genus Roseateles; species Roseateles sp. P5_E4. The sequence goes on along the minus strand of NZ_JBFUMS010000021.1, from coordinate 16,036 downwards.
GGGTGATACGCCCTTCAGCTGGGACACCGGCCTGAGCACCCTCAACCAGAAGTTGACCTTCGGCGGGGCCTATCACGAGATGGCCATCGCCTTCGACTTCAACAACCCGCAGAACGACACCTCCAGCATTCCCATCTGGGCGTTGGTCACGGTGCGCGACACCGACGGCAACCTGGGCAACAAATACTTCGAGACCCAGGCGCTGGACCCCAACAACATCTTCAAGGATCCATCGCTGTATTCGTCGGACAAGACCTTCGACGGCAGCGCCATCACGACGCCCGGCGCCGCCGACTTCGCGCTGACCGTTGGCGCGATCTGCGTCGTCAACGCCACGGTCTCCTACCCCTCGCCGGATGGCAGCAACTGCCCGAACGGCGGCGACCTCGTCAAGACCAATCGCGCCTCCAACGAGGTCGAATTCATCAACTACCTGCCCACGCTGGACCTGCAGGGCCTGCAGAGCCAGGGCTATGACACGCTGTCAGTCCAGGTCTGGATGGGCTGCTTCAACACCGGGGTCAGGGGCTCGGGCCCGGCCTTGGAGAACGGCGGATCCGTCGGCCCCTGCGACACCGGTGGCTTTGGCGACATCTTCCTGCTGGCCGGCGCTGAATTGCCGGGCCGCCTGCCCGAGCCCGGCACCCTGGGCCTCACCGGCCTGGCCCTGCTTGGCCTGCTGAAGCGTCGTCGCTAGACCGGACCGAGCACCCGCATCGAGTAGTCGACCGCCCTGACATCCTTGGTCAGGCGGCCGATGGAGATGCGGTCCACGCCGGTCGCGGCAATCCAGCGCAGCTGATCCAGCGCGACGCCGCCCGACACCTCCAGCAGCGCTTGAGCCGAATACGCGGCATTCACCGCCACGGCCTCGCGCATCTGCGCTTCGCTGAAGTTGTCCAGCAGCACGCTGACCGCGCCGGCGTCCAGTGCCTCGTGCAATTGCGCGATGGTTTCGACTTCGATCTGGATGTCCACGCCGGCATTCAGCGCCTGGGCAGCGCGCAAGGCGGGGCCCACGCCACCGGCCGCGGCGATGTGGTTCTCCTTGATGAGGATGCCGGCATAAAGCGCCAGCCGCTGGTTCTGCCCGCCGCCGACGCGCACCGCGTACTTCTGCGCAAGGCGCAGGCCGGGGATGGTCTTGCGTGTGTCCAGGATGGCGCAGCCGCGCGGGTTGGTGCTGGCGCCGGCCACGGCATCAACATGCGCGCGCGTGATCGTCGCCGTGCCAGACAGCAGCTGCAGGAAATTCAGCGCCGGCCGCTCGGCGCTCAGCAGCGCGCGGCCGTCGGCCTCGATGCGGCAGGCGATGCTGTCCGCCACCATCACGGCGCCTTCCTCGTACAGCCATTCAATGCGCGCCGTTGCATCCAGTGCGGCAAACACACCGTCGAACCAGTCGCGGCCGCACAGCACCGCGGCCTCGCGCACGCGCACCTGGGCGGCCACGCGCTTGGCCAAGGGCACGAGCAGCGCCGTCCAGTCGCATTTGCCGATGTCCTCGGCCAAGGCCTCGTGGATATTGCGTGAGCGCGCCTGCGCCAAAGTCTCTTCGGTGGAGAACATCGTTACTCCGCCGGGCCGATGGTCAGCGTGATCTCGCCCAGGCCTTCGATGCGCCCGACGATGACGTCACCCGCCACCACGGCGCCCACGCCGGCCGGCGTGCCGGTGTAGATCAGGTCGCCCGGATGCAGGTGGTAGAGGTGGCTCAGGTTGGAGACGATCTCCGCCTGGTTCCAGATCATCTCGGCCAGGTCGCCGCGCTGCTTCTCAACACCGTTCACGGCCAGCGTGATGGCGCCCTTGTCGAGCGCGCCCAGTTCGCTCTTGCGCACGATGTCGCCGAGGATGGCCGACTGGTCGAAGCCCTTGGCGGTGTCCCAAGGCCTGCCCGCCGCCTTGGCCACCGCCTGCAGGTCGCGGCGCGTCATGTCCAGGCCCGCGGCATAGCCCCAGATGGCGGCGACGGCCGCCTCGGGCGTGACCTTGAACACCGGCGCGCCGATGGCCAGCACCAGTTCCATCTCGTAGTGGTAGTTCTGGGTCTCGGTCGGGTACGGCACCGTCGAGCCCGAGGGCGTCAGTGCCGTGGCCGGCTTGGTGAAGTAGAACGGCGGCTCGCGCGTCGGGTCGGCGCCCATCTCGCGGGCATGATCGGCATAGTTGCGGCCGACGCAGAAGATGCGGCTGACCGCGTAACGGGCGTCCGTGCCGCGCACGGCGGCGCTGGGGATCTCGGCTGGAGGAAAGACGAAATTGCTCATGGCATGGCTTCGACATTGCAGGAACAGCGTGCAGCATACTGGCCTGCCCATCGCACTGCTGCTGCTCGCACTGATGACCGGCTGCGCGACCCGCTCGGCCGTGGCGCCGGTCGGCATTGAGCGTGACGGTCCCCTGCCCAATCCGCCGGCTGACCTCGCCAAGGTACCCGACGCCGCGCCGCGCATCGAGCCCGTGCGCAGCGGCGGCCCCAACAAGCCCTATGAGGTGCAGGGCGAGCGCTACGAGCCCATCACCGGCGACAGCCCTTATGCCGACCGCGGCCTGGCCTCCTGGTACGGCCGCAAGTTCCACGGCCGGCCCACCGCCAGCGGCGAGGTCTACAACATGTATGCGATGACGGCAGCTCATCCGACGCTGCCCATCCCCAGCTATGCCCGCGTGCGCAACCCGGCCAACGGCCGCGAGGTCATCGTGCGCATCAACGACCGCGGCCCCTTCCACAAGGGCCGCATCGTCGACCTCAGCTACACGGCCGCCCTCAAGCTCGACCTGCTGCGCGGCGTGGCGCCGGTGGAGGTGCGGCGCATCACCTATGCCGAGATCCGCGCCGGCAGCTTCCAGAAGCCGGCGGGCGAGCCAGTCTTTGTGCCCGACACGCCGCCCGGCGCGCCGCAGCGCGAGACAACCAGCACCGTGGCGGGCACCGGCCCGAGCGCCTGGTTGCAGTTCGGCGCCTTCGCCAAGCTGGACGGCGCTGAAAGCCTACGCCAGCGCATTGCCGAGGCCGACCTGACGCTGCTGCCGCTGCTGACCATCGTCCGCGAGGGCGGCGTGCACCGGCTGCGCGCCGGGCCCTTCCCGAGCGCCGACGAGGCGCGTGCCACCGCCATTAGGCTGCGCGACGAGAGTGGCGTTGAATCGACGCTGGTCGAGAAGCGCTAGCGGCCTCCAGCCACATCCAGCAAGGCGCCGACCGTGTAGCTGGCCGCATCGCTCAGCAGCCAGACGATGGCCTCGGCGATCTCCTCGGGCCGGCCCAGGCGCTGGATCGGAATGGTCGACACAGCGCTACTCGCGTCCATGCCGCTGGCCGCATGGATGTCGGTCTCGATGATGCCGGGCCGCACGCCATTGACGCGGATGCCCTCGCTGATCAGTTCGCGCCCCAGGCCTTTGGTCAGGGTGTCGATGGCGCCCTTGGTGGCGGCGTAGTCCACATAGATGCCCGCCGAACCGAACTCGGCCGCGCGCGAGCTGAGGTTGACGATCGCCCCGCCTGCGCCGCCCTGCCGGGTGCTCATGCGCCGCGCGGCCTGCTGGCAGCACAGCAGCGTGCCGATCACGTTGACGTCGAAGAGGCGGCGCCACCGCTCGGTCGTCATCGCCTCCAGCCGCGCCGCCGGCGCCACGATGCCGGCGTTGTTGACCAGGCCTGCCAGCCGGCCACCGGCCGCGTCCAGTTGCTCGAACATGGCCGCCACCTGAACTTCGTCGGCCACGTCGGCCTGCAGGGTCAGCGCGCGCCGGCCGAGTCCGTGCAATCTGGCCGCGAGCTTGTCCGCAGCGAGGCTATCCTGGGCATAGTTGATGGCCACGTCCCAGCCGGCCTCGGCGCAACGCAGCGCCGTCGCGCTTCCAATGCCACGCGAGCCTCCGGTGATCAGTACCCAAGCCGACATGGCCGGCATTGTGGCGTTGTCGGAGAAGATGCGCGTCCGGGGACTGTGAACGCTACGGCAATAGGCTGAGTTGTGACCAGAAAGGCTGCGAGCAAGGCGCAAACCGGAGCGGGGTGGGGTACCCGGCGAGGATTTGCAACGCGGCGCGCGGCCTTTCTGGTCACAACCCTGCGGGAAGGCTCGCCGCCAGGGGCCACTCGGCGTTGCACCACTTGCCCGCACATGAGTGCGGGCGGCGTGCTGCGCCTTGCTTGGCCCCTGGCGGCGAGCCTTCTCAGCCCATTGCCGTAGCGTTCACAGGCCCACCTCGCTGCATGGAATTCCTCGACGTCCCGACGGTCCTCAAGGTCAGCGCCCTCTTCAATCTGATGGCGGCCCTGGCCTGGCTGACGCTCGCGCAGACCTTCCGCATCGCGCCGCGTGCCGGCCGGCTGATGGCGGCGGCTCATCTGGTGCGCATCGCCTCGCAGGGCTGCGGCGACTGCATGGCCGGCTGGCCCGGCCTGCTGCGCCAGGCGATTCCCGAGTTCGGCCTGCTGGCCTGCGCCGTGCTGCTGCTGATGGCGCTGCGCCGCATGCTGCGCAGCCGCCAGCGCCCGCGCGACATCAGCTGGATAGGCGGCCTCGGTGCCATCGGCATCGCGCTGGGCCTGGCCAGCGGCTCGGGCCTGGCGCCGCAGGTGGCCAGCACTTTCAGCGTGGCGCTGCTGGCCCTGCTGTCCGTGCGCGAGGTCGTGCGTGGCATCGGCAACCAACTGTCGCGCGTCGTCACCGCCTGCACCACCCTGCCCTTCGCCGCAATGGCAGCCGTGACGCTGACGCACGCCGCGGAGCTGCTGCTCGTGCCGGGCTGGGATGACCACATCCTCAATGGCGAACTGCCGTCGCCGGCGCGCGCGGCGCTGTGGTTCGTCGTCACCGCCGCCATCACCCTCAGCCTGATCGCGCTGATGATCTGGCGCCTCATCACGCGCATCCAGCACCTGACCTACCGCGACCCGCTGACCGGCGCCCTCAATCGCCGCGCCTTCGAGCAGGCGCTCGGCGAGGCCCAGGCCCAGCTGCAACGCGGCCGCGGCTTCGCGCTGGCCATGATAGACATCGACCACTTCAAGCGCGTCAACGACCAGCACGGCCATCAGGCCGGCGACGCGGCCCTGCAGCATTGCGTGCGCGTGTGGCAGGCCTGCCTGCGCGAGGTGGACTGCCTCGGGCGCCTGGGCGGCGAGGAGTTCTGCGCGCTGCTGCCGCTGACCGGCCCGGCCGATCTCGCCACCGCCGCCAGCGTGGCCGAGCGCCTGCGCCACAGCCTGGCCGCTCAACCGCTGCGCTGGAAGGACGTGGAGCTGCCGTTGTCGGCCAGCTTCGGCGTGGCCCTGCCGGTGGCCGATGACCCGCGGGGCGAAGTCGGCATGGCGCGCGCTGACGGCGAGCTCTACCGCGCCAAGGCCGAGGGCCGCAACCGCGTCTGCGTGGCAACGCACCTCGGCGGGATCGCCACGGCATGATCACGCCAGCGCAGACCCAGACGCTGCTGGCCAGCATCATCTTCGTCGCGGCGGCGGCGACCCTGGTGTGGATGGCACTGGCCCTGGTCGCGCGCATCGCGCCGCGGGCCTCTCTGGCGATGGCCGGAGCGAACGCAGCCGCCGCCGGTTCGCTGACCCTGCATGTGCTGCGAGGTGTGCTGCCCGACGCCCTGACCTACTGGCCCGGCGACGTGCTCGCCATCGCCTCCTTCGCGCTGCTCGGCGCGGCGGTGCCGGGCATCACGACGCGGGCGCTGAACTGGAAGCCTGGCGCCGCCGCCGTGGCTGCCACGGCGCTGCTGCTGCTGGCGCTGCCCTATGAAGGCGACCTGCGCTGGCAGGCCCGCATCGTCAACGGTGCCGGCGCCGCGCTGACGCTGGTGGCCGGCGTTGTCGCCTGGCGCAGCCTGGCGCGCTCGGCCGGCGGCCGGCGCACGCCCGCGCCGCTGGCCCTGCCCCTGTTCCTCATCGCGGCGCTGATGGCGGCGCGCGGCCTGGAGACCTTCGTCAACCCCGGCCGCACACCCGACCTGCGCATGCCCACCGGGTTCAACATCGCCTTTCTGTGGACGGCCCTGGTGCTGGCCTTGCTGCAGAACGCGACGCTGGCCTTCCTGGTGCTGATGCGGTTGATCACGCGCATCGAGCGCCTGCTGGAGCGCGACCCGCTGACCGACACGCTGAACCGCGGCGCCTTCGACCGGGCCCTGGAGCGCGCCCACGCCTGGCTGGCGCGCGGCCGCGGCTATGCCCTGGTCATGATCGACATGGACCGCTTCAAGCAGCTCAACGACACCCTGGGCCACGCCGCCGGCGACGCGGCCTTGCGCCTGATGGTCAAGGAGCTGCAGCCCTGCGTGCGCGAGGTGGACCGCTTCGGCCGCCTGGGTGGCGAGGAATTCTGCGTGCTGCTGCCCGACACCGACATCGCCGGCGCGGCGCTGGTGGCCGAGCGCATGCGCTGGCTGGTCAATATGGCGCCACTGCGGTGGCTGGAGCAGGACTGGTCGCTCAGCGCCAGCTTCGGCATCGCCGAAGCCGAACGCGCCGATGCCAGTGGCGGCGCGGTGCTGGCGCGCGCCGATGCGGCGCTTTACCGGGCCAAGGGCCAGGGCCGCAACGTCGTGCAGGCCTGAACGGCAGGCCGCCCCTTGCGGCGGCGCACAGGCATAAACTCGATGCAAACAAGCCCAATGGAATCGAGTGATCGATGACAGCAGCCGGGGGCAGGAGACAGGGAACCGCCATGCGCTTGCGGGTCGCGGGCGTAGCGCAGCTGTTGGTGCTGGCCGCCGGCCTGGCGGCTACCGCCGGGGTCGCGGCGAGTTCCTCCAGCGTCGCCGACCTCGACATCGGCGAACTCGTGCAGGTGCGGCTGTCGCCCTTCGATGTCGCCGCCAACCTCGACCGCGGCTATCGCGCCGCCCACGCCGTGTCCGCCTCGCGCTTCGACGCGCCGATCCACGACCTGCCGTTCGCCATCCAGGCCTTCAACGAGCAATTCATCCGCGACCAGAAGCCGCAAGGCCTGTTCGACGTGGCCCGCTATTCGCCAGGCGTGACCTACCGGAGCAACGACTTCAATGAGGGCAATGCCAACCTGGCGATCCGCGGCTTCGCGGTGAGCCAGGTGCCTGGCGCGTACCAGGTGCTGCGCGACGGCTTCGTCGGCCCGTCGATCTTCGACCTCACCAGCGCCTCGCGCATCGAGATCGTCAAGGGGCCGTCCTCTTTCCTGTACGGCCAGGTGGCGCCCGGCGGCATCGTCAACGTGATCACGAAGAGCCCGCGGCCCCAGCCCTTCGCCGAAGTCGAGGTGGGCGCCGGCAGCTACGGCCGCTACCGGCTCGACGCCGACATGGGCACGCCGCTGCGGCCCGACCTGCTGCTGCGTGTCGCAGCCTCGTTCGACCAGGACATCCACTACTGGCGGCCCTACGACGCGCATGCCACCACCCTGGCACCTTCGCTGCGCTGGACACCGGACCGCCGCGTCAGCGTGACCCTCAAGGCCGAGCAGTACAGCAAGCGCGAAGCCCCGCAGCTGATGCAAAAGCCCGGCTACGGCAGGCAGGCAGGCCTCGTGCCGACCGCGGCCGACCCGAACCGCGCCGGCGTCGACGTGCCCGGGTTGCCGGACGACTGGAACAGCATGTCCGACGTCGACTACCGCCGCAGCGACAGCACGGGCGCCAGCGGCTGGGTCGATGTCGAGGCCAGCGACCACTGGCATCTGCGCGCCGGCTACTCACGCCTGCGCTTCGCCATCGATGCGCTGTTCTCCGGCAACCTCGGCATGTCCGACAACCAGACGTTTCTGCAGGGCCGCCGCCTGCGTCGCCAGACCTACACCAACCAGGCCGAGACGCTGACCGCCGACGGCGTCGGCGTGTACCGCTTCGACCGTGCCAGCCTGCGGCTGCTGCTGGGCGCGCAGTCGCTCAGGCGGCGCTTCGACAACACGGCGGCGCAGGCGCCCAACGACCCGGCCCTGGGCAGCCGCCCCATCGCCTCGCCCCTGCCGCTGTGGGACCTGCGCGACCCATCGACCTGGAACCGCCAGGTGGACATCCCGCTGTCGGCGTTGACCGAGAACCGCGCCGACCGCAGCCTGCACCAGACGGACCGCTCGGCCTATGCCGGCGCCACGCTCGGGCTGCTGGACGACGACCTGCTGCTGCTGGCCGGCCTGCGCTACACCGCCGCGCGTGCCCGGGTCGACGACCGGATCACCGCTGCATCCCAACCCTTCTCCACGCATGAGCTGACGCCGCAGTACGGCGCCCTGCTGCGCCTGGCGCCCGAGTGGTCGCTGTTCGCCTCGTTCGCACGTTCCTTCGTGCCCGTCGCGCAGATACTGAACCGGCCCGACGGCACGCACGCACCCGCCCTGCCGACGCGCGGCAGCGGCTGGGACCTGGGCGTCAAGGCGGAGCTGCTGAACGGCCGCGCCACGGCCACGCTGACCGCCTTCGATCTGCGCAACCGCAACGCCGTCAACGACCTGGCGCAGACCGACAGCTCGGGCAACGTCGTCATCTACAACGTCCAGAGCGGCCAGCAGCGCTCGCGCGGCATCGAGTTCGATGCCACCTTGCTGCCGGCCGCGGGCTGGCAGATCTACCTGGCCTACAGCCGCACCGCCGCCCGCATCCTGGAGTACAGCGGCAACGACGCGGCCCTGCTGTCGCGCGATCCGGCGACGCTGAATGCCGCCGAGCGCATCAACTACAAGAGCGCCCAACTGCTGCACGGCGCGCGGCTGCAGATGAGCGCGCCGCATCTGTTCAACCTCTGGGCGCGGCATGATTTCTCCGGCGGCCTCTACCTGGCCGGCGGGGCCCACGTCGTGCGGGACCAGACGCTGTTGCCCGAGGGCCCGGCGGCGGCGCGGCAGAGCTATGCGCTGATCGACGCCCTGGCTGGCTACGCGTGGCTGGACGGCGGGCGCCGCATGTCGATCGAGCTGTCCGGCAAGAACCTGCTCGACCAGCACTACCACCCCTCGCAGAGCACGCGTTCGCGGCCCCGGGAGTGGCTGCTGGCTTTGAAAGCGGCCTGGTGAGGGCCGCCGTGCGTTTCGGACGCTCCGTCGCGCTGGCGGTCCTGGCCTGGGCGCTGAGCGGCCTGCCGGCCGGCGCGCAGGCGCCGCTGGTCGAGCGGCAGTCCCGCGTCGAGGCCGCGTTCATGCGCAACTTCGCCCGCTACGTCACCTGGCCGTCGCGGGCCTTTGCCGACGGCACCATGCCCTGGAACGTCTGCACCGTCGACGAGAACCACTTCGACGCCTCCCTGGAACAAACCTTCCAGGGCCGGCTCGAACAGGGCCGGCCGTTCACCGTCAGGCGCGCCGTGTCGCCCGAGGCGCTCGCCAGCTGCCACATCGTCTTCGTCGGCGCCATCAGTTCGTCGGCGCGCCGGGCGGCACTGGCGCAGCTGAGCGGCCTGCCGGTCCTGACCGTGGGCAACGCGCCCGAGTTCCTCAGCGAGGGCGGCGTCGTGCGCCTGCTGCCCGGCGAGCACATCGAGATGAGCATCAATCTCGACCAGGCACGCCGGGCCTCGCTGGGCATTCCGGCCAAGCTGCTCGAAGTGTCCAGCGAAGTGGTCGAGCACGGCAGCCTGCGGAGGCTCCGGTGAACGCCGCGCGGCCGCGTCGCATCCGCAGCGTGCTGATGCTGTCGCTGCTGGTGGCGGCGGCGCTGGTATTCGCCGCGGGCGCGGCCGGCCTGGTGCTGGTGCAGCGCCTGACCCTCGAACAGCGCGCCCGCGCCCAGGTCGAACCCATGGCGCAATTGATCGCTGTCGGTGCCGAGGCGGCGGTCGCCTTCGGTGACGCGCGGCGCGCGCAGGAGATCCTGGACTCGCTGCGCCCCAACCCGCTGGTGCTGTCGGCCGAGTTGCGCCTGGCCGACGGGCGGCTGCTCGCGCAGCTGCGCGCGCCGCAGGCCGTCGAGTGGCCGGCTGCAGCGCCGGGCGGCGGCAGCGAGCCGGGCTTTGCACTGGCAACCGGGCTCGGCGCGGCCCGCTGGGTGCAGGCGCTGGACGGCGATGCGCGCCTGGTGCTGGTCACCAGCCTGGCCGAACTGCAGCGGCAGAACCTGGCCGCCATGGTCGCCTTCGGCGCTGCGCTCGTGCTGCTGGGGGCCGCGGTGATGCTGGGCCTGCTGTGGGCGCTGCAACGCTCCATCGGCCGGCCGCTGGCCACGCTGGCGGCGGTGGTCGACGAGGTGCGCGTCAGCGCCGACTACGACCGCCGCGTGCCGGTCGAAGGCGCCGACGAGCTGGCCCGGCTGGGCGAGGGTTTCAACGCGCTGATGGGCGCGCTGCACGCGCGCGACGCCGAGCTGCGCCGCCAGCACACGGCCCTGGAAGACACCGTGGGCCAGCGCACCGCCGAGCTGAGCCACGCGCGCGACGCCGCCGAAGCGGCCAGCATCGCCAAGAGCGCCTTCGTCGCCAACATGAGCCACGAGATCCGCACACCGATGAACGCGATCATCGGCATGTCGGGCCTGGCGCTGGAAGGTGCGCTACCCCCCCGCGAGCGCGTTCACATCCAGAAGGTCAACCGCGCGGCGCGCTCGCTGCTGACCATCCTCAACGACATCCTCGATTTCTCCAAGATCGAGGCCGGCAAGCTGGTCGTCGAGACCCTGCCCTTCGACCTGCCCGAGGTGCTGGACAACCTGGCCTCCATGATGGGCCCGCAGGCGCAGGACAAGGGGCTGGAGCTGCTGTTCTCGGTGCAGGGCGACCCGCCGCGGCAGTTGCTGGGCGACCCCGTGCGCCTGGGCCAGGTGCTGCTCAACCTGACCGGCAACGCGGTCAAGTTCACCGATCACGGCCAGGTGCAGGTGAGCGTCGAGACGGTGAGTCGCGAGCGCGAGCGGGCGGTGCTGCGCTTTGCGGTCAGCGACACCGGCATGGGCATTTCCGATGAACTCAGGCAGCGCCTGTTCGAGCCCTTCGAGCAGGCCGACGCCGCAACCAGCCGCCGCCACGGCGGTACCGGGCTGGGGCTGGCGATCAGCCGCCAGCTGGTGCGGTTGATGGGCGGTGAACTCGAAGTCGACAGCTCCGCCGGCGGGGGCAGCCGCTTCTCGTTCATGCTGAGCCTGGCGGCACTGCCCGAGGCGACAAACGCCCAGTCCGCCGCCGGCCTGCACGGGCGGCGGGCGCTGGTGGTCGTTGCGCATGCCGCGGCACGCCAACTGCATGCCGCGACGCTCACTCAGGCAGGGCTGCAGGTTGACTGCGCCGCCAGCGGCGCCGAGGCGCTGGCGCGGCTGTCAGAGGACGCGGCGCAAGGCTACGGCCTGGCCGTGCTTGAGCATCCGCTGGCCGGCCTGGACCCGGCGAACTTCGCGCGCCGCCTCGCCGCCCAGGCTACGGGCGGCTCGCCGGCCCTGGTGCTGCTGGCCGAGGCGGGCCGCCAGGACCCACCCACCGCGCTGGCGGCGGCCACCGTGATGGTGGCCAGGCCGGTGACGCCCTGGTCGCTGCTGGACGCCTGTGCCCAAGCATCGGGCCTGGGCGGCGAGCACGCCGCTACCCCGCTGCCACCGCGGCTCGACGTGCGCCTGGACGGCGCACGCGTGCTGCTCGTGGAGGACAACGAGATCAACCGCGACCTCGCCGCCGAATTGCTCGGCCGCATAGGCGTCGCCGTGGACATGGCCTGCAATGGCCGCGAAGCCCTGGAGCGGCTGGCCACGCACGACTACGACGCCGTGCTGATGGACTGCCAGATGCCGGAGATGGACGGCTTCGAGGCCACGCAGCGGCTGCGCCAGCAGCCGCGCTGGCAGGACCTGCCCATCATCGCCATGACCGCCAACGCGATGCTGGGCGACCGCGAGAAGGCGCTCGCGGCCGGCATGAGCGACCACGTCGCCAAGCCGATCAACGTGGCGCACCTGTATGCCACCCTGGCACGCTGGGTGCGCCCCCGCGCGCCGCTGGTTGGTACGGTGGTCAGCGAGGGCACCGCGGCCGCCGCGGCCCTGCCCACACCGGGCATCGACATGGCCGGCGCCCTGGGGCGCCTCGGTGGCGACGCCGCCCTGCTGCGACGTGCCCTCGGCGGCTTTGCCGAGAAATACCGCAGCTTTGAACAGGACTTCGATGCCGCGCGCAACGCCGGCGACGCGGCGGCCGGGCGCCGCCTGGCGCACGACCTTCAATCCCTGGCCGGCACCTTTGGCATGGACGGGCTGCGCGAAACCGCGCTGCGGCTGGAGCGGGCGTGCATCGCCGGCATCCATGGCGCCGCGGTCGATGCCGCACTCGCCGAAGTGATCACCGCACTCGCGCCCGCGATCTCTGCCAGCGGCTCACTCTGCGCCGCGCCGCCGCTGGCCTGAACGCCGCGATCAGCGAATCTTCAGGGACCGGCGCGACGGACGGCAAACAGCAATGTCAGCAGCAGTGTCTTGGCTTTCATTCGGCTTGCGCAGGAACTGAAGGCCGCGAGATTGCCACAGACAAGGCCCGTGCTGCGCGCATAGTTCCGCTGCCAACTACACACCCCTTCCATGGACCTCGATCCCAAAGACCTCATCGACCAGGCCGCCGAAGCCGCCCAGGAGGCCAGCACCGCGCGCCTGAACGCGGCTGTCGCCATCACGGTGGCAGTGCTGGCCACCTTCATGGGCATCTGCAAGGTCAAGGACGACAACATTGTGCAAGGCATGCAGCAGGCCCAGGCCGACAAGCTCGACTACTGGGCCTACTTCCAGGCCCGCACGATCCGCGCCGACGTGGCCGAGTCCAGCGCCACCCAGCTCGAGCTGGCCAAGGGCGGCGCGCCGGCCGCGCAAGCTGGCGATTACGACAAAGCCATCGCTGGCTACCGCGCCAAGGCGGCCGATCAACTCAAGAAGCGCGACGAACTCAAGGCCCAGGCCGAGGCAGCCCAGACCGCTTACGAGACGCTGAACCGCCGCGACGACCAGTTCGACTTGTCCGACGCCCTGCTCGCCATCGCCATCGCCCTGCTGGCCGTGACGGCGCTGACCCGGCTCTGGCCGCTGTACTTCGTGGCCCTGCTGCCCACCTTCTTCGGCGTGCTGATGGGCGTGGCCGGCCTGATGGACCTGCCCATCCATCCCAATATGCTGTTCCGGTTGCTGTCGTAGCGTTTGCTGCTTGAGCAGCGAGAGATGCGAGACGGCCCTTGCGGGACGCCGAGCGCCGCGCAGTTTTGGGCTTGGGCTGCTTCAGGCTGATCTGAGTCATTCGTGGGCCGATGCACGAGCGGCAACATCCACGAAAACCCGTCATTGGGTGCCGCTGGCCCCGCCCGGCGGCTTCAAGCAGGGAACCGGTCGCTCGACCGCGGGGCAGACCACGCACTGGTACCAACACCCGTTTTGATCAAGGTCACAACCTATCCGCTCCCGCTGTAGCAGGCTTGCTATTGATCGGATGGTTTTGCCTACAATCGCGCGCCAAAGAGTACGCCCTACGCACGTGATGCGGCCGGGCTTGATTGCGAATCTCAACAGGGGAGGGTCCATGAAAAATGGGATGCGTGCGAGTGCGCTGTTAGCTGTGGCTTGCTGCAGTCTGATCACGGCCTGCGGCGGTGGCGGCTATGAAGCCCCGCTGGCTGCGAAAGCTGCCGCTGTCGGCGCCGAGCAACCTACGCGACGCGCGCTGGCTGCGGGCGACATGACCGGCGGCCTATCGGTGCCGGTCTACGACAGCGTGGTCTATGACAACAAGGACACGAGCGCCCTCCAAGCCAGCCTCGGGCTCCGCAAGATCTACGTCTGGCCCCAGAAGCGTTTGGACGAACCCAAGTGGGTGGGCCACGAAACGTGGGTGGACACGGACACGCCTCCGCCCCGGCTATTGGTTGATGCCGATGCGGAAGCTGTCCGGCAGATTGGCCGCGACTTCTGCGCTAGCCCGTCCTATGGACCCAGTGCTGGCGTCAACACCCTGGTGATCGACATCGAGTGGCACATGCAGTACTGGGTGGATGAGCTGGCCACCACCCTTGACCAGGCCAAGATCACTCAGGCCAGGCTCAACTTTGACAACTACCAGTTGCTCGTCAAATGGGTGCGCGAAGGCATCAACGAGAACGCGCAGTGCCGGGCCAACCTCCAGTTCGGCATGTATGGCATGCCGAACGCCATCAACGCCGACTGCCTCCCCGCCATCGACCAGGACACCGACGCCAGCAACGATTCCTACAGCGACAAGCTGTGCAAAGGGCACCGGGCAGGCAACCGCACGCTGAAGAACGCACTGCGCACCAGTGTCGATTTCGTTGCGCCGGCCCTGTACTTCGACTATTCGCCCAACCACACCGACTACCAGGCGCTCTGGGAGGCGAAGAACACGCAGACCCTCGAGCTGGCCCGCGAATGGCAGCTACCCGTCATCCCGTTCGTCGGCACGCGCTGGTTCTCTGATGGCGAGTTCGACAGCCTCTGCCGCGTCAAGCTCGGCATCACCGACGACGAAATCAAGCTGACGGATGCCAATCGCACCATATGCCGGACGACCCACGGCCTGGTCGACTACAAGGAGCGGCTGCTGCCCGCCGAGGTGTTCCGCACCTCGCTGCAATGGACCGCGGGGCAACACGTGGGCGGCATCATCCTCTGGGACGCGGATGACTTCTTCACGGCTCAGGAGCAGCAGGAGAACCCGCAGCTCGCCAACTACGGCTGGTTCAACGTGCTCAAGGCCTGGATGGCCCCCGACCTGGAGATCAGCTACGACAAGTGGGTGAACCCGGCCAGCGTGGACCTCGGCGCGCACACGATTGGCGCGGCACCCGAATATGCCGACTTCAAGTTGACCAACAAGAGCCTCTCGACGGCCGCCACCGGACTGGCGTTCGCCATCGGAGGCGCCAACGACTGGGTGGTCACCGACAACAGCTGTGCCACCATGCTCGGCACCCAGGGCAGCTGCAGCTTCCGCGTCAAGTTCCAGCCGGCACAGACGGGCGCGCGCCAGGCGGCGCTGACGCTCAGCCATGCCAAGGGCGCCTTGGCGCCGGTGTCCCTGAATGGCACCGGGGTTGTGGCGGCGCAAGTGACTTCGGCCAGCTTCGACGTTGCTAGCATCCGGGCGGGCAACACGGTGACCTTCAGCTGGGCCGCCCAGAACGCCGCCTCGGTCGACGTCAGCTGCACCAACGGCTTCGCGGCGACGGGCGTTGGCGCCAGTGGCAGCATCCCCGTGCCGGTGACCGTCGTCGGCACGCTGACCTGCACCGCGACGGCGAAGAACACGCTCAATACACCGGCCACGCGCAACGCGAACCTGACCGTCGATGCAGCGCAGGCGAGCCTGCACCTGTACGTCGGCGGCCTGGTCGACTACCCCACCGTCAACTGGCTGAACCAGGAACTCAACTCGACCACCGGCTCGGATCTGTTCGCACTGAAAAACACGAACACGGTGGCGGCGGCGACCGGTGTCAGCGTGACGGCGCCGGCCGGCTGGCAGCTCTACGAAAACAACTGCACCAGCGGCACGCTGGCGGCCAACGGTGGATCGTGCACCTTCCGCCTCCGCTTCCTGCCGACCCAGGCGCAGCCCTACTCGGGACAGCTGGGGCTGACCCTCAACAACGGCACCGCCCCCACGGTCACCCTGATCGGCGTAGGCGTGCAGGCGACGCTGCACCTGTACGTCGCCGGCCTGACCGACTACCCCACCATCAACTGGGGTAATCAGGTGATCGGCTCAGGCACCGGATCGGACATGTTCACGCTGAAGAACACCAGCACCACGACGGCGGCCACTGGCGTTAGCGTCACGGCGCCGGCCAGCTGGGAGCTCTACGAGAACACCTGCACCAGCGGCACACTGGCGGCTAACGGCGGTTCGTGCACTTTCCGCATCCGCTTTCGTCCCACTGCGGCGCAGCCCTACTCGGGGCAACTGGGCCTGAGCCTCAGCAACGGCACGGCTCCGACAGTCAACCTGATCGGAGTGGGCGTGCAGGCGAGCTTGCACCTCTACGTCGCCGGCCTGACCGACTACCCCACCATCAACTGGGGTAATCAGGTGATCGGCTCAGGCACCGGATCGGACGTGTTCACGCTGAAGAACAGCTGAAGAACA
>NZ_JBFUMS010000020.1:0-77306 GCF_054049255.1 Roseateles sp. P5_E4 | reverse complement strand
GACATCGATCCTGTGGGCACCGCCAACGCGCGCCGCCTCACGCTGGACTATGGCTACGACCGGCGCGGCAACGCCACTCGAACCGAACGCAGCGGCCCGGGGCTGGCAAGCGCCGTGATCACGGGCGCGACCTTCGACGCTCTCGGTCGGCTCTACAACACCACCGACGAACTCAGCCGGATCACTCAGTACACCTATCTGCGCGACAGCGGCACCGGCCGCAAGATCACGATCGCCGGGCCGGCCGGCACCACATCGACCACGTATGACGCGCTGGATCGAATGGTCACCCGTGTTGATCGCACCATCAGCACCGTCACCTACACCCATGACGCCGTCAATCGCAAGCTGACGGTAAAGACGGCTGCCGGTATCCAGGTCATCACCGAGTACAACCGCCACGGGCAGGTCTACAAAGTCACCGACGGCGCCGGGGCGACCACCACTTACGCCTACGACGCCCACGGCAACCTGCTCACCGTGACGGATGCGCTCGGCAATGTCACGCAGAACGGCTACGACGCCAACGACAACCTCATTCAGGTCGTTCAAGGACTGAAGGCCAATGCCGGCGGCGCCCCGATCAATGACGGGACCGCCAGCACGACGAGCTACAGCTTCGACGCCGCCAACCGCGTGTTGACCCAGACGGTGGACCCGCTGGTCAACGGCGTGGGGCTGAACCTGCAGACCCGCTACGAGTACGACGGACAGGGGCGCAAGCTCAAGATCACCGACCCTCGCGGCACCGTCACGACGCAGGTCTTCAACGCCAAGGGTGAACTTGCCGACGTCATCGTCGACGACGTGACCGGCGGGCTCAAGCTCAAGACCAGCTACAGCTACGACGCCCAGAGCCGCGTGCTCACCGTCATCGACGGCGCCGGCACGACATCCGCCCGCAAGGTGGCCTATGCATACGACATCCTGGGCCGACGCACGTCCGAGACCGTCGACCCAGAGGGCCTGAAGCTCAAGACCAGTTACGAGTACGACGCGGCCGGACGTCTCACGCTGAAACGCGACTCGCAGAACAACGTCACGGCCCGCTACAGCTACGACAACGCCGACCGGCTGCGCTACAGCGTTGACGCTTTGGGCAACGTCACGCGATATGACTACGACGGTGAAGGCCGTGTCACGGCCATCCGAACCTATGCCACAACGCTTTCGGCGGGCTGGGCCACCAAGACCTACGACGAACTGCGCACCGCGCTGGATGCGCTGGGCACCAGCACCGCCGACGCACTCAGCATCAACTCCTACGACGGCGATGGCCGTTTGATCTACAGCGTCGACGCGCTGGGGCAGGTCACGGAACGCAAGTACGACGGCGCCAATCGGGTCGTGTCGGAACGCCGGTACGAGCAGATCATCACCGGGGTCAGCGTGGGCATGTCGGCCTCCGCGATCTATGGAAAGCTGGTCAAGGTCGATGCCAAGGATCACGTCACCCGTTACGCCTACGACAAGGTTGGCAATCAGCGGTTCGTCGTCAACGCAGAAGGTTTCGTGAGCGAGCGGCGCTATGACGCGGCAGGCCGGATCGTGGCGAGCGTGGAGCACGAGCAGCCTTGGACCTGGAGCGTCGGCACGGTGCCGAGCGAGGCTGACCTCGCGGCGATCTATTCGCCAACAAAACGCGAGTTCAACAGGGACATGGACGGGCTCGGGGGTTCCGTCGGCATCTGGGAAGTCGGGCGGCTCAAGCTGGTCAGCGAGCCGCTGCCCGACGGCGGCTGGGCTCTCATGACCAGCCCAAAGCAGATGCCGGTGGGGTCGGTACTCAAACT
This sequence comes from Roseateles sp. P5_E4, assembly GCF_054049255.1. Lineage (NCBI taxonomy): Bacteria > Pseudomonadati > Pseudomonadota > Betaproteobacteria > Burkholderiales > Sphaerotilaceae > Roseateles > Roseateles sp. P5_E4. Next base: position 75,513 of record NZ_JBFUMS010000020.1, on the reverse strand, counting down.
CGACTATCAGCCGGTTCACCTTCAGCAGACGACGCACATCATGCTCAAGGATGGGGCTGGTGGCATGAGCCGAGCGGCCCTGATTTTCAAGAGCAACGGCCACGTCTATACCCAGTGCCGACAGCTACCCGCCGGAACGTTTGTGGAGGTGGACATCGGGGTCTACGTTCCGGGCAAGACGTACAGCATCGAGATGGAGTCGACTGCCACCGGCGCGCGCGTCTTTGTCTATGAAAAAGGCACGTCGCGCGCCAGTGGCTTGGCGGCAACGATTGTCGAGCCGACGACGGATTGGCAGTCCGTTCGGACTGAGTTTGCCATCTTGCGTGCGGCCAACTTGCCGCCTGGTCAGACGGTCAGCTACATCGACAACATGGAGGAGATTCCGCCCCTCAAAGGCCGGGTCACGCAGTTTGCCTACGACGCGGCGGGCCGCCAGCGCTTCGCAGTCGATGCGGAAGGCTACGTCACCGAAACGCGCTACGACGACGCCAACGCCCGCACAACGACGCTGCGGTACGCCAGCCGCCTGAGTGGCAGCAGCAGCTACACGCCTGCTGCTTTTGCCCCCGCGCTGAACACCTTCACAGCCGCGCTCGCCGGCCTGGGCGCGTCGACTAGCGTGGCTCGTGAACTCGACCGCGCCGGGCGCCTGAGCGTTGAGACCGACGGCAATGGCGTGCAGACCCAGTTCACCTACGACGCCGCCGGCCGCCTGGCGAGCGAGATGCGGGCGAGCAACGTGTCAGGCCAGTCCAGCACCACACGCTATGGCTACAATGCCGCAGGACAGCAGATATCGGTCACCCGCGCTGATGGCACGGCTCAGGCCAGTACCACGCGCTTCGACTATGACAATCTCGGGCGGTTGTGGCACGAGATCGATGCCCGCGGTGTGGCTCTGGCCGAAGGCACGGGTGAATGGGAGAAGGCCGAGCGCGTGCGGCTTGGATTCCCGTCGGACCTGTCCACGCTGAGCGCCGAAGAAAGATCCGCGGACCAGGCGGCCCTGCTCAAGGCGTACACCACCGAATACGCCTACGACGCGAATGGCCGCATCAAGACGACCACCAATGCGCTCGGTGGTATCACCCAGACCGACTACGACGCCTTCGGCAATGCCAGCGTCATCACCGATGCGCGCGGTTACAAGCGCTACCAGGTCTACGACAAGCTGGGGCGCCTGCTGCAGTCCATCGACGCCGAGCGCTACCTCACGGTCTACGGCTACGACGCGTTCGGCAACCTCAAGAGCACCTCGCGCATGGATGCCAAGGTGCAGGGTGTCCTCGCAATGGGCCAGGCGGTCATCCTGGCCAGCACGGCGCCTGGCAGCGGCACCTATGTTCTCACCGACGCCGCGCTCGACCACGCCACGAGTCGCCTCTATGACCGCAACAACCGCCTGCTCAAGGAAACCGACGCCGAGAACTACGTCGAGGGTACCGATGCGCTGGACGCCTACGGCCAGCGCCTGACGGTCAAGAACAAGCTCGGCTACACCGTCACCTACACCTATGACCGGCTCGGTCGCGTGCTGACCGAGACGCTGCCCGTGCAAGCCAAGGACGGTGCCGGCACCCTGCAGGCCGTCGTCAACGAATACCAGTACGACAGCCGCGGCAACCGCATCACCAGCATCGAGGCGAAGGGGCTGCCCGAACAGCGCACCACGCAGATGCGCTACGACGGCGCCAACCGTCTCACCATGCGCATCGGCATGGCGTACGAAGCGTCCGACAGTGCCGGCAACAAGACCACCGTCACCCCGGCCGACACCATGCGCTACGACGCCCGTGGCAACCTCATCGAGCAGGTCGGCCATGGACAGCTCCAGGCCGACGGCATCACGGTCAACGGCGGCAAGCGCTCGGTGGCCTACTACAACGCCCTCAACCAGAAGGTGCTGGAGATCAGCGCTGACCGCGTGGCGGGCGGCTTCAGCTACGACGCGGTGGGCAATCAGGTGGGGCAGACCGTCTATGCGACGCGCATTGCCGACGGTGTGAGCATCGATGCCGCGGGCGCGGCGCCAGTGCCGGCAACTGATGCAGTCAACGATCGTGCATTGAGCATGCGCTACGACGCACTCAACCGCAAGATCGAGACGTCGCTGGACAAGCTTTACTCCTGGAGCAGCGGCGACGGTACCAACCTCGTCATCAGCGGCCTGACGCCGCAGAAGACCGTGCTGCAGCAACTCTTCTACGACGCGGTGGGCAATCTCACCGAACGCAAGGACGGGCGCGGCAACTCCAGCTTCGAGTACTTCGACGGCAACGGCCGGCGCGTGCTGAGCATCGACGCTGGCGGCGCTGCAGTCGCTTGGGAGTACGGGCGTGCAAACGGGGTTGCCACCAAGGAAACGAAGTACGCGACCATGCTCGTGGGCGGCTATGGTCGACAGGCAGACAAGATCGGGCTCGCCACTGCGACCAACGATCCCGCTCCATTGCTGACGGTCATCGCCAATCAGTTCGTGTTTCCCGGCGAGCAGAACCGCACGACGGAGTACAGCCTTGATCGGCTCGATCGGGTCACTGAGAAACGCATCCTAAACATGGCGCAGGACGCCATCGACGCCAGCGGCACGCGCACCCGGATGGCGACCGCTGCAACGACCCAGTACCAATACAACGGTCTGGGCGCCGTCACGGTGACGCGTCAACTCGCTTCCCTGGTTGGCACCACGCAAACCTGGGAGCAAACGGATGTTCAATACAACGGCCTGGGGCGCGAGATCCACCGTGAAGCGCCCGGCTATGTAGACTACTTGAACGCCAACGTTCGCCCGACCACCGACACCGAGTACGACGGCCTGGGCAACGTCAAGCGACGCATCCTGCGGGGCACGGACACCGCCGTCGAGACGGACGACCGCATCACGCTCAGCGAGTACGACGTCAACGGCCTGCTCAAGCAGAGCACGGATGCCAGCGGCGCCGTGACGACCTACGCCTACGACGCCAATGGCAACGTGAGCCGCAACGTCAGCAAGGATGTGCGCCGCTCGGACCTGACGACCAAGCGTGACGTCATCGCCAGCTACGACTACGACGCTGCGGGCCGGCAGATCGTGGAGAAGCGCTGGGAGAGCGACAAGGCCACGGCGGTGGACACCCGCAAGACCCGCTACAACGCCTTCGGCGAAATCAGTGCCAAGGGCATTGGCGACGGCTGGGAGGAGTTCGCCGAGTACACGACGCAGGGCAAGGTCAGCAAGACCAACTCGGGCGACGGTGCGATCAAGTTCTACGTCTACGACGCTAACGGCAACATGACGCGCGAGATTCGCGGCAACGGTGATGCGCTTGTGGACCTCAAGTCCATGACGCTGGCACAGGCCACCGTCAGCAGCCAGCTCTACTCCCGCGTCTCGGCTTACAACTCCCGCAATCTGCTCGTCAAGACCATCGATCCCCAGATCGAGTTTCTGAAGAACTCCGTCTCGATGGGAACCCTGTATCAGAAGCAGTGGGTGCAGGCTTTTGCAGCGCCAGCGGTGAGCGGTGTGCAGGGCGGCTATTTGCCTGCTGCGAGCATTTCACCGGTCAGCGGGGCGCAGCCAAAACTAGTTTTCAGTTTTGGTGGGTCACACTTGTTCTTCAAGGGGATCTTCAATTCGCTGGCGGAAGCCAAGAGCGCCAACGTGGGCCCTTATTGGGGATACAACTCCGCCGACACAGCATTCTCCAATTCATATGTTTGGGATGTGAGCGCTCTCAAGGCGCAGGGCTCGAAATGTATTAAATATATTATTTCAGATTCTCCTGACGGAGATGTGCGTGGGATGGGGTATGCCTTGGTGTCCGTCGATGCAACTGGGCAGGTTACCATTGCGCCAATCTCGCAAGCGGACGGTGAGGTGTGGCGCACTGAGGCTTATGTATCCATTCCTCCGAATCCCGCCCGGCCGAATTGGACATACTATGACTATTGGCTGAAGGACCGAGACACGGGGGCAGTGCAAGATTCAAGCGTTGCACTTGCCAACAATGGCAATGGATTCCCTCAGCCAGCGACTATCAGTATGGCGACAAGTCCTCGCTGGTGGCCGGACGGCAGGACGTATGGCCCGATGTCATTGCGGCCCATCAGCGGGGTTCGGCATCTGCAGTTGGAGTACAGAGAATCCGGTTCCGCCTCTGGTTCAGCGTACGTCAACATTGACTATTATCCGGATGGAACAATATACGTTAGCCCGCCGGCTAATAACCCGACGGCGCAGCCCGTCGGATTCACGATCTGGGGACGCAATGTGTCTTATGCGCGCCTCTACTTGGGCGGTCAGGCATATGTGCTGAACGGGACCTATACCGAGCCGGTTCCAGGAATGCCAGGGCATACGGATTTCTGGTTCGACGCCCAAGTCCTGCCTCAGGGGGCGGCCACCTACGAGCTGGACCTGCAGTTGTTGAATGCCAGCGGCTATCAGCTGCAGGACGAACTCGGCAACCCGCTGTTCCAGCATTTCAAGCTGGTCATGAGTGGTGGGTCTGCCGCACCGCAGGTCTTTCAGGAGATCACGGTGCTCAGGAACCAACCCGGTGTGACGATCACACGCGTGCAGTCCTTCAACGCGTTCGGCGACATCGTTGAAGAGCGTGATGAGCGCGTGGCCGAACGCATGCTCGCTGCGATCAATGACGACCGCGCGTCAAGGGGCCTCGCTTCGCTCACGGCGCTGACGGCTGAGCAGCTTGCGGCCGCGCGCACCACGCTGCAGTACAACGTGCTGGGCCAGCTGGTCGCCAAGATCGATCCCGAGACCTTCATCACCGCCGAGAACGGCTTCCGCTACCGCGCGCGTCCCGTCACGAACTACGGCTACGACCTGCTGGGGCGCCACACCACCACGACGGATGCCAACGGCAAGCTCAGCCGCACGCAGTACGTGGCGGGTGGTCGTGACGAAGAAGGCGCGGCAGCGACCTTCGATGCGGGCGGCGGCAATGCCGATACCTTCAGCAGCGGCGCAGGCGGCAAGACGGTCTATGGGCGAGACATCTTCGGCGATGTGCGCAAGGTCACCGATGCCTACGACAACGTCGTGATGCAGGACTACGACGCGATCGGACGCCTCACAGCATCCGTCCGAAAGAACGCCCAGCGCTACAACCTCAACGGCACTATCGGCAACGTCGGGGACTTGAAAGACAGCTACGCCTACGACGAGCTCGGCCAGCGCATCCGTTTCGTGAATGCGGAAGACAACAAGAAGCCACAGGCCCAGCAACTCGCCACCACCACCGACTACGACGCGATGGGTCGCGTGGTGAAGACGGTGACGGCGGGCGGCGCCAAGACGGAGTACAGCTACAGCCTCAAGCAGGTGTCAGACGGTGCCATCCTCGCCATGGGTGGTGCCGTCAGCGCTGGCAATGGCCTGACTGCCATTGCCAAGAGCGGCGGGTACATCAAGACAACGCTGCAAGCCGATGGTCGCAGCCTGGTCGATGAGATCGAATACTTCGGCAACACCACGCGCCACAAGGATCTCAACAACGCGACCTTCACCTACACGTACAACAGCGCAGGCCAGCTCACACAAACCAAGAGCACTGAACGCATCCAGGACGTCAGCTACACCTACTATGCCAATGGCTATATCCAGAGCCTGCGCGACAACTCGTTGCTGCTCAGCGCGGAATACGCCTACGACAACGCGGGCAATCGCGTCTACGAGGGCTATTTCAAGCTGGATTCGCAGGGCGGCAAGAACGCAGACAAAGGAGCCGTGGCCTACCAGAACGGCACCATCACCTACGACGAACTCAACCGCATCGTGCGGGCCCAGGACACGCGCCTAGTGACGGGCGGCACTATGCCTGCGCCGTTCTACGACATCCATTACGAGTTCGACGCTGTGGGCAACCGCCGCCTCGTGGACAGCGTGTATTGGGATGGTGCCGCCGGCATACGCGATCGGCAAACCTTCTGGTACGCCTATGACTCGCTCAACCGCTTCACGGTCACCAAGGGCCAGCTCTCCACGACCAGCACCAATACCAGCGATACCAGCCGCTTCATCAATGCACGTCGCGGTTCGAGCATCGGCGACACCTCGGTCAAGATTGAGACCGGCAGTGACGGCATCATGATCGGCTATGACAAGCTGAGCCGACGGGCAACGGCTCAATACATGTACGCCGGCCAGACGGTCAACGAGCTCTACGAGTACAGCAGCGACGGGTACCTGCAGAACACGAAGCAGGGCGGGGCACTCAAGACCACCCGGGCGATCGACGAGTTGGGGCGCACGGTCCAGCAAAAGGACTTCGTCAACAACCAGGAAACCCAGTCCGACTACGACGGCGACAACCGCCTGGTGCAACAACGCTTCTTCGACGGCAAAGACAGCGGCAAGAACTACACGCTCGACTTCAGCTACTTCAATGCCGTTACCGGCAACACGGTGGCTGATTCTGCGTACAGCACCACCGGCAAGGGTGCTCTGGCCAGGACGGTGCTCAAACCCACCAGCACGCCGAGCAACACCACCACAACGAGCTACACCTACGAATACTGGGACGGTGCCCAGCAGTCGCTGATCGTCAAGACCCCGACCGGATCAGCTTCGGGCACCACCTACTTCTATTACGACTACAACGGCCACCTGACCCGCACCTACGACTCGGTCGCCTATATCGACAACCTCTACACCACCACCGCCAGCGGCCTCATCCTGCAGCGCGGGCGCTCTTCGTCGGCCTCAAATTACCGCTACAGCCAGCACTTCTTCTACTACGCAGACGACCATCGCATCGGTGATGTCTCTGACACGCCAGAAGACGTTCAGCGCGTCAGCTACGCCGAGCAGTTGGCCATGAAGACGTCAAGCAGCAAGCGCAGCTATTACCAGCGCGTGGCCGGCAGGCGGTTCTATGTGGAACCCGCCGACCGGGGCCCGGGGCAGGCCGCCTACATCCAGACTTACCACGGCGCCTCCACGGCGGACTTCGACCAGAACTACGAACCCATCAACGACAACTACCCCGGTGCGGCCGGGACCAGCTACACCGTGCGCAGCGATGGCGAGACGCTGGCCTCCATCGCCCAGGGCCTCTGGGGTGACCGCGCGATGTGGTACCTCATCGCCGAGTCCAACGGCCTGCCGGCCAGCGCTTTTCTCAAGGCTGGGCAGGTGCTGGTGATCCCCAACAAGGTCACCAACATCCACAACAACTCCACCACCTGGCGGCCGTACAACGCGGGTGAAGCGATCGGCCGCACCGACCCGACCATGCCGGTGCCGCCGCCGCCCAAGGACAAATGCGGCGCAGCGAGCATGATCGTTGGAGCCATCGTGGCCGTGGTTGTGACCATCTTGAGTCGAAATCCGATGGCAGGCGCTGCTGCTGGCGACGCTGCCCGCCAGTATTCGGCGGCTGCTTTCAACGGCAGGTTGGACTACGGCGACCTGCTGCGCGGTGGCGGCAGTCGCATGGCGAAATTCAACGTTCTCGCTCCCGCCGTGTTCTCGACCTTTGGGGGCGAGGTCACAAAGGACATGTTCGACTACGAGTTGGCACATCCCCCCGGCTTCACGGGCCAGAGCGAGTACGACTACAAGAGCACGGCGATTGCGGCTGCGGCAGCCTATGCGGGCCAAGCGGTATCTCCGGTTGACAGCAGCGCCTCCTGGATGACCAGGGCCGGGCAGGCCGCCGCCTCCGGTGCAGCGTCCAGTGCCACGAGTCAAGCGTTGCGCGGCAACTGGAGCTGGCGCACCGTGATGATCAGCGCCTTCAGTGCGGGGGCGGGTTCTGCCGCCAGCTCGGCGGTTGGCGGCAACGGTTTCGGGGCCCGGTTTGCGGGAGGCGCGACCGCTGGGCTGGTTGCGCGGTCGCTTTCCACGGGCAACCGTCAGAGCTATGAGACTGTGTTTGCAAGCACGCTTGGCAATGCGTTGGGCGAGAGTCTGGCCAGCCAGTCCAGCGACTACAGCCGCTGGGGAACCGACGACACCGAAACCCGACGCTTGCTAGCCCGCTACCCGGCGCCGAACGGCGCCTCCGGTTCGGCTGTGCAGGACGACTTTGTCACCGTCTCCGAGCAGGGTGCCGACGGTCGCTGGACGAGTGTGGAGTTGACGCCAGAGCAGGCCGCCGCAAGGCGCGCCGCCTTGGCGGTGCAAGCCGCTGCGGCCGGCACGCCTATAGCGCCGCCTACCCCTATTGACCTGCATGGTCAGGCGTTGCCTCAACTGCGGGATGACCAGCGAGTCGAGGTGGCGGGCCAGCGCGCAGTCGCATTGCCTGAGTTGGACCACAGCGGCCACTTCGCACCGGGCTTCGTGACGTCCAGCTATCAGCAAGCGGTCGGCATGCTGAAGGATAGAAACGCACCTTGGTATGAGCGCGGTATCGGGCTTGTTGGAGCCACGCTGATGGCTCCGACCATGCTTGCTGAGGAAGCAGGACGCGGCCTTCTCAATGTGCCGTATTACGCACGGCAAGCTGGTCAGAATGCGGCTCAGTTCAACTTGGCCAGGACAACCGACGAGAAGGTGGTTGCGGCGCTGAACTTCGTTAGCAACGGGGCCTCTGCGTTCGTTGGCACGGCGCCGGTCATTCCTGGCTCGGTGAGCTTGCGCCCCGTCGTCACGGCTGAGGAGCTGGCGCTGTCACGATTCCAAGGGGCTGAGGCCAATGCGGCGGCGCGAGCCACCTATGCAAGTGATGTTGCCGGAGCCGAAACCAGAGGAGTCAGCGGTCTTGGCAGTCCGCTACGCGGCGAGCGAGACCGCATCCTCACGCCGGACGAAATTGCCCACGTCACCGAGCAATGGACGAGTATTGGTGGCGACCCGCGAGTGCTCCGATTTAATGAAGGCCCGTTCACAGGCGCTTCTGACAGAGGAGTCGTCTACATCCGGGGCGACGTATTCCCGACGCTCTCTGACAGCGTGCACCCAACCGCCAATCTCTCGGTGCGTGAGACGCTGGCCCATGAGATGGGGCACATGGAATACATCGACACAAGGGTGGCGGCGGGGGCGTGGAACGACGAGTTCCGTGCGAGCTATTGGGCGGCCAGGAATGTGCCCACCCTCACGGAAGTAGAGCAAGCTAATCTTGTGCGAGACGCGATGCAGCGCGCTCAGGATGCTGGAGTCGCCGTCAAAATGAGCCCAACCATCCGAAAGATGCTTTATGGCTTCTGAAATCTCGCTCCCAAAATTCAATGATGCCGAGTACAAGCGCGCGCACGAGGCTTATGACGAGTTCAAGGCCAATGGACGCACGGAGTTGACTTGCCTGCACTGCGGCGTCGGACACTTCCAATTCGTGGAGAGACCTGGCAGCTTAGAGATTCGGTGCGAAACGCCCAACTGCTTTGTTGAGCGCATACGAGGCATCTGAGATGCAGGCCAGTCAATGTTCGACGCAGAGTATGGCAAGGCGGGGTTACCGCCGCAGACGCGCAAGCTGCTGACGCTGTTGCGCGAGTGGGCGCGCGAGCAGTGCCAGGCCAAGGGCGTGACGCCGGCAGACCTGCGCTTCACGCGGCGCGAGCTGCGCGAGGCGCTGCGCTGGGGCGACACACAGCTCAAGGTGCACCTGGCGCGGCTACAGGAAATGGAGTTTCCTGGCCGTGCACCGCCGAGGGCTCACGCACTGCTATGAGCTGCTGTATGACGGTGACGACGGCGAGGCCCTGCGCGCGCACCTGTGCGGGCTGCGCGACCTGGACGGGCCTCAAGCCCATCACTACAACAGCGACCGGCCGGGGTCAAAGCCCGCTCGGTCGGCCTCCGGTCGGGGGGTGGTCGGCCCTCGGTCGGCCCCTGGTCGGGGTGGTGCAACGACTGAGAAAACCCAGTCGCCACGCGGGCCGCAGCCCGATGGCGAGGACGTGAACGGGAATCAGAGCACCGAAGCACTGTTCCCGCGTGAACGCGAAGCCCTGGTCCTACCGACACCGGTCTGACGTATGCGCACCGGCAGCCATCCTTACCGGAACACACCGAACCCGCGCCAGCGCTTCGCCGTGGCCGTAGGCGACCCGCGCGACGCCACGGGCCTTTACGCCGCCATGCGCCGCTACGTCGAGCATCGGGCCATCCTGGGCAGCACAGAGCTGGGCCTCTACAGCATCGAGCGCTACCTGCGTGACTTCATCGCCTGGTGCGATGAGCGCTCCGTCACCCACCCGCAGCACGTCAGCCGCGCGGTGCTGGAGCGCTACCAGCGCTGGCTGTACCACTACCGCAAGGCGGACGGCGCGCCGCTGAGCATCGCCAGCCAGCGCTGCAAGCTCGTGCCGCTGAGGGGCTGGTTCAAGTGGCTGACCCGCTCCGGCGCCATCCCGGCCAACCCGGCGGCGGACCTGGACCTGCCGCGCAGCATCCGGCGGCTGCCGCGCAGCGTGCTCACGGCGCAGGAGATGGACACGGTGCTCGCGCTGCCCGACACCAGCACGCCGCTGGGCCTGCGGGACCGCGCGCTGATGGAGGTGCTCTACGCCACGGGCATGCGCCGGATGGAGGCCACGCGGCTGGAACTCGGGGACGTGGACGCCGGGCGCTGCGTGGTGCTCATCCGCGAGGGCAAGGGTCGCAAGGACCGGCTGCTGCCGCTGGGCGAGCGGGCCTTGCACTGGGTGCAGCAGTAGCCGATATGCGCTTCAATGGAGGTGCGCAACACCGCGCTGTCGCCTTGGGCTTCAAGCCGATTGGCTTCCTGCTGTTGCATGTCCTTGAGCGCCAGCAGCCGCTCCACGAGGGCTCGCAGTTCGCGCACCGACAGCGGCGCGGGCTGCCAGGGCTCGGGAGCCAAGCGCGCGCAGAACGTCAGCGCGCGCTGATTCGGCGCATCCCCCACATAGGCGCCCAGCCCGTCTTTTCGAGGCTGCACAATCGCGCCCGCCAGCGAATCCGCTGCTTGCCGTTACCCCTCTCGACTTATGTCCGACGCTCTTGCCACGCTGAACCAAGCCGAACTGCTCGCCCTGGCCCTGGACGCCTCGCGGCGCGACGATGCCGGGCATGCCCTGGTCTACCTGAAAGAAGCGGCCAGCCGAGCCGATGCCTCGGTCGAGGCGCTCTTCATGCTCGGCAGCGAGTACGCGCAGCTTGGGCTTGCTGCTGAGGCCAAGGCGGCGATGGCCAGGGCCGTGGAGCAGGGCGCGGACTTTCCGCTGGCTCGGTTCCAACTCGGCATGCTCCATATGACCTCCGGTGAAGTGGACGCTGCCAAGGCGGTGTGGGCGCCGCTGGCGTTGCTCGGCGAGTCGCATCCGCAGGCCTATCTCGCAGCTTTCCACCGCGGCATGCTGCATCTTGCGGCCGACGAGTTCGATCAAGCGGTGCAGGCCCTTGGCGACGGCGTAGCGCGCAACCAGGACAACGCTCCGCTGAACGGCGACATGCGACGCGTCATCGACGCGATTCAGCACTTGCCCGGCCGGGAGGGTGCGCCTGCCGCCGAGCAGCCCGCGACGAGCGTGAACAGCACTGCGCCTGTGCCGCAAAAGGACGCTCAACCCGCCGACGGCGAGGCAGAGCAGGACCCCGGCCACCTTTTCATCTCTGCCTACACCGGCGGCAAGCCGCACTGACTGCCTTGGATTTGCGATGACAGTAGATCGACTGAGCCGCTTGCTGGACTATCTGGCGCATGACCCGCGCAACCCGACTCTGCTGGCGGATGTGGCAGATGAGCAGTTGCAGATGGGGGATTGGGCGGCCGCCAGGTCGACCCTGCAGCAGTTGCTGGAAATCCAGCCTGGCGATGCACTGGCACGCTATCGGCTTGCAGTTGCCGAGCGCGCGGGCGGCGATGCCGCGAAAGCGGTGACGCTGCTGCGGGAGTTGGTAACTGAAGGCCACTCGCACCCGGCCGTGTTGCAGGAGCTGGCGCGAAGCCATGCGCAGCAGGGCGACTGGGCAGAGGTGGCGCCGACGCTCGCCGGCTTGAAGGCCATCGAGCTGCCGCCCGGCGAGGGTGATGCCGTCTGGCTGCTGCGCATTCGTGCCCACCACCACGTGGGCGCGCTGGAGGATGCGCTGGCCGAGGCCAAAGCCTGGGAGGCCGGGCGCGGCGCGGCGTTGCCCTTGCAAGGGCAAGCTGCCATCGCGACCCTGCTGCTGGACGCCGAACGCATCGACGAGGCGGCCCAACTGCTGTCGCGTGTGGACGCACGGGCGATCGAAGGCCATGCGGAGCTGGCTGCCGCGGCAGGTTTTGTGGAGCTGAGTCAAGGGCATGCGGCTGTGGCGCTGGAGCGCTTTGCGCAAAGCGCACACGTCGAGCCTCAGCTCGGTCGCGCGCATCTGGGGCGCGGCTTGGCACTGGCTTCCCAGGGCCAGCTGCCGCAGGCGACGGAGGCTTTGAAGGTGGCCGTCGAGGTAGCGCCAAGCCATCTGGGCAGCTGGCACGCCTTGGCCTGGCTGCAATTGCTGGCCGGTGATCTTGATGGTGCTGCGGCCAGCTTCGAAGCTGCGCTGGCTCAAGACGCCAATTTTGGCGAGACCCATGGCGGCCTGGCCTTGATCGCCGCCCTGCGCGGCAATCGCGACGCCGCCGAGCGCCATCTGCGCACGGCATCCAAGCTCGATCCGCGTTCCACGAACGTGCTGGTCGCCAAGACCGTGCTCGAACGCGGACCGGATGCCCTCGACGCCCAATGGCTGGCGCGGGCGTTGGAGCGCTTCATGGGCATGGCGGCCAGTCGCAACCCGGCGCTGCGGGCGATGCTTGAGAAGATGACCGCTCGCCTGGCCTGATGGCTGCGGGGGCGCGCCGAGCGACGGCCCCCCTGAGTGAGTGGCTAACCCCCTGATACGCGGGTAGTTCTCCCTAAACCCAAGGCGAGTTCGCCGGAAGAATCGCGCCCTAGAAAAGATCGGTGGAACGAACCGCCGACATTCATCAATACGGGGCACGTTTCAGGGAGGGTGGCGCTTTGACGCCAGACGTTTCGCTTCATCTTTTTGCTCAGCTGATGTGGCAGGCCGTGGCGATTTCTGCGCCGCTGCTGCTCACTGTGCTGATCGTGGGTCTGGCTGTGAGCATCTTTCAGGTGGTCACGCAGATTCAGGAGATGTCGCTCACCTTCATCCCCAAGCTGCTGGCCAGCGTTGCGGTGCTGGTGATGGCGGGGCCGTGGATGCTGGGCCAGTTGGTGGCCTACAGCAGTGCCCTCATTCGCGCGATCCCCCGACTGGTGTAACTCCAATGCCCTGGATCGACCCCGCTTGGGCGGTGGCCGTGCTCTTGTTGTGGGCACGCCTTGGTGCCCTGTTGACGCTGAGCCCACTCGCTCAGGCGGTCAAGGCGCCGCCTGTCTTCTGGGTGCTGTTCACGCTCGCGTTATCGGGCAGCCTGTGTGCTGCATTGGGCTTGCGCACGCCCGTGCCTGCCGGCATTGGCGGGCTGTCCTTGCTCCTGTTGAGTGAGGCGGCGTTCGGCACGCTTTTGGGCTTGTCCCTGCACGCGGCGTTTGCGGCGCTTTCCATGGCAGGGCGGCTGCTTGACCTGCAAATGGGCTTTGGCATGGCGACGGTGCTGGACCCCGTGACGCGTGCCAACGTGCCAGTGATGGGCGTCGCCCTGACCTTGGTAGGCATGAGCGTTTTCTTTGGCGTCGACGGGCACCACGCGCTACTGCGCGGTATCGCGCAGGTCGCTCAATGGGTGCCGCCCGGTGGACTGTGGCGACTGCCCGATGCCTCGATCCTTGCGCGTGTCATGGGCGCCATGTTCACCATGACGATCGTCGTCATGGCGCCGGCGCTTTTCATGCTGCTGCTGACTGAACTCGTGCTGGATGTGACCTCGCGAGTCCTGCCGCAGATGAATGTGCTGTTCGTTGGCATGCCTGTGAAGGTCCTGGTGGGCCTGTCGACACTGGCCATCGCTGCGCCTGGCATGGCGCCGGCGCTGAGGCGGCTTTACGCCGGCGTGTTCGACTTCTGGCAAGGGGTGTTGCCATGAGTCGTGAGCAGGATCTGGATCGCAACGAGCAGGCGACACCTTTCAAGCTGGATGAGGCGCGCAAGCGCGGCCAAGTGGCGCGCAGCACCGAGGCGGCAAGCTTTGCGGTGCTCGTGACCATGATGCTGGCCGCCTATGCGTTGCTCGTGCCAGCGATCAAGGGCCTGGCCGGGTTGCTCGCCCGCGGCTTGGCGTTGCCCCCGGGCATCGTGGATGACTCGGCGGGTGCTGCGCGCCTGACAGAGCGTGGATTGAATGACGCGATGCTGGTTCTCGCGCCGTTGCTGTTCGCGGTCGTCGTTGCGGCGCTTCTGATGGGTGTCCTGCAAAGCGGCGGCCTGGTGTTTTCGTCAACGCCAATCAAGCCTGACTTCACGCGATTGAACCCGGTGCAGGGCTTCAAGAAGCTATTTTCGATGCGCCTGCTCTACGAGGCCTTCAAGAGCACGCTCAAGCTGGCAGCCCTGATCGGCACGGCCTTCCTTGCGCTCCAGGCGCTGCTGCCGGACGCGCTGAAATTGCTTGGGTTGCCGGGCAAGGCGTTGCTCTTCCGTGTGATGCAGTCCTCGGGAGGCCTGGTCGCCAAGCTGTGCGCCGTGCTGCTGATCTTCGTGTTGATCGACCTGCTCTTCGTTCGCTGGGATTTCCTGCGCAACTTGCGCATGAGCAAGCGCGAGATCGAGGACGAGCACAAGAATCGCGAAGGCGATCCGCGCATCCGGAACCGCCAGCGCGAGATCCGCATGCAGTTCCTGAAAGCGGCTCGCTCCGTGGGCAAGGTGCCCGAGGCGCAGGTGGTGATCACCAACCCCACGCACGTGGCCGTGGCACTCAGGTATGAGCACGGCGTGACGCCCGCGCCGTTGGTCGTCGCCAAGGGGGCGGGCATGCTGGCGCAACAGATTCGCCGCGCCGCCAACAAGGCGGGTGTGCCGATTGTTCACAGCCCACGCCTGGCCCGTGCTCTGTACAAAGAGGTTGCTCAGGACGCCTATGTGCCGGAGCAGTGGTATCCGCCGGTGGCGCGCATCCTGGTGTGGCTGCGCAGCCTGCGTGAAGCCCGCAGCGGAATGAGGCCCGCATGAACTCGCTGCGTCGTGCGTTCGGCCGCCATGCCGATATCTTGCTCGTTGTGGTGGTGCTGGGAGTGCTCACGGTGCTGTTCGCACCGATCCCGGCCGGGCTGCTGGACTTCCTGATCCTGGCCAACGTCGGCTTCGCTTTGACGCTGCTGATGTTGACGTTCTATATGCATCGGCCGGTGGAGTTCTCGACCTTCCCGTCGCTGCTGCTGATCGCAACGCTGTTCCGGCTGTCCCTGAACGTCGCCGCCACGCGGCTCATCCTGACGGACGCCGGCGCCGGCCAGGTGATCGGGGCAGTGGGCTCCTACGTCGTGGCGGGCAACTTCGTCATCGGCCTCATCGTCTTCCTGATCCTGGTCGTCGTGCAGTACGTCGTCGTGACCAATGGCGCTCAGCGCGTGTCGGAGGTGGCGGCGCGCTTCACGCTGGACAGCATGCCCGGCCAGCAGATGAGCATCGATGCCGACCTGAACATGGGTTTCATCGACCAGCCCGAGGCCCAGCGCCGGCGCAAGACGCTGGAGCGGCAGGCAGCGTTCTATGGCGCGATGGACGGTGCCAGCAAGTTCGTCAAGGGCGATGCCGTGGCCGGCATCATCATCCTGCTCATCAACATCGTAGGTGGGCTGGTCATCGGCGTCATGCAGCGCGGCATGGGCTGGAGCGAAGCGCTGCAGACCTTCACGCTGCTGACGGTGGGTGACGGCATCGTCACGCAGATTCCGGCGCTGGTCATTTCAGTCGGCACCGGCATCATCGTCACCCGCTCGGCCTCGGACAGCAACCTCAGCGGCGAGGTGCTCAAGCAGCTCACCAGCTTCCCAAAGGCGATCTGGCTGGTGGTTGGCGCATTGATGGTCCTGCTGATGCTGCCGGGCATTCCCGCGTTGCCTGTGCTCACCGTCGCAACCGTTCTCGCTTTGCTGGCCTTGATGGCCGGCCTGCGTCGCGAGCCAGGTGACGAGCCGGAGGCTGAAGCTTCGACAGAGGAAAAGCCCAAGGGCGACGATCTCGTGCCCCGCGTCCATCCGGTCGAGGTGCGCATCGGCAGCGCGCTCGCAGCCTTGGCTCAGGGCGAGGAATCGGTCTTCATGCAGCGCATCGCCGCGCTGCGCAAGCAGTTCGCGCAGGACTTCGGCCTGTTGCTGCCCGCCGTGCGCTTCATCAACGAGGCCCGCCTGGCAGCGAACGCCTACGAGCTCGCGATCTACAGCGTGGTCTACGGCCGTGGCGAGCTGCACGAGGACAAGCTGCTGGCCATCCATCCGAGCGGTGACACCAAGCACGTCAAGGGCATAGAGACGCGCGAGCCGACCTATGGGCTGCCGGCCGTGTGGATCGACGAGAGCGAGCGCGAGAAGGCACGCGCCGCGCGCTACACACTGGTCGACACGCCGACGGTGTTCGTCACACACCTGAGCGAGACGCTGCGCCAGCACTGTGCCAACCTGGTCACACGCGCCGAAACAGATCGGCTGTTGAACCGGGTTCGGGATGCGCAGCCTGGATTGGTCGAGGAGCTGGTGCCGACCGTGCTCGGTGTCGTCGATGTGCAGAAGGTCTTTCAGGCGCTGCTGCGCGAAAAGGTCAGTCTCGTGCACGCCGAGGGCATCATCGAGACCTTGGCCGATGCGGGCCGCACCACCAAGGATTCGGCGCTTCTCACCGAAGCCGTGCGCCAGCGCCTCGGAGCGTCGATCTGCCAGCAGCTCATGGGTGAGGGCCAGGCCCTGCACGTGCTGACGCTCGATCCCAGCGTGGAGCAACGCCTGCGCCAAGGCGCGCAGGACGCGACGCCGACCGATCCCCGATTCATCGAGCAGGTGCTCGCCAGGGCCATCGTGCTGGCCGAGCAGATGGTTCGCAGCAATCTGCTGCCCGTCCTGCTCTGCGCGCCGGACCTGCGGCGCCATCTGCGCGCACTCACTGAGCGTGCGCTGCCGCATATGCGCATCCTGGCGGTCACCGAGGTGCCCAACCTGATCCCGCTCAAGGCCTTTGGCAGCCTGAGCCTGCCGTCCACTGAAAGCTCCAAATGAACGCCTTGGAAATCGCCGCCATCGGTTTGCAGCACGACCTGGATCGGCTCAAGCTGACCAGCCACAACGTTGCCAACCTCTCCACACCCGGCTACAAGCGCCAGGTTGCCGTGCAGACGCCGTTCGCCGACCTGATGAGCGCCACGAGCGAGTTGCAGGTGCAGACCGACGTCAGAACGGGCAAGCTGAACGCCACGGGCCAGGCGCTCGACGTCGCGCTGCCCGACGGGCGCTACCTCCTGCTCGAGTCGGATGATGGAAGCCAGGCATTGAGCCGACAGGGGGGATTCCAGATCGATGCGCAAGGCTTGTTGCGCACGCTGGCGGGGCACAAGGTGCTGGGATCCCACGGCCCGATCAGCTTGCGTGCCGATCAGCGCACGGGGCTGGAGATCGATGCCCAGGGGCAGCTCAAGCAGCAGGGTCAAGTGCTGGATGCGCTGCGGCTCATCGGCGTCAAACCTAATTTGCCGCTGCGTCCGCTCGGCGACGGGCTCTATGTGGCGGACAGCAGTCAATGGGACGCCGAGTCTGCGGTGATCGGTGTGCGCAGCGGACACCTGGAGCAATCCAACGTCATCCCCAGCCAGGAAATGGTGACCTTGATGAGCACCACCCGCCATGCCGAGACCATGGTTCGAGTCTTCCAGGCTGCTGACGACATGCAGGCGACCGCGATCCGGCGCCTGGGCGAGAACAACTGATATGAATGACGCTCTCTACATTGCCGCCACCGGCATGAAGGCCCAGACAGCCCAACTCGACACGATTGCCAACAACGTCGCCAATGTCAGCACGCCTGGCTTCAAGCGCAGCAACCTGCGCTTTGGTGACCTTGTCAGCGCCGGCATGGACGGCCAGCGACCCAGCGAGGTGTCTGCGGTTTCGGCTGGCGTGAAGATCGGCGCCGTGCAGCGCTCCTTCGTGGCGGGCGAGTTGCGCCGCGTCGATGACACCATGTCTGTCGCCGTCCAGGGCGATGGATTCCTCGAGGTGCAACTGCCGGACGGCAGCCCTGCGTTCAGCCGCGGCGCGCGCCTGGAGGTCAACGCCGAGCGACTCCTGACGGTGTCCGATGGCTTCGTGCTGCGCCAGCACATTCACGTGCCCAATGACGTCCGCAGCCTGGGCATTGGCGAGGACGGGCAGGTCACCGGGCGTGACGATGCTGGCCGCACCACCACCCTGGGGCGCATCGATCTGGCCGTATTTGCCAATCCGGCCGCACTGACTTCGGCTGGCGAAGGTCTTTGGCGGGCCAGCACAGGCTCTGGGGAGGCCACGCTTGCGCCTCCCGGCGAGGCCGGCGCAGGACGTTTGAAGCAGGGCTATCAGGAGGCCTCCAACGTCCAGCTGGTCGAAGAGATGGTGCAGCTCATGGTGGCCCAGCGCGCCTACGAAATGAACGTCAAGGTCATGCAGGCTGCCGACGAGATTGCCGGCATGACCAACAACCTGCGCAAATGAAACGCGTCATCGTCTCAGCGTTCTGCGGCCTGACCGTCGCTGCCTGCGCCCAAGCCAACCCGCTGTGCGATGCGGCCGAGGCAGGGCTGGAGCGGCTTGCGCAGTCACGGGGGGTGACCGTCGAGGTGCGCTGCCGGGCTGCAGGCCCTTCATTGCCTGCTGGGGCCTCTTTGCTCGCCATGGAGGGGGCCAAGGGCCAGTTTCTGCGCAGCGGACCAATGACCTGGCCCGTACGCGTGCAGTTGGGCGGTGGGCGTGCGTATGTTCAGCAGGTACCGGTGACTGTGGCGTGGACGGCGCCGGCGTGGGTAAGCACGCATGACCTCGGGCCTGGGGCGGCGCTTCAGCCTGGCGATCTTGAGTTGCAGTCGCGCCGCTGGCCCGAGGGACTGGCCGTGCAGTCCGCGGATGCCCAGCCCCAACCTTCGGGACGGCTGCGCATGGCGTTGCGAGCCGGCGAGATCCTGAGCGCTGCCTCACTGTTGCCGTCGGGGGCATTGGTGCGCGGCGATCACGTCACCGCCGTCTTGGCGCAAGGGGCGATGGAGATTCGCATGCCCGCGCAACTGCTGGCGCCCACCCGTGTCGGCGAGATCGCTCGGGCGCAGGCGTCGGGGCGTGCGACGCCTCTTGAGGGGCGGATGGTCGACGCGCAAACACTGGTGGTGAACGAATGAGAGCCCTTGTCATCGCCCTGGCCATGAGCTCCGTTGGGGCATGGGCCGATGAGTTCGACAGCGTCGCACCAAAGGCCGAAGCCGTTGCGGCACCGCAGGCCGCTGCCTCCGCCAGCCCGGTTGCTCCGGCGGGCCCGGCGCCGCGCCCACGAGCACGGGGCAGCCTGTACTCCGATGCGCAGTTCCAGTCCCTGACCGCTGATCGTCGTCGTTTCGAGATCGGCGAAGTGCTGACGATCATGGTCTACGAGAGCACGACGGCCACGTCGTCGGCCGATACCGGCACGAACCGTGACTCCAGCGTTGGTTTGGGTATCAGCCTGCCCAACTGGAACAAGAGCGCGGGTGCCACGGCCAACAACGACTTCAACGGCACGGGTCGCACGCAACGCGCCGGCCGCGTGCTGGCGCAGATCACAGTCCTGGTTCGAGAAGTGCTGCCGAACGGTGATCTGCGCGTGGGTGGTGAGCAGCTGCTCGAGATCAACGGCGAGAAGCAGACCATCCGTGCTGAAGGGCGTGTGCGCCCGCGTGACATCAGCGAACAGAACGTCGTGCTGTCGAGCAGGCTGGCCGAAGCCAAGCTGGCTTTCGTGGGTGATGGCGTGCTTGGCGACATGCAGCGGCCGCGCTGGTGGCAGAAGCTGCTCAGCCTCTTCGGGATTTGATATGCGTGCGGCGATTCTTTTCTGCCTCGTCTTGAGCGCCTTGTTGCCGGCGCAGGCTCAGTCCGTGCGGCTCAAGGATCTGGCCCGCGTCGGCGCACAGCGCGAGAACGCTTTGGTGGGCTATGGGGTCGTGACGGGCTTGTCCGGCTCGGGCGACAGCTCGCGCAGCAAGGCAACCCGCGTCACGCTGTCCAACCTGCTGAATCGTTTCGATCTGAGCATCGCGTCGGATGACATTGCAAGCCGCAATGTTGCCGTGGTGATGGTCACTGCCAACCTGCCGGCCTATTCACGACCCGGCGACCATGTGGATGTCTCGGTGAGTTCGGTGGGCGACGCGCGCAGCCTTGAAGGTGGCACCTTGCTGATGGCGCCGCTCAAGGGGGCGGACGGTCGCGTCTACGTGTTGGCACAAGGAGCGTTGACTGTCGGCGGCTTCCGCCACGATGCGCAAGGCAACCAGGTGCAGAAGAACCATCCGACAGCGGGGCTCGTCAGCGGAGGCGGCACGGTCGAAGTGGCCTTGCAGGAGGAGCCCGACGCTCAGCCCTTGCTTTCGCTGGTGCTGAACCAGGCCGACTTCGGCACCGCCGGCCGCATGGCGGATCGCATCAATGAGAGCTTCGGTGCGGAACTCGCCGAGGTTCGCGATGCCGGCGCCGTCGAGGTGCAGGTGCCGCGTGCCTATCGCGCCAAGGTGCCCACCTTCGTGCGGCAAGTCGAAGCGTTGGCTGTCGAGCCGGACCACCATGCGCGCGTCGTCATCAACGAGCGCACCGGCACCCTCGTCGCTGGCGGCGATGTGCGCATTTCCCCGGTGGCCGTCGTCGTCGGCGAGACCAAGGTGACGGTCACTGCCGAGACTGCCGTGTCGCAGCCCATGTTCCTGCGCTCGCCGAGCTCCGGCGTCCGGACCGAAGTCTTCACGAACAGCCAGTTGCGTGTTCAGGAGCCGGCCACACCGAAGTTCGTGCCTGCGGGGCCGACGCGAGTGACCGATCTGGTGCAGTTACTGGCCAAGGCCAAGACGGCGCCGCGCGACATGATTTCCATTCTTCAAGCGATCAAGGCAGCGGGTGCTCTGCACGCCGAGCTGATCGTCCAGTAACTACGGGGAGCGCTCTTGAACTTCATTGACCCTGCCACTTTGCAATTGGTGAGTCGCGCCTTGGACGCAGGCGCGCTAAGGCATCAAGCCATTGCACAGAACATCGCCAACGCCAACGTTGCTGGCGCCAAAGCCTCACGAGTGCAGTTCGAGGAACTGCTCGGCAATATCCCGACGGACCTGGCGGCCGGTCGCGGCTTCAAGGCCGAGGACGTTCCCGCACCGCAGGTCGTGACGGCGGCCGGCCGCCCCATTGCGCTTGACGACGAGATGGCCGCGCTGTCCAGCAACAGCCTGCAGTACCAGGCACTGCTCAAGGCCATGAGCCGCCAGTTGAGCATCCTGTCCGTGGCCGTGCAGGAGGGCCGTCGCTGATGGACTACCGCGCCGTTTTTCAGATTGCCGCTGCCGGCATGGATTTCGAGAAGCGCCGTGTCGACGTCGCCGCGCTCAACCTCGCCAACATGCACAGCAGTGCGCCCGCCGGTCAGGTGCCGTATGCGGTTCAAAAGGTTGTTGCCCAGCCGTTGCAGGTGAATTTCAGTCGCGCGCTGGGGCTTGCGGAGCCTGCAATGTTGCCTCGCGAAGTCAAGCTCGTTGCGCCGGATCTCGCTCCTCGGCTCGTGCATGACCCGGGGCACCCGCATGCCAATGCCCAGGGTTTCGTGGCCTATGCCCCTGTGGACCAGGCCACGGAAATGATCAGCGTCAGCACGGCGCTGCGTGCCTACGAAGCGAACGTGGCCGTGGCGAGTACCGCCAGGGCCATGGCCGCCAAGGCCTTGGATCTCGGAGGTCAGGGATGAGTTGGCAAGCGATTGAAGCCATTGAGGCCATTCAACCTCAGACCTTGCAGGTGACACAGGCCAGCACGAATGCCGCAGCGCCCGGCTTTGCGAATTGGGTGGAGCACGAGCTGGGCAACCTGAACACGCAGCTGGTCGGTGCCGAGCAAGGCATCAACAAGCTGGCTTCGGGCACGGCCGAAAACCTGCATGAAGTGATGCTGCAACTGGAGCAGGCCCGATTGGCAATGCAGGTCGCCAGCCAGGTGCGATCCCGCGTATTGGAGGCGTATCAGGACGTGATGCGCATGCAGGTGTAATTGATGGCTACGGAATCTCGGACCGCTGTGTTGGGCGGTTTTTTAGACGGATGGTCGACGCGCAAGAAGCTCGGTTTCGGCCTGGGGCTTGCTGCCATCCTTGCTTTCGTTCTGGCGGTGGCATGGTGGGCCCAGCGCACGCCGAAGGCGGTGCTGTTTTCCGACCTAGCCGAGCGTGATGCAGCGGTGCTGACTGCTGAGCTGGACAAGCTCAAGCAACCCTACAGCCTCAGTGAGGATGGCCGCGCCATTCTGGTCGGCGCAGACAGCGTGCACCGCACGCGCCTGGCACTGATGGGCAAGCAATTGCCGCTGCACGGCGCGGTGGGTTTCGAGCTCTTCAACAACGCTGACTTCGGCGTCAGCGACTTCGTGCAGAAGGTCAACTACCAGCGTGCGCTGCAGGGCGAGTTGACGAGGACGATCCTCGCGATCGATCAGGTGCAGGATGCCCGCATCCACCTTGCGCTGCCAGACCAGACCCTGTTCCGCAAGGATGGCCCCAAGGCCAAGGCTTCCGTCAGCGTCTCGCTCAAAGGCGGCCAATCCCTGCGTGCTGACCAGGTCACGGGCATTCAGCGTCTGATCGCGGCTTCGGTGCCGGAAATCAAGCCGGACGACGTCACGGTGCTGGATCAGCACGGTGTTGTGCTGTCCCGAGCCGGTGGAGAGGACTCCGGGCTCGCCGCCGGTCAGCTTGACGCGCGTCAAGGCATGGAAACGCACCTGGCCAAGAAGGCCGCACGGCTGCTCGATCAGATGTTCCAGCCGGGCGAGTCGATGGTGGCCGTGGACGCGGTGCTCAACCATGAGCAGTCGCGTGTCACGACGGAAGAGGTCCTGGGCGCTGCGCAAGGCGAGCAGGGCGGCCACGCAGCGGGTGTCATCACGCGTGAACGGACGGTGACCAAGGAACCTGCAGGTGAGGCGAACGCGAACGGTGGAGGTGCGGCACAGGTGCAGACCCAGGAGACTGACTATCAGACCGGTAAGCGGGTGGCGCAGACGGTCTCGCAGGGCGGTCAGATCGCTCACTTGAACGTGGCAGTGGTCGTCAAGCGCAATCTGGGTGATTCCGAGCTCACGCGGGTGCGCCAGCTCGTTGCCACCGCGGTCGGGCTGCAACCGGCGCGCGGCGACGTGGTGACGGTGCATTCGATCTCGGACCTTGGCGTGGGCACGGTGCCTCCGGCACCGGCGGCCAGTCAAGCCTTGGCGCGTTCAGCCCAGCCTGAGGTCCTGCGGACGCAGCCCAGCGTCGTATCGGTCGAACGGGGTGCGAGCCCGGTCGCCACGGTGTTGACGGTCGTGCTTGCGATGACGCTGCTGATCGTCGGCGTGCTCTGGTGGACTCGGCGCCAGCCGCAGGCGCCGGAGCTTCCGGTGCTCAGTGACCGCGAACGTGAAGCCTTGCTCGGTTCGATCAAGCAATGGTTGGGGCCGCAGCAGTGAACCTGCAATCCGAAACCTCCGCCGGGCTGCGTCGCGCAGCCCTGGCCTTGCACTCGCTCAGGCCATCGGATCGTGACTGGCTGCTGCAGCAACTGCCGCGGGTGGAGCGGCAGGTGCTCGGTGAACTGCTGATCGAGCTGAATGGGCTGGGCATTCCACCGGATGCGGCGGTGATTCGCGCCGCGCTGAGCGAGGATTCCCACGGCGCGCTGATGTCTGCCGAGGAGGCGCGTGGGCTATGCCTCGTGCTGGCGAACGAGGCCCCGGCATTGCAGAGTCTGCTGCTTGCAGCGTTGCCGGAGTCGCAACGTGGCGCCGTGCTGCTGCATTGGCCTCATGAGCTGTTGGCTCGCCCCAGCGCCGTGGCTGGGCAGGCTTGGACGCCTGCCTTGCGCGACGCCGTGATGCAGAGCTGGCGCGAGCTTGCGCAGGCGCGCCAGGAGCAGCTGCCATGAGCGCGACGTCCGTGTTGAAGGCGGGCCAGGCCGCTGATGCGCCAGCTGCGCGAATTGTCTTGCGCAGCCAGGCTGAAGTCGCGACCGCTGCGGTGGCAGAGCCCGGCGTCTGGATCGGCCAGACCGACCTCGAAGCGCTGAAGGAACGCTGCATCAAGCAAGGCCGGGCCGAAGGCGAGGAGCAAGGCCGCCGGCTTGCGCAGCAGGCGGCCCAGCAGCAGGCCGATGAAGCAGCCAAGTCGCGACTCGAGCAGGAGCTCCAGGAGCGTCAGGACAGGTATGCCAAGGAGCAGGCCGAGAAATGGCGTGGCCTGGCCACCGCGCTGGCCAGTCAGGCCCAGGCGTTGCGCGAGCAACTGGAAACCGAGGTCACGGAGTGGACCTTCGTGGCCGTCGCGCGCTTGCTCGGACAGCAGCCTCCGGAGGCCGTCGCGACGGCGGTGCGCAAGGTGCTGGCAGAGGCGCGGCTTGACGGGCCTCTGACGGTGTTCCTGCATGCGCAGGATCTGGCAAGTCTTGTGGCTTGCGGTGCGACTGAAGCGAACACGTGGCCGGATGGCGTGAAGTTCGCGGCCGATGCGCGCGT
This sequence comes from Roseateles sp. P5_E4, assembly GCF_054049255.1. Classification (NCBI taxonomy): domain Bacteria; kingdom Pseudomonadati; phylum Pseudomonadota; class Betaproteobacteria; order Burkholderiales; family Sphaerotilaceae; genus Roseateles; species Roseateles sp. P5_E4. The sequence goes on along the minus strand of NZ_JBFUMS010000020.1, from coordinate 50,931 downwards.
CAGCATCGGCGGCTGCCTGATTCAGTCGGATGTTCAGACCCTGGATGCGCGGCTTGAGGTGCAACTCGCACTGCTGCGCGAGAGGCTGGACCAATTGCGGCGCGAACGCGCCGCTGTTGAGAGCTGAACCGTGTCTGCCTGGCCTCAAGCTCTTGCCCAGCTGCCTCTGTATCGGCGCGTGGGACGGGTCACGCGGGTGACCGATCTCGGGATCGAATCCTCTGGGCCCGCAGTTGCCCTGGGTGACATCTGTGAGCTGCGCACACCGGGCGGTGAGCACATCGAGGCCGAGGTGGTCGCCATCCACGACAAGCATGTCACGCTGATGCCCTACGGGCTGTGCAAGGGGCTGGTCGTTGGCACGGAAGTGGTGGCGCTGGATGCTCAGCCGAGCGTGCGGGTCGGGTCCAGCTTGCTGGGCAAGGTGGTTGACGCCTTTGCCAAGCCGATTGAAGGCGCCGTTGCCGGGCCTATGCGAGAGATGCCGCTGCACCCACTGCCTCTGAACCCGCTGTCTCGCGCGCCCATCAGCGAGTCGCTGGAGACGGGAGTCAGGGCCATCGACGCCATGCTGCCCCTGGGGCGAGGTCAGCGCATGGGCATCTTCGCGGGCAGCGGCGTCGGCAAGAGTTCGCTGTTGGGCATGTTGGCGCGCAATCTGACGGCGGACGTCGCGGTGATCGGTCTGATCGGGGAGCGTGGCCGCGAAGTCCAGGATTTCCTCGAAAAGCGCCTGACCCCGGAAGCCCGTTCGAGAACGGTGGTGGTGGTCGCGACGGCCGAGCAACCGGCCGTCGTGCGAGCTCGCGCCGCGTACACGGCCACCAGCATTGCCGAGTACTTTCGCGCCGAGGGGCGGCATGTGCTGCTGATGATGGATTCGATCACCCGTTTCGCGATGGCGCGTCGTGAGATCGATCTGGCGGCCGGCCAGCCGCCCACGGCGCGCGGCTACACGCCGTCGGTGTTCTCTGCGATCCCGGCGCTGTGCGAGCGGTGCGGCGGCCTGCAAGGTTCCGGCTCGATCACTGCGCTCTACACGGTCTTGGTCGATGGGGACGACCTGAACGAGCCCGTCTCGGACGCGCTGCGAGCCACCTTGGATGGGCACATCGTCCTGAGCCGCGAACTTGCCAACGGTGGCCACTATCCGGCCGTCGATGTGCTGAACAGCGTCAGCCGCCTCGACGGTGACTTGCTGAAGTCGGACGACCACGAGCTGGCCAAGGAGTTGCGCAGCCTGCTCGCCGTGCACAGGCGTCAGCATGACATGGTGGACATGGGCCTCTACAAGGCTGGAAGCAATCCCAAGATGGATCACGCGCTGCAGAACTGGGACCGCATCACTGAGTTCCTGCGGCAGTCGCCGGCCGAGCGTTCCAGCCTTGCACAGACACGCGCGGCACTGGCCAGCGCATTGGCCAGGCAGGCGGCATCATGAAGAAGCGCGGGACCTGGCTCCAAACCGCAGTTCGTGCTCGTCAAGCGCAGACCTTCGACCATATGCAACGCGCCCAGCAGGCACGGGACGAGTTGTACCAAGCCGAACAACTCGCGATCCGATCCGACCAGGCCCTCATCTCCCTGAGCGAATCATGGGCAGGCTGGCGTCGTGAAGTGGCCTCCAGCATGGAGCTTGATAGCGCCTATCGCCGCTTCCACGGGTTTCTCCATGACAAGGCCACGACGGCCGGCGAAGCCCAACAGGCCTGCCAAGGTCGCGTGGATGCCGTGGAGACAGACCTGCAACAGAGCCATGCCGTGCAGCGCACGCTGGAGAAGGTGTCTCGGCAAGCGGCCGAGCGGCGGTGGCGGGAGGCGAGAGACAAGGAAACGCAGGATGCCGCGGAGGCCTGGCTGTTGGGCCGGTTCGCGCGTCCGCTCGAGGTTGGGCATGCGCGAAGCAACGGCACGTTGACGGCAGGGCGAATTACACCGGCCTGGGCTGCGCCAAGGCCAGCGCTTCCCGTCGCGGCGCCAGGCTCGCCCATGGAGCGCCAAGTCGATATCGATGGCGACTCTGCGAAGACACATCCCCAGGGAGGAGGTTCCGATGACGTTGATACACGGCGGTAGTACGGCCCAGCGCGGGCGGCCTGAAGACAGCACAGCTTTGCAGAAGCGCTTGCTGCAGGACTTGGAGCGTCAGTGGCTGGACACGTGGGGTCGAGCAGATCAAGTCCAGGCGCAGGCTGCTCCCCCTGATGGCAAGGCGGCGCCTGCAGACGATCCGACCCTCTCGGCCGAGAAGGCAGGGATCGCCCAGGTCGAGCTCTCGTCGCTTCGCGCGAATTCAGTTGCGATGAGCGCGCCGCGGGAGCTCCCCGGCGTGGCCAACGCGCCGCAGGCGGCCAGCGCGAGAGCATCCGAGGTCGGCGGGGTGCTCGCGAATGGCGTTTCGGCCAACCTCGTTGGCGATCACCGCGTTGCAATGAGTGGTACCGCCCCTTCTCTGGGAACGGGCGACGCCCGCTTGGCATCGGACGTATCGGTCAGGAACGCTCCTGCCCCGTCCGGTGAGCGGCAGTGGCAGAGCGAAGGTTCCGGCAGCTCAGGCATCGGGCGATTTGTCGCGGTGCAGGCGCCGGACTTGCAACCCCCGCCGGCGCACGACAAAGGTGATCAGGAGCGCGCCGTGCACGCGGCGGCGGCCGGTTGGACTGCTTCCCCGGGCAACGCAGTCGACCATGAGGCCTCGACGGGAATTGCCGCGACCGCGCCTGTCTCCACGGCGATCAAACCGGCCACCACACCAGCCTTTACGGCCCGGCCATCGATGCCATCTGCGCAAGCCAAGGAGGACGACGCGGAAGCCGCCAAGGCTTCACCGCGGCGGATGTGGCCCACAGGCTCGGAGCAGAAGGCAACGCAGCAGCACCTGATGCTTCGCGAGATCAGCGAGCAAGAGGTGCTTGCCTCGATGCGAGACGCGCAATTGGGCTCGCATGAATCGCAATTGGCTGCGCAAGGGCTCGCCAGGGCCCTGATGCAGGCTGGATATGCGCGCGTGCAGGTTGTCGTCAACGGACACCAGCAGCTGCAAGACGCGCCGAAGGAGCAGGACGACATGGCGCAGGGCGCCACCCGCCGTTCAGAGTCCACGGCATCCGAAACATCAAACAGTCAATCCGTTCGCCATGGCAACCAGCACTGAAGCAATCTCCCAGATCGGCATCCAGGACTTCCTCAAGATCCTGGTGGCCCAGCTGGGCAACCAGGATCCGCTCAAGCCCATGGACAACACGGAATTCGTGACCCAGCTTGCGCAGTTCACGTCACTGCAGCAGACGCAGGAGATGAACGACAAGCTGGGCTCCCTGCTCACGGCTCAGGCGTCGATGCAATCGGTCGGCTTGCTCGGAAAGATCGTGGATGTCACAACGGAAAGCGGGACCACCGCGACCGGGACGGTGTCCGGGCTGTCATTCACTTCTGGCTCACCGCGTCTGACCATCAAGACGCCGACCAACACCACCGTGACCGACATCAACCTGGCCAATGTGACGGCCATTCGAACGGTTCCGTGATCGGTGCCACTGTGGCCGGCTCGACGGCCAATCACTAAACGACTTCAGGGGATCAACATGCTCGACTCCATCTTCATTGGTACCAGCGGCCTTCAAACTTTCTCTGCCGACCTCAAGGTCATCAGCAACAACGTCGCAAACCTGAACACGCCGGGCTTCAAGGCGAGCGATTCGCTGTTTTCCAGCCTCTATTACGCAAGCCCAAGCGACGGTTCCGGTCAAGCCCCGGACGGCTCGACGCGCTTTGGCAGCGGCGTCGCCTTTGACCAGACGGTCGTCAACTTCCGCAGCGGGGAGCTGCGCCAGACTGGCAATCCCCTGGATCTGAACGTGAACGGGGAGGGGCTCTTCATCACCCGCGACAAAGGCACGGGCAACGCGACCTACACGCGTGCCGGCCAGTTCGAATTCAATCGCGACGGCGTGCTTGTCGTTCGCGGCACAGAACGGCAGGTCATCGGCCTGACAGCCGCCAGCGCGCAGACTGCGATCACGCTGGACGGCTTGCGGATCTCCCCGCCCAAGGCGACGACGGCGGTGAAGATGAGCGGCAATCTTTCGAGCAGTGCCACCGATTTCAACCTGTCCAACCTCAAGGTCATTGATGCGGTTGGCGGCGAACACACGCTGAACGCGAACTTCAAACCGAAGACCGGCGCGGCTGGAACGTGGGTGGTCAAGATCACCGATGGCGCCACCGAAGTCATGACTGGCGAAATCCAGTTCAACAGCGGCGTGCCGTCGCCGATCGCCAACACGCTGAACTTCACCTTCACCCCTGCAGGCGTGGCTGGCACGAACGTCACGCTGGATTTCTCGGGCAACGTCACCAGCTTCGACACCGGCTCGGTTTCATCCCTGGCGATCGGCAGCAGCGATGGCTACGGCGTCGGCACGCTGAGCCAGATCGGCTTCGACGCCGATGGCACGATGAACCTGACCTACTCCAACGGACAGAAGGCCCAGGGCGCCAAGATTGCACTGGCCAAGTTCGACGCCAATTCCGAACTCAAGCCGCAAGGAGGAAGTGACTTCGCCTATGAGTCCCGCCAGGGCGTGCACATTGGCAAAGCCAACCAAAGCGGGTACGGCAGCATCGGATCCAATCAGATCGAAGGGTCCAACGTCGATCTGGCGAGTGAGTTTTCGGACCTCATCGTCGCCCAGCGCGGCTATCAAGCATCCTCCCGGATCGTCTCGACGGCCAACGAGCTGCTGCAGGATCTCTTCGATATGAAGGGTCACCGTTGAGCACCCTTCGAGTCCTCGCCTGGCTGCCTGCGTCGGTCTGCCCCCAGATCGCCAGCGAGGTGGACGGCTTGCTGTCGGGTTGGGCCGCGACGTGGGGCTTGCCAGCGCCGGGCCCAAGCAAGTGCGAGCCCATTGCCGCTGAGGCAGCCAAGCCCAATGACTTCATCGATCTGCTCAAGGCACCGCCTGCGGACATGAAGAAGTCGATTGCCCAGGCGCTCTTCAAGTTCGACTTGCTCGGATCGTCCATCGCCGCCGAAGTCATTCGCAGAGTGACAGAGCCCTTGACGGCCCGGCTCGTTGGGCATTTCGTGCCTGAGCGGATGGGCGGCGAGGAAAGCGGGCCGCTGGGCGATTGGGGCGCCCACGTCACAGTTGAACTGCTCGGGCATCGCTGTGGCTTTGTGCTGACATGCGCGCAGCTGCGGGCGAGCGGCAGGCTCGGGGTGCCTGCAAACCCGCCGTTGCCTGGCGTGCACTTGGAGCACGCACTTGCACAAGTTCAGGTACCGCTGGTTGCCCAGCTGGGCAGGGCAGACATCAACCTGGACGAGTTGATGCAGCTCGCGCCGGGTGACGTGCTGCTACTCAAAGAGACGCTGGACGAGCCGCTGCGCGTCATCGCGCCCGGCAGCTCGCTGGAGTTGTCTGCGCATCTCGGCACCTTCGCCAATCCGCCGCAGCGCGCCGTGCGCTGGCTGGCTTCCTGATCCATCTGAACAAACCATGACTATCCAATCTGTCGAGCTTCCCGCACTCGCCGAGCAGGCCGGTGAGAAATCGGCCGCCCCGAGCCAGCGCCTGGCCGCGTTGGCTGCCGTCAAGACCGAGCTGACCGTTGTCGCCGGGCATGCCAGCAGCAAGGTGGGAGACATCCTTTCACTCAAGGAGGGCGCGGTGCTGACGCTCGACCGTGCGCTCAATGCGCCCTTTGATGTGATGCTGGGCGACAACCTGATCGCCCGAGGCGAATTGGTTGCCGTGGGCGAGCAGTTCGGCATCCGCATCGTCCAGGTGGCGCCCCACGAATCGCAGCCATGAACCCGCCGGGCACTTCGGCCAGCGCGGCCATCCCTTATCGACCCGCCGACGAGGCGGCGCTGCCCAGCGGCTCGCAGTGGGGGCTGGCCATCGTCCTTTGCCTTGCGGCGCTTGCGGTGATGCTCTGGATGGCGCGCCGCCGCGGTGTCGTGCGAGGTGCCTGGCCGCCGCGAGGCCGGGAGCCTCTGGTGGACGTGCTGGAGACCAGAAGCCTGGGAGCCCAGACCCAGCTGGTCGTCACACGCTATGGTGGCCGACGGCTGCTGCTCAGCGTTGGCCCCGCGGGCACGCAATGTCTTCGAGACGACCCCGACGCTGAGGTGCCAACGGCATGAGGTTGACTCGCTTGCTTGCAGCCGCCGTGCTGCTCAGTGTTGGCACCGCCTGGGCTGCCGGCGCGCCGCCCTCGCCCTGGAGCCTCGCCGAGCAGGGAGCCCAGTCGCCCGAGATGGCCTCGGCCCTGCGCATCTTCCTGGGTCTCACCGCCCTCAGTTTTATTCCGGCCGCATTGGTCTGCATGACTTGCTTCGTGCGCATCGTTGTCGTGCTGTCCATGCTGCGCCACGCGATCGGTCTGATGGAGTCGCCGCCGAACGTCGTCATCATCACGCTGGCGCTGTTCCTGACACTGTTCTCGATGCAACCGGTACTGCAGCGACTCAATGACGACGCCGTTCAGCCCTACCTCGCTGGCAAGGTCAAGATGGCTGTCGCGGCCGATCGTGGCGTGGAGCCGCTGAAGGAGTTCATGGTCCGGCAGACGCGCGAGCAGGACCTGGGCTTGATGATCGAGCTCGCACACGCCGAGCGGCCGCAGAGCCTGGCTGACGTCAGCATGCTGCACCTGATCCCCGCCTTCATGCTGTCAGAGCTGCGTACGGCTTTTCAGATTGGCTTCATCATCTTTTTGCCCTTCCTGCTCATCGACCTCATCGTCGCCAGCGTGTTGATGGCCCTGGGCATGATGATGGTGCCGCCGAGTACCGTGTCCGTGCCGCTCAAGCTGCTGCTTTTCGTGTTGATCGATGGCTGGAACATCGTCACCCGATCACTCCTCGGCACCATCCACTGACATCGGCGTCAGCTGGGTCAGTCGACAGTCGCCTGCCGAACGCGCGAGACTGGTGGATGCCTACACCCCACTCGTGCGGCGTATCGCTGCTCGGGTTTACTCGCGCAGAGTCGGCAGCGAACTCGAATTTGCTGACCTGGTGCAACTCGGCACCGTCGGCTTGCTGGAAGCCATCGACCGGTATTCGCCAGCGCGTGGCGTGCGCTTTGGAACCTACGCCGAGTATCGGATTGAGGGGGCCATTCTCAATGGCCTGCCAAGCTATAGCGAGCTGCAGCGCCAGCTCGCCGTTCGCCGCCAGCTGACGCGCGAGCGGGCCGAGTCTGTACGGCGTGGAACGGGCGGGCAGGCCGGCTCAGCATTGGAGCGCCTGGCTGACCTGGCGGTTGGACTTGCCCTGGGCTTCGCGCTCGATGCTGGCGTTGATGAATCGGAAGGGCCGAGCACTCCGGACAATGCGTACGTACGTGTTGAACTGATGCAACTGCGCCGGCGAATTGCTGAACTGACAGAGCGCCTGCCCGAAAGTGAGAGGCGAGTGATTGTTAGGCACTACTTTCAGCAGTTGCCATTTGATGAGATCGCACTTGGCCTGGGTCTGACCAAGGGGCGCGTTTCACAACTCCACCACGCGGGTCTGCGGCGATTGCGCGAGCGACTGCGCGAGCTCAACGGTGCAGACGTTCTGGGCGCGGGCTGACGCGTTGGGATTCGCAAGCTCACCTACCGGGCTTGTTGCGCCAGGGCTGGGCCTGGCGGCGCCCCGAAGGGCTGTTTGACAGGCCGCGACGCAGCGCGGCTGTTGAGCATCGCCCCGAAGGGCTCAGCGTGGGGGCTGAGTCACCACGGCCCGGGGGGCACGGTGGTCAGGTTGCTGCTTGACGGCAGCTCGTTGTCTTTGCCAAGCCAGTTTGCCACAGCGGTGAACGGCTCGAAGGCCGGTCACGCTGCGGCAGCGGGCATTGGGGGAGAATTTGCAAGGGCGGTTGACCACAGGTGTGGTCGGAGACGTGCTCCACGCCTTGCAGTTGCTTCTATCGAGCCCGGGGCACCCCCGACCGACGATCCTCATGTGACTCGCCAAGAAGGATGAGATCGAAGGTCATGTAGAGCGCGGAGGCCATCTGTCCAACACGCGCGTTGTCTTTCGAGTATGGCGCCTCGTTCTCAAGAATCTTGGCTGTGAGATAGAGGTCGTTCACGATCTGTCGGGGCAGTTGATCTGCCCCTTTTAACAGTCGAGCCAGCTCTCTGGACGCCTGGTCAAGGCGTTCAAAGGCCTGCTGTTTAATTTCCCTCGTGGTCTGCAGTGCCGTAACCAACTCCGCCCCGCTGCTCCGCAGCTCTGCGGCTACATCTTCAATACTGCTCATCAGTTGCCATCTCCAAATCTAAACGTACCAACCCCGCCTGTCAGCAAGCTGCGAGCCACGATAGGGGACAGCTGCACTTGGCTCAATGGCGCAAGTGGGCTGTAGATGGCCTGCGCAGGAATCGACTGGTACACGGACACTTCCTGAGCCCAGATGGCGCGGTGGTAGGCCATTGACTCGCCGTACATATTCGACCGGGCCAAGCCTTGCCAAACCTCAACTTGGCTAGCTGCCGGTACGCGACTGAGATTCACCGCAACCAAGCCATTGCCGCTGTTATACCCCTCAGCTGCAACACTGAGGTCTCGCGTGGTCGAGATCCACGGGCTATTCATCTGCGCGCCTCCGCGACGCGGGCCTGCGTTCAGCACATGTTCGACGGCAGTCCAGTTGCCATTGGGCGCTTTCCCGGAGAGCCCCATACCGCCTTCCAGAGCTTGTGCATCGGCAACGTTCAGAGCGCGATACGAGGTGTTGCTTAGGACGCGATTTTCTGCCAAGCGCAGCCCTTGGCCTAACGAGGCAACGCCACCCAAGAACGGAATGCCTTGATCGACGCCCTGAGCAATCGCGCGCGAGCCCGTGAGGTCATATGTGCCCTGGTACGTCAACGTGGTGCCGTTCCCGCTACCAAAGATGCGGCGCAAGCCCGTCCCAATGTTGTCGCCACCATGGAAGGCCAGCGGCACGGCCACCGCGGTGCCCACACCTGTCGAGGTAAGCCCAACAGCCCCTACTACCTCCATCCCCCCGCCGACAACCTGCACCGTGCCTTGTGCCGTATCGGATCCACGGAAGGCGTACTTGGTCATTCCCCAACCCATGCTCAACTTGGCACCCACCGAGATGTCGCTCGTGAAGATGTTGCGCATATTGGCCAAATAACCCGGGTCCGCCCCAATCTTGCCAAGTGTCGATTGGCCTGTGATCACGACGGGTTCTTGCGGCATGGGGTGCCCGGAGCCGTCGCGTGCCAAGTAAGCGTCGGGAATGACTACGCCTGAGGATGGCGAATCGGCCGGTAGAGCACGCCGCCCAGATCGCGCAACCGCCGCGTCGTAATCATCGTCCAACTGATCAAGGGCTCGCTGCCCAAGTCTGGACGTGAACGACCCGATCCCCGAACCCGTCGCGTCGATAGAGCCGGCAGCCTGATCCGAGGTACCGCCGTTGGCACCCATACGCGCCCCAGCGAACCAGTTTCGCGAAGTTTCCGGCGCCGCCAGGCTCTCCCCAATTGCATTGCCAAACGCGTCAGCCGCAATGGACGCATAGTCCATCCGCCCCTGTCTCGTCACCAGCATCCGTACGCTTTGGCCCACAACGCCACGCACGATGCCGTCAGCCGCCTTTTGCAACAACGCACTGCCGTCGAAAGTGCTGTTGATGGTGCTGCCGAGCGCATTGCTGGCTGCTGCCGCAGCCGGCGCCGCAATGGCCGACGCGGCCACGCTCCGCCAGTTGAACTTGTCTTGCAAGCCAGTCGCGACCGCCACGCCTTGCGTGATGGCGTTGCCAGCAGCAGCGTTGATGGCCGCATTCAAGTAGAGCGAAGTCTTCGCTGAAACCTCGAACGCCTTGGTTGCGATGCCTCCGGTGCCGGCCGCAGAAGCCACGCCCGCAGTCACCATGGAACCCACTGCACTCAACCCCACTTGCTTCCAGCTGAACTTGTCTTGTGCACCGATGGCAATGCCAACGCCCTGGCTGACGATGGATCCCACCGCACCGCCGATACCTGCTGCGGCGACTGCCAGTCCCCCCGCCAGCGTGGATGTCCCCCCCATCACGGCCAGTCCGGCGCTGAATGCTCCCGCAAGACCAGTGCCCCCAGCCGCGCCCATCATCATGGCGGCAGCGCCTGCCGTCACGATGGTTGCCACCACGGCGACGACGACCATGATGATCATGCCCATGGCGCCACAACCGGCCTTGGCCGGCGGTGGCGGCACCACCGCCTCCGGGCTGGTGTTGCCAATGGTCTTGGCCGGCTCGTACACCGCGAAGCTGGTGGCGGTGTTGGTGTTGCGCACGACGCTCGGCACCTTCAGCGTGCTGCCCGGGCTGAGCGCGGCATCGGGCCCCTGTGCGAGGCCGTTGGTGTCAGCCAGCACGTACCACAGCGCGGAGTCTCCCCAGTTGCGCTGCGCGATAGCCTGTAGCGTGTCGCCGTCTTGCACCGTGTACAACTGAACCGAGTTGTCCTGGCTGGAGAAGCTCTGGCGCGCGCCCAGGTCGATGTTGCCGAAGGCGTAGATATTGTTCGGGTACGCGGTGTGGGTGTAGTTGCCCACACTCTGGTCGTTGATGAAGAAGTTGCTCTGGCGGTTCCAGGTGCCGGCATCCCGCTGGGCCGGCTGAGTGGGCAGCGCGTTGGTGCCGCCGATGATGCCGCCCACGGGCGCGGGCGGGTTCTGCGGCGCCGGGTTGGTGGTGTCGGCCGGTGCCCAGCGCTTGAGGATGAAGTCCTGGTTGGCCTGCGAGGAGGTCACCACGTTGCCGTTGTAGTAGCCGGTGCCGCTGTAGCCCCAGGTGACAGCCTGCGTGTCCTCGCGCCGCTGCACGATGTGGCCGGCGGTATCGGTGATGAGCCAGGTGCTTTGCTGGGTGCTGTTGGACAGCGTGCGCGTGATCTGCGCGAGCTGGCCGTTCGCGTCATAGCCCATGCGGGACTCGCTGGGCGTGAGGCTGGTCGCACCGGAGTTGATGCTGTTGCCTTCGGTCCAGGTGCTGCCGGTGAGCGCCTGGCCGCGCTCGCGGTAGCCGTCCATCAGGTAGTAGCTGGTGCGGTAGGTGCTCTGGCTGGACCAGCGCTGGCGCTTGCTCTGGTCGGGGTTGCCGAGGTTCGCATCGGCATTGATGGGGCTGTAGCCATCGACGGTGAGCTTGGCGACGTTGCCCGCACGGTCGTACTCGTAGACCTGCAACCCGGTGGTCTGCAGGGCGACGGCCGTGGTGGTGGCATTGCGCGGCACATCCTCCCAAAGGTTTTCGATCTTGACGCGGGCCATGTAGGTGTAGGAGGCGGCCAGACCTTCCTCCTGGGTCTTGACTTGCTGGGTCAGGCCATTGGCGAGGAAGTTGGTACCGGTGTACTGGATGCGAGTCACCGTCTGGCGGTCACGCGCGTAGAGGTAGCGGGTCTCCTTCTGGTTGGCATCGAGGTAGTCGATGTGCCGATCCAGGCGCTTGACATAGGTCGTCTTGGCGCCGGTGCTGGCGGTGTACTCGTTGACGATGCGGTTGGCGAAGTCGTACTCGTAGCTGGTGGTGTAGGTCAGCTCGACGTTGCTCTTGGCGCGCCCCGCCGCATCGAAGACGGTGTACTTGCTCTCCTGGATGGCGCCGCTGACAAGGCTGCCCTGGCCACGCCACCGGTTCATGGTGTCGTAGGTGTACCAGGCCAGGGTGTTGTTCCAGGCGGTTGCGCCATTGCTGCCCAGGCCGAGGCTGGAGGTGCTTACGCGGCGGCGGTTGCCGGCGGCGTCGTAGCCAACATCGATCTCCAGGATCTTGCCGTTGGCACCGGCCGGCATGATGCCCGGCGCGGTGTCTTCGGTGTGGGTGAGGCGTCCCTGCTTGTCGTACACGCTGGTGACATCGCGGAAGACGATGCCGCTTTGCGTGAAGGTCTCTCGCGTTCGGTTGCCGTCGATGTCGTAGTCGTACAGCGTGTTGGAGCCGCGGTAGTTGTCGCTGAGCTGCTTGAGCGTGCCGTCCTCGAAGTAGCTGTAGACGAGGTTCTGGCTGCGCGTGTTGGTCTGTTGCTTGAGCTGGCCGAGCTGGTTGTAGAGGTAGGTGTAGGTGGCGCCACCCATATCGGCATGGGCGTTCAATAGGCCTGTGGACTGGTTGTAGCCCCAGGTGGTGACGAGCCCGTTGGCATCCGTCTCCTTGACCTTGCGGCCGCCCAGGTCGTACTCGCTGAGGACGGTGTTGCTCAGCGCGTCGATGGAGCGCCACATCAGGCCACGGGCGTCGTAGTCGTAGCTGCGGGTCTTGCCCCAGCTGGCAGCGTCCTCGCCGGTGGTGTCGCTTTTCTTGCGGCCAAGTTCGTCGTAGGTACTGCTGCCCAGGCTGTGGCCGTTGACGTTGCTGCCTGCCTGCACTTCCTCTTTGGTCCTGACGCTGCGGCCGGTTTCGTGGTCAGCTTGGTCGTAGGTGTAGCGGTAGGTGCGCTCGAGTTCGTCGAACTTGGTGACCAGGCGCCCCAGCCCGTCGTAGGTGTAGGTGACGGTGCCACCGTCGGCGTGGTACTCGTACTGGAGCTGGCCGAGCTTGTTGTACTGGGCTGCGTTGGCGTTGCCCAGGGCGTCGACGTTGCCGATGTTGTGGCCCCAGGCGTCGTAGAAGATGCGCTTCTCGACGTCGGTGACGGTGGCCACGTCGCTGAGGTTGTAGACGGCGTTGGCGATCTGCGTCTCGCTGATGACACGGTTGCCGGCGTCGTAGCGGTAGCGCAGCCGTTCGCTGCCGTTCCTGGTAATCGACAGGGCATTGCCCCAGCGGTCCAGCGTCTGGCTGGAACTGGTCGTGACAACGGCGCCGCTGTGCGTCGAACCGCTGCCGGTCTGGCCGGTGGCGCGGCCGGCGCGGTCATAGGTGGTGGTGGTGCGGCTCACGCCCTGGGACAGGCCGTAGGAGGCGATATCCTGAGGCGCGCCAAAGGTCGCCAGGTCGCGGCCGGTAGTGTCTGCGGTGCTTGTGAAGGCAGCCGTGATGTGATCCTGCAGGTCATACCAGTAGAGCTTCGCGGTGCCCCCCGAAATGCTCTTCCACATGCGCCCGCCGGCGTCGTACCAATTCTTCTGTGTGGTGTAGACCGTGCCAAGAGCGCCGTTTGCATCCCGCTCCTGCAGCGTCTTGTCGGTGATCTCGCCGTAGGCGTTGTAGACAGCGCCCTCGATGCTGTACGTCAGTTTGTCGCTGCGCCTGCGCTGGGTGAGCGTTGTGGTGCTGGTCTGCTGGCCGGCCTTGTCGTAACTGAAGAAGCTGACCGCGTTGCGCTGGCCTTCACTGTCCTGGTAAGCCTGCCATTGCTTGGCCACGTGCCCTGCGGCGTCGTAGCTCATGTAGCGGTCGGCGGTGGTCTTGCCTTTGTTGAGTGGATCGCGCACCTGGATGGCACGGCCCAGTGCGTCATAACGTGTGGTTGTGATCTGGTCGTCGCTATGTGTCGCGGGCGGCGACGTGTAGTAGTCCAGGTAACGCATGCCAGCCTGCTGGCTGTAGTTGTATGCAACCACGGCGCTGGCGTTGGCGTGGCGAGTGGTTTGCACGACGTTGCCCAACGCGTCGTAGAAGATGCTGGTGCCGTAGTTGTCGGCATCGCGGGTGGCGACGAGGCGGCCAAGGCCGTCATAGAAATTGGTGCTGCCGCCGTTGGTAGCCAAGATCACGGGGGTACTTTTGATGCTGACCGTGAGCGGCGTATTGCAGGAGTAGAAGGCGCCGTTCTTGCCCACCACGAAGTCCAGCGTTTCCCCACTGGCCATCTGCAGTGGTGCGATCGCGAACACCGACGGGTCGGACGTGTGGGCGAAGAACTGCAGCGGCTGCTGGAAGTTGCCGTTGCGCACGATATAGCCGTTCGTGTCACCTGTGTCGCCTGCGAAGAACTGACCGCTCACGTTGTACAGCCCGTCGGCTGGTGCGGTGAAGCGCATGATCGCGTAGTCGCCGTCGGCCGCCGCGCCAGGATGCAGGGCCACCTGACCCGCGGCGACACCGGCTTGGGTGTAGGTCAGGGCGTTCTTCCACGCGGCGGGCACGCCCGAGGTTGTGTGGCCAGACTTGTTCCAGCCCCACCCCACGAAATCGTCGAAGAGCGTCATGGCATAGGCAGCCCCGCCCTGCAGCGAGTAGCCATAGCTCCACGCGCCCGCGGGGTTGCTCGATGTATTGAAGTCTGCAGTAGCGTCGTAAGTGACGATGTCGAGGCCACTGTTGGCGTCGAGGACCTCCTGGGAGGTACGAGCGAGGTTACCGGCGGCGTCGTATTCGTTGACCGTTCGCAGGTGGACGATGCGGTCGTCCAGCGCGCCGGTGGTGATGTCGCGCTTGCCGGTGACGGTGTTCAGCAGAGTGCTGGTGGCGACCTGACCGCGGCGGTCGTACGTGATCTGCGTGACGCGGTCGAAGCCGATTGCGCTGCTGACTCCGGCACGGGCACGCAGGCTGGTCACGGCTGCCGCGGGATTGTTGGGGTCGATCCTGGTGGCGTATTCAACGGATTCACTCACTTCGCCAAAGGCGTTGCGGCTGTAGCCGGTGACGCCACCTTCTGAGTCGACGCTGCGTTCCAGGGCGCCCTTGAGGTCGTAGAGATAGCTCTCGCGCGTGGGTCGAGTCTGGCCATTCCCGTCCAGCTGAACCGACTTCGCCGTGAGGTCGCCAAAGGCGTTGTAGGTGTAGACGCTCACCCGGTTCCAGACGCCTGACTGGCCGCTGGCTGCGTCATAGCTGAAGGCACCTTCCACGAGATCCTTGGTCTCGCTGACGCGGCCCAGCAGGTCCAGATAGGAATAGACGCTGCGCTGGCTGCCGGCGGTTTGTGCAGTCGTTGCGGCGGCCGCGAGGGCGCTGGCGCTGATGCTGAAGCTGTCGGTGAAGGTGGCTGCGGCGCCAATGCGTTGCAATGCGCTGAATTGCCCCACCAGATCAGAGTACAAGTGCTTGGAGACGTTGTGGTTCGCGTCGATCTCCAGCACGACGCGACCCAGCAAGTCGTAGGTTTTGTAGCTGTAGTTGCCCGAGACGTCGCGATTGGCCACCGCCTGGCCAAAGGCGTCGTAGATCGTCGTCGAGGTCAGTGCGCGGTTTGCTTCCGTGCGGCTGACTGCGCCGCCCACGCCATTGGCATCGACTGCGCCATTGGTGCTGAGGTTGTCCAGAGTGGCGTCGTATACGCCGACGGGGGCGAAGCGGGTCTGCGTCTGCCGCCCCAAGGCGTCATAGGCGTAGTAGGTTGTGCGCTGCTGGCTTGCAACATTTGCTGCCTCCGTCCGGCTGGCCATGTTGCCGAAGGCGTCATAGGTGAAGCGAGTGAGGATGCGTGAGGTGGTATTGCCGACGAGGTTGACGTTGAGGCCGCTGTCAACGCCGTACGCCGATACGCTCGGGCTCCATTCCTCAATGAGTTGTCCGCCAGCGTTGTAGACATAGTTGGTCGTGCCCAACTGGTTGGCGTATTCGGTCTTGCGGCCAAAGGCGTCGTACTTGAACGACTCCTTGTACCCTTCAGCATCCGTCGCTTCCTTCAGGTTGCCGACTTCGTCGTACACGTTGTAGGAACGCGTCCGGTCCTTTGCCGCATTGGCGCTGACCTTGCCGGCGACCAGCGCCGTGGTCGGGAGCCGGCCGCCTGCCAACAGGTCGCTGGTCAACAACTCATTGACATAGGCAGTCTGCTTTTGGAGCCGGCCCTGCGCGTTATAGCTGTGCCGAGTGACGCTGAAGAACTTGTCCGTGCCCACGACGCGGTGCGATTGCGCGGTGAACTCGAGACGGCCGAATCCGTCATAGGTAAAGAACGATTCGCGTGCATTCAGGGTGCTGACGGGCAAGAGCGTGCGAACGGATGCTTCGGTGGCCGTATCGGTCACGGCGGCGTACGCAATGGAGTCGGCGTACTGGATGGTGCGCGCAACCCTGCCTGCCCTGTCGAAAACGGTTTCGGTGACGACAGCCTGTGTCGTATCGGCCTGGGCGACCGTGTACCGGACACGGCCTGCGGCGTCGTAGACAAAGCGGGTACGGTGGTCCCCTGCGTTCGATCTGACGGCGGCGTCAAAGGCGGCAAGTGTTGCTGGCAGCCCGGTCGAGACGCGGTTGGCGTAGTCGATTCGTTCAATGACGTTGCCAGCCTTGTCAAAGCGGTTCTTCACCACGCCACCCAAGGCATCCTGGGTATAGGTCAGACGACCGGCGGCGTCGTAGACGTAGGTGGTCGCGCGGGCGCTCGGCGCGGTTTCTTCAAGGTTGTCGACGTAGGCCGTCGTCACGCCCGGCAGCGACGCGGATGTGTTGGTGGCGAATCCCAGCACGACCTTTGTCCAATCAAAGTCGCGTGTGCTGGTGTATGTCATGCCAGCGGAGCGATCACTACCCTTTTTGTATACGCAGACACTGGCACCTCGGGCATTGGTCAGAAACTCGACCGTGTACGTCGTGCCAGCCGTATATTTGCCGAGGAGGGTTGTTTTCCAGTTGTTCGCTGCTGGCTCGAAGATTTGCGCGTACGCATTTCCATCATTACTCCAGATCACAGCCAAGCGGTTCGAGCTTTCGCCGGTTGTGCTCACAACCATCGTATGAAGCGATTGTTGCAGTTGCGTTGGCGTCAGATCGAATTTGAACGCCGCACCAGGATTCTGGCTGCGCGGGCTGTACACGCTTACCCAACCGCCCGATTGGGGCTGGCTTATCAACTTGAGTTGCCCGCCCTCCCAGGTCGAATTACTACCTGTAAAACCCTCGGTTCCAGAATCAAAGCGGGCCACGGCGGGCGCCAACAACGCCACCATCTGGGCTTCGGTTGGCAGGCCGGCCACGCTTATCAAGCGTTCGTGCTGGAGCGTCTGCGTCACACGGCCGACGGCGTCATATCTTGATTCCGTGACGGCACCCAGCGGGTCGATTTCAAAACGCTTGCGGCCAGCCGCGTCATAAACGCTTCGGAACTCACGTACTGGAATCTGCTCCTCGATATTGTCGATGTACGCCGTCGTCACACCGGGCAGCGTTGATGCGGTATTGGTGGCGAATGCAAGTCTGACTTGCTGCCAGTCAATGACACCAGTGGAGGCATAGGTCATGCCTGTCACGCGAGAACTGCCTTTCTCGTAGGCATAAACCGTTGCACCGAAAGGAGTCGTCAGAAATTCGACGGTGTAAGAAGTGCCGGCACTGTAGGTGCCAATCTTCACTTCCTTCCAGCTGTTCGAAGGAACATCAAAAGTCTGGGCCCACGCGGTCCCGTCGTTTTTCCAAATCAACGCCAGGCGGTTGCTATTATTGGTATTGCTGACAACCATCGTATGCAGCGACTGCTGCATCTGGGTCGGCGTGACATCAAGCTTGAATGATGCACCCGTGTTGAAGAGTCGAGCGCTGTTGACTTGCGCCCACCCAACAGACTGCGGTTGGCTGATCAGCTTGAGTTGCCCGTTCTCCCACACGGAATTGCTGCCGCCAAAACCCTCTGCAGTCGTATCGAATCGAGTCGTGACCGGACTGAGAAGCGTGGCCATTTGCGCTTCTGTCGGATTGCCGGAAATGGCTGACGTGCGGTCGTACTGCAGCGTTTGTATCTGTTGGCCCGACGCGTCAAAACGATACTCGGTGACAGCATTCAATGCGTCAATTTCAAAACGCTTGTGACCCGCTGTGTCATACACATAGCGCGTCACTAGGTCCTTGGCCGCATCTGGCGTGATGGAGGTAAAGCTGTTTTTGTATTGGCCGCCGGCTACTTGCACGGAACTGAAGCCGGTTGCCTTGTTGGCATAAACCGTCTTCTTTATGCAATTTCCTTGCGCGTCATACTGGAATTCGGTGGCCGCGAAGGACGCATCGAGTTCATAGCGGAGCCGGCCATTTTGGTCATATATGTAATACGTCGGCTGTCCATTGGTCCACAAGGATGCTAAATTGCCTTGTGCGTCATACAGGTAGCTGAGATTTGCCCCGCCCGCAACATTCGCGGTTTGCTCAAGCTTGCGTCCAAGCGCGTCATATTTTGTGGACGTGGTTACGCCGCCGGAATCCATGCTGCTTATCAGCTTTCCTTGCGCGTCGTAAGTTGCACTTGTGCGGAGGTTCAGGCCGATGGCATCATGAATCGTGGCGGTGACTCGCCCTTTGGCGTCCAGTTGGCTGACACTGGTAATCCCATTCGGATCAGTCACATAAAGCTGATTATTCCCGTCGTCATAGGTGCTGGTGGTTATCAAATCCAGCCCTTCTGGATCAACGCGCTGCTTGAGCACACGATTGATCAAGTCATATTCGTAGGCCGTCTTCCCTTTGAGGCCACCCGCAGCGGCTCGAATGCTGGATAGCAGGCTCGTCGTGTTGAACCCAACCGCCTTGAGCCCATAGCTGAGCGTCTGGCTGACATTGCCGGCGGCGTCGTAAACGGTTTCGGTAAAACCACCTTCTCCATCGAGCTGCCCGACCAGCAGACCCCGGGCGTCGAAGAAGTTCAGCGTCTTGCGGTCGTTGCCGGAGTCACCCGGGCGGACTTGCGCCAGCGCCGTCGCGGCATTGGTGGCCAAGCTGACCTGGCTCGCAGTCGCGAACTGAGTGCGCTCAACCTTGGCGACAAGTCGGCCGGCGGCGTCATATTGGTGCTCGCTCAGGCTGCCCGTCGCATCAAGGGTTCCAACCAGCAGTCCGTCGTTGTCGTAGAAGCTGCGTTGAATTTGATCGCGGCCGGTCGCGACGGGCGCGATCGCGCTTGCAACCGGCGCGCTGGCAAGGCCAGCGGTGGCAATGGTGTTGGCGTAGCGCCGGGTCAGGAAAAGGCGCCCAGCAGCGTCGTAGATGAACTCGGTCACCTCGCCCAGGGGGCTGACAGTCTTGGCGAGTCGCCCCGTGCTGTCATAGGCACTCCAGCGCTTGGTGTCGTCGGCGCTGTCGGTGGGCTGGATGCTGGCCAACGTGACGTTCGTGGGGCGACCGTTGCTGTCGATTAGGCTCGTGAGGTTGACCAGGTTGGCATAGGCAATCGTCTGTGTCGCCTGACCGGCCTTGTTGTAGGCAGTCTTGGTGAGCTGGCCGAGCGCATTGACCTGGCCGATCAGCCGGTCGGCATCGTCGTAGAAGAACCATTGGCGCGAGCCGCCGGCATCTTGCGTCATGCGCAGCCGGCTGTCGGCGTCGTAGAAGCTCTTTACGCCTCCGAGAGCGACGCTGCCAGTGAAGACGAGGTCGGTGATCTGGCCGCCAGTGTGGAAGAAGGACGAGTCCGCATACAGCGGCTGTGTGATGGCGGTCGTCGTCGAATAGAAGACGACGCCGTTCTTCATGTACCTGACGGCGGTCCCGTCGTAACTGACGCTGAGTTCATCCCCGGCTTGGTAGTCCCATCCTCCTGGAGCAGCGCGGCCGCTTTCGTAGATGCTGAGACTTGAGGTCCCGACGTAAATGCCCCAGTGGACCGAATTGAAGTCACCACCAGCAGCGCCGTTGGTGGTCAGTCCGACGAGCATGTGCTTGTCTTTGCTGGTCGCCCGGAAGCTCACGCTCGCGCTGCCGGTGTAACCCACCTTCGAGCGGAAGCCAGAAGTCCAGGAGTCCGCCACACCGCCTGTCTTGGTCGCCGCCGTGCCGTCAATGGTCAAGCCGCCTGTGGTGACGAAAGCTCCATTGGTGAACGTATAGGGTTGGAAATGCAGATCGCTTACCTGGCCACCCACGTCGTAGAACGATGAATCGGCGTACAGCGGCTGACTGATGAGGGCGTCAATGGATTGCAGCAACTGACCATTTCGCGAGAAGCGAACGGCGCCGCCGTTGTAGCTGACCTCCAGCAGATCACCTGCGACATACGAGCCTATATCGCCGAGCTGGCTACCATCGCGATAAGCGTAGATTCGACCATTTGCCGCCGCATAGATCGACCAGTCCATGCTGGCATAGCCGTTGTCGCTGGCTGGGTCGGTGTTGAGCCCAATCATCAGCGCCTTGTTGTTCTGCGCCGGTCTGAAGCGCACACTCGCGCCGCCCGCGATGCCTTGCTTGCTGTTGGCGCCTCCGTCCCAGGCGTTGCTGCCGCTGGTCTTGGTCAAGGCGCTGCCTGTCAGCGTCATGTTGGCGGCCGTGACATAGGTCGGGCTGCCGGCTGTAGCGACCGGACTGCCGGCTGTAGCGACGGTGGCTGCGACGAGCACGGGCATGCCGGCCATGCCACCCGTCGAGCTGAACACGATGTTCGTCAGCGTTTGCGTCTGGAATTCGCTGGGCAGCACGAAATCCTGCATGTCGAGGTGGGCGCGGCCCGCGCCTTCGACGCCCCAAACCGTCGGCGTCACATAGCTGGCGGACAGGGTGTTGGTGTAACTGCCGTAATAGTGGTCGCGCACGTTCTCGCCTTCGATAAGCGAGACGGTGTGCCTGGCACCGGCGCTGCCGATGAAGGTGATGGAGCCAACGTTGGCGCCCGTCGTACCCCGGGACGTACTGATCAGTGTGTATACGTGGGTAGCTCCGAACGCATTCACGCCAATGTCGTAATCGCCGGAGGCGACAGAATTGTTGGTGGAGGGCGTGCCCTGGAACGCAAACTGCACTCCAGCCAGCGTCTTCGTGCTCGGGAACAGCGGTCCGTAGGTGCCGCCGTCTGACCAGCTGGCGATATTCGTGTTGAGCGACGGCAAGGTGACCGCGGTGTAGCTGACTGCCGGCGCCGCATTGGCGCTCTCAACAACACTGACGGTCCGTCCGAGCTTGTCGAAGGTGGTGGTAGTGACCAACCCATTGAAGGCCGTTGTTCGCACGACGCCGCCAACGTCGTCATAGCTATTGACGCTGATCTGGTTGAGCGCGTTGGTAACGGTGAGCACGCGCCCCAAACCGTCGTAAGTCAATTGCGTGACGCCGTTGCGAGCGTCGATCGTCTTGAGAAGCTGGCCAGCAGCGTCGTAGACGTACTGTGTGCTCGTCGCGCCCTGGCCGCTACCGGCCGCATCTACGCTGTCGTAGCTGGTGCTCTTGCTGAGCTGGCCGCGCCAGTCGTAGGCGTAGTCGGTGCGCTGGGTCTTCGTGCGATCTTGGGCGGCAACCCAGCTGGCCATGTCGGCTTCACTGGGGCAGTTGTCCCAGGGCCAGTTCGACGTGGCGTAGGTGGCTCCGGCGTATTGGTGGGCGCTGGTGCGCTGGCCTTGCGCGTTGTAGCGGTACTCGCTGACGCGGCCATCCGGACTGACGGTGAAACGCAGTCTTGTGCCGCTTGTGTCGTAGACGTATCGGGTAGAGGACGTCAGGGGGCCAGGCTCGCCAGCTGTCGCGATGGTTTCCGCCTTGAGCTGGTTTTGCGCGTTGTAGTTGCGACGCACGACGTTGCCGGCGTCGTCCGCCTGACGGATGAGGTTTCCCCAAGCGTCGTGGGCCATCGTCACGGCGCGGTTTTCGGCGTCGACGACGGCGATGACGTCACCCTTGCCGTTGTAGTCGTAGCGGGTGGTGCTGCTGACGCCGTTGACGGCGGCACTGGTGACGTGGGTCAGGCGGTTGGCGCTGTCGTAGCGATACGTGGTGGCCTGGCTAAGAGCATCGGTGACGGTGGTCGTGCGATCGACGGTGTTGTAGGCGAAGATAGTCACGCCGTTCAATGCGTCAGTGACGGTCTCGATGCGCAAGCCTGCGTCGTACGTGAAACTGAGCTTGGCACCGTCGCTTTGCGTGATGCTCGCAATCCGTTTGCTGCTGCCGTCGTAGGTGTAGGCGGTGGTGAAGACGCGGCCATCGGTGACGCTGTTGTCTTCGGGGCTCAGGTCGACGGTGACGGTTTTTAGCCGGTTGCTTTCGTCGTAGCTGTAGCGCACGCGGGTGAAGGTGCGGTCCAAGCTACCGCCTTCGATGCTCTTGGAGACGGTCCGCAGTTGAGTGAGCTGCGTACCGCTGTAGTCGTAATAGGTTATTTCGCCCGCGGCGGTGGTGACGCTGGAGAGGAGACCGGCACCGTCATAGGCGAAGCTGAGTGCCTGTCCGTTGGCATCCGTGACACTGAGCAGACGGCCGGTACTGCCGGCGTAGCCCTCCACCGTGCAGCTGGTGCCGTCGGTGAAGATCCAGTTGCCACTACCTGCGTCGAAGCTGAGAGTGTCATAGGCGCCAGCGCCGTCGTAGTTGACGTAGCAATTGAGACCGCTGTCCCAGTTGAATAGAGCCTCGGAGCCGTCTTCATCGCGGCGCAGGGCGGTCGAGTTGGAGGCGTTGGCGGTGCCGCTGCCGAGCCAGACCTTGCGGACCAGGCCAGGCAGCCAGTTGTCGCCGTTGTCGTCGACGAAGGAGCCCAAGCTGTTGTAAGTGCGCAGACCTGCGGCGTCCGGGCCGCGGCCGCCGAGCAGTTCGTCTCGGGACTGCACGATCAGGTTGCCGGTGGCGGCATTGACGTAAACCCGCTCACCCTGGCGGCCTAGGGTTGCCGAGCCGCCAAAGCCCGCGGCACCTAGCACCAAACCCGAGCCCAGGTTCAGACCCAAGCCGCCGCCCGTCACCACTGCCACCATGTCAAATCTCCCTCGAAGTTCATTCCGCCACCAGGGCGGCGATGGGCGGTAGCCCTCAGATAAGCTCTCTTATCCAGAGAAGGTGACTTCGGTTTAGATTTGGTTGCAATTTGTTGCAGTTGGCCCTTATGCCGATGCCGCGAACGTTCCGGCAGTTCGCCTCGCGGGTAGCTCTTTGTCGGTCTGGTCTACTTGGTAGACGGGCCGCGGGACCTCGCTCTGAGCGAAGTTTCAGGGGGAGTTGGGTGTATCCCGAGCAATGCAGGGAGGCGATTGCATACCTGTACTCTCTGGGCTTAGGCGCCCAGGCAAGCCTCTCTCATTGGCATCGCAGGCGCAGCGGGACGCCTCCTTGGTTGTGCTGGCCGGTGCGGTTCAGGTGCCGCAGAAGGTGCGGAATCGCGCGGTCACCTCGGTGGGCGCCGGCACCGCATAGCGTGTCAGGAGCGCCGCCTCATCCCAGGGGTTGAGCAGCGCGGCCAGTAGCGCGTTGAAGGGCTGCAGATCGCCCTCGGTCGCGGCGGCCAGGGCTTCTTCGACGAGGTGGTTGCGCGGAATGACTGCGGGGCTGGCGCGGCGCATGCGCGCGACGCGCGCCGTGCCGTCGACCGCGCCATCACGGGCGCAACGCTCGCGCCAGCGGGACAGCCACACGTCCAGCGTCGCGCGGTCGGCGAAGAGGTCGCGCAGCGGCTCGGGGCGGCCTTCGGCTGCCGAGGCCAGATGGCGCCAGGCGAGCGTGAAGTCGACCGCTTGCATGTGCAGCAACTTCAGCCAGTCGTTCGCCAGCGCGGCGTCGGCCTCGTCGTCCGCTGGCGTGGCAGCGAGCAAGCCCAGTTTTTGCCGCTGGCCACGCAGCAGTTCGCCGGCCAGCACCGCGGGAAATTCGTCGATGACGGCCGTCGCTTCGGCCACGGCGCGCTCAATGGCCGGCTCGTCGTCGGTGTCTGCCATCAACGGCAGCAAGGTTTCCGCGAAGCGCGCCAGGTTCCAGCGGGCGATGCCGGGCTGATTGCCATAGGCGTAGCGGCCGGCATGGTCAATGCTGCTGAAGACGGCTTGCGGGTCATAGGCCTCCATGAAGGCGCAAGGGCCGTAGTCGATGGTCTCGCCGGACAGCGCCATGTTGTCGGTGTTCATCACGCCGTGGATGAAGCCCACGTTCATCCACTGCGCCACCAGCCTGGCCTGGCGCTCCGCGACGGCGCGCAGCAGCCCGAGGTGGCGGTCGGGCGCTCCGGTGAGCGCCGGGTCATGGCGGGCGATGGTGTAGTCGGCCAGACGGCGCAAGGTGTCCAGATCGCCACGCGACGCGAAGAACTGAAAGGTGCCCACGCGCAGATGGCTGGCGGCCACGCGGGTCAGCACCGCGCCGGGCAACGGCGTCTCGCGGTACACCGGCTCGCCGGTCGCCACCACGGCAAGGGCCCGCGTGGTGGGGATCCCCAATGCATGCATGGCCTCGCCGATCAGCACCTCGCGCAGCATCGGGCCGACGGCCGCCTTGCCGTCGCCGCCGCGCGAAAACGGTGTGCGGCCCGAGCCTTTGAAGGCGATGTCGCGGCGCCGGCCCGACGTGTCGACCACCTCGCCGAGCAGCAAGGCGCGGCCGTCGCCCAACTGCGGCGAGAACCCGCCGAACTGATGGCCCGCATAGGCCTGCGCGATGGGCTCTGCATCGTCTGGCAGGAGGTTGCCGGAGAAGAGTGCTGCAGCGTCCGGGCCGCTCAGCACGTCGGCCGGCAGGCCGAGCTCTTCGGCCAACTCAGCGTTGGCGAACAGCAGGCGCGGCTCTGGCACCACGGCAGGCTTCCAGGCCACGGCGGCGCCAGGCAGTTCGCGGGCGTAGGTGTTGGTGAAACCGAAACGATGCATCTGGATTCCGATATGTCGGACGCCAGTGTGCCGGCAAACGGTGGGCCTTGCGGCGCAGGCTTGAGCAGGGGCGCACCACCCGGCTACCCCCGCATTCGATAAAGGCTTTGTCCTCCGGGAAATTCAGGACCGCCGCGGCCGGCCCTGGTCGCAGAGTCGTGCCGGATCTGCGCGCGTGAACTCGGCGGTCCAGTTGGTCTCCCAGGTCTTGTCGTCGTAGGAGAAAGCCTGCGCCCAGCGGGCATGGTCGCGGTCCAGGTTCTCCCAGATGAAGCGCACCTTGACCGGTTTGTCGCCGTCCTTGTCTTCGCCATAGAACTCACCGCGGCCGCCCTGAAAGCCGCCGACGACGGGGATGGGATCGAGCCGACCCGACGGGCTGCTGACCCAGTAGATGGACCACTGGCGCTTTTGCGTGTCAAAGGCCCGCAGCGTCAGGCCACGGCGGCCCAGCGTGGGCATGTGGAGTTCGTCGACGTTGGCGATGCCGTCCAGATAGTGCGTCAGGCACAGATTGGCCGGGAACTCCTCCCAGTCGCGGCTGCCGGTGTTGCGCGCCTTCAGGCGGCGCTGCACCGTGGTCCAGGCGCCGCCTAGGAAGTCGAAGTCGTGCATGTCGCCCTGGCGCGCCAGCGTGTAGCCGGGCGGTTCGGCGGCGGCTGCAGGAGTGCATGCCAGCGCGGTGAGCATCGCAAAGGCGGCGAGGTTTTGAGTCGATGATGTGGGCATGTGGCGGTCTCTTGCTGGTTGGAAACCCAGTCTAGGAATCTCTCCGGTGCCGCTCAAAACGATGAATCCTGCGCTTGATGTGAAGCCGCTCTTCAAATGGCCATGAACTCGCCCGCGCTGCCGCTTGAGTCGCTGCGCGTGCTTGCGGCCTGCGTGCGACATGGCAATTTCTCGCGCGCGGCCGACGAACTGGCGATCACGCCGACCGCGGTCAGCCAGCGCATGCGCGCGCTCGAAGCTCAGCTCGGCGTCAAGCTCTTCGGCCGCCACGGCCCCAGGCTCATCGTGACGGGGCGCGCCGCGGCGTTGGCGGCCGGTGTGGAGCAGGCGCTGGCGCTGATGCGCACGGCGGTCGACGCCTGCCGCCGCGCGCGGCCGCCGCTGCGCGTGACTTGCGCGCCCACCTTCGCTGCCTGCTGGCTGGTGCCGCGCCTGGCCAGCTACCAGGTGCTCGCCGGAGCAGACGCGATCGAGCTGGACGCCGGCCAGGGCCTGTCACCAGCCGGCAGCTTTGACGTCGCCATCCGCAGCGGCAGCGGACCCTGGCCCGGCTACCGTGCGACCCAGCTGCTGCCCGAGCAAGGCACGCCCATGCTCAGCCCGCGGCTGGCAGGGCAGAACAAGAGCTGGACGGTGGACGACATGCTCGGCCTGCCGCTGATCCCCGACCCGCGCTGGCCCGCCTGGTTCCAGGCGGCAGGCCGGCCTGGCGCGCGACCGAACTTTGTCGCGACGCGCTTTCCGAACTACGAGCTGGAGGCGCGAGCCGCCGTGCAGGGCCTGGGCGTGGCCCTGCTGTCGCCCGTGCTGTTCGGCGATCTGTGTGAGCGCGGCGAGCTGCTCGCGCCCTTTGCCACGGTGGTTCAGGGCCCCGACAGCTATTGGCTGCTGGCGCCCGCCGAGGCGCCGCCGTCGCATTTCGAGCAGTGGCTGGCGACCCAGCTCGCCGCCGCCGCGCCGCCGCCGGGCGCAAGCAAAACTATCGTTTGAAGATGCCGGACAGCAGGTTTGGTTTGGGTTCTGTTCGACCACACTGCCGGCCATGTTCAGCCCACCTTCCGCCGCCTCCTCGCGCGGCTTTCGCAGCAAGCTCTTTGTGCCCGGTGCGCGCCCGGAGCTGTTCGACAAGGCCTTGAGTGGCGCGGCCGATGCACTGTCCTTCGACCTGGAAGATGCCGTCCTGCCTGAGGCCAAGCAGCGGGCGCGCGCCGACGTTGCCGGGGCCCTGGCGCGCGCGGCGGCCCTGCGGCACCGGCCCCTCGTCATCGTGCGCGTCAATGCGCCGGGCACGCCCTGGTTCGAGGACGACCTGCGCGCGCTGATGCAACCGGGCCTGGACTGGATCAACCTGCCCAAGGCCGAGTCGGCGGCCGACGTGCTGCATGCCGCCAGGCTGCTGGGTGACCTGGAGGCCGCCGCTGGGCGCGCCACGCCGGTCGGCCTGCTCGTCAACATCGAAAGCGCCGCCGCGCTCGGCCGTGCCGCCGACATCGGCGCCGCCCATCCGCGCGTCATCGGGTTGCAACTTGGCCTGGCCGACCTCTACGAGCCCCTGGGCATCGCCCGTCACGACAGCGCCAATGTGCATGCAACGCTGCACGCGCTGCGCATGGCGGCGGCCGCTGCCGGCGTGCCGGCCTATGACGGTGCCTACCCGGACATCGCCAACCTCGACGGCTTTCGCGCCGAGGCGCAGATGGCGCGGCGCCTGGGCTTTGCCGGCAAGAGCTGCATCCACCCGCGCCAGGTCGAACCGGCCAACGAGGTTTTCGGCCCGAGTGCGGACGAGCTCGCCTGGGCCCGGCGCGTCGACGCCGCAGCCGGCCAGGCCGAGGCTCAAGGCAACGCCGTCGTCGTGCTGGACGGCCGCATGATCGACGCCCCTTTCGTCCAACGTGCGCGCCATCTGCTGCAAGCTTCCCGCGGAGTGACTTCTTGACCGAGCGAATCCTGGCCTGGGGCCGGCCGTTCTTCGTGCTGCTGCTGTTCGCCCTGCTGGCTTGCGGAGCGCGCGCTGACAGTCTCGTCAACCTGCGCCGTGCGGCGCTGCCGGCCCTGCCTGCGCCCGCCCTGGCGCTGGCCGCCGTCGATGGCCGTGCCGTGGCCTTCGGTACTGACGGAGCCTGGCTGCTCGACGCGGACGCGGCGCGCTGGCAGCGACAGGCCTGGACGCAAGCGGTGCTGGGGTCCGCGACGGCGGCCGGGCAGTCCGTGCTGTTGCTGGGGGCCGAGGGCGAGACCCGGGCCGTCGCCCGACTGACCCTGCAGCAAGGCCGCCTTGCCCTGCAAACTCTGCCAGCACTGCCTGCACCTTTGCGCGAGGCCCGCGCGGCGCTGTCAGGCGAGCAGCTCTGGATTGCCGGCCTGGACGGCCAGGGCCGCGCTGTGCTGCTGGAGCTGCCGCTGCAGACGGCGGACGCGAGTTGGCTCGTCCACGCCGGCCGGCCCGGTGCCACCAAGCCGCGTGCGGTGTTTGCGCAGACTCGCGCCGTCTTTATCGTGGAAGAGGGCGCACCTGATCAGCTGTGGCGCTGGACGCTTGAGGCCGGCTGGGAGGCGCGCGGCTTGCTGCCCGGGCGCCTGGCTGGCCCCTGGGTGCGCGCAACCGGCCAGGCGCACAGCCTCTTCGTCATCCAGCCCCTGGCCGGTGGCGCGCCGCGGCTGATGAGCTGGCAGACCATCACCCAGTCCTGGGCCGAACTGCCGGACAGCTCCTTGAGCGGCATCACCCAGGCGTTGCCCTGGCAAGACGGCTGGCTGTGGCTGGACGGCACCGGCAAGGCAGCGACGCTGGAGGTCGAGTCCGGCAAGCTGCTGCTCAAGCCGCTGGACTGGATCGTCATCGTCGTCTACCTCGCCGCCATGCTCGGCATGGGCCTGTACTTCTATCTGCGCGAGAAACGCCAGTCGACCACCGAGTTCTTCGTCGGTGGCCGCAAGATCCCGTTCTGGGCCGCGGGCGTCAGCCTCTACGCGGCCAACACGAGCTCCATCAGCTACATCGCCATCCCCGCCAAGGCCTTCGAGACCAACTGGCAGTACATGACGAACAACCTCATCGCCGTGCTCGGCCTGATGTTCGTCGCGGTGTGGATCGTGCCGCTGCTGCGCCGGCTGGACCTGATGAGCGTGTTTTCCTACCTGGAGACGCGCTTCCACCCCGCCATCCGCATGCTGGCCAGCGGCCTGTTCATGCTGACCCAGCTCGGCAGCCGCATGAGCGTCATCCTCTACCTGCCGTCGCTGGCCATCGCCACCATCACCGGCGTCCCGGTGACGTGGAGCATCCTGATGATGGGCCTGTTCACCATCTGCTACACGGCGCTGGGCGGCATGAAGGCGGTGGTGTGGACCGACGTCGTGCAGCTCGTCGTCAAGATGGGCGGCGCCCTGTTCGCCATCGCCTTCATCGTCTGGTCGCTGGACGGCGGCATGGCCGAGTTCATGCGCACGGCAGCGGCCGAGAACAAGACCCGCGTCTTCGACTTCAGCTTCGACCTCAGCAAGGCCACCGTCTGGGGCTTCCTCTTCTTGGTGCTGTTCGACGTCGTGCTGACCTTTCCCAAGGACCAGGTGCTGATGCAGCGCACGCTGTCCACGGCCAACGCCAAGGAAGCCGGCCGCTCGATCTGGGCCTTCGCGGCCATCATGATCCCCGGCGGCATCGTCTTCTACACCATCGGCACGGCGCTGTTCGTCTTCTACAAGGCCCACCCCGAGCGCATGAACCCGCTGCTCAGCATCGACGCGACCTTCCCCCTCTTCATCGCGGCTGAGCTGCCCACGGGCCTGACCGGCCTCATCATTGCCGGCATCTTTGCCGCGGCGATGGCGACGCTGTCCAGCATCATCAACAGCGTGTCGACGCTGGCCTCGGTGGACTTCTACGAGAAGCTCGTGAAGAACCCCGACCCGGCCCGCAGCGTGCGCTTCGCGGAGTGGATGACGGTGGCCGCCGGCCTGCTGGGCATCGCCTTCGCGCTGCTGCTGTCGCGCTATGACATCCACTCGCTGTTCGACGTTTCCATCGAGCTGGCCGGCCTGCTCGGTGGTGGCTTCGCGGGCGCCTACACGCTGGGCATGCTCACGCGCCGCGCCAACTCGCCCGGCGTGGCCATCGGCGTCGCTGCGGCCATCCTGCTGACGACGGTGGCCTGGTACTTCAAGCTGCTGCACCCCTACCTGTATCTCGGCATGTCCATCATGCTGTGCATCGTCGTGGGCTATCTGGCCAGCCTGTTCTTCCCGGTGCCGACGCGCTCGCTGCGCGGGCTGACGATCTACAGGCAGGACGCCGTGGAGTAACCTCGCCGGCCACAGCCCCTGAGCCAGGACACGCAGCTTGGAGACACAGTTCCTGCACACCTTTGTCGCGGTCGTCGATCATGGCTCGATGGCCGCCGCGGCGCGCGTGCTCAACATCACGCCGGCGGCGGTGGCCCAGCAGATCCGCACGCTGGAGCGCGAGATCGGCGCGCCGCTGATCGCCCGCGCCGGCCGCTCGGTGCATGTCACCGAGCCGGGTTCGCGCATCCTCGAGCGCACACGCGAGCTGCTGCGCGGCGTGGCCGACCTGAGCACCATCGCCACCGATGAGACGCCGGCCGGCGAGCTGCGCCTGGGCGCCGGCACCAATGCGCTGACCGGCCTGGTGCCCGACATCCTGGCCCGCCTCGTCGAGTTGCATCCCAGGCTCAAGGTCTTCATCCGGCCCGGCTATTCACCCGAGCTATACCGCGCCGTCGAGGCCGGCGACCTGGACGCCGCCGTCGTGCTGGAGGCGCCCTTCCCGCTGCCCAAGACCTGTGGCTGGGAGCTGCTGCGCGAGGAGCAGCTCGTTGTGCTGGCGCCCCGCAAGTGGGCCGGCCGCGACCCGCACGAGCTGCTGGCGAGCGAGCCCTTGGTGCGCTACGACCGCACGCAATGGGGCGGCCGCGTCGCCGACCAATACCTGCAGCGCGCCGGCATCGTGCCGCAGGAGCGCTTCGAGCTGAATGCGCTCAACGCCATCGCCGTTATGGTGGACCGGGGCCTGGGTGTGTCGCTGGTGCCGGACTGGTTGCGCCCCTGGCCGGAAGGGCTGGATGTCGTCTGCCTGCCCCTGCCCCTGCCCAGCGAGCCACGCCGCATCGGCGTCGTGTGGTCGCGCGCCACGGTGCGGCACCGCCTCGTGACGGCCTTTCTGCGCGAGGCACGTGCGGTGTCCGGCCTGGTCTGAGCCGGCTGCATCGGCACACAACAAATTCTTGGGCTTGAACATAGGTGGCGAGGGTGTGAGCTTGTCACGCACTGGCTGAGACTGCGGCCACAGCGCCCGCCACGCCACGCCCACCGGCGTCAGTGCAGAAGGCGCGCCCACAGATCGATGGAAAGCACAAAGATGACGAGACAAGCACCGGCCGGCCAGGGCCACACCACCCGTTTCCCCCGCCGCGCCATCGCGTTGGCCGCTGTTGCCGCGCTGGCTGCGGCTGGCGCCCAGGCCCAGCAGGCCGCGACCGATGCCGACACCAACGCGGACGGCAGCGAGCTCCAGCGCGTCATCGTCACCGGCACGCGCGTGCCCAAGGCCGTCGACAAGATCCCGGGTGCCGTCACGCTGATCACCAAGGAAGAGATCGCCCACACGCTGAACATGACCGACGACATGACGGCCGTGCTGTCGCGCACGGTGCCGGGCTATGCGGAGTCATCTCAGGCCATGAGCAACACCGGCGAGAACCTGCGCGGCCGCATCGCGCTGCGCCTGTTCGACGGCGTGCCCCAGGGCTCGCCGCTGCGCGAGGGCACGCGCAACGCCAGCTTCACCGACATGGGCCTGGTCGGCCGCATCGAGGTCATCAACGGCCCGTCGGCGTCCGAAGGCATCGGCGCGGCAGGCGGCATCATCAACTACCTGTCCAAGACGCCCACCAAGATGGGCAGCGAGGTCACGCTGACGGCGCGCTACACGACGGCCTTCGAGGATGACAGTGCCGGCTGGAAGCTCGGTGCCAACTACGCCTTCAAGGCCGACGACTGGGACTTCATCGGCGGCGTCTCGCGCATCGACCGCGGCATGACCTACGACGGCCACGGCCGCCGCATCGGCCTGAACACCAGCGGCTCGGTCGCCGACTCGACGGCCAACAATGTCTACGCCAAGGCCGGCTACAACTTCGGCGCCAACCGCGAGCAGCGCATCCAGGCCTCGCTGTCCAAGTTCAAGATCGAGGGCAAGGGCAACTACCACCTCGTCGACGGCGATCGCACGGCCGGCTCCACCAACACCTCCGAGCGGCCTGGCCTGTTCGGCACCCTCAGCGAGATCAACGACTTCTCGCAGAGCACGCTGTCCTACAAGCACAACGACCTGTGGGGCGGCTCGCTGTCGCTGGACGCCTACTACGCCGACCAGAAGATGCGCTACCCGGCCGAGAACGGCGCCGACCGCCAGGACCCGCTGATCGCGCCGCTGGGCACGCTGGTGGACCAGTCCGAGGTGCGCACACGCAAATACGGCCTGCGCAATGCCTACAGCCATGGCGACGTCTTCGGCGTCGAAGGGCTGGAGGTGCGCGGGGGCGTCGACCTGACGCACGATACCGCCAGGCAGTGGCTGGCGCTGACCGATCGCCTGTGGGTGCCGCCGATGAACTACAGCAGCGTCGCGCCGTGGTTCCAGGCCTCCTACGACATCGGGCCAGTGACGATCTCTGGCGGTTTCCGCCGCGAGGATGGCGAGCTGGAGGTGGCCGACTACAAGACGACCTATTTCCGCAACCGCGTGGACGTCAAGGGCGGCAAGCTGAACTACAAGGCCAACCTGCCCAATATCGGCGCGGTCTGGAAGATCGGCGGCGGCTGGTCGGCCTTCGTCTCCAGCGGCAAGGGCTTCACGCTGCCCAATGTCGGCATCCCGCTGCGCAACATCAGCTACCCAGGCCAGTCCGTCGCAGGCATCCTGGACCTGCAAGCCGTCATCGTGAAGAACAACGAGGTCGGCTTCAACTGGCGCGGCGCCATGGGTTCCTTCGGGGGCTCCTACTACAAGAGCAAGTCCGACTTCGGCCAGTCCCTGTCCATCGACCCGGTCACCAACGACTTCCTGCTGTCGCGTCAGCCCGTCAACATCAGCGGCTACGAGCTGACCGGCGAGCTGCGCGCCACGCGCGACCTCAAGTTCACGGCGCTGTACTCGCACACCTCCGGCAAGACCTGGTTCACCAGCGGCGGCCCGCTGACCAAGCAGATGGGCGTGCTCGACATCAACCCCGACAAGCTCGGCGCTTCGGCCACCTGGCGCTTCCTGCCCCAGGCCGACGTGACGTTGGGCGCGACCAAGCTGAGCTCGCGCGACCTCAACGTTGGCACCAGCGCCGAGGAACACACCAAGGGCTACACGCTGTTCGACTTCAGCGCCAACTGGGACTGGGGCCATGGCGGCAAGAGTTCGCTGGGCATCGAGAACCTGACCAACAAGTTCTATGTGCTGAGCTGGTCACAGGTGGTGGGCTTCCGCAACTACACCTCGGGCCGCGGCCGCGTCGTGTCGTTGACGCACACGGTGACCTTCTGACCCCTGCCTTTCGACCCGAACCGACACGGCGCCTGCTGCTGGCCGCTGCGGCCGTGGCCGCCTGGCCGGTGCGGGCCGAGCCGGCGCTGCCGGCCTGCACGCCGGCCTCGGCCGGCTTCTCGGCCGAGCGCCTGCAGCGCTTGAATGCTTTCCTTGAAGCCGACACGCGTGCCAGTG
Organism: Roseateles sp. P5_E4; assembly: GCF_054049255.1. Classification (NCBI taxonomy): domain Bacteria; kingdom Pseudomonadati; phylum Pseudomonadota; class Betaproteobacteria; order Burkholderiales; family Sphaerotilaceae; genus Roseateles; species Roseateles sp. P5_E4. Next base: position 18,094 of record NZ_JBFUMS010000020.1, on the reverse strand, counting down.
CACGCGGCCCCGGCCACCTCGGTGCCGTCGTGCTGCTGGCGCGTGACGGCTGCGTGCTGCACCACCAGGCCCACGGCCACCGCGACCTCGCACGCCGCGAGGCCATGCCGCTGGACGCGATCTTCCGCATCTACTCGATGACCAAGCCGATCGCGTCGGTGGCCGTGCTGATGCTGATGGAGGAGGGCGGGCTGACGCTGGACGACCCCGTCGAGCGCCACCTGCCCGAGTTCGCGGGCCAGCGCCTGCGCGAAGGCAGCAGGCCGCGCAAGCCGGTCACGCTGCGTCATCTGCTGACGCACACCTCGGGCTTGGACACCGACGGCGCGCCGGTCGACCCGCAGGCCGCGCCCGACCTGGCGACGTTCGCGCGCCGCGTCGCCGCCGTGCCGCTCGCGCTCGAGCCCGGCAGCCGCTTCCGCTACGACGGCACCAACACCGACGTGCTGTGCCGCGTTGTCGAAGTCGTGTCGGGTCGGCCCTTTGCGCAATTCCTGCGTGAACGCCTGTTCGAACCCCTGGGCATGGGCGATACCGGCTTTACGGTGCCCGCCGCGCAGCGCTACCGCGTCGCCGACATCACGAGCGTCACCGACGACGGCCGCCTCGTGCTCGCCAAGGCCCGCTCGGCCGACGCGCCGGGCGTGGCGCTGCGCGACTACGACGGCGGTGCCGGCGGCCTCTATTCAACGGCGAATGACTATCTGCGCTTCGCCCAGATGCTGCTCGACGAGGGCTGGTGGCGCGGCCGCCAGCTGCTGTCGCCCAGGACCGTGGCGCTGATGCGCATGAACCAGGTCGGCCACCTGGACGTCGGCAACGACCTCGGCCCCGGCGAGGGCTTTGGCCTGGGCGTGTCCATGGTGCTGGACGTCGCCCGCCGCGGCCGGCTGGGTTCCGAGGGCGCCTTCGGCTGGCCGGGTGCGGCCACCACCTATTTCACCGTCGACCCGCGCGAGCGCCTCGTTGCCCTCCTGCTGATGCAGCATGTGCCGCGCGGCGTCGCCACCGACCCGCCGCGGCCGACGGCCGCTTTCCACAACCTCGTCTACCAGGCCCTCGAGCGATGAAGCCTCCCGCCATCCTGGTCGCCGGCTCGGCCAATCTCGATTTCGTCGTGCGCGCGCCGCGCATCCCGGTGCCCGGCGAAACCATGCTGGGCCGCGGCTTCCAGACCTTTCCCGGCGGCAAGGGCGCCAACCAGGCCGTGGCCTGCGCGCGCGCTGGCGGCGTGGCGACGGACATGCTCGTCGCTCTCGGCCAGGACGCCTATGCCGCAGAGCTCGAAGCTTCGCTGCGCGCCGCTGGCGTGACGCCCCACATCGTCCGCCCCGAGGGCCTGGCCACGGGCACCGCCTTCATCTGCGTGTCCGACGACGCCGAGAACGCCATCACCGTCGCGCCCGGCGCCAATGCCGGCCTGGCGCCCGAACACCTGCCACCGCTGAGCCACTACAGCCACCTGCTGCTGCAACTGGAGACGCCACTGGCCACCGTCACGGCCTGCGCACGCGTCGCCCATGCCGCCGGGCTCAACGTGACGCTGAATGGCGCGCCTGCTCAACCCCTGCCGCGCGCGCTGCTGGGTGCGCTGGACCTGCTCGTCGTCAATGAGGGCGAGCTGGCCGCCATCAGCGGCATCCAGCATGACATCGACGCGGCCATCGCCTCGCTGGACGTGCCCTGCGTCGTCGTCACGCTGGGCGCACGCGGCGTGCGGGCACGCTGCGGCGCGGCCTGGTTCGAGCAACCCGGCTTTGCCGTCGAGGTTGTCGACACGACCGCGGCCGGTGACACTTTCTGCGGCGCCCTGGTGGCCGAGCTGGCGAATGGCGCCCGCTGGCCCGAGGCGCTGCGCTTGGCCTGCGCCGCTGCGGCCCTGGCCTGCACGCGGCCAGGCGCGCAGAGCAGCATCCCCGCGCGTGCCGAGGTCGAGTCCTTTCTGCAGTCCCGATAAATCCATGGCCGAGTACAAGTTCTCCCACGTCACGACACAGCGCTACCTGCCCACGCCGGGCAAGGCACCGGGCTGGCCGTTCGCCGAGATCGGCCACTGGCAGATGGACGTCAACGGCACCGCCGACGACTGGCTGCGCGACCTGCGCGACTGGCGGCGCGAGCACCTGGTGCGCATCGGCTATGACGACGCCAACTACCGCCGCCCCGAGCTGCAATGGGCGCAGCGCAATTTCGTGCACGCGCAGATGATGGTCGAGGACCGCTTCTTCTTCGACGCGGCCACCGGCGAGTACACGGTGGACCGCTACCTCGACGACCTCGAGCAGCGCTTCGGCGGCCTGGACAGCGTGCTGATCTGGTACGTCTATCCCAACATCGGCATCGACGACCGCAACCAGACCGACCTGGCCCACGACCTGCCCGGCGGCCTGAATGGGCTCAAGCGCGCAGTGGACGCCTTCCACCGCCGCGGCGTGCGCGTCTTCCTGCCCACCAAGCCCTGGGACCACGGCACTCGCGAGCACGCCGAGAGCGACTGGGAGGCCATCGCCGGCATCGTGCAGGCCGTCGGTGCCGACGGCATCAACGGCGACACCTACAACGGCGTGCCGCGGGCCTTCTTCGATGCCTGCGAGCGGCGCGGGCGCTATGTCGTGCTGCAGCCGGAGTCGACGATCTCCTGCGAGGAGCAGCTGATCTGGAATGTGCAGAGCTGGGGCAAGAAGGTGCCGCAGGACGTCGTGCCCGTCGTCGCCAAGTTCAAGTGGCTGGAACCCCGCCACATGATCAACCTCGAGAACCGCTGGAGCCGCGACCGCAACAACGATTTCCAGTACTGCTTCTTCAACGGCGTGGGCTACAACGCCTGGGAAAACGTCTGGGGCATCTGGAACGGCTTCACCGGCCGGGATGCCGCCACGCTCAAGCGCATCGCGACGCTGTACCGCGCGCTGGCACCGCTGCTGGTCAGCCGCGACTGGCGGCCCTATGCGCCGACGCTGCAGGCGGGTGTGTTCGCCAGCAGCTTTCCGCTCGATGGGCGGCGGCTGTGGACGATCGTGAACCGCAACGAGTATGTGGTCGATGGCGAGCAGCTCGCCGTTGAACACGAGACCGGCACGCGCTACTTTGATGTGTGGAACGGCGCGGAGGTGCAGCCGCGCGTGGACGGTGCCCAGGCGATCTTCTCGGTGGCGCTGGAGGCGCGGGGCTTTGGCGCGCTGCTGGCCGTTGCGGCTGGTGAGTCGGTGGACGGGTCTTTGCTGGCTCGCATGGCCGAGCTGGCGCGCACGCCGCTGCAGTCGCTGGACAAGACCTGGCGGCCGCTGACGCAGCAGCTCGTCGCCATTGCACCCACACCGCGCGTCGAAAAGGCACCTGAGGGCATGGTCGAGATCCCTGCCGGTGAGTTCGACTTCGCCGTCGGCGGCGTCGAGGTCGAGGGCCAGACCTGGGCGGGCCTGGACGTGCAATACCCATGGGAAGACAGCCCGCGCCGCCAGCATCGCCGTCGCATGGACATGCCGCGCTTCTTCATGGACCGCACGCCGGTGACCAACGCGCAGTTCCATGCCTTCGTGCTGGCCACGCGCTATCAACCGGCGGACGCGCACAACTTCCTGCGCCATTGGGTGAACGCTGAACCGCCCGCAGGCTGGGCCAACAAGCCGGTCACCTGGGTCGGCATCGAGGACGCGCGCGCCTATGCCGCCTGGGCGGGCAAGCGCCTGCCGCATGAATGGGAGTGGCAATACGCCGCCCAAGGCGGCGACGGCCGCGCCTATCCCTGGGGCGAGGCCTGGGACGCGAGCGCCGTGCCGCCGCCCAACACCGGTCGCACGCTGACCCCGCCCGCCGACGTCGAAACCCACCCGCGCGGCGCCAGCCCGTTTGGCGTGCTGGACCTGGTCGGCAATGTCTGGCAGTGGACCGACGAATACGCCGACAACCACACCCGCGCGGCCGTGCTGCGCGGCGGCAGCAGCTACCAGCCGCAGACTTCGCACTGGTACTTCCCGCAGGCCTACCGGCTCGACCAGCACGGCAAATACCTGCTGATGGCGCCGTGCAAGGACCGTTCCGGCATGCTGGGTTTCCGCTGTGTCGTCGATGCGCGCTGAGGTCCAGCTCGGCGGCGTGCTCGGCGAGGCCGTCGAAGCCAGCCGCCGCGGCCGGCTGCACCGCTTCATCGCCGGGCCCGAGAGCCCGGCCATTGCGCTGTTCCTGCGCGCCGTGGCGGACAAGAACCTGGAGGGCGACTGGTACGGCGAGCACGCCGGCAAATGGCTGGTCGCTGCCTCGCGCGCCGCGGCCCGCAGCGGCGACGCCGAGCTCGCAGAGAACGTGCGCGTCGTCGCCGACTTCCTCTGCGCCCAGCAGGAAGCCGACGGCTATCTCGGCACCTATGCCGCGCCGCGCCGCTTCATGGTCAAGCAGGCACCCAAGCCGCTGACCTGGGACGGCGCGCCGAGCCTGCGCACCTGGGACATCTGGACGCACAGCTATCTGATCCTGGGGCTGCTCGAAGCGCACCGCCATTTCGCGGAGCCGGCCTGGCTGGCAGCGGCCCGCCGCATCGGCGACCTCTGCGCGAGCGCGCTGGCGGAGATCGACATCACCGACCTCGGCAACCACCACGGCATGTCGGCCACGGTGCTGATGGACCCGGCCTGCGAGCTCTACTTCGCAACCGGCGAGCGCCGCTACCTGGACCTGGCCGAGCGCATCCTGGCGCAGGCCGACCGCCACGCGCCGCTGGCCCTGCTGAGCCGCGCGCTGGCCGGCGCCGACGCGGCCGACATCGCCACCGGCAAGGCCTACCAGTTGCTGTGGAACCTCGTCGGCCTGGCCAAGCTGCACCGTGCCACCGGCCGGCCCGAGCTGCTGGCTGCCGTGCATGCGCTGTGGGCCGGCATTCGCGACAAGCACCTGAGCCTGGGTGGCGGCCCCTGGGGTGGCGTGGCCCACCGCTCGCGCGAGGTCTTCAATGCGCCGGGCAGCTTTGTGCCCGAGGCCTATGTCGAGACCTGCTCGACGCTGGCCTGGGTCCAGCTCAATCGCGAGTTGCTGCTGCTCAGCGGTGATGCGCGCTATGCCGAGGAGATCGAGCGCACGGCCTACAACGACCTCTTGGGCGCCATCGCGCCCAATGGCGAGGACTGGTGCTACTACAGCTTCCCCAACGGCCGGCGTGTGCACACGACGTATTGGCGCTGCTGCAAGAGCAGCGGCGCGATGGCGCTGGAGGAGCTGCCGGCGCTGGCCGTCAGCGGTGGCGAGGGCGAGCTGACGGTGCATCTGCATGGCCCGCTGACGGCGCGCGTCGGCGGCGTGGGCCTGCGCATCGAGACGGGCTATCCGTACGAAAGCGACGTGGCGCTGACTCTTGACCCTGATGCGCCGGCTCGCTTCACGCTGAAGCTGCGCTGCCCGTCCTGGGCCGAGGGTGCCCATGCGGAGGTCGGCGGTGAGCGCTTCGCCGGCATGCCGGGCGGGTATCTGGCCATCGACCGCGTCTGGCAGCCCGGCGATACCGTCAGGCTGTGCCTGCCGATGAAGGCCGAGCTGCACCAGCGCCGCAACCGCAATGTGCAGGAGTCGCGCGCGCCCGACGGCAGCGCCGTACACCAGACGGTGCTTGACCTGGGTTATGTGGCGTTGACGCGTGGGCCGCTGGTCTTCGCGACGCCGCTGATCGACGGCTTCAAGACGGCGGAGACCGTGAAGCTGCCCGAGGCGCCGCTCGAACACTGGGTCAGCGAAGTGGCCGGCGCCGAAGTGCCGACGCTGCGCATGAGCCTGGGCTACCGCACGCCGCTGGACTTCCAGCCCTACTTCCTCGCCGGTGGCCGCGAGGACGGCGCCTGGCGGCTGACCTGGCTGTCGACCGCGCCGGCGACCACGACAACCAAGTTTCCGTGATGCCTGAGCGAACGCCAGCGCCCTTGGTTGCGCCGGGCTTCTGGCCCAGACTGGCCGCCATCCTGACGAGCCCCCCGCCGTGAACGCCGCTGCCTTCCCTCCCTCCACCCGACCCGGCCCGCCGGGGCCACTGAGCGGCGTGCGCGTGCTCGACCTGAGTGCCTACATCGCCGGGCCCTATGGCTGCACGCTGCTGGCCGACCAGGGCGCCGACGTGCTCAAGGTCGAGCCGCCGGCCGGCGACAACCTGCGCAACTACCCGTCCACGCTGGCTGCCGAGAGCCGTGCCTTCATCGGCGTGAACCGGAGCAAGCGTGGCGTCGTGCTGGACCTGAAGCAGCCCGCCGATCTCGCCGCCCTGCTGCGCCTGGTGCGCGAGGCCGACGTGCTGGTGCACAACTTCCGCCCCGGCGTTCCCAGGCGCCTGGGCATTGCGCACGAGCAGCTGGAGCTGCTGAACCCGCGCCTCATCTACTGCGCCGTGACCGGCTACGGCGAGACCGGGCCGCTGAAGGACAAGGCCGGCTACGACCAGGTGCTGCAGACGCTGACCGGCATGTGCGCCCTGCAGGGCAAGCGCGGCGGGCCGCCGGAGATCCTCTACGGCTCGGTGGTCGACTACTACGCGGCGGCCCTGGTCGCTTCAGGTGTCGCGTCGGCGCTGTTCGAGCGCGAGCGCAGCGGGCGCGGCCAGTACGTCGGTGTGTCGCTGCTGCGCAGCGCGTTGACGATGCAGTCGGCCCGCCTGGTCTGGGCCGGCGATGAGCCGCTGGACATCGGCCGCGACATGCGCTCGGGCGGCGTCACCGGCATCCACCCGGCGCGTGAGGGTCATATCTACATCTCGGCCAACACAGCGCATTTCTGGGCGGCGCTGTGCCGCATCACCGGCCTGGATGATCTCGCCGCCGACGAGCGCTTCGACACCGTCAAGAAGCGCGCCGCCAACGCCGCCGGGCTGCTGACGAGGCTGCATGCGGCCCTGGCCACGCGCACGGCGCTGGAGTGGGAGGCCTTGTTCGGCGACGAGGTGCCTTGCGCGGCGGCCCGCCAGGTCGAGGACATGTTCCAGCATCCGCAGGTGCTGGCCGAGGGCATCGTCGGCGACCTCGAGCACGCGACCGTCGGCAGCTATCGCGGCGTCACGCGGCCCATCGTCTTCGGCAGGACGCCCGGGCCGGAGCCGTTCGCCGCGCCGACCCTCGGCCAGCACGACGACGAGCTCAAGCCTTAGGTCGCGTTCGTCAGCACCTCGATGCGGTGGCCATCGAGGTCGTGGAACATCGCGCCGAAATAGGTGTCGCTGATGTCGGGCCGGGGGCGCGGCGTGAAGATGTCGCGGGCCGCTGCCGCCAGCGCGGCCTCGTGAGTCGCCGCGACAGCGTCACGCCCGGGGGCGCCGAGGGCGATGTGGGCGCCGCGAGCCGTCACGGCCTCGTCTTCCGGCACGGGGTAGAGGAAGAAGCACCAGCGCTCGGGCGTGCCGAAGGCCGCCTCGCTGCCGGTATCGCGCAGCAGTGCCAGGCCCAGCGGCGCCAGCACGCGGCTGTAGAAGGCCACCGACTCGGCGTAGCGGCGGGTGCCCAGGGACACGTGATCGATCATCGGGAAAGACTCCTGTGGGGACGCCCGTCATCCTAGAAACGGCGCCGCGACGAAATCCGGCAAGATGCGCGGCTCCCTTGCCGTTTGGCCGCAATTTCCGACGATGACCGAGCTGGACCGCTTTGACCGCCAGTTGCTGACCCTGGTGCAGCAGGACGCCGCGCTGACTGCCGAGCAGCTGGCCGAGCATGTCAGCCTGTCGGCCTCGGCCATCCAGCGGCGGCTGAAGCGGCTGCGCGAGCAGGGCGTCATCCAGCGCCAGGTCGCCGTGCTGGACGCCGCCCAGATCGGCCGGCCGACCACCTTCATCGCCGCCCTGCAGGTCGACAGCGAGCGCCCCGAGCCGATGTCACGCCTGCGCGCCTGGCTGGACGCCGAGGCCGCCGTGCAGCAGGCCTTCTATGTGACCGGCGAGAACGACTTCGTGCTTGTCGTCACCGCCCTCGACACGACCGCCTATGAAGCGCTGATGGCCCGGCTGCTGGCCGACAACCCGAACGTGCGCCGCTACACCACCCAGGTCGCCATGGGCGTGCTCAAGCGCGGCCTCAGCTTGCCGGTGCCCGAATGACGCGGCCTGCGGTTTTCTGGCGCCGATGTCGGCACGTCGTAAAACACGTCATGCATTGACAGGTATGGCGGCGCAGACTGCACGGACCTTGAACTCCGTGGACTCTGAACCATGCCTCTGCCTCTCGAAACCACACCGCCCGTCGCGCCGGACTGTCAGGTCGTCGAACTGCGCCAGTACACCCTGCACCCGGGCAAACGCGACACGCTGATCGAGCTCTTCGACCGCGAGTTCGTCGCCGCGCAGGAGGCCGTCGGCATCCGCGTGCTGGGCCAGTTCCGCGACCTGGACGGGCCTGACCGCTTTGTCTGGCTGCGAGGCTTCGCCGACATGGCCGCGCGCGGCGACAGCCTGCCTGCCTTCTATGGCGGGCCGGTCTGGACACAGCACCGCAACACGGCCAACGCGACCATGATCGATTCCGACAACGTGTTGCTGCTGCGCCCGGCCTGGCATGGCGCCGCGCTGCCTGAGCCGGCCCGGCCCCGCGCCGAACGTGGCGCGACGGCGCTGCCCTCGGGGTTGTTGCTGGCGACCGTCTTCCACCTGAAAGCGCCGGCCGGCCCTGAACTGCTGGGCCTTGCCCGCGGCCCGCTCAGCGATGCGCTGCGCGCCGCTGGTGCCCGACAGCTGGCCTGGTATGTCACCGAGGCCACGCCCAACAACTTCCCGCGCCTGCCGGTGCGCGAAGGCGAACACGTGCTGGTCTCTCTGGCTTTGTTCGATGACGCCAGGGCAGCCCTGTCGCGGGACTTCGCCGCATCACTTCAGCCCTGGCTGGCCAAGCCCACTCAGACCCTGCGCCTGGTGCCCACGGCCCGTTCCGCCCTTCACACCTGAACATCATGATCACGACTTCGACCCCGCATGACTTCGACTTCTTCATTGGCCATTGGAAGGTCAGCCACCGCCGCCTCAAGGAGCGCCTGCTCGGTTGCGAGGACTGGGAAAACTTCGACGGCCGCTGTCGCATGTGGCCCCTGCTCGACGGCCTTGGCAACATCGACGACAACGTGCTGGAGCTGCCCACCGGCCCCTACCGCGCGCTGTCCATGCGCACCTTTGACCCGGCCACGAGCCAATGGGCCATCTGGTGGGTGGACGGCCGCAATCCGCATCGCCTGGATCCGCCGGTGGTGGGCGGCTTTGCCGAGGGTGTCGGCGAGTTCCAGTGCGACGACGAGCTGCGTGGCCAGCCTATCCGCGTGCGCTATCGCTGGACGAACACCACCACGGGCCGGCCGCACTGGCAGCAGGCCTTCTCGGCTGATGGAGGCCAGACCTGGGAGGTCAACTGGGAGATGGACTTCGAGCGCGTGCCCGATCCCTCCTAACCTTGCTGCGCGCGGGCCGGCGGCGCCACCCAGGCCAGCAGCGTGCGCACCAGCTGGCGCGGATCGATGGGCTTGCTGACGTGGGCGTTCATGCCGGCGGCCAGGCAGTCCTGCACGTCGTGCTCCATGGCGCCGGCCGTCATCGCGATGACGGGCAGGCGGGCGTGCTGTGGCATGGCGCGGATCAGCCGCGTCGCCGTCGCGCCATCCATCTCAGGCATCTGCATGTCCATCAGCACGGCGTCGAAGGTCTCGTGCTTGAGGCGTTCCACCGCCTCCTGGCCGTTCTCGGCCACCTCGACGTCGAGCTTGACCATGGACAGGAAGGCGCAGGCCACCTGCTGGTTGACCGGGTTGTCCTCGACGAGCAGCACGCGAGCGCCGTGCAGGGGGCGCATGGTCTCGGCCAGGTCGGCCATGCTGCCGCCTGTCGGCGCCTCTGCGGCCGGCGGCTCGCCGCGCTGCAGTTGCATGAGGGCGTCGAACAGGCGCGACGGTGTGACGGGCTTGACGAGGACCTGGGTGCCAGCGCGGCCCTGCAGCTCTTCGGCGACGCGCTCGCTCGCATGCAGGCTGCCCAGCGCGATGATGGCCGGTGGCGGTGCGCCGCGCTCGGCCGCGATGCGGCGGGCCGTGTCGACGAAGTCCGCGCCGGCCGTCTTCCAATCCAGCAGCAGCAATTCGTAGGGGTGGGCCGGGTCGGCTTGGCGCAGGCGGTAGAGCGCCTCGTCGCCGAACGAGGCCACGCCGACCTGGAAGCGCCAGCTTTGCAGCATCTGCTGCAGGATAAGGCGCTCGGTGGGCTGGGCGTCGACGACCAGGGTGCGCATGCCGCGGATGCGGTGCAGGTCGATGCGCTCGGCGCCCGGTCTGGCCCTGCCGAAGTCGCAGGTGAAGGAGAAGGTGCTGCCCTGATCCGGCAGGCTGCTGACCTCGAAGCTACCGTCCATCAGCTCGACGAGGCGCTTGCAGATGGCCAGGCCCAGGCCGGTGCCGCCGTAGCGGCGCGCGATGGAGGCGTCGGTCTGGCCGAAGACCTGGAAGAGGCGATCCACCTGCTCGGGCGTCATGCCGATGCCGGTGTCGCGCACGCTGATGCGCAACCGCATGCGGCCGTCGTGCTCGCCCACCAGGTCTGCCCGCACGACGATCTCGCCGCGTGGTGTGAACTTGATGGCATTGCCGACGAGGTTGTTCAGCACCTGGGTCAGCCTCAGGCTGTCGCCAACCAGGCGGTGCGGCAGGTGCTCGTCGAACTCGAACAGCAGGTCCAGCCCGGCCTCTTCCAGCCGCGCCGAGAACAGATGGCCGACGTTCTCGATCAGCTCCTCGGGGCCGAACTCCTCGGCCTCCAGCGTGATCTTGCCGGCCTCGATCTTGGAGTAGTCGAGGATGTCGTTGAGCAGGGTCAGCAGGGCCTTGGACGAGGTCTGCACCTTGCCGAGGTAGTCGCGCTGGCGCGGGTCCAGCCGTGTCTCCAGCACGAGGTTGGTCAGGCCGATGATGGCGTTCATCGGCGTGCGGATCTCGTGGCTCATGCTGGCCAGGAAGAGGCTCTTGGCGGCGTTGGCGGCCTCGGCCTGGTCGCGTGCGGCAGCCAGCGCCTCGCCTTGGGCGTGGTCGGCCTCGTAGGCCTTGAACAGACGCGCGTACAGCGCGCTGTTTTCCAGCAGCAATTCCATCAGCACGACCGAGCTGGCCAGCAGGCCGTAGATGCGGCCCGCATAGAAGCCGAGGTCGAAGCGCGCCGCGTTGAGCATGGCCGACAGTGCGATGTCGAACAGCCAGGCCAGGCTGACCACCATCAGCCACAGGTCCAGCACGGTCCGCGGCTGCTGGCGCCACAGCGCGGCCAGGGCGACGAGGCTGAAGGCCCAGACGCAGCCGACGGTGACCTGGAAGGCCAGCGAGTAGCGGCCGCCCACCAGCAGCTCGGGCAACCAGTCATGGCCCAGCGTGGTCATCGCGATGCAGCCGGCGCCGGCCAGCAGCGTGAGTGCGGGCCAGGTCAACGTCGGCACGGTGAACTGCGGCCTGCTCTTCAGCGCGACATAGCCGAGCACGAAGAGCGGAAAGCAACCATGCCACAGCATGTAGAGCCAGACGGTGGTTTGCGTCGTCGCACCGAGCAGGCCGTTGGCGCTGAACAGGCCCGGGAAGCTCAGCGCATGGGCCGTCGCCATCGCGGCGGTGAACAGATAGCCGCAGCCCAGCACCAGCAGGGCCTGGGAGCGCAGGATGCGGTACTGGCCGAACAGCAGCACGGCCGTGATGAGGTCGGTCAGCACCAGGGCCGACTCGTAGATGGGGATGAAGGCCGGCACCGCCGCCAGCTTGAGCTTGGCAAAGGGCAGCAGGGCCGCGAACACGGCCACCGACAGCAGCGCGACGATCAGCGCGTGACGGCGCTCGCGCGGGCCGGCCGGCTGGTCCAGCAGAAAGGCCGGCCGAGCGTGCGCCGGCGCGGTTTCAGTGGGAACACCGCCCTCCCGGGGCAGGCTGCTTGATTCCAAGTCGGCTCCCTGAGGCGCCCGAGGCTGCCGGGCTTGCTAACAGGATAGTCGAACTGCGTGGCGGCTCGCGCGACGGGTGACGCCCGTTTACACCTTGAGCTGAAGCGCCGCCCTCACGGGATGGCGGCGTCGGCGTCTCGTGACGGGCAGGGTCATGGGGTCACCCCGTCAACGCGTCCAGCACCTTGGCGTCCAGCACGACGTTGCGGCTGCGATCCAGCAGCGAGCCCGTGTCCCAGTAGAACGGCACCAGGCCGAAGGCGCGGGCCCTCTGCGCCACGGTCTTGCAAAAGTAGGCGCGGCTGGCCTCGTGCAGCCGCAGCGCCTCGCCGGTCAGCGTGGTGCGGTGCTGGGCGCCGAACTCGCCGACGATGACGGGAATGCCCTTGTCGACGAAGCGCGTCTTCATCGAGCCGAGCAGGCTGTCCACCGCGTCCTCCTCGCCCCAGGTGGGGTTGTGGGCGGTATCGGTGGTGGAGTGGTTGCCCTGGCCCCAGTAGAAGAACTGGTTGCCCCAGGTTTCGTCCTTGGTCATGCCGGCGAAGTTCCACGGTGTGTAGTAGTGGATCTCCGCCATCAGCCGGCCGCTGGTCGTGTCCATCGGCCAGCCCGTCATCAGCTGTTTGGTGAGCTCCACATCGGTCGACGGCCCTTGCACGACCAGGTTGCGCCAGGCATTGCGGCCGCCGGTGGCGCGCACGGTGTCGATGAAGGTCTGGTGGTAGCTCATCAGCACGGCCATCTGCTCGGCCGTCTTGACGTTGGGCTCGTTGGCGCTGGCAAACAGCAGCCGCCCGTCGAAGTCGCGCAGTTGGGTCGCGATCTGCTGCCAGAAGGCCCGCTGCTTGTGGTTGTTGGCGACCTGCCTGTCGGGCGTGCAGTGCTCCTCCAGCCAGCCGCCGTCCCAGTGGATGTTGACGATGACGTGGAGGTCGGCGTCGATGCAGTACTGGACGACCTCCTTGACGCGGGACAGCCAAGCAGGGTCGATCCTGGCGGTCGTCGCATCGGCGTACTGATCCCAGGAGGTCGGCAGCCGGACGGCGTTGAAGCCGCTGGTCTTGATGAACTGCACGAAGTCGCGTGTGATCTTCGGGTTGCCCCAATAGGTCTCGCTCTTGCCGCCCATCGCTTCCAGCGTGTTGCCGATGTTCAGGCCGGTGCGCATCTTCTGCGCGGCCTGCACGGCCGAGTCGGCCATGCCGGTGGTGTCGGCCGCCGCGGGCGCGATGTTGTAGTCGGGATAGGGCGAGCCGCCCGGGGCCGGCGCGGGCGCAGGTGCCGGCGCAGGTGCAGGTGCAGGTGCAGGTGCGGGTGCGGGTGCGGGTGCAGGTGCAGGTGCGGGTGCGGGTGCGGGTGCGGGTGCGGGTGCGGGTGCCGCGCTCATTCCCGCGCCGCCACCGCCACCGCCGCCGCAGCCCACCAAGCCGGCCGCAAGGCCCAGGGCTGCCTCGCGCCGTCTCATGGTGCCAACTTGTTCAGGCTCAGCAGCACGACGTCATGGCTACGCAGCTTGATCGTCACCGTGGCCGAGCCGTTGGTGCCGATGCGCAGTTCGCGCTGCACTTCGGGCTTGTCCGTCGTCAGCGCTTGCAGCGTGGCGAGTTGCTTCGCGTCGAGGTTCTTCGGTGAGCCCATCTTCAGGTAGGCGGTGTGGGCGTCGTTGACCTCGAAACCGGTACGGCGCTGCGTGAGCTGGTAGCGGCCAGGCGACAGATGGCGCAGTTCGACGGTGGCGCTGCCTGCGTCCCGGGCCGGCTGCGGCTTGCCGAAGAAGCTGCGGTTGCTGGCCGTCTGGTCGGGCTGGCGCCAGTCCCAGACGATGGCCTGCACCTGGTCGCCGTCAATGCTTGCCCACGTGGAGGCATCGCTCGTCGGCACCTCCTTGCCCTTCAGCGCCGCCAGGTACTTGTACGAAAACCACACCGGCTTGCGGATGCCCTCACGCGTCATCAAGCCGAAGCCGCCATGGAAGGGCGCGTCCGGCGGGCCGGGTTCCTCGAACAGGTCGCTGTAGACCCAGTAGCTCATGTGCTGGGCGAGTCCTTGCGTCTGCTTCAATTTGCTCAGCACATAGGGCGCGCTCATGTACGAGTCGTGCACCAGGTCGCGTGGGTTGTAGCTGGTGCTCCACTCGGTGAAGAACAGCGGCAGGCCTGGCAGGTGCGAGGCTTCGATCTCCTTGCGCACACGCCGCACGTCACCCACGATGGCGTCGGGCGACTTGGACAGCTTCCGATCTTCCTTGCCGAACTCGTCGAGAAAGCCTTCATCGACGCCATAGGTATGCGTCGTGATGAAGTCCACCGGCGTGTTGGTGGCTTTGGCGTGGGCCAGGAACTCGGGCACCCAGGCTGCGCCGGCGGTGGACGGGCCGCCCACGCGCAGCAGCGGGCTGACGGCCTTGATCGCCTTGGCGGTGCGGGTGTAGAGGTCGAAGTAGGCCTTTTGATCGGCCTTCTCCCAGAAGCCGTCGAGGTTGGGTTCGTTCCAGACCTCGAAGTACCAGTCATGCACTTCAGCCGCGCCATAGCGCTCCAGCAGGTGGCGGATGAAGGCGTCGATGAGCGCCACCCAGCCGGCGGGCTCGGGGTGGGAGGTGTTGCCCTCCCAGTAGAAGATCTTGTTGTCCGAGGTCTTCAGCGCCAGCGGTGTGAAGCCCAGCTCGACGAAGGGCTTGATGCGCCGGGCCAGCATCGCGTCGTAGAGCTTGTCGATGCCGGTGAAATCGAACACCAGCTTGCCCGCGGCGTCGCGTGTCACCGTCTTGAACACGTCGTGAAAGATGGCGTGAAAGCGCAGGTAGCGGAATCCCAGTTCATCGACCGCGGTCTTCAGCTGCGCGAGCGCATCGGGGCGGTAGGTCGTGCCGGGGTAGTCGGCGCCGACGCAGTGGTCGAAGAAGCGGTCCAGCGGCTCCTTGGCCTGGGCCACGTCGAGCACGATGCGGCGTTGTTGCGGGGCGGCAAGTGTCATGGGGGCGACCAGGGGCAGGGCGGTGGCGGCCAGCAACTGGCGGCGGCGCAGAGAGCGGAGTGAAGTCATGTCGGGAGTCCTCTGTAGACGAAGTTGCGGGCGCGGACTTCGCCGGCGCCGGCGCTGAACAGCGCAGGCCGCAGGCTGACGAAGCCGCCGAACACGTTGTGATGCAGGCCGGAGACCTCCATCTGCCAGGAATGCTGTTTCCAGCTCTTGCCAGCGTCGTGCGAGGTGTGCCAGGTGATGACGTTCTCTCGGTTGACGAGGCGGATGTGCACACGGCGGGTGGCCATGTTCTCGCGCATCCACGAGTGCTCCTGGCCGTAGCCATAGGTCAGCATCTGCGTGCTGCTGAAGCCAAGGCCCACGTGGCCGCGCTCCTCGTAGAACAGCGCCAGGCCGCCATGGCCGTCGCCGATGATCTCCAGCTCAACACTGACCTCGTAGCTGCGGTCGCCGCAGGCACAGGTCAACGGCGAGGAGTCGGGCAGGGCCTTGCCTTTGCCGCGGATGACCAGGGCCTTATCCGCACCGCTCTCGAAGCGCAGGCGCTTGGCTTCATCGGGACCTGGCGCATGGAAGGCCCATTGCAAGCCGAGCTTGCCACTGGAGAAATCGTCGGACAGCGCAAAGCCCGCGGGGCTGCGTTTGCCACCGCGCGGCTTGGGCAGGGGCTTGTCCAGCGTGCCGCCCTTGGCGTGCGGCCAGCCGTCCTGGGTCCACTCGACGGGCTCCAGCAGCGCCTGGCGGCCCAGCGTGCGCATGCCGTTCTCATAGCCGTGATAGACCATCCACCAGTCCCCCGCCGGCCCTTCGACGAGGCTGGCGTGGCCGCGCGACCACCAGGGCTCGCTGGCGCTCTTCGTGCGCACGATGGGGTTGTGCGGGCAGTCCTCCCAGGGCCCATGGACCGAGCGCGAGCGCGCCACGGTGACCATATGGCTGGTGGGTGGCCCTGCCGTGCCGCCCACGGCAGAGATCAGGTAGAACCACTCGCCGCGCCTGAGCAGCTTGGGGCCCTCGGGCGCGAACATCTCGACGACCCAGTCCTTGGGATATTGCCAGGGTGTCCAGGCGTTGTTCTCCAACGCGCCGTCGGTGGCAAGCCCGTCGTCCTTGAGCCGCACGCGGCGGCCGCCGTTGACGAAAAGGTAGCGCCGGCCGTCCTCGCCGACGACGTGGCCCGGGTCGATGCAGCCTGGGATCTTCAGATCGATGGGCGCACTCCATGGCCCGCGGATGTCGTCGGCGTGAATGACATAGACGCCCATGCCAGCGTCGTGCAGCACCGGGATGTAGATGAAATAGCGGCCCGCGTGCTTGATCAGGTCCATCGCCCAGACGGTGCCGATGGGCTGATGCAGCGCCGCGGTGACGGGCGCCCAGTTCACCAGGTCCTGCGAGTGCCAGATGACGGCGCCCGGGTAGGACTGGAAGGACGAGAACGTCATGTAGTAATCGGCACCGTCCTTCAGGATGGTCGGGTCGGCGTGGTCGCCTGGCACGATGGGATTCAGATAGGTCCCATTGCCCAGGTCGGCCTTGCGCTGGCCTTCGATGCCAAAGGCGAAATTACGCGATCCCGTCGAGGCCTGCGTCGTCGACGCGCGGGCCGGCGCGCTTGAGCCGGCCGCGGTGCCGGCAAGGATGGCGGGAAACGCACGTCGAGTCCACATCGATGTCTCCAGGGTCATGTTCCGGGGATAGGCGCACGCCGCGCGGCGTCGTTCATTTCTTGCACATCGCGCTGATGGCGTCGGGGGCCGCGGCGGTGATCAGCCCCAGCCGATAGGGCAGTTCGATGTAGTCGTACTTCTTGCCCTTTTCCATGTCCAAGCCCTGGAAGAGGAATTTCATCGGCTTGCAGGGGTCGATGGTCAGCGTCTGGTCGGCGCCGTCGCGGATCATTTCGCCATGGGAGACGCCTTCGGACCAGATCCGGCCGTTGAACTTGACGTTGTCTGCGCCGGCGAACCGGTTCATCTCGGCGCCAGCAATGGGCTGCCATTTGCCGTCGAGGCGATCAGCAGTCCAGGCCCGGAAATACCGCCCGCCTGGCCGCATGGCCTCGATCAGCGTCAGGTACTGGTTGGTGCCGGCGATCTTGTAGGTGTTGCTCGCCTCGAACATGTCGTCGCGCTTTTCCTTCATGGCGACGACCGGCTCGGAGAAGCCCTGAGGGAAGCGCTCGATCGTCGTCTCACCGCGGTAGAAGCTGCCGTTGTCGCCGGTGAAGAAAAGGTGGCACTTCTTGTCGTCGCAGATGTTCCAGAAGTCCAGCCAGGCCGCCTGGCCCTTGTCGTCCTTCACGCTCTCCGGGATGGTCTTGTAGAAGGGCTGCGGTGCCGTCCATGAGCGGGGATCGCTGATGTCCTTGGTCGTGGAATACAGCGGATCGCCGCCCTGATAGATCAGGTACCAGAGCTTCTGCGGCGCGAAGTAGAAGACCTGGGGTGCAGCGCGGTAGCCGGGACCGATGGGGGACTTGTCGAGCATGAAGAGAGGAGCCTTGGGCGCCTCTTCCCAGGTGGCAAAGCTCGTGTAGGCCATGCCCCAGCCATTCGTCCCTGCCGTGGTCATGAAGACGTGGTAGCGGCCGTCGTGATAGACGATGGAGGGGTCCTTGACGCCAAAGATGTGCTTCGCGTCGGCCGGCGGCCTGATCAGCGGCTCACTGGATTTCCATTCGAAATCCTGGATCCGATTCGCGGGCTCCGCCGCCTGAGCGAAGGTGCTCAATGCCAGGCAGGACGCAAACCAGAGTGCGTTGAAACCGCTCAGGGAAGATTTGTTGCTGCGCATGACGTCTGCGATGAATGTTTTCAGGGAATCGGTGCGTGCGGGCGTCATACGCGGCCCCGCGTGGCTTCAAGCTGCACCCGGATCTCGGCCATGCGCTTCTCGGTCAGCTCGAAGCGCAGCAGCGACACCAGCGCCAGCACCAGGCCGATGACGGGGATGGTGGACAGCAGGATGCGCATCATGAAGATGGCGTGCGGCGTCTGCAGGGCCTCCAGCTTGGCGTCAAAGCCGGTGAACTGCAGGATCCAGCCCGAGGCGCCCGTGCCCAGCGCGATGCCGACCTTGGAGATCCACGACTGGCAGGCCGAGAACGAGCCCTCGCGGCGCTGGCCGGTCTGCATCTCGTCGTAGTCCACCACGTCGCCCAGCGTGGCGTTGTACAGCGTCCAGAACCCTGCACCTGTGAAAGC
>NZ_JBFUMS010000019.1:0-108998 GCF_054049255.1 Roseateles sp. P5_E4 | reverse complement strand
GGATGCTTTTGCTCGGATGGCAGGAGAAGGTGGCGCCCGACCTGTGACCAAGCCAGCAAGAAGACTGTTGGAGTTGCCACCATCCGTGCGCTGGCCGCCGGAGGACGGACAGCCCAAGCAAACGCCGGAGCGGTCACGCCTCTCCCAAGGGCACTGGGCATCGAAACCGAGGCCATCAGCGGCAGGCATTGGCGGATGACGCTCCAATTGACTCAAACCTTTAACACGGCTGTGCGCTTAACGTGTTCTCGGGAGACCGCCGCTGCTGCCTAGGCAGGCAAGCTGCGCCACAACATCGCCGTGATGAATCGTGGCAAGTGCTTGACTCACCTTCAGAATTTCCCAGTTGACTGTTGTTTTATACAGCATTAAATTTCCGGCAAAAGCGGCACGTTGTTACAAGTTCTCGCCGGGCCTGTTCGGCGCCGCTGGAGTGGCCATGATGCCAGTCAGCTCACTCAGTTCGCCAGCTCGGGGAAACCTGCGGCCTGCGCCATCGGCGGCGCTGCCGCCGCTTCGCTCGGTGCGGGTGCTTGACCAGTTGCGAGAGCGGCTGCGCCTGATGCACTACAGCCTGCGGACCGAGGAGGTCTATGCCTATTGGCTCAAGGCCTTCATCCGGTTTCATGGCATTCGCCACCCCGCGCAAATGGGCGGCCCGGAGGTCGAGGCCTTCCTGACGTACCTGGCCAATGACCGCAATGTCTCGCCCTCCACGCACAGCCAGGCACTGTCGGCGCTGCTGTTCTTCTACATCAAGGTCCTGGGGCAGGACTTGCCTTGGCTGAAGGAAATCGGGCACCCCCGCCGGCATCGGCGCTTGCCGGTCGTGCTCACGGTGGACGAGGTGGGTCGTGTGCTTGCGGGGCTGACGGGTGAACATCTGCTGCTGGCCCGGCTGCTCTATGGCACCGGCTTGCGCATCGCGGAGGCCCTGCAGCTTCGGGTCAAGGACGTGGACTTTGGCCTGCGCGCGCTGACGGTGCGCGAGGGCAAGGGGGCCAAGGACCGGGTGGTGATGTTGCCGCAATCCCTCACAGCGGCCATGCGAGAGCAGTTGGCCCAGGCCCGCCTGGTGTGGGCGGGCGATGTGGAGGCGGGCACCACTGGCGTGGAGATGCCGCACGCCCTGGATCGCAAGTACCCGCGTATGGGCGCCTCCTGGCCCTGGTTCTGGGTTTTCCCGCAGGACCACCATTCGACCGATCCGCGCAGCGGGGTGGTGCGCCGCCACCATCTGTATGACCAGACCTTCCAACGGGCGTTCAAGCGGGCGGTCGAGCAGGCGGGCGTCGCCAAGCCGGCCACACCCCACACCCTGCGCCACTGCTTTGCCACTCATTTGCTGCAGGATGGCTATGACATTCGCACGGTCCAGGAGCTGCTCGGTCATTCAGATGTCGCCACTACCATGATCTACACCCACGTGCTCAAGCTCGGAGGCGGCGCGGTGCGCAGCCCCCTCGACCGGTTCAGCCCGGGGTAAGACCCGGATAGGCCCTGGGTAGTCCACGAGCGCCAGGATGTCGGGAACGACCGTTTCGGATACCGTTGCACTGACGCCATCGCCCCCTCTTTGCCATGGGCCTGTCCTGCCGCCGATATCTGGTCGATCTTGATGAACGTGTGGTTCGCATGAAGAACACGACGTTCGACGGCCTCATGCGGGATCCGGATTTGCACACCATGCCCGCGCTGGCGGGTCAACGCGTGCGGGTGGCCGAGTTGATCGTCGAGGTCAGCGGCCGCACCGTGCTTCACATTGTCCGCAGGGTGTATTTCGTGCTGACGTTCGACCCTCAGGGTCGTGTCGATACCGACCGGATGCATCGGCAGCAGCGTGCCCTGGCAGGCTTGGCGATTGACGCCGTGTTTACTCAAGCGCGACGGCCTCGCGAGGTGTTGGACGCCGCGGATCGCTTCGTAGCGCAGGGCGGGCGCTGGCAACCTACACATGCCCTGGCTCAGCGGATCGATGCGGCGGCCCTTGGCGGACTGTGATTCAGTCGTACGCGACCACCGCCGGCCACCGCTGGTCGCTGCGCGAATACTCATGGCGGCGCCGGGCTGAACTGGACATCGGTACTTCCGCTTTGGTCACTTTGCTGACGCCCGCGTCGTTCGGGCCTGCGGCCGCGATAGCTGTCGTTGACCGGCCCGGTGACTCGCCAAGCGCGGGCATCGGTGGGTGGCCGGTCCCGGTGGTCCAGCATTCGCTCAGGCTGCGAACCGTTCAATGACCGTTGCCGCGGACAGCTGCCATTGGATCGCAAAGTCTGGGTGACAGCAGCCAGCCTGAAGCCGACAGCCGCTTTTCCGTGTGATCGACCAAGTGGGCTCCTGTTCCGCGAGCCCGGCTTGGGCTCAGCCCGGCGCCTTCGCCCAGGCGTTGCACCAGCCGCTCTTCGCGACCTGCGCCTTGCGGCCGAACATCGCGCAGCCGCTCCACGCGTCGGTGGGTTTGGCCTGCCAGAACTGGCAGTTGGCGCAGTGCTGGCTGGCCTGGTGCTTGGGGAACTTGGCGGCGTCGACCTTGGTGGTGTCGTGCCGGTAGCCCAGGGCGACAGCGGTCTCGCTGGCTTCGTCGACCGGCGACGTCTGCGCGATGGCTGGGCAGGCGAGGGTGGCCAAGGTGGCTTGCATCATGAAGATGCGGCGGGTGGGGTGGGACATCAGGAACTCCAGGCGAGGATGCAAGACGAGCCCCTCAAGCGGTCGTCGTGGAACCGGCTTTGGCTTCGGCATCACATCGCTGCGCGATATGAGCCTTCACCGAAGCGCAAGCGCTTTGCCGGGCCACTGACGGCGCCCCTCGAGGGGGCTCGCGAAGCGAGTAGGGGGTGGGCCTATTTCGGCAGCTTGAACACCCAAACCATGCCGCCCTGCTCCAGGAAGCTGACCTTCTTGGCCACGTCGCCGCCCCACAGCGGCACGGCACCGCCCCAGCCCGACACGACGCTGATGAACTGCTCGCCGTTCTGCTGCCAGGACACCGGCGGTGCGACGACGCCCGAGCCGGTCTGGAACTGCCAGACGACCTTGCCGGTCTTGGCGTCCGCGGCCTTGAGCCAGCCTTCCGGCGTGCCCCAGAACACCAGGTTGCCGGCGGTGGTCAGCACACCACCCCACAGCGGCGCGTTGTTCTTGACCTCCCAGACGATCTTGCCGGTCTTGGGGTCCACTGCGCGCAGGGCGCCGATGTAGTCGTCGTTGAGCGTCTTGATCGTGAAGCCGGCGCCCAGGTAGGCCGCGCCCTTCTTGTAGGCGATGGGCTCGTTCCAGATCTCCATGCCCCATTCGTTGGCGGGTACGTAGAAGAGCTTGGTGTCGGGGCTGTAGGCCATGGGCATCTGGTTCTTGCCGCCCAGGAAGGAGGGCGACGAGAACACCGAGTTGCCCTTCTTGCCATCGGCGCCGGCGGTCGGGTCGCCGGGGCGGTTCTCGGGCACGAAGTTGGGCCGGCCGGTCTTCAAATCGATGCCGGTGGCCCAGCTGATCTTCTTGACGAAGGGAAAGGCGTTGGCGAGCTGGCCGTTGGTGGCGTCGAGCACGTAGAAGAAGCCGTTGCGGTCGGCCTTGGCGCCCATGCGCTTGCCATCCTGGTCGAAGGTGATGAACTCGTTGACGCCGTCGAAGTCCCAGCCGTCGTTGGGCGTGCCCTGGTAGTGCCACTTGATCAGGCCGGTCTTCACGTCGATGGCGACGGTGGAGCAGCTGAACAGGTTGTCGCCCTGGCGCAGATGGCTGTTCCACGGTGCGGGGTTGCCGGTGCCGAAGTAGGCCAGGCCGGTCTTGGGGTCGTAGGTGCCGCCCAGCCAGGTGGCCGCGCCGCCGGTCTTCCACAGGTCGCCGGGCCAGCTCTTGCCCTGCGTGCCGGAGATGCCGTTCTCGTGCTTCACGCCGGCCTTGTCCCAGGTGTAGCCCATGTGGCCTTCGACCGTCGGGCGGGTCCAGACCATCTTGCCGGTCCTGGGGTCGCGCGCTTCCACACGGCCGACCACGCCGAACTCGCCGCCCGACACGCCCGTCAGCAACAGGCCCTGGGCAATGATGGGTGCGGCCGTGGCGGAGTAGCCGGCGGCGTAGTCATCGATCTTTTCCTTCCACACCACGTCGCCGGTGGCCTGGTCCAGCGCCACGAGCTGGGCGTCCAGCGTGGCGAAGATGACGAGGTTGTCGAACAGCGCCGCGCCGCGGTTGACGACGTCGCAACAGGGCATGATGCCGTCGGGCAGGCGGTGCTCGTACTTCCACAGCTTGGCGCCGGTGGCGGCGTCCAGCGCAAAGATGCGCGAGTAGGAGGCCGTCACGAACATCTTGCCGTTGTGGATCAGCGGCTGCGACTCCTGGCCGCGCTGCTTCTCGCCGCCGAAGGAGAAGGCCCAGACCGGCGCCAGCTTGGCCACGTTGCCAACGTTGACCTGCTTGAGCGTCGAGTGGCGCTGGCCCTGCGTGCCCAGGCCCCAGGACAGCACTTCCTGGCCCGACTTGGCCGAGGCCTCGATCATCTGGTCGGTCACGGCGGCGGCGGCACTGCCGGCGGCCACCAGGCCGAAGCTCACGGACAGCAGTGCGGCGAGAGGGTTGAGTTGCATGGCGTTGTCTCCTTTGTTGATGGATATGCACCGCCAGGCCGAGGCGGCGTGCGGATGGCCGGTCAAGGCGCAAGCTCCATGCCAGTTGAATTCGCGCAGTTTTCGCGGCGCGATGGAGCAATGCGGCGGCGCGCGGGCAGGGTTGCTCCGGGGCCGGTGTCAGCCCCGTGAACAGGCTGCGCCGCGCTGTGACAGCGGGCGCCTGGAGCACTGCCGGCAGGTGCCGCGGCCTGTGTTTGCGCAGCGCTGTGCCGTTCTGTGCCGGACTGCTCCAGCCTGCAACAGCCCAAGGGTGATTTCCCTTGGCTACGACCCGTGCAGCGGGCTCTGGCGTGCCCGCCGTGTGCTGGCACGGGTTCTGCGTTGATGGACATGCCTCAACCCATTCGCAGGAGACAAGCCATGACTGTTTACGCCGCCCCCGGTGCTGCCGGCGCCAAGATCGCCTACAAGGCGCGTTACGACAACTTCATCGGCGGCAAGTTCGTGCCGCCCGTGGAGGGCCAGTACTTCGACGTCATCACGCCCATCAGCGGCAAGGTCTACACGCAGGCCGCGCGATCGAGCGCCGCAGACATCGAGCTGGCGCTGGACGCCGCCCACGCCGCTGCCGCGAGCTGGGCCGCTGTGCCGCCGGCCGACCGCGCCAACCTGCTGCTGAAGATTGCCGACCGCATCGAGCAGAACCTGGAGCTGCTGGCCTACGCCGAGACCGTGGACAACGGCAAGCCCATCCGCGAGACGTTGAACGCCGATATCCCGCTGACAGTGGATCACTTCCGCTACTTCGCCGGCTGCGTGCGTGCGCAGGAAGGCGCTCTCTCCCAGATCGACGGCAACACCATCGCGTACCACTTCCAGGAGCCGCTGGGCGTGGTGGGCCAGATCATTCCGTGGAACTTCCCCATCCTGATGGCGGCCTGGAAGCTGGCCCCGGCACTCGGCG
Organism: Roseateles sp. P5_E4; assembly: GCF_054049255.1. NCBI lineage: Bacteria > Pseudomonadati > Pseudomonadota > Betaproteobacteria > Burkholderiales > Sphaerotilaceae > Roseateles > Roseateles sp. P5_E4. Next base: position 103,457 of record NZ_JBFUMS010000019.1, on the reverse strand, counting down.
CGGGCAATTGCGTGGTGCTCAAGCCCGCCGAGAGCACGCCGGTCAGCATCCTCGTGATGGCCGAGCTGATCGCCGACCTGCTGCCGCCGGGCGTGCTGAACATCGTCAACGGCTTCGGCCGCGAGGCCGGCATGCCGCTGGCCACCAGCAAGCGTATCGCCAAGATCGCCTTCACCGGGTCGACCGCCACCGGGAAGGTCATTGCCCAGGCGGCGGCCAGCAACCTGATCCCCGCCACGCTGGAGCTGGGCGGCAAGAGCCCCAACATCTTCTTCGAGGATGTGATGGCCGAGGACGACGCCTTCCTGGACAAGGCCATCGAGGGCCTGGTGCTGTTCGCGTTCAACCAGGGTGAGGTCTGCACCTGCCCCAGCCGCGCGCTGATCCAGGAGAGCATCTACGACAAGTTCATGGCGCGGGCGCTCAAGCGCGTGGCCGCCATCAAGCAGGGCAATCCTCTCGACACCGACACGATGATGGGCGCGCAGGCTTCGGCCATGCAGATGGACAAGATCCAGACCTACCTCGCGCTGGGCAAGGAGGAAGGCGCCAAGGTGCTGATCGGTGGCGACCGCGCCCATCTCGGCGGCGACCTGGCGGGCGGCTACTACATCCAGCCGACGCTCTTCCAGGGCAACAACAACATGCGCATCTTCCGCGAGGAGATCTTCGGCCCGGTGCTGGCCGTGACCACCTTCAAGACCGAGGCCGAGGCGCTGCAGATCGCCAACGACACGCCTTACGGCCTGGGCGCCGGTGTATGGAGCCGCGATGGCAGCCGCGCCTACCGCATGGGCCGCGCCATCCAGGCCGGTCGCGTGTGGACGAACTGCTATCACGCCTATCCGGCGCATGCGGCGTTTGGTGGCTACAAGGAGTCCGGCATCGGCCGCGAGACCCACAAGGCCATGCTCGACCACTACCAGCAGACGAAGAACCTGCTGGTCAGCTATTCGCCGAACGCGCTCGGGTTCTTCTGAGCGAAGCGGCTCGCGCCGATCAGCGCGGGCGGCCTCGCACCAGCGGCAGCACACCTGACGTCAGCAAGGCCAGCAACGCCAGTGGCAGCGTGCCCGGCAGCGGCAGCTGGTTGACGGTGCGCATCGCGACGCGCAGGTTGTCCAGCCCCGTCTCTTCGTTGCCGCCGTTGCCTTCATGCGCCTCGGTCCAGCGGAAGGCCGCGATGGCACTGGTCGAGATCACGCCGACGAAGATCGGCGCGCCGCTGCCGCCCGAGATGGCGAGGTCCTGCGTCGTGCCGTCGCTGAAGAGGAATGACAGCAGGCCCTGGTCGACCGCGGTGCTGGGCACGCCGGGGCTGGATTCGAAGGCGGTGATGTCCAGCGCGGCGGCGAGGAAGGGCAGCGCGTAATGGCCTTCGAAGTAGGCATTGCCGAGGTTGCGCGCGCCAAAGGCCGTGGCCGTCTGCGCGAAGGCCTGCACCGGGCCGAGGTTGCTGGTCAGGGTGACGCCGGGCAGCACCGCCACGCCTGTCAGGTTGGTGCCGGACGAATAACCGGAGAAGTCCTGCGTCTGCGCCGCCCCGCTGATGGCGCCCTGCCATGCCGCGAGGCTGTTGTAGACGGACACGCTGGCGGCCTGGGCCACGCTCAGGGTGGACAGGGCAAGAGCAAGGAGGGCACGGCGCATGGTGGGTCTCCCGAGGGGTGTTGCACCATTGGGCGACCGAAGCCCTGCCGGCGCCCACCCCAAACCCTGGGGGGCGCCCCGCAGATGGAGGGGGCAGCCGGCAGGCCGCAGGCGTGCCCCGCGGCGGGCAAAGGGCATGGGCTTGGCGCCATCATTTGGCCCTGCCCCAGCAACCCCTGCCGCCATGACCGAAACCGCTGCACGCCGCGTCCTCATCCTCCTCGCCAGCACCCGCGCCGATGGCAACGCCGAACTGATGGCCCGCGCCGCGGTGGCGGCGTTGCCCGCCGGCACCGAGGTGCGCTGGCAGCGCATGGCTGAATTGGCCCTGCCGCCCTTCGAGGACATCCGGCACAGCGTTGGCCAGTACCCGGCCCCCACTGGCGACCTCGCCCGCCTGCTGGACGACACCTTGTGGGCGACGGACCTCCTCGTCGCCTCACCGCTGTACTGGTACAGCCTGCCGGCACCGCTCAAGCTCTACCTCGACCACTGGAGCGCCTTCATGCGCGTGCCGGGCCTGGACTTCAAGCCGCAGATGGCCGGCAAGGCGATGTATGTGCTGTGCGCCACCAGCAGCGGTGACGAGCCCCACCTGGCTGCGCCCCTGGTGGACAGCCTGCGCTTCAGCGCCGGCTACATGAAAATGCGCTGGGGCGGCGCCGTGCTGGGCGACGGCACGCGGCCCGGCGACGTGCTGAAGGACGAGGCCGCGATGGCCGCTGCGGCGAAGCTGCTGGCGGCGTGATCGCCATGACCTCAGACTGGCGACTGACCGATCCGTTAGGCTCGGGCCTATGCTGCACTTTCGCCCGCTGTTCCCGCAGGACCAGTCCACGCTGTGGGACTGGCTGCACATCGCGCTGTGGGACCCGCCGCCCGCGCCGCTGCGCCCGCGCGAGGTGCTGGACAACCCTGGCGTGCGTATCTATGCCGAGGACTGGGGACGGCCCACCGACATCGGCCTTGTCGCCGTGCAAGAAGGTGCGGACGCGGGCGCCTGCTGGATGCGCGTGCTGCCCGAGGGCGTGGGCCTGGCGTCGGTGGATGCGAGCACGCCGCAGCTGGGCATCGGCCTGTGGCCGGCCTTTCAGCGCCAGGGCATCGGCAAGGCGCTGATGTTGGCGGCGCTGGACGCCGCCTGGCGGGCGGGCCATGCCCAGGTCGCGCTGACCGTCCACCCCGAGAACCCGGCGCGGCGCATGTACGCCAGCTGCGGCTTCGAGGAGGCGGGGCTGCGTGGCAGCTACCACCTGATGGTGGCGCGCCAGACAAGCTGATGTCGTTTGATCCCCGCGGCGAAGCGCGCGGGCCACCCAGCGACCACCGTGGAACCGGCTTCGCCGGGCCACTGGTGGTGCCCCCTTGAGGGGGCCGGCGAAGCCGGTAGGGGGTGGGCTATTTTTGCCCAGTGCAGTTGGCGTAGAAACTGACGGTGGCCGGCCAGTCCGAGAACACGCCGATCACGCCGACCTGCTCGGCCAGCACGTCCAGCATGCGGAACATGTCGCCCTCGCGGGTGATGGCGCTGTCATAGGTCTGGTAGTAGGAGCCGTTGTTGCCGTCGGCCAGGATGCCGCTGCGCTCCAGCGACCAGGTGATGATGTCCAGGCCGGCGGCCTTGGCGTTGCGTGCGTATTGCGAGGGCAGCAGGTTGCCGCTGGTATCGGCGGCCAGCAGCATCCACAGCGGCGGCGCGACGATGCGCACGCCCTGGGCACGGTAGGCCTTGAGCTGCTCGGCGGTGGGCACGTCGGCGGGCACGTTGGCGTCATCGAGGTAGACGGCCTGGCGCCCGAAAGCCGGCTCGTTCTTGACCCAGTACAGGATGTCGTTGAGGTCGAAGCTCTGCGCCCAGACGTCTCGCGCCGGCACGCCAGCCGCCTTGTGCTCGTCGAGCATCTTCTGCGCATAGGCGGCCTGCGTGAAGCCGTCAAAGGGCATGACGACGCTGGGTGCCTTCAGCTCGGGCGTCATCTTCACGCCGAGCTGCTTGAACAAGGCGATGGCTTCCTTCAGCGTCAGCAGCGTGCCGCTGGTGGGGCCGGCGTAGAGGTCGGTGCGGAAGTTCGGCGTGCCGGCCATGTACTCGGCCACCGTGCGGCCGCGCGGGTTGAAGGCGTCCATCTTGCCGCGCAGCGTCTTGAACTCGGCCAGCGTCAGCTCACTGGTGCGGCATTCGGCCGCAGCGGGTGCGATGAGGGTGCCGGCGGCGTCGAAGGCGGCCGGCGTGAAGGGCTTGATGCATTTGCTCGCCAGCGGCGTGGTGAGGATGTTGGTGGTCGTGTGCAGGTCGTTCTGCGCATGGCGGCAGACCAGCTCCTTGTCCTTGGTGAAGGTCACGTCGCACTCGACGATGCCGGCGCCCATGCGTGCGGCGGCCTCATAGCTCTCCTTGGTGTGCTCGGGGAACTGCAGCGGCGCGCCGCGGTGGCCGATGGAGAACAGCGTGGGCCTGTAGCTTTCGCGCGAGGCGGCGCAATGCTGCAGGCGCTTCTTCAGCGGGCTGTCGTTCATCTCGTTGACGAGGAAGAAGGGGCGCGGGCCCAGTTGCACGCTGGCGATGCCGGTGTTGCCGCCGCGGCGGTCGCCATCGGCATCGTGGGCCCAGGCGGGCAGGCTGGCGGCGGCAAGCAGCAGCAGTGCGAGGCGGGTGAAGGTGCGGCGCATGGATGTCTCCGTTGGTTCAAGCACGGCAGGCTAGGCAGCCGCCGTGAAGCCGGCATGACAACGGCGCCCGGGCGCGCAAGCTAGGGGGCGCGCGCAACAAACGAAACCAACCGCGTGCGCCGCTGAAGCGGGGCTGCAACGGGCGCTGTCGAGCATGAGGGTTCTTTGACACGGAGCCTTCCATGCACCCGACCTACAAGCCTTTCGCCCTCAGCTTCATCGCCGCCGCACTGTTGAGCGTGATGAACCCCGCCTCCAGCCAGACCCAGGCCCGCACAGAGCCCCAGGCCGCCGGCCTCATCATCAAGTTCCGCGACGGCGCGCGCACGCCGGTGGCCGCCAAGGCGGCGCTGCAGGGCTTTCGGGCCATGAGCGAGGCGCGCGGCCAGCGCGTGGCTTTCGATCGGGAGAGCGCACTGGGCCATCGCGTCATCCGCCTCGCCCAGCGCGTGCCGGCCAGCGCACTGGCCCAACTGGCACGCGACATCCAGCTGTCGGACCCGAGCATCGAGTCCGTCGAGATCGACCACGTCATGCAGCCCACCTTCACGCCCAACGACACGAACTGGGCCAACCAGTGGGACATGAGCGACCCGACCGGTGGCATCAACGCGCCCAAGGCCTGGGACATCGGCATGGGCTCCGGCGTGCGCGTGGCGGTGCTGGACACCGGCGTACTGCCGCATGCCGACATCGCGGCCAACCTGCTGCCGGGCTATGACTTCATCACCGACAGCACCCGCGCCGGCGACGGTGGCGGGCGCGACAGCAATGCCGGCGACCCCGGCGACAACGTCACAGCCAACCAGTGCGGCGCCGACAAACCAGCCCAGAACAGCAGCTGGCACGGCACCCATGTTGCCGGCACCATCGCCGCCGTGGGCAACAACGCGCTGGGCGTGACCGGCGTGGCGCCCAAGGCCAAGATCGTGCCGGTGCGCGTGCTGGGCAAGTGCGGCGGCGCCACGTCGGACATCGCCGATGGCATCGTCTGGGCCGCCGGCGGCTCGGTGGCCGGCGTGCCGGCCAACGCCAACCCGGCGCTGATCATGAACCTGTCGCTGGGCGGCGAAGCGGCCTGTGCCAGCATCACGCAGTCGGCCATCAACTACGCCTACAACAAGGGGGCGGTGATCGTTGTCGCGGCCGGCAACGACAACCAGGACGTCGCCAAGCAGACGCCGGCCAACTGCAAGCATGTGATGGCCGTGGCCGCGACGAACAAGGTCGGCGCGCGCTCCAGCTATTCCAACTACGGCGACATGGTGGACATCGCGGCGCCCGGCGGCGACGCGACCTACGGCAACGTGCTGTCGCTGTCCAACACCGGCATGAGCGGCCCGGTGGCCGACGCCTACAGCTGGCTGCGCGGCACGTCCATGGCGGCGCCCCATGTCGCCGGCGTGGCCGCGCTGATGGCGGCCGTCAACTCGACGGTGTTGCCGTCGGACATGGCCTCCTTGATGCGCTCTACCGCGCGCGCCTTCCCGGGCAGCTGTACAGGCTGTGGTGCCGGCATCGTCGACGCCGAGCAGGCCATCATCGCGGCGCGCGGCTTGCGCCTGGAGAAGGAGCCCAACGACACGCTGGCCCAGGCCCAATACCTGAACGTGTTCCCGGCGCGGGTGCGCGGCACGCTGCAGCCGGCCTACCCGCAGTTCGTCGACATCTACTCGGTCAACCTGGCCGCTTCGACGACGCTGCAGACCACGCTGACGCTGGACCCGCCGACGCTGCTGGATATCTTCTCCTTCAACGCGACGATGGAGCTGCTGGACGCCAGCGGCAAGCTGATCAAGGCCGGCGCCATCATCAACGGCAAGACCGAGGTCAACTACTTCAACGCGACGGGCAAGACGATGGCCGTCTACCTGCGCGTGAAGAGCACCTCGTCGTCGCTGAGCACCAGTGACCGCGGCTATGAGGTGCAGCTGCGCAAGATCACTTACGCGTACTGAGCCAGGCCGTCAGGGCGCCGCGTAGGGCCCACTGCGCAGCGCGTCCGCAATGCCCTTGCGGTTCTGCGACAGCGCCGCCATGCTGAAGTGGATGTGGCCGCTGCCCGGCGAAGCGCGCCGGATGATGTCGATCTGGGCCAGCACCTCGTCGGGCTGCCAGCTCTTGTCGGTGTCGTTGATGCGGCTGGTGAACAGGCCCGGATGGATGGGCCGGCCCAGGGGGTTGGACGCGCGCCAGGCCTGCAGCAGCGGCTCGAAGGACTGGGCCGTCTGCGAGCGCGGCCAGTAGAGCTGGGGCGCGAGATAGTCCATCCAGCCCTCGCGCAGCCACAGCTCCACGTCGGCATAGAGCTTGTCGTACTGGCTGAAGCCACTGATGCCGGCCGGGCGTGCGTCGGGCTTGGGGATGCCGAAGGGGCTGACGCCGACGCGCGTGCCGGGGCGCACTTCATGGGCCAGCGCGTACAGGCGCTGCACCAGCGTGTTGACGTTGTAGCGGCGCCAGTCGTGGCGGCTCAGGGACCCGCCCTTGGCCGTGTAGCGCTGCCAGCTCGGTTCGTCCGGGAAGTCGACCTCCTGCTTGGTGGCCGGATCGTTGATGGGGTAGGGGTAGAAGTAGTCGTCGATGTGGATGCCGTCGACGGCATAGCGGCTCAGGATGTCGCGCGCCACGGCCAGGGTCTGCTCGGCGGCGGCGGGCTCGCCCGGGTCCATCCAGAGCTGGTCGCCATAGCGCTTGACCCAGTCGCGGCTGCGGCCGATGTGCGTCTCGGCCAGCGCGGATTTGGCCGTGCTGTGCCGGGCGCGGTAGGGGTTGATCCAGGCATGCAGCTCCAGGCCGCGGGCGCGAGCCTCAGCCAGCCAGACGGCCAGCGGGTCGTAGCCGGGGTGCTGGCCCTGGGTGCCGGTGAGGTATTCGCTCCAGGGTTCCAGCTTGGATTCGTAGAGGGCATCGGCGCTGGTGCGCACCTGCAGGATCAGCGCGTTAAGGCCGATGCGCACGGCGGTGTCGCACAAGGACTTGATCTCGGCCTGCTGCGCTTCAGCGCTCAGGCCAGGCTTGCTGGGCCAGTCGATGTTGGCGACGGTGGCGATCCAGGCGGCGCGCCATTCGCGCGGCGGCGGGGTCAGCACGGTGGCGGCCGATGCTGCGGGCGCTGGCGGCGTGGCCGCCAGCGCTGCCTCGCCCGGCGGCACGGGGGCGGGCGCCGTGGCGCAGGCGGAAAGCAGCGGAACGGAGGCGAGGCTGAGCAGGTCGCGGCGTTTCATGGCATCAGACTTTCATAAACCAGCGCTTGCGATGCATGAGCCAGGCGATGGCGTACATGCAGAGCACGAAGGCGAAGGCGTGCAGCAGCGAGGCGTTCTTCGGTGCGAGGCCCGAGTCGCGCAGTGGTGCGTACAGCGCGCGACCGAGGCTGGCGCCGTCGGCAAACTTGACGGTGTAGAGCGTCTTGGCAACGAGGCCCGACAGCGCGAACAGGAAGAGGGCGTTCATGCCGAAGACGACCAGCGGGTGGAACACGCGCGCCCAGCGCTGGCGGGCCAGCGGCTGCGGCATGGCGTCCAGCAGCCAGTAGAAGACGGCGAAGACGAGCAAGGCCCAGCCGGCCATGGCGAAGACGAAGGACGGCGTCCACAGCGACTTGTTGATGGGCATCAGCAGCGAGTCGAGCACCTGGCCCAGCCACAGCGAGGCCAGGCCATAGAGCACCCAGGTCATGGCCTTGTCGGCGGGCTGCCTCTTGGAGGCCAGCACATAGCCGGCGAGCACGCCCAGCAGTTGGGTCGACACGGCAGGCAACGTCGACAGCAGGCCCTCGGGGTCCCAGACCTTGGCCTGCTTCCACAGGTGGCCGTCCAGCAACAGGCGGTCCAGCCAGGAACCGGCATCCTTGCCCGGATCCAGCAGGCCGACGTGGACGATGCCGTCTGCGTCGGGCACCGGCAAGCAGAGCTGTATTGCCGAGTAGATGGCCATCAGCAGCACGGCCCACAGCGCCACGCCGCGTGCGCCGCACCAGATGACGATGGGCGCCGCGGCCAGCGTGCACAGGCCCAGGCGCTGCAGCACGCCGGGGATGCGCAGGGTCTCGAAATTGAAGCTGGGAATCAGGTTGAGCAGCAGGCCGATGCCGATGATGACCAGCGCCCGGCGTGACGTGCTCAGCAGCAGCGCCGTCTTGTTGGCGCCGGCCTGCGCGCGGCGCGCGAGGCTGAGCGTCATCGCCATGCCGGAGATGAAGACGAAGAAGGGGAAGACCCAGTCCGTGAAGGTCCAGCCGTTCCAGTGCGCGTGCAGCAGCGGCGCGTAGACGTTGCCCCAGTCGCCGGGGTTGTTGACCAGCAGCATCGCCGCGATCGCGAAGCCGCGGAAGGCGTCCAGTGAAAGGATGCGCCCCTCGGTCGCCGGGTACGGCGTCCGATCCCCCGAGGGGATGTCGCCCGCCTTGGGGCGGCCCGGCGGCGGGCGCGCGCGGTCCTTCATGCCTCGGCCTTCTTGCCGAAGCCTTCCGGCACCTTGATCAGCGCCGCCATGACAAAGCTCGGCAGCGTGGCCACCAGCACCCAGGCGAAGAAGGGCACATAGCCGATGTGGTCCTGCAGCCAGCCGCTCCACATGCCGGGGATCATCATCCCAAGCGCCATGAAGCCGGTGCAGATCGCGTAATGCGCTGTCTTCTGGGTCCCGTCGGCGACGTGGATCATGTACATCAGATAGGCCGTGAACCCGAGGCCGTAGCCGAACTGCTCGACGGCCAGGGCGCTGCTGATGACGGCGAGGCTGGTTGGATGCGTGATGGCCAGCAGCAGGAAGGCGACGTTGGGCACATGCATGGCCAGCACCAGCGGCCACAGCGCGCGCTTCAGGCCGATGCGGGAGATGACCCAGCCGCCGGCCAGGCCACCCAGTGTCAGTGCCGTCAGGCCGACCGTGCCATAGGCGATGCCAACGGCCTTGGTGGACAGGCCCAGGCCACCCTTGTCGACCGGGTCGAGCAGGAAGGGGCTGGCGAGCTTGAGCAGCTGCGCCTCGGGAAAGCGGTAGAGCAGCAGGAAGCCCAGCGTGATGGCGATGCCGGGCTTTTTGAAGAAGCTGGCGAACACGGCCATGAATTCGGCCGCCAGCCCGCGCGCGGCACTGCGGCCGGGGCCTTGCACGTCGGCCGCAGGCCGGGGCAACACGAGCGCATGCCAGGCCGCCAGCAGCACGAACAGCCCGCCCAGCAGCCAGAACACCCAGGTCCAGGCTTGCACGACGCTGCCGCTGCGCTCGGTCAGCTCACCGGCCAGGTAGACCAGGCCGCCCTGGCCGCCGATGTTGGCGAGGCGATAGAAGGTCGAGCGCACGCCCACGAAGGCGGCCTGCTGGTGCTGCGGCAGGGCCAGCATGTAGTAGCCGTCGGCCGCGATGTCGTGCGAGGCGGACGCGAACGCCATCAGCCAGAAGACCGCGAGCGACAGCTGGAAGACCTTGTCGGTCGGGATCGTCAGCGCCACGCCGGCCAGCGCCGCGCCGACGAAGAACTGCAGCACCGTGACCCAGAGCCGCTTGGTGCCGAACAACTCGGCCAACGGCGACCACAGCGGTTTGATGACCCAGGGCAGGTAGAGCCAGCTGGTGTAGAGGGCGATGTCGGTGTTTGAGATGCCGAGGTTCTTGTAGAGCACCACCGACAGCGTCATGACGACGACGTACGGAATCCCCTGGGCGAAGTAGAGCGTCGGGATCCACGCCCAGGGCGAGCGTTGCTGGGTGTTCACGCAGCCAGTGCCCGGCTCACGCTGCCATCGACCTTGTCCAGCAAGGCCTGCGCCTCGCGCGCACCGACACCGCGCTTGAGCATCACCAGCGCCGTCTTCACATGGTGGTCGCATTGCGCCAGCGCAGCCTGCGCATCGGCCTCACTCGCGCCCGAAGCGCGCACGGTCAGCGCCACCGCCCGCTTCACGAGCTTCACGTTGGTCGCCTTCAGGTCCACCATCAGGTTGCCGTAGACCTTGTTGAGCCGCACCATCAGGGCCGACGAGAAGGTATTCAGCGCGATCTTCTGCGAGGTGCCGGCCTTGAGGCGCGTGCTGCCGGAGATGACCTCGGCGCCGGTGTCCAGCGTGATGCCGATCTCTGCCTGCTGGGTGACCGGCGCGCCGGGGTTGTTGGCAAAGCCGATGGTCAGCGCGCCGGCCGCGCGGGCGGCCTCAATGGCACCCAGCACATAGGGCGTGCCGCCGGACGCTGCAAGCAGCAGGGCCACGTCGTTGGGGCCGGGGTTGAGCGCGTTCAGGTCGGCGGCACCCTGGGCGCGGTCGTCCTCCGCGCCCTCAACGGCGACAAACATCGCGCCCTGGCCGCCGGCGATGACGGCAACGGCCCGTTCCCGTGGCCAGGAAAAGGTGGGGTAGAGCTCCACGCTGTCCAGCACGCCGAGCCGCCCGGAAGTGCCGGCGCCGGCATACAGCAGCCGGCCGCCGGCGCGGATGCGCGGCAGTGCGGCGTCCACGGCGGCGGCGAGCTGAGGCGCGGCGGCTTTGACTGCGGCGACGGCATCGACCTGATCGGCGATGAATGCATCCAGCAGTGCCGGCGTGGCGTAAGTGTCCAGGTCGGGATGCCGGGTGCTCGGGGTTTCGGTGTTCAGCATGGGGATCGGAAGCGAAGCTGACGGACTCTAGCGGCTGGCGCCGGACCATGACGAATGCCACGCGCCATTGCAGTCATAACGTCAGGTAATCAGAATCTGCCTGTCGGTTGTAAGGAGTTGGGCATGGCCCCCGACAGAAGCTGGCAAGTCGATGTCGGATGCATCCGGAATCGGCCTGTGGTGAAACCTCTCACATTCATCCACTTTTATCTCCTGGAGACTCGATATGAACGCATCCCTCAAGACTGGCCTGGGCATCGCCGCCGCCGCTGCCGCCCTGTTCGCCACCGCCGTGCCGACGACCGCCATGGCCGCCGACGGCATGGTCAAGTGCTCCGGCGTGAACGGCTGCAAGGGCACCTCCGAGTGCAAGACCGCCAAGAGCGACTGCAAGGGCCACAACGGCTGCAAGGGCCAGGGCTGGGTCAGCAAGAAGAGCGCTGACGAGTGCACCAAGGCTGGCGGAAAAGTTGAAAAGTAAGCCGGCCTGAAACGGGCGAGGTCGCATGCGGCCTCGCCGCCATCTCTGAAATTCAGCCACAGAGACACGGAGGCACAGAGAGGCTCGGCTGCCGCGATGTGCTGGTGATTTCCTCTGTGTCTCGGTGTCTCTGTGGCTGTGTTCTCTTCATCGACTGAATGACCAAGATTGAAGGCTTCGGCCTGGGCTTGCGCGTCGAGCATTACGCGGCCTTCGAGGCGGGCGTGGATGCCGCCGTGCGGCCCGACTGGCTGGAGATCATTTCCGAGAACTACATGGTGCCCGGCGGCCCGCCGATGGCGCATCTGGAGCGCATCCGGGCGGACTACCCGCTGGTCATGCACGGCGTGTCGCTGTCCGTGGCAGGGCCCGCACCGCTGGACCTGGGCTATCTGCGCGAATTGAAAGCGCTGGCGGACCGGCTTGAACCCGGCTGGGTGTCCGACCACCTCTGCTGGAGCGCCGACGCGCACAGCCAGCTGCATGACCTGCTGCCCGTGCCGCTGACGCGCGCCGCTCTCGATCACGTGGGCGGCCGCATCGCCCAGGTGCAGGACATCCTCGGCCGGTCGTTGGTGCTGGAGAACGTGTCCAGCTATGTGCGCTTCGCGGCCGACGAGATGACGGAGTGGGACTTCATCGCCCAGTTGCTCAAGGCCACCGGCGCCCAGTTGCTGCTGGACGTCAACAACGTCTATGTCTCGGGCCGCAACCATGGCTTCGACCCGATCACCTACCTGGACGCCATCCCTGTCGAGCCCGTGCGACAGATCCACCTCGCCGGCCACGAGGACCGTGGCGACATCGTCATCGACACCCACGACCACCCGGTGCGCGACGAGGTCTGGGCGCTGTACCAGCATGCCGTGAAGCGCTTCGGCGCCGTGCCGACCATGATCGAGCGCGACGACCACATCCCGCCGCTGGAGAGCCTGCTGGCCGAACTGGCCGTGGCCCGCCGCCTGGCGATCACCTCATGAGCGTCATCCAGCAACAGCAGCGACTGGCCGCTGCCATCCGCGACGGCGTGGACGCGACCGGCCTGCTCGCTGGCGACCACGCGACAGGCCTGGAGGTCTATCGCCATGCCTATCGGGCCCGCCTCGTGGCGGCGCTGACCGACAACTACACCGTGCTCGCCCGGGCATTGGGCGACGAGGCTTTCGACGCCCTGGGCCAGGCCTATCTCGCCGCGCGGCCCAGCCAGCACCCGTCGATCCGCTGGTTCGGCCATGAGCTGGCCGACTTCATGGCCGCAGCAGACGATGAACTCGTGCCCCATGCCAGCCTGATCGATTTCGCGCGCATGGACTGGGCTCTGCGTGGCGCCTTCGATGCGGCCCAGGCACCCCCGCTGGAGCCGGCCTCGCTGGCCGCACTTGGCGCAGACGACTGGGCCGGTCTGGTGCTGCACCTGCAGCCCAGCGTGCAGCGCGCGGTGCTGGCCTACGCCATCGAGCCCGCCTGGCGCGTGCTGCGCGAGTGGGAGCCGGAGTCCGGCGACGACCAACCCGAGTTGCCTGAGCCCGTGGCGCATGAACACACGCTGCTGGCCTGGCGCCAGGCCGGCGAGACCCGCTGGCGCTCGCTGGAGCCGCTGGAGGCCGCTTTGCTGGGCGCGGTGGCCGAGGGCTTGCCGTTCGCGCAGCTCTGCGAGCGCGCCGCCCAGGCGCTGGGCGATCCAGGCGCCGCAGCGCCCGCCGTCGTCGGCGCCCTGCAGCGCTGGCTCGCTGACAGTCTGCTTCAGGAGCGCGCGTCGTAGACCAGCGGGTGGCTGGCCTGGCGTTCGCCGAGGAAAGTACCGTGGCCGTTCATCGTCGGCGCGATGGTGCCGCGAGAGGATTTGGTCCAGGTCACCGTGAGCTCGCAACGGCTGACGGCCGCGGTCTTGGGATCGCTGTTGTTGGCATTGCGGCTGGCGATGTTGAGGTTGTCGTCCACCAGGGCCGGCTCCAGCCGGTAGCCGCCCGCCACGCTGCCCTCGATGCGTGCGCCCAGATTCTCGTTCTTGACCGTGAAGCTGCTGCCATCGCTGCGGCTGCAGCTGCCGCTGCCCGTGGCGACGGCGTCGTTCACGCCGGACAGGTTCAGCCGCACCGGCAGGGCGGCGCCGCTGCGTGTCAGCAAAGGGTTGCCAGTGGGCTGCAGCACCGTGAAGCCGACGGGCAGCGTGACCTGGCTCACATGGCGCACACCGGCCCGCGTGAACACCAGCTGCACCACCGGCTGGGCGCTCGCGGCGGCCAAGCTGGCGGTGTAGCCCAGACGCTCGCCGTCGGGATTGCTCATCGTCACCTCGGGGCCGCCGTCGACGCTGACCGACAGGCGCTCGTTCGGCGCCATCAGCACCGTCGTCAGTACGTTGGCGGACTTGCCGAGGAAGCCGTCCACCACCACGCGGTTGTCGCCCGTTGCCTGGGCCGCGCTGAAGCGAGGGCTGATCTCGTCGACGTTCAGCGTCGAGGATTCGGTGCAGTTGCGCAGGCCGCACACGATGCCGTCGGCCATGGCGCCGACGACGTCAGCGACGTCGTGGCCTACGCCGCCACAGCCTGCCATGGCGAGCAGGGAGAACAGCAAGGGCGCCGTCACGCGGCAGCAGGAGGAAAAGGTCATCGGTACACCTTGAATTTCGAGCGAGTGGATACTAGGCGCAAGCCGGCTTTGGTTGTTGGTGCCGGCCCCGTGATTGTTCACCTGTTGGAGTCGTTATGTCGTCGCGCCTTGCTCCCCTGTTTGCCTCGCTATCCCTGCTGCTGGCCCTGCCAGGCCACGCCGCCCTCAGCGTCGGCGCCCCGGCCCCCGACTTCAGCACTGACGCCGCCGTCGGCGGCCAATCCTTCAAGTTCAAGCTGGCCGAGGCCCTCAAGCAAGGCCCGGTGGTGCTGTACTTCTATCCCAAGGCCTTCACCAGCGGCTGCACCGTCGAGGCCCACCAGTTCGCCGAGGCGACCGACAAGTTCAAGGCGCTGCACACGACGGTCATCGGCATGTCCAACGACGACATCGAGACGCTGAAGAAGTTCAGCGTCGAGGCCTGCCGCAACAAGTTCGCCGTCGCGGCCGACGCCGGCGGCAAGGTCATCAAGGACTACGACGTCACGCTGAAGATGGTGCCCGGCACCATGGCCGACCGCGTGTCCTATCTGATCGGCACCGACGGCAAGGTCGCTGCCGTGCATGCCAGCATGAACCCCGACGGCCACATCGACGCGATGCTGAAGGCGGCTCAGCAACTGAAGAAATGATTGCCGGCCCGGAAACGGCGGTTGTGCGCGTCCGAGGGGCTGGCGAGGCGGGTTGCCCGCAAGGCGAGACGACGCAGCGGGCTCGTGCCCGCAAGGAAGAACAACGCAGCCGGCAGCCCGAAGCGCCAGACCAGCGGACGTGCAGCGCTGGTGATCGAAGTGGCATGCGAGGCTGGCAAGCGGTCTTGTCGAAGCGTCAGGCCTGCGATGAGTAGCGAGCGGTCAACTGCCGTTTTCGGGCTGGGGGCGGCCGAGCTGATCGCCGCCTACCGCAGCGGCGAACTGTCGCCCGTCGAGGTGATGGGCGCCGTGCTGTCCCAGGCCGGCAAGCGTGAGGGCGAACTGCACGCACTGTGCGCCATGGATGCCGAGGGCGCTTTGGCCGCGGCCCGCGCCAGCGAGGCGCGCTGGCGTGCCGGCACTGCGCTGGCGCTGGACGGCGTGCCGGTCACGCTGAAGGAGAACATCGCCGTGCCCGGCGCGAGCTACCGCCTGGGCACTGCCGCGACGGCGGATGACGCGACTGCCGACTTCGAGGCTCCGCCCGCCGCGCGGCTGCGCGAGGCCGGTGCCATCGCCTGGGCGCGCACCACCATGCCCGACTACGGCATGCTGAGCTCGGGCCTGTCCAGCCTGTATGCCGAGCCGGCGCGCAACCCGTGGGACAGGGCGATGACGCCTGGTGGTTCCAGCGCCGGCGCCGCGGCGGCGGGCGCGGCCGGCTATGGCCCGCTGCACCTGGGCACCGACATCGGCGGCTCCATCCGGCTGCCGGCGGGATGGTGCGGCCTGGTCGGCCTCAAGCCCAGCCATGGCCGCGTGCCCATCAAGCCGGGCTATGCCGGCCGCGTCGCCGGGCCGCTGACGCGCACCGTCGAAGACGCCGCGCTGATGCTGGCCGTGCTCGCGCAGCCGGATGCGCGCGACCCCACGCAGCTGCCGCCGGGCTCGGTCGCATCGCGGCCGCTGGAACTGCATGGCCTGCGCATCGGCCTGATGCTCGATGCGGGCTGGGGCGATGCCGTGCAGCCGGAGGTCGATGCGGCGGTGGTCGCGGCGGCGCGCGTCTTCGAGCAGGCCGGCGCCGTCGTCGAGCCGCTCGCCCCCTTCACGACGCGCGAGATGGCCGACGGCATCGACCGTTTCTGGCGCATGCGCTCCTGGCTGGACATCTCCGCCCTCGCCCCCGAGCAGCGTGCCAAGGTGCTGCCCTACATCCTCGGCTGGGTCGCGCCCGCGGCCGGCTATGACGGTGGCACGGTGTTCCGCGGCTACAGCCAGATGCAGGCCTTGCGCGAGGCGGCCAATGCAGCCTGCGAGCCGTTCGACTTCGTGCTGTCGCCCGTCGCGCCCATGCCGGCCTACCCGGCCCACCTGGCCAGCCCGCTGCACGACCCGGCGCGGCCCTTCGAGCACATCGCCTTCACGCTGCCCTACAACATGAGCGAGCAGCCGGCGCTGTCCATCAATGCGGGCTTCACGTCGACCGGCTTGCCGATCGGGTTGCAGATCATCGGCCGGCGCTTCGACGACGCTGGCGTGCTGGCCTTGGGCGCAGCGTGGGAGCGGTTGCGACCCGAGCAACGCCCCTGGCCCTTCCGGGAGAGCCCACCATGATCCTCGTCCTTGGCCATGTCACCGCCCGCCCCGAGCATTTCGACGAGGTGCTGAAGCTCAGCCATCAACACGTCGAGCGCTCGCGCGCCGAACCCGGTTGCATTGCGCACGCGGTGCATCGCGACACCGAAAACCCGTTGCGCCTCGTCTTCGTCGAGCAGTGGAGCGACATGGCGGCCCTGCAAGCCCACTTCCGTGTGTCGGCCTCGCGCGAGTTCGGCAGGGCGCTGGCAACGATGGCGTCCGAGCCGCCGGAGCTGGAGTTGTTCGATGCGAACGTGATCAGCGCAGGCGGCTGACGCGCTTCGCGCAATCGATCAGGTTTTGCGATGGGCTCGCAGCCGGCCGGCAAACAGCGCCATGCCGGCGACGAGCAGCAGCGCTTGTGACGGCTCAGGTACAGCGGTGGGAATCTCGACGATGCTCGAAATGATGTCGCTGGCAAAACGGTCTGAGTAGTTGTAAGCGATCCAGGAGCTTTGGGCAGTGCCTGCGACCGAGTAGAGGAAGCTGATGTCGTGGTAGCCGCTGACTCCGCTCAACGTGATGAAGAAGTCATTCACGCCGGGCGCCACGCCGCCGGCGCCGTTGCCCTTGCCGCCAAAGGTGTAGGACGGCGGAAACGGCGCACCTTGCCAGTTCTCGAAGGCAAGGTCTGCCAAGCTGTAGCTGTGACCTGCGATGCTCAGGTCGATGGCGCCGATGCTGGTGACCGGTTGGCCCAGCGCATCAGCCTGGAAGATGATCGAGCCCGACACCGGATCCTGCGGCGCAGGGGCGGGTGCCAGCACCGACGTGAAATGCGTTGCAGTAAAGGTGAGCTGGTAGGTCTTGGCCTGGGCCTGCTGGCTCGGCAGACAGGCCACGACGCAGGCGATCGCGGCAATGGTGTGCATTTTTTCTCCCTGGTGCCGGGGTGCGCGGGTGCGCCTCCGGGGCGATGCCACTTTAGGCGCAGACAGGGGCGACCCGGCCCCGAAGATGAGGGGCCGTACGAACCCCAGGGCAGCGGCTAACGCCGCTTGACGAACCCCAGCAGTGCCGCCATCGGCAGCACCGAGCGCGGCCGGTAGGGCAGGCGCCACAGGCCGCCGTGGTTGGCGGTGTGCACGAGCAGCTTGAGCGGGTGGGCGAAGTCGCGCGGCGCCGTGCGCAGCTGGTGCA
Organism: Roseateles sp. P5_E4; assembly: GCF_054049255.1. Lineage (NCBI taxonomy): Bacteria > Pseudomonadati > Pseudomonadota > Betaproteobacteria > Burkholderiales > Sphaerotilaceae > Roseateles > Roseateles sp. P5_E4. Next base: position 86,026 of record NZ_JBFUMS010000019.1, on the reverse strand, counting down.
CCCACATCGCGGCCATCAGCGCATTCGTCGTCGCCGGCGCAAAGACCTCGACCCCAAAAGCCTTGGCGCCGCGAAAGCCCGCGGCGAGCAAGGGGTTGGAGACGACCGAGGCCGTCGTGGTGCTGGGCGCGACATTGAAGGCGACGCGATGCCCATCGGCGCGGGCCACCAGGGCGCGCCACTGCTGCAGCCGCTTGGCCAGCGCGTAGTTCGGGCCCTGTTCGACGACGAGGGCATCGACGAGGCCCCAATGACCAAAGTCGCCGGCGTCGATCAGGCCCTCGATATGCGGTGCAAAGCCGCGGCCGCCGCTGGACAGCCGTGCGCTGAACTGGGCCAGTTTCTTGACGAGGCCACGCTCGGCATAACGGCGCATCACGGAGGTGGCGAGTTCTTCAGGCACGGCGAAGACGTCGGTCGGCGTGGCCATGTAGGCGAGCTGGGTGCGGGCGTCGGCGGCGCACAGCGTTGCGCTGATGGCGTCCATCGCCAGGGACACGCGCACATGGCGCTCGCCGTCCAGATAGGCGAGGTTGGCAATGGACAGCGGCTGTTGCCGAGACACCAGCCAGGCGGCGATATCCGGCGTGTCGGCCAGCAGGTCGGCACCCGCGTGGGCAGCGTCCAGCGGCTGGTCCGGCGCGACGGGCGCGATCAGCGTGGCATTGCCGGCGGCGACGATGGCGGCGATGCGCTTCCAGGTCGCGGCGCGGGCGAGGTCGATGCCGACGAGATTGGCGCGCCATTTCGCCAGCCAGGCCAGCGGCCCGGCCTCGCTGCCGGCACCGAGCAGCACGAGGTGCTGGTCGGACAGGTCGAACCATTCGGGGTGGGCCAGGCAGTCGCGCAGCGCGCCCGCGTGGGCGGCCTCGCAGATGCCGCCCTTCTCCCAGCGGTCGATCTGGCGGGCGAGGGTATCGCCATGCAGCTCGCGGCCCTGGTGGGGCACGGTCCAGCGGGCGGGTGCCGCATCGCCGCTGCCGCGCAGTTGCAGCGTTTGCAGGCGGCGCTGGGGCGTGTTCATTGCGTCGGCCAGAGCGTGGGCTTGGCCGGCGCGCATGAAGGGCAGTTCGCGCCAGGCCGCGGCGAGGCCGGCGCGTGCCGAGGCGACGACACCCCCGGGCCGGGCCGCTTGAGCTTGCACCAGGGCGCACCAATGGGCGGGGTAGGCGTGGCGCCAGTCGTGTTCGGCGGCGACGGCATCGGCCGCGGTTGCGTCCAGCCCACGCAGGGCGGCCGCGATGATGCGCTGGCCCGGCGCGCCGGTGGCACGCTTGCCTTTGGCGTCGAGGGGCCATTGCAGGCCGGGCGCGTCTGTCATCGGCGCACTGGCGGCTCTTGCGTCGGCAGGCCGGCTGCGGCCAGGTCGGCGTTGACCAGGGCCCAGGCGGACTCGAAGTTGTCGGCGCGGCGCACCGGGCGGCTGGCGCGCCAGATGTCCATCAGCGCCGGCAGGCGCTCGATGCCGGGGATGCCGGGGCGCACCAGGAAGACGGTGGACAGGGAGACGATGCCGCGCGAACCGAAGGCATCGATGCTGGCGCGCAGCTCCTGCAGCGCATCGGCGTCCATCTGCAGGCTGCCGCGGATCTCGAGCAGGTCACCGAAGCGGCGGTCGGCCGGCAGGCGCTTGCCGGCCAGCGCGACGGCGCGCTTGACGGCTGCCATCAGCGGTGCGTCGAAAGGTCCTTCGGCGATCGACACCATGACGCGGCCATGCACGCCGACGCTGACGCGGCCGAAGCTGGGCTTGACGACCGGATGCCGGGAAGGGGGAAGTGAGGGGCCGGGGCTCATGATGTGAGACGATTTTGCATGCTCGAGAGCACGCTCGATGAAGGAGTCATGGCAATGTTGACCTTGTACGGCACCAAGGGTTCGGGTTCGGCGGTCATCGAGGCGGCGCTGGCGCGCGCCGGCCTGGCTTACACGACCGTGGACGCAGCCTCGTGGAACCCCGGGCCCGGGCGCGATGAGCTGCTGCGCGTGAATCCGCTGGGGCAGATTCCGACGCTGGTGCTGGCCGACGGCACGGTGCTGACGGAGAGCGCCGCCATCCTCATCCACCTGGGCCTGACGGTGCCGCCGGGGTTGCTGCTGCCCGCCGACGCCAGCGCGCGGGCGCGCGCCATCCGAGGCCTGGTCTATGTGGCGGCCAACTGCTATGCGGCCATCAGCGTCATCGACTACCCCGAGCGCTGGTGCGAGCCCTGCGACGACGCAATGAAGGCGCAGATCCGCGCCGGCACGCGGGCCCGCCTGCACGAGCACTGGCGGCTGTTTGCCGACCAGTTCGAGATCGGCTTCGAGGCCGGCGTGCCCGGCGCGCTGGAGCTGCTGGCCACGGTGGTGTCCAAGTGGTCGGGGTCGCGGCCCTTCCTGCAGGCCGAGCGGCCGAGCTTCTTCGCCCAGTTGCTGCGCGTGGAGCAGCATCCCGAGGTCGCCGCAGTGTTCCAACGCCACTGGCCATGAAGCGGGGGCTGGCAGACGCCGGCCAGTTAATCGGTTCGCAGGTCAGGGAGCACCGCACAGGCAGTGCACGGCGGCGGCCTTGTCCCACTGGCCGCGGGCGGCGAACTGCGACAGATCCTTCAGCATCGCCAGCTCCTCGCGCACCGGCGCGGGCAGGGCGTCCAGGCCCAGCGAGTTGCCGATGGCCGCGGCGATGGACGGCGCCAGTGTGTCGGTCAGCGACGCCAGCAGCCGCTCGCTGCGGCTGAGGTCGCGCTCCACATAAGCCAGGCGCGGCTTCTCGCCCTCCTTGACCTCAAGCTTGGCCAACTGGACGGCCGTCTGCACGGCATCGTCAAAGCTGCCCAGGCGGTCGACGAGGCCGCGCTCCTTGGCTTGCGAGCCCGTCCAGATACGGCCCTGCGCGACGGCATCAATTTTCTCCGGCGTGCTCTTGCGCGCCTGGGCCGCGAGGCTGGTGAAGCGGCCATAGATGTTGTCGATGCTGGCCTGCACGGTGGCCTGCAGGCGCGGGTCCAGCGGGCGGCGCGGGTCGTAGCCGCCGGCCAGCCAGGTGGTCGTGACGCCGCCGGTGTGCAGCGACAGCTTGTCCATCAGCCCTTCGGCCGTGGGCAGCATGCCGAACACGCCGATGCTGCCGGTGATGGTGCCGGCGTCGGCGATGACGGTGTCGCTGGCCATGGAGATCCAGTAGCCGCCCGAGGCCGCCACGTCGCCCATCGACACGACGACTGGTTTGCCGGCCTTGCGGGTCAGCTCCAGCTCGCGGCGCAGGATCTCGGAGGCGAAGGCGCTGCCGCCCGGCGAGTTCACGCGCAGCACGATGGCCTTGATGGCCTCGTCCTCGCGGGCCTTGCGGATCAGGCGGGCGGTGGAGTCGCCGCCGATGCGGCCCGGGCCGGCATCGCCATCGACGATCTCGCCCTCGGCCACGACGATGCCAATGCCGGGCTGCAACTTGTTGGGCGTGCCGGCGTCCTTCACATAGGCCAGGTACTGGTTCAGCGAGATCTGGCGGAAGCTCTTGCTGTCCTCGTCCTTGGCGCCCTTGGCGATGAGCAGTTCGCGCATCTCGTCGCGCGTCTTCAAGCCGTCGACCAGCTTGGCCTGCAGGGCCAGCCTGGCCGTGTCGCCCTGCGTGGCGGCAAGCAGTTGCGGCAGTCCGGCGATGCCCTTGGCGATGCTGCCCGCCTCCAGTTTGCGTGCGGCCTCAATGCTGCCGGTGAAGCCGCTCCACAGCTCGCCATAGACCAGGCCCTCGGACTCCAGCGTCGCGGGGCTGGGGCCATTGGCCGTGTAGGTCTCGGCAAAGTTCTTGTAGGTGCCGACCTTGATGACGTGCGGCGTCACGCCGATGCGGTCCAGCGCGTCCTTGTAGTAGGTGCGGTAGCGGCCAAAGCCTTCGATGCCGACCATGCCCATGGGATGCAGATAGACCTCGCCGGCCTGGGCGGCGAGGAAGTAGCCGCGTTGGCTGTAGCTGTCGGCATAGGCCAGCACCGGCTTGCCGCTTTGCTTGAAGCGCTGCAGCGCGCCGACGACCTCGTGCAGGCCGGCCAGACCTGCGCCTTGCAGCTCCTCGACGTCCAGCAGCAGGGCGCTGATCTTGTCGTCCTTGGCGGCCTGGTCGAGCACGGCGAGCACGTCGCGCAACCGTGTCTGGTGCGGCACGCTCTGGCCGCGGGCCTGGGCGGCCAGCTGCTCGCGGGGGCTGCCGGAAAACTGTTCGACGAGGCTGCCGTCGAGCTTGAGCACCAGCGTCGTCTTGTCGGCCAGCGGCTTGGGACCGCGCGTCATCACGGCGGTGACGAAGATGACGAGGAGCAGCAGCACGAAGAGATTCATCAGTGCGCGGCGCGTGCCGTCAAGCAGCCACCAGGCCTTGGAGAACAGCCAGCCCAGCGTGGAGAAAAAGGACTTCATCGACAGCTACCTTGAGGGTTGATGCGGGCAATTGTGAGGTCAGGAGCCTGAGCGGCAGCGGGCGTGGCCCGCGCCGAGGCGATTTGCGGGGCCAGGCCAGGCGCCGGCGAGGCGTGGGTAGGGACCCACAACGAGCCGGTAACGCCGCATGGCCCCGCAAATCGCTCGGCCCTCCGGGTTGTGACTGGCAAGGGCGCAGGCGTTGTTGCTCGTCGTTGCGGGTACGCACCCGCTGCCTCCTCGCGCCTAGCCTGCGCCCTTGCCAGTCACAACGCGGGCCACGCCCGCTGCCGCTCAGGCTCCTCCGGCCTTAGCATCCGTCGGTCACGGTTTAAGGACCCCTCATGCTTGCCTGGCCCAGCTGGACACGACGCATCAACGAGTATTTCCCGCTGCGCTATCTGACGTGGATGTTGTGCGGCCTGCTCGCGCTGTTCTTCGCCATCGGTTGGATGGGCGGGCTCGTCGACGGCGTGCTGGTCGTCGTCTTCCTGGGCCTGACGTTGCTCGGCCTGCGCGATACCCGCCAGACGCGTCATTCCATTCTGCGCAACTATCCCGTCATCGGCCATCTGCGCTTCCTGCTGGAGTTCATCCGCCCGGAGATCCGCCAGTATTTCCTGGAGGGCGACAACGATGCCGCGCCGTTCTCGCGTGCCCAGCGCTCCATCGTCTACCAGCGCGCCAAGGGCGAGGCCGACCAGCGCCCTTTCGGCACCCAGCTGGACGTCAGCGCGCGCGGCTATGAATGGATCAACCATTCCCTGGCGCCGACCCATCTCACCAGCCACGACTTCCGCATCACCATTGGCGCGGGCCGGGCCCAGCCCTATTCGGCCAGCGTCTTCAACATCTCGGCGATGAGCTTCGGCGCGCTCAGCGCCAACGCCATCCTGGCGCTGAACAAGGGCGCGAAGCTCGGCGGCTTCGCCCACGACACGGGCGAAGGCTCGATCAGCGCCCACCACCGCGTGCATGGCGGCGACCTGATCTGGGAGATTGGTTCGGGTTATTTCGGCTGCCGCAATGACGATGGCAGCTTCAGCCCCGAGCGCTTCGAGGCCGCTGCCCGCGATCCGCAGGTCAAGATGATCGAGCTCAAGCTCAGCCAGGGCGCCAAGCCCGGCCACGGCGGCGTGCTGCCCGGCCCGAAGGTGACGGCGGAGATTGCGGCCGCACGTGGCGTTCCCGAGGGCGTGGCCTGTATCTCGCCGGCTCGGCACAGCGCCTTCTCGACACCCATCGAGATGATGCAGTTCATCGACAGGCTGCGCACGCTGTCGGGCGGCAAGCCCACCGGCTTCAAGCTTTGCATCGGCCACCCCTGGGAGTGGTTCGCTGTGTGCAAGGCCATGCTGGAGACCGGCATCACGCCCGACTTCATCGTCGTCGATGGCGCCGAAGGCGGCACGGGCGCCGCGCCGCTGGAGTTCACCAACCATGTCGGCGCGCCGGTTCAGGAGGGCCTGCTGCTCGTGCACAACTCGCTGGTCGGATTGAACCTGCGCGACAAGATCAAGATCGGCTGCGCCGGCAAGGTCACGACCGCCTTCGACCTGGTGCGCCTGATGGCGCTGGGCGCCGACTGGTGCAACGCCGGGCGCGGCTTCATGTTCGCTCTGGGCTGCATCCAGGCCCAGGCCTGCCACACCGGCCATTGCCCGACGGGCGTGACCACGCAGGACCCGGTGCGCCAGCGCGCCATCGTCGTGCCCGACAAGGCCCAGCGCGTCGCCAACTTTCACCAGGGCACGCTGAAGGCGCTGAAGGAACTCGTCGAGGCCGCCGGCCTGTGCCACCCGCAGGAAATCACGGCCCAGCACATCGTGCACCGCCTGGACAAGCACGAGGTCAGGTTGCTGGCCAACCTGCTGCCTTTCGTGGAGCCGGGTTCGCTGCTGCGCGGCGACATGAGGCACAACACCTTCAGGATCTACTGGCCGCTGGCCAGCGCCCACAGCTTTGCGCCCCAGGGCGCCATCGAACGTACCGCTGCCGCGTGAATCTCGGGCCGGGCGCCTGGCGATCCCCTCCTTGGACGAGGGGCCCGCGCCCGCGGGGGATGGCGCCTACAAGTTAGGGGGATGGCGACCAAAACGCGCACAATGCGCAGCGGTTACATCCGCGCATCATGCCCACCGTCTATCTCCTCCGTCTCAGCGAGCCCACGCTGCAGCGCACGCGCTCGCTGCTGCTGCAGGCCGACGGCGTGGAGCTGGCCGGCAGCAGCACCCTGCTGGCCGACGCGCTGGACGAACTCGCCGCGCTGGCGCCCGACATCGTCGCTAGCGACCTGCGCCTGGTCGACAGCCATGCGATGCGTGTCGCCCATGAACTCGGCCGCCTGCCGGTGCGGCCCCAGCTGCTGCTGCTGACGCCGACGGCCGATGACCTGCAGCTGTTCGCCGCGCTGAGTGCCGGCGCCAATGCCTATCACGTGGACGACGGCAGCGGTGCCGGCCTCGTCCAGGCGCTGACTCGCCTGCATGAACGCCGCTCCATGTTCAACCCTCAGCTGGCCCGCCAGGCCCTGGCGGCCTTCGGCATCGAGCGCAGCCCCATCGTCACGGCCCGCCAGGCCGCAGCGCCGCTGGATGCCAGCCCCGCCGGCCGCCAGATCGACCAGGCCAGCCGTCATCTGCTGACGCTGCTGGCGCAAGGCCTGCTACTGGCCGAGATCGCGACGCTGTGGAAGCTGGACGTTGCCGAAATCGAGCGCCGCATCTGGCGCCTGGTGCGTCTGCTGCATGTGCGTTCGCGGGAACTGCTGATCGCCTAGGCAGGCACGGTGTCCGCAAAGCTCTGGCGCTGGGACAGCTTGTCCATGTGGCGAGCCAGATTGGGGTAGTCCTCGCGCCAGTTGATCTCCGGGAAGCGGAATTCCAGCCAGCCCAGGGCGCAACCGACGGAGATGTCGGCGAGCGAGAAATGGTTGCCCGAGCACCAGGCCTTCTCGCCCAGGCCCTGGCTCATCGCGGCCAACGCGGCGTTGACCTTGGTCAGCTGACGGTCAATCCAGGCCGGGCTGCGCTGCTCCGCGGGGCGGTGCGCCCAGGTGCGCTCCAGGCGCACGAGGATGCCGGCATCGACGATGCCGTCGGCCAGGGCCTCCCAGGTGCGCACCTCACAGCGCTCGCGGCCGCGCTCGGGGATCAGCTTGCCCACGGGTGACAGCGTGTCCACGTACTCGACGATGACGCGCGAGTCGAAGACGGCACCGGTGATCGAATCCTGGCCTTCCATGACCAGGCAAGGCACCTTGCCCAGCGGGTTCATCTTCAGGATGGCGTCGCTGCCCCAGACGTCTTCAAGCACCAACTGGTAATCGAGCTTCTTCTCGGCCATCACGATGCGAACCTTGCGCACGTAAGGGCTGGCGAGAGAACCGATCAACTTCATCGTCATAGGGCAGGCAAGGGGATCACAAGTCGAAACGATTCTAGCGAGCGCTTCTTGGCGGACTGCCCGTGAAAAAGGCCTGTCGGCTGGGGCCGACAGCCACCGCAAGCAGGGGTTGCCAGCAGGGAGGGCGCCCTGCACAGTGCTGCCGCTCAGACACCGGCGCCGTCCCCGGAAGCCGGGACAAAGGACATCCGAGGGAGGATGAATGCTTGATTCCGACACGACCGCGACGACTCGGTCCAGGTCTTTTTCGGCTTCGTTCTCAAGCCACCCGGGCGACGAAGAGCGCATCGCCTTCTTCAGGCAGCCGTAAAAAATCACATCACGGGGCCTGACAAACCAGAGTTGCCAGGCACGCTGGCCACCGCCAAAGTCTCGGCCGGCACGCCGCGCTGAACAGCGGCCCGCTAACAGGGAGATTCCATGCAAGACCTCGACGCCGCGGCCGATGCGGCCCCCGTCGCCACGCCGCCCGCTGCGCCGCGGGTGCTCGACATCCGCTTCACCGGCTCGGGCAGCGAGTATTTCCGCATCTGGTCGGTCAACCTGCTGCTCATCCTCGTCACGCTGGGCCTGTACCTGCCCTTCGCCAAGGCCAGGCGCATCCGCTACTTCTATGCCAACACCCTGGTCGATGGCCAGGCGCTGAGCTTTCATGGCGACCCGTGGAAGATGTTCCGCGGCTTCGTGCTGCTGGTCGTGTTGATGGGTGTCTACAGCGGCGCGGGCCGGCTGTCGCAGCTGGCGGCCTTCATCGCCTTCCTGATCCTGTGCGCCGTCTGGCCGGCCCTGTGGCGGGCCTCGATGCAGTTTCGCCTGGGCAACACCAGCTGGCGCGGCCTGCGCCTGCGCTTCGAGGGGTCGCTGCAAGGGGCCTATCTGGCCTGCGCACCCAGCTATCTGCCGGCCATCGCCATGGTCGCCGGCACCGCACTGATGGCCTCCGCAGACGCAGGCACGGCCAAGGAGATGACGCCCGCGCTGTGGCTGAACGTCGTCGGCCTGCTGGGCATGATGGTCCTGATGCCTTGGTCATTGACCCTGTTCAAGCGCTACCAGCACAACGGCTACCGCATCGCCGGACAGCATGCCCGGCTCAAGCTGTCGGTGGCCAAGGTCTATCTGCTCGGGCTGAAGACCATCGGCGTCTCGTTGCTGCCCATGATCGGTTCCGGCGTGCTGATCGCGTTGTTCGTCGCGCTGGGCAGCACCATGCAGCAGAGCATGGGTCGTGTCGTCAGCATGGCCGCGCTGGGCTTTGGGGTGCTGCTCGCTTACCTGCTGTATTTCGCGGTCGTCATGCCCTACAGCGCCGCACGCATGCAGAACCTGGCCTGGAGCGGCACGCGCAGCGAAGCCTTGCGCTTTCGCAGCACGCTGAGCTTCTCGTCCCTGTTCGGCCTGACGCTGAAGAACTGGCTGCTGACCGGACTGACCCTGGGCCTGTACCGGCCCTTCGCGGCGATCGCCACGGCGCGGCTGCGCCTGGAGGCCGTCAGCATCGGCTGCGACGAAGACCCGGCCGACTGGGTGGCCGCGGCCCATGCCGGCCACGCCGACGCGACGGGCGACATCGCCGGCGACTTCTTCGGCATCGACATGGGCCTGTGATGGATGCTTCGCCCCGCCTCGCCGCGGACTGGTTTGATGGGCGCAGCGCCCGCGCGCGGCCCATTGAGGTCTGGATGGACGGTGCGACGCTGCACTTCGGTGAGCAGAGCGCGCCGCTGTCAGGCCTGACCTGGCCCGAACGCCAGCGCCATGGCCAGCGCCAGATCCTGCTGCCTGGCGGCGGCCTGCTGAGCTTTGCCGATGCCGCGGCCTTTGATGCCTGGGCGAGCGCGTCCGGTCGCAGTGACAGCGCCATCGTGCAGTGGCAGCAGAGCTGGCTGCTGGCGCTGCTGGCGCTGGTGTTGCTGGCGGCGGGCCTGGCAGCGGGTTGGCGCTGGGGACTGCCGTGGGCGGTCGACACCGCCGTCGACGCGCTGCCCCAATCCGCTGAGCGGACCCTGGGCGAGCATTTGTTGAACGGTCTGGACGGCGATTGGCTCAAGCCGAGCGCCCTCAGCACGGCCCAGCAACAGGTCTGGCAAGACCGTTGGACCAAGGCCATCGCGCGAGCCCGCGTCGACGGTGGGCCGGCGGTGCCGGAGCGCTTCGAGATCCATTTCCGCAACGGGGGCAAGGCGCTGGGACCGAATGCGTTTGCGCTGCCCGGCGGCGACATCGTCATCACCGACGAGTTGCTGGAACTGCTGGCCGACGAACCTGACGCCGTGATGACCGTGCTGGCGCACGAACTGGGTCACGTGCGTCACCGTCACGGCCTGCGGCTGATGCTGCGGGCGGGTGCGGTCGGCGTCGTCGCCTCGGTCATCGTGGGTGACTTCTCCACGCTGCTTGCCGCGGCACCGGCCTTGCTGGCGAGCAACGCCTACTCGCGCGACAACGAGCGCGAGGCTGACCTCTACGGCCGCACGCTGGCCCGGGCCGGCGGCGTGGACACCTCGCGCATGGCCGTGTTTTTCGAGCGTCTGGCCAAGAAGCATGCAACGGTGGACAACAACCCGTTGGCCATCGCGATCTCGTCCCACCCCGCAGACGAGGAGCGCATCGCCTTCTTCAGTCAGCGGTGAACAATCACGTCGCGAGCGGAGCTCGTGACGCGCGCCGGCAATGCCACAGTCACGGGCAGCCCGCTGCAGCAGACGGCGGCGCCTTCACCCAGGGAGTTTCCATGCACACCGCCGCAGCCGTCCCGACGACGGCCGATCTGCCCCCGCCCAACACCGAGCCCGCGCCGCGTGTTCTCGAGATCCGCTTCACCGGCTCCGGCAGCGAGTACTTCCGCATCTGGGCCGTCAACCTGCTGTTCATCCTGCTGAGCTGCGGGCTCTACCTGCCGTTCGCCAAGATGCGGCGCATCCGCTACCTCTACGCCAACACCTTGATCGACGGCGAGGCGCTGGCCTTCCACGGCGACGCATGGAAGATGTTCCGCGGCTTTGTGCTGATGGCCGTGCTGATGCTCGTCTACACGTTTGCCGGAGAGTTCTCGCCCATCGCGGCGCTGCTGGCCTTCGTGCTGGGGGGTGCCGCCTGGCCGGCGCTGTGGCGGGCATCGATGCAGTTCCGCCTCGGCAACACCAGCTGGCGTGGCTTGCGGATGGGCTTTGAGGGGTCGCTGGGCGCAGCCTATCTCGCCTACCTGCCGGTGTTCCTGCCTGCCGCGCTGGCGCTGGCCTGGAGCCTGAAGGGTGAGGGCCCAGGCGGCGGCGTCCTGGCCTGGCTCGGGCAGGCGTTGCAGTTGGCCGCCCTGCTGGCGGCGCCCTGGTCCACGGCGCTGATCAAGCGCTACCAGAACAGCGGCTACCGCATCGCCGGCGAGCACAGTGGCATCCGGCTGCACACGCGCTCGGTCTACTTCGTCGGCTTGAAGTCCGTCATGCTGGCGGTGCTGATGCTGGTGGTCGTCTCGATATGCACTTTCGTCCTGGGCAGCCTGCTGGGGCTGGCCACCACCGGCAAGATCGACGCCAAGGGTAGCAGCACCTATTTCGGGCTTGCCTGGGCGGGGATGCTCTACCTGTTCGTCGGCAGCGTCGTGCTGCCCTACTACGCCTCGCGCATCCAGAACCTCGTCTGGGGCAATACCCACAGCGCGTCCCTGCGCTTTCGCAGCGAACTCTCCGGCCTGAGGGGGCTGACGCTGAAGAACTGGCTGCTGATCGTCGCCACGCTGGGCCTGTACCGGCCCTTCGCCGTCATCGCCACCATGCGGCTACGGCTGGAGTCCGTGAGCATCGAGAGCAGCACGGACCCGGCCGCATGGGTGGCGCCTGCCGGGACTGAGCGCACCGACGCCAGCGGCGAGGTGGCGGGAGATTTCTTCGGCATGGACGTGGGGCTCTGACATGAGCGCATCGACTTTCATCACCGGTCGTTGGTTCGACGGCCAATGCGGCATGGCCCAGCCCGTCGAGGTGAGCCTCCACAACGGCGCGCTGCGCTTCGGCGACCGCGCCACCCCGCTGGATCAGGTGCAATGGCCCGAGCGGATGCGCCATGGCCAAAGGCAGATCCTGCTGCGCGGCGCGGGTGTGATCAGCTTCCCCGATGCCGCCGCCTTCGACGCCTGGGCCGACAGCGTCGGCCAACTGCCGGGCCTCGTCGCGCGCTGGCAACTCAGCTGGCATCTGGCGCTGATGTCTCTGGGCTTGCTCACGGTGCTGCTCGCTGCTGGTTGGCGCTGGGGCCTGCCCTGGGCCAGCGACCGCCTCGTCGAGCGCGTGCCCCTCAGCGCCGAGCAGCCAATCGGCGAGCAGGCCATGGCGCTGATCGACAGGCAGATGGTGCGACCCACCCAGCTCAGCGAGGCAGAGCAGCAGGCCTGGCGCCAGCGCTTCGAGCGCATGCTGACCACGGCGCGCGCCACCGGCATGCGCGACCTGCCTGAGCACTGGCAGCTGCATTTCCGGCGCACCACCCCTGCGCTGGGACCCAATGCCTTTGCGCTGCCCGGCGAGCAAATGTGCGTGACCGACGAACTCCTCGAACTGCTGAAGGACGAGCCCGACGCGGTGCTGAGCATCCTCGCCCACGAGGCCGGCCATGTCAGGCACCGCCACGGCCTGCGCATGGGCTTGCGCGCGGGCGTCACGGCCGCCGTCACGGCGCTGTGGCTGGGCGACTATTCCAGCCTGCTCAATGGTCTGCCCCTCGCGTTGGTCACCAAAGGCTACTCACGCGACTACGAGCGCGAGGCCGACGCCTTTGCCCGCGAACTGGCCCGCCGGGGCGGCGTCGACCCGGCGCGCATCGCTGTCTTCTTCGAACGCATCCGCGAAAAGTATGGCGGTGCCGAGAGCCCTCTGGCCATCGCCTTCAGCTCGCACCCTGGCGACAGCGAGCGCATCGCCTTCTTCAAGGCCGAAGGCCCCGCAGCCCCCAAAAACTAGAATCGCGGGTTTTCCACGATCCGCCGGCCCGCCATGACAACGTCCGAATACTCCGCCATCAGCGCCCTCTCGCCGCTGGATGGCCGCTATGCCGCCAAGGTGGCCGCCCTGCGCCCGCTGCTGTCCGAGTACGGCCTGATGCACCGCCGCGTGCAGGTCGAGGTGGAGTGGTTCATCGCCCTGTCGGACGCCGGCTTCAAGGAGTTCAAGCCGCTGTCCAGCAGCGCCCGCTCGCGCCTGCGCCGGCTGGTGAAGAAGTTCAGCGAGGCCGATGCGGAAGAGATCAAGGCCATCGAGCGCACGACGAATCACGACGTCAAGGCGGTCGAGTACTGGATCAAGCGCAGCTTCGAAGGCCAGCCTGAGTTGCAGGCGGCCGGCGAGTTCGTGCACTTCGCCTGCACCAGCGAGGACATCAACAACACCAGCCACGCGCTGATGCTGAAGGCGGCGCGCGATGAGGTCATGCTACCTGCGCTGGACGGCATCATCGAGAAGCTGCGTGGCATGGCCCACCAGTTCGCGGCCGTGCCGATGCTGAGCCGCACGCACGGCCAGACGGCCAGCCCGACGACGGTTGGCAAGGAGATCGCCAACGTGGTGGCGCGTCTGGTCACGGCGCGCGCCCGCATCGCCGCGGTCAAGCCGCTGGCCAAGATGAACGGCGCTGTCGGCAACTTCAACGCCCACCTGTCGGCCTGGCCCAAGCACGACTGGGAAGCCTTCAGCAAGGGCGTCATCGAGAAGCAGCTCAAGCTGAGCTTCAACCCGTACACGATCCAGATCGAGCCGCACGACTACATGGCCGAGCTGTTCGACGCGTTCACGCGCGCCAACACCATCCTGATCGACTGGTCGCGCGATGTGTGGGGCTATATCTCTCTGGGCTACTTCAAGCAGCGCACCAAGGCCGGCGAGATCGGCAGCTCGACGATGCCGCACAAGGTCAACCCCATCGACTTCGAGAATGCGGAAGGCAACTTCGGCCTGGCCAGCGCGGTGCTGACGCACCTGAGCCAGAAGCTGCCGGTGAGCCGCTGGCAGCGCGACCTGACCGACTCCACCGTGCTGCGCAACATGGGCGTCGGCCTGGGCTATGCACTGCTGGGCTATGACTCGCTGGCCAAGGGACTGGGCAAGCTGGAAGTGAACGAGGCAGCCCTGGCCGACGATCTCGACGCCGCCTGGGAAGTGCTGGCCGAGCCCATCCAGACTGTCATGCGCCGCTTCGGCCTGCCCAACCCCTACGAGCAGCTCAAGGAGCTGACGCGCGGCAAGGCCATCACGCAGGAATCCATCCGCGCCTTCATCGAAGGCCTGGACCTGCCCAAGGCCGAGAAGGCGCGGCTGCTGAAGATGACGCCGGGCAGCTACACCGGCCTGGCGCAAGACCTGGCGAAGCGAATCTAATGGCTTTGCGGGACAGACCGAGCGAGCGCAAGCGAGTAGCTCTGTCCCCAACTGATTAGGGAAGCTTTGCGGGACAGACCGAGCGAGCGCAAGCGAGTAGCTCTGTCCCCAACTGACTAGAGAGCCAAGCGGAACACCCTCGAGAGATCGTTGTAGCCCTCGAGCTGTTCCTGGCCCTGCTCGATGAAGCCCAGCTTGCCCAGCAGGGCCACGCTGGGCGTGTTGTCAACGGCCGTGATGGCCATCAGCACCGGCCAGCCCAGCGCCGCCTTCGCATGCGCCACGCAGGCCTGCGCCGCCTCCAGCGCGTAGCCATTGCCTTCATGCTCGGCCAGCAGCGCATAGCCGAGGTCGGGCTCGGGCAGGGCGGGGCGCTTGAACAGGCCGCACATGCCCACAAGCACGCCGTCGGTGCGCCGCTCCAGGGCCCAGAAGCCGTGGCCGAGCTCCCGGTAGGCCTTGAACAGCCGCCCCTCGGCCCAGGCCAGGGCGTCATCGACGGTGCGCACGCCGGGGTTGTTGATGTTGCGGATCCAGCCCGGTTCGTTGACCAGGCGGAGCAGGAAGGGCGCGTCTAGCGGTGTGAATTCACGCAGCGACAGGCGTTCGGTATCCAGGATATGCATGAGGTCAGACAATAACCGGTCATGCTCCAATTCCTGCCCGCCCACCGGACCCCTGCCGCCGTATAGCCCGTTCATGAGCTTCGCGCCCGACTCCAGCGACAACCCCGCGCTCAGCCAGGCTTTGCGCGAACTGGATGTCATCCTGGCCAACGCAGGCGTCGGCGTCGTCTTCGTGAAGGCGCGCACCCTGGTGCGCTGCAACCAGCGCTACGCCGAGATCTTCGGTTTTGACAGCCCGGATGCGGCCGTTGGCACCAGCAGCCTGGAGTTGTACGAGAGCGAGCAGGACGCCCGCAGCCTGGGCGCCCGGGCCTACCCGGTGCTGGCCGCCGGCGAAACCTTCCGCGACGAGCAGTTGATGCGGCGCCAGAACGGCGAGCTGTTCTGGGCCCATCTGACGGGCCGCCTCATCCATGCCGACGATCCGGCCGATGGCTCGATCTGGATCGTCGATGACATCCACGAGCGCAAGCTGGCCGATGCCACGCTGCAGGACCTTCACGCCGAGCAGCAGCTCATCTTCGACCACGCCATGGTCGGCATCGTCTTCCTGCGCGGCCGCCGCGTGACGCGCTGCAACCGCGCCTTCGAGCAACTGTTCGGCTATGCGCCGGGCGAGCTCGACGGCCAGTTGTCGCGCGCCTGGTACCTGACCGACGAGGACTGGAAGGCCGCTGGCGACGCCTGCTACGCGCCGCTGGCGCGCGGCGACGCCTTCCACGCCGAGATGCTGCTCGCCCGCAAGGACGGTACCTCCATCTACTGCGAGGTGCGCAGCAAGGCCATTGACCGCAGCGACCTGTCGCGCGGCTCGATCTGGATCACCCAGGACATCACCGCCCGCAAGCAGGCCGAGCTGGAGCTGGTGCAGGCCAAGGCCCAGCTTGAGGCCCTGGTGGTGCAGCGCACCGAGCAGCTCAGCCAGACCGTCGCAGCCCTGGAGCTCAAGATTGCCGAGCAGCAGGCGGCGGAGGCACGCGCCGAGCGCCTGGCCCTGTTCGACGGCCTGACCGGCCTGCCCAACCGCCACCTGCTGGCCGACCGCGCCAGCCAGGCCATCGACATCGCGCGCCGCGGCGACGAGCCGCTGGCCGTGCTTTTCCTGGACCTGGACCACTTCAAGAACGTCAACGACTCCCTCGGCCACCGCGTCGGCGACAGCCTGCTGACCCAGCTCGCCTCACGGCTGCGTGGCGCGGTGCGCGAGCAGGACACCGTGGCCCGCATGGGTGGCGATGAGTTCGTGCTGGTGCTGCCGCTGACCGACATCGCTGGCGCCGCCCACCTGGCCACCAAGCTGATGGCGCTGGCCAGCGCGCCCTTTCACGTCGAGCAGCAGGAGCTGACCGTCACGCCGTCCATGGGCATCGCGATGTTCCCGACCGACGGCGACGACTTCGACACGCTGTGCAAATGCGCCGACGCGGCCATGTACCGCGCCAAGAAGGACGGCCGCAACGCCTACCGCTTCTTCACCAGCGAAATGCAGGCCCAGTCGGCCCGTGCCCTGCAGTTGGAGAACGCGCTGCGCCGCGCCCAGGAACGCAACCAGCTTAGCCTGCATTACCAGCCGCAGTTCTCGCTGGATGCCGATGGCGACAGCACCATCGTCGGCGCCGAAGCCCTGCTGCGCTGGAACCATCCCGAGCTGGGCTGGGTCTCGCCGGCCGAGTTCATCCCCGTGGCCGAGACCTCAGGCCTGATCCTGCCGATCGGCGAATGGGTGCTGCGCGAAGCGCTGTCGCAGCTGCGCCGCTGGGATGCAGCCGGCCTGCCCGGGCTGACGATGGCCGTCAACCTGTCGGCCGTGCAGTTCCGCCATGACGACCTGCCCGAACTCGTTGGCCGCGTGCTGGACGAGGTCGGCATGCCGGCCGGGCGCCTGGAGCTGGAGCTGACGGAGGGCGCCGCCATGGACAACCCGACCGTCGCCATCACCGTCATGAACGAACTGCATGCCCGCGGCGTGCATCTGTCCATCGACGACTTCGGCACCGGCTACTCATCGCTGAGCTATCTGAAGAAGTTCCGCGTCAGCAAGCTCAAGATCGACCAGTCCTTCGTGCGCGACCTGACCGACGACGCCGAAGACCGCGCCATCGTCGACGCCGTCATCCGCATGGCCGGCGCCCTGGGCCTGCAGACCCTGGCCGAGGGTGTCGAGACCGAAGGCCAGCTCGCCTTCCTGCGCCGCCAGGGCTGCCATGCCGTGCAGGGCTATCTGTTCAGCCGGCCGCTGCCGGCCGAAGCTTTTGCAGAATTCGTCATTGCCCGCACCACCCCCATTTCAGCCTACTGATGACCTTCGTCGCCCAGCTCCAAGCCCTGACTCCCCAATCGCGCCTGTGCGTCGGCCTTGATCCCGAGCCGTCCAAGCTGCCGGGCGCCTGGGCCGGCGACGCGTCGAAGTTCTATGACTTCTGCGCGGCAATCGTCGACGCGACCAAGGACCTCGTCTGTGCCTTCAAGCCGCAGATCGCCTACTTCGCCGCCCACGGTGCCGAAGGGCAGCTCGAGCGCCTCATCTCGCATATCCACGAGGTCGCGCCCGGCGTGCCTGTCATCCTCGACGCCAAGCGAGGCGACATCGGCTCCACCGCCGAGCAGTACGCCCGCGAGGCCTTCGTGCGCTACCGGGCCGACGCCGTCACGCTGTCGCCCTTCATGGGCTTCGATTCCGTCGAACCCTACCTCGCCTATGAAGGCAAGGGCGCCATCCTGCTGTGCCGCACCTCCAACAAGGGCGGCGACGACTGGCAGATGCAGCGGCTGGCCGACGTGCCCGGCCAGCCGCGCCTGTTCGAGCATCTGGCCCATCTGGCCGAGACGCAGTGGAACCGCAATGGCCAGCTCGGCCTGGTCGTGGGCGCCACCTACCCTGGCGAGATCGCCCGTGTGCGCGAGCTCGCGCCGACCCTGCCGCTGCTGGTGCCGGGCGTTGGCGCACAGGGTGGCGATGCGGCGGCCGTCGTGCAGGCCGCGGGCCGCAGTGCGCCGCTGGCCGTGAACTCTTCGCGTGCCATCCTCTACGCCAGCAGCGGTGCCGATTTCGCCGAGCGCGCCCGTGCCGTGGCCGAAGCCACCAGACTGTCGCTCGTCTGAACATGGTGCGGACCGGCGAAGAACTCAGCAGCCTCGTCGGGCACGCCGAACCGCCCGAGCAGCAGCGGGAACGATTGCAAACCAGCATGCGCTGGCAGGCCTCGCTGGTGTTCCTGATGGCTTGCGGCCCGGTCTTCGTGCCGGTGGCCGCGCTGCTGTGGCTCACGCGCCAGCGCGGTGAATGGCTGGACGGCTGGCCGCCGGTGGCGCTGGCGCTGCTGATTTCGGTGCTGGCCCTGCTGCGCCTGGTCGTGCTCTCGCGCGCGCCGCGCCGCAAGGAACAGCCTCTCATCACGCTGGGCATGATGGCGCTGGTACTGGCCCTGCCGGTGGCCGCTGCCGTGTCGCGCGACCTGGGCCTGTGGTCGCTGTGCCTGCCGCTGATGAGTCTGGTCGTCGCCTTCGCCACGGGATTGCTGGGCCTTTTTGCCGGCGCCGTGCTGACGTTGCTGGGCGCCGTCGCGCTGGCGGGCCTTGGCGTCGGCGAGGCACTGGGCTGGGTCACGCATCCCATGGGGGCGTCCAGCCTCGTGCTGCGTGTCATCGTGCAGTTCGGCCTGCTGGGCTCGGGCCTGGTGGCCGGCCTGGGCCTGTTGAGGATGGTCAAGCGCTCGCTGGCCGAGGCCGACGAGCGCACGGCGCGTTTCCGCGGCCTGCTGGGCATGGCCGTGGACTGGTACTGGGAGATGGACCGCGAGTTCCGCTTCACCCATGTCGCCGAGGAAAGGCCCGGCACCTCGGGCCTGGACCTCAATTCCCGCCTGGGCAAGACCCCGTGGGAAATCGACGGCATGGGCCTGTCCGATGACGAGCTCGACGCTCACCGCGCCGATCTCGAATCGCACCGGCCCTTCCATGGCATGGTGGCGCGACGCGTCGGTGTCGACGGCAGCGCGCGCTGGGTCTCCATCAGTGGCGAGCCGCGCTTTGACGCGCAGGGCAACTTCCGCGGCTACTGGGGCGTGGGCCGTGACGTGACGGGCGAAGTGGCCGCCGAGCAGACCGTGCAGGCGACCGAGACGCGCTACCGCGAGTTGTTTCGCCGCTCGCCCAGCCCGCTGGTGCTGCACCGCTGGGGTCGCGTCGTCGACGCCAATCCGGCGGCCATGGCGATGTTCGGCTACGCGCAGCGCTCCAGCATGATCGGGCAGGACCTGTTCAGCCATTACGAGCCTGGTGACGACGAGACCGCCCGCCAGCAGGCCGCACGGCTGGAGGGCATGGCCCCAGGCGCAATGCAGCCCATGGCCGAGTACCGGCTGCGCACGCTGTCGCGGCGCCGCCGCCTGGTGCAGGCCACCAGCGTGCGTGTCGAGACCGCCTCGGGCCCGGCCACGCTGACCTTCTTCACCGACCAGACCGAGCAGAGCCGCGCCCAGGACGCGCTGCGCCGCTCGGAGGGCCTGCTGTCGCACCTGGTGGCCACCAGCCCCGACGTCATCACGTTGACCGAGGCCGAGAGCGGCCGCTATGCGATGGTCAACAAGGCCTTCGAAAGCCTGACTGGCTGGAGCAATTCCGAGGTGCTGGGCCGCACGGCCGAGGACATCGGCATCTGGCACAACGCCGCCGACCGCACCGCCATCCGCGAGGCCATCCGCCGCGACGGCCTCGCCAACAACGTGCCCATCAGCTTCCGCCGCAAGGACGGCAGCGCCGTCTCCATGCTGGTGTCGGTCGCGCCTTTCGAGATGGACGGCCAGAACTACCTCGTGCTGTATGCGCGCGACGTGAGCGAGAGCGAGCGCACCCGCCTCGTGCATGGCGCCATCCTGGAGAACGCCTCCATCGGCATTGCCCTCACGCGCGACCAGCAGTTCGTGCTGGCCAACCCGCGCGTGGAGGCCATGTTCGGCTGGGAGCGCGGCGCGTTGATCGGCCAGCATGGCAGCGTCGTCTGGCCCGGCGTCGAGGAGTGGCAGGCCGTTGGCCGCGACCTCGGGCCGCAGCTCGCGGGCGGCCAGCAGGTCGAGGCCGAGCGCATCATGCGCCGCCGCGATGGCTCCACCTTCCTCGCCCGCCTGCTCGCCCAGGCCGTCGACCCGGCCCACCCGAGCCGCGGCGGCACGATCTGGATCATCGAGGACGTCACCGAGCGCCGCCGCGTCGAGCAGCAGCTCGCCCACGCCAAGGACGAGGCCCAGGCCGCCAGCCGCGCCAAGAGCGCCTTCCTGGCCAACACCAGCCATGAGATCCGCACGCCGCTCAACGGCCTGCTCGGCCTGGGCCGCCTGGCCCAGCAGCCCGACCTCTCCGACCAGCAGCGGCGCGACTACCTCAACCAGATGATGGACAGCGCCGAAAGCCTGTCCGGGCTGATCTCCGACATCCTGGACCTGTCCAAGATCGAGGCCGGGCGGCTGACGCTGGAGAGCCAGCCGTTCTCGCTGCGCGAGCTGCTCGCCTCCATCCGCCTGGCCTACCTCACGCTGGCCCAGGCGCGCGGCCTGACCTTCGCCGTCGAGATCGACCCAGCCCTGCCGAGCTGGGTCTTCGGCGACCCGCTGCGCACGCGCCAGATCCTGTCCAACTACCTGACCAATGCACTGAAGTTCACCGAGACCGGCGGCGTCACGGTCAGCGTCAAGGCCCTGCCCGCCAACGCGCGCGGCAGCGCCGGCGAGTGGGTGCACATCGAGGTGCGCGACACCGGCCCCGGCATCGCGAACGAACAGCAGGGCCGGCTCTTCCAGCCCTTCACCCAGGCCGACGAGTCGACGACGCGGCGCTTCGGTGGCACGGGTCTGGGCCTGTCCATCTGCCGCGAACTCGCCATGCTGATGGGCGGCGAAGTCGGCGTCAACAGCGCCCCGGGCGAGGGCTCGGCCTTCTGGGCCGAACTGCCCCTGCCCGCCGCGCCGGCGCCCATGGCCCACCAGCCGCGCGAGACGCGTGCGCAGAGCGCGACCCATGAGGCCCTGCATGGCCGGCGCGTGCTGATCGCCGAGGACCACCCGGTCAACATGCTGATCGCCGTGGCTCAGCTGGAGCAATGGGGCATGGAGGTCGCCCAGGCCAGCGACGGCCGCCAGGCCATCGAGGCCGTGCTGGCCGCGGCCAGCGTCGGCAAGCCCTTCGACATCGTGCTGATGGACGTGCAGATGCCCGTCATGGGCGGCCACGACGCCACCCGCGAACTGCGCAAGCACTTCTCGGCCGCCGAGCTGCCCATCGTTGCGCTGACGGCGGCGGCCCTGATCTCGGAGCGCGACGATGCCTTCGCCGCCGGCATGAACGACTTCCTGACCAAGCCGATCGACACGCCCAAGCTGCATCAGACCTTGCTGCGTCTCACGAGGGCCTGCTAACGCTATGGCAAGGGGTCGCGTTGTGACCAGCGAAGCCACGGGCAAGGCGCAAACCGCAGCCGGGCCGGGTGCCCGGCGAGGATTTGCAACGCCGCGCGCGGCTTTGCTGGCCACAACCCAAAGGGAAGGCCATCCGCCAGGGGCCACTCCGCGTTGCACCGCTGGCCCGCATATCAATGCGGGCGGCGCGCTGCGCCTTGATTGGCCCCTGGCGGATGGCCTTCGCCACCCCTTGCCATAGCGTTAACAGGCCCTATCGCACTGACAATGCCGGCTCCAACAGGAGGAGCCCCATGACCCCATCAGCGCCCCGCAGCTTCAAGTACTACGACTTGATCATGGCGGCCTTTGTCTGCGTGCTGCTGTGCTCCAACCTGATCGGTGCGGCCAAGGCGGCCCAGCTGACCTTGCCGGTCATCGGCACGGTCACCTTCGGCGCCGACCTGTTCTTCTTCCCGATCAGCTATATCTTTGGCGACATCCTGACCGAGGTCTACGGCTACGGCCGCGACCGCCGCGTCGTCTGGGCCGGCTTTGGCGCCCTGGTGTTCTCGGCCTTCATGGCCTTTGTCGTCGTCAACCTGCCGCCGGCGCAGAACGACTTCATGGCGGCCTACCAGCCGCATCTTGACGCCGTGTTCGGCAACACCTGGCGCATCGTCGCGGGTTCGATGATCGCCTTTGCCTGCGGCAGCTTTGCCAACAGCTTCGTGCTGGCCAAGATGAAGATCGCGACGCAGGGCCGCATGCTGTGGGCACGCATCGTCGGCTCCACGGTGGTGGGCCAACTGGTCGACACGGGTGTCTTCTTCCTGATCGCCTTCTACGGCATCTGGCCCAACGACCAGCTTTTCGCCGTCATCGTCACGCAGTACCTGTTCAAGACCATCTGGGAGGCCGTCATGTACCCGTTGACGGCCAAGGTCGTCGCCTTCCTGAAGCGCGCCGAAGGTGAAGACCATTACGACCGCGGCACCAACTTCAACCCGTTCTCGATAAAAGTGTGAGCCCCTCGCCCGGTCCCCCTGGAGGACGGCGATGCTTGCCGGATCGACCGGCAAGCACATCGTCAGACGGGCCGGCTTGGTGAACTGGAGCCGGACACAAGCAGTCCCTGCGGACTGCTTGTGCCTACGGAAGGCCATTGGCCTCTGGCCAATGGCAGGCCCGGCGCTCTGCCCGGAATACCGCGGGCCCAAAGCAAAACGGCGGCCCGCGGGCCGCCGTTTTTCATGGAGGACTGTGGGTTCAGCTGCGGCGACGGCGCACGCCGACCGCGACGACCAGTGCCAGGCTGGTCAGCGCCAGGCCCGTGGGCTCGGGCAGGCCGAAGACCTCGACCGCCGTACCCTGCACGCCAACCGTGAAGCCATTCCAGTACTCGTTGGTCAGGCTGTTCCAGGTGACGGTGTCGAAGCTGCCCTTGAAGCGGATGGCGCCGTGGGGCTCGCCGCTGCCGATAAGCTGGTACTCGAACACGCCGCCGCCGTGGTCGATGACGTTCTTGGTGACATTGCCGCAACCCCAGTAGCCGCAGCCGACGCTGAGGATGTCGAAGTCCTGGTCGAAGCCGTAGCCGTTGCCGTTCAGGCTGATGAAGGCAAACACCGGATTGGCGATGGCCTGGGAGAAGTGCAGCGTCTGTGAGCCGGCAGCCGCCAGTGCGATCTGGTCAGAGCCGGTAGGCCGGTTGTCGACGGCGCTGCTGGTGTAGGACGTGCCGTAGGCCCAATAGTCGAAACCGCTGCCGGTGTCGTAGAAACCGATGCCCTGGCGGTTGGTATAGGTCACGTTGACCGTGGCGGTGGTCGTCGTGATGACGCCATAGCCCTCGAAGCCGGCGGCGTTGGGATTGCTGCTTTGCCAGTCGGTCCAGTAGACGGGTGCGGCCTGGGCAAACGCGGTGCCTGCGAGGAGGGCGGTGGCAAGCAGATGCTGAAGAGTTCTCATGGCGCCGCCCTCGAAAGAAGAAATGATCTATGGCACGCAAACTTCGCGCCATTGCCCATTCTTCCTGGGCGGCAAGCGGCCGCTTCGCGCGACGGAGAGCACGACTGTCAGCTGCGTCGACACCCCGTGAACAAGGGGTCGGCTGCCCTCAGGCCCGCAGCGGCAGGCTGCGCCGGCGCTCGCCCGTCAGCGCGAACCAGGCATTGGCCAGGGCTGGCGCAACCGGCGGCAAGCCAGGCTCGCCGACGCCGCTGGGCAGGCCGTCGCTGGGCATCAGATGGGTCTCGATGACAGCGCATTGGGCCAGCGTCATCAGCGGGTGGTCGGGGAAGCTCTTCTGCTGCACCTCGCCGCCCACGATGTCGATGCGTCCCCACAGCGCGGCTGTAAGCCCGAAGACGATGCAGCTCTCCATCTGGCGCACGACGATGCTGGGGTTGACGACAGTGCCGCAGTCGACGGCGCAGACGACCCGCTTCACGCTGGGCCCCTGGTTCCGCGTCACTTCCACGACCTGGGCCACGACGCTGCCAAAGCTCTCGTGCACGGCCACACCACGCGCCACGCCCGTTGGCAGTGGCTGCCCCCAGCCGGCCGCCTCGGCCGCGCGCCGGAGCACGGCCTGGTGGCGCGGCAGGCCCTCCAGCAGCGCCAGGCGAAAGGCCACCGGATCGGCCTTGGCGGCGTGGGCCATCTCGTCGATGAAGCTTTCCTTGAAGAAGGCGTGGTGGGAATGGCCCACGGCGCGCCACATGCCGACCGGCACGCCGCTGTGCGTGGCCTGGTGGGCGACGCGCGTGTTGGCGATGGCATAGGCCAGGTCGAAGAATCCTTCGGAGGCCGTCTTGTCGGGCGCGTCGCCGCGCTTGAAGAGGGCGGCCGGCGCGCGGCCATCGGGGAAGGCGTTGCGGTTCAGCACGTCCAGCGTCGGCGCCAGCCCGGGCATGACGCGCTCGGCCCAGCGCGGCAGCAGGGCGTCCGCGGCATTGGTGATGGCCAGCGCCACAGGGCGGCCTTGGGCGTCCAGCCCGCCCTGCAGCACGGCCACCTCGGCGGGGCGATAGAAGTCGTGCGTCATGTCCTCCTCGCGCGACCAGACCAGCTGCACCGGCAGCCCGCCCATCTCCAGCGCGACGCGCACTGCCTGGGCTATGAAGTCCACCTCCAGCCGCCGGCCGAAACCGCCGCCGAGATAGGTCACGTGCACCGTCACCGCTTCCGGCGCCACGCCGGCCACGCGCGCGGCGACGTCGCGCGCAAAGCCCGGCACCTGGGTCGGCGCCCAGACGCTGACGTGGCCGTCCAGCACCTGGGCGGTGCAGTTCATCGGCTCCATGGTGGCGTGAGCGAGATGAGGCGCGCTGTAGACGGCCTCCACCTTCGTCGTTGCCCCGGCCAGCGCGGCTTTCACGTCGCCCTGCTTCAGGAAGGCGAAGCCATCGCCGGCTTCGTGAGCGCGGCGCGCCTCACTCTCCAGCGACGCGAGGATGGCCCTGGAATCCAGCCTGCCGTTCGGTGGCGGCTGCCATTGAACGTCAAGCGCCTTGGCGGCCTCCAGGGCATGCCAGGTCGTGCGGGCGACGACGGCATAGGCCGCCGTGGAGCCCGCGATGGGGCCGAGGGCCACGACGCGCAGCACGCCGGGCCGCGCACGCACCGCGTCGACGTTGGCCGGCCCCAGGCCGCCGCCCAGCATGGGGCAGTGGCGAATGGCGGCGAAGACCTGGCCATGCTCGCGCACGTCCAGGCCGAAGCGCGCACTGCCGTCCACCTTGGCGGCCAGGTCCAGGCGCGGCAGGGCCTGGCCGATCTGCGTCCACTGGCTGCGCGGCTTCAGCGCCACGTCGCCAGGCGGCGTCAGCGCCGCCTGGGTGGCGAGCTCGCCATAGTGGCTGAGCGCGCCGCTGGCATGGTGGATGACGCCGGCCTTGACCGACAGCTCGGCCACCGGCAGCTTGTGCTTCAGCGCCGCGGCGCCCAGCAACTGGGCGCGCGCCGTGGCGGCGGCCAGGCGCAGTGCATCCCAGGCGTCGGCGACGGTCGAGGAGCCACCCGTCAGGTTCAACCCGAGCTCGCGTGCGACCTTGGCCGTGACCCAGGACGAGAACCTGAAGGCGCGGCGCTCGTGGTCGCGTGGGCCGAAAGGGATATTGCCCAGGGAGGTGGCGATATTGCCGTAGATGGCGTCATGGCCGGCTGGCGTCAGGCGCACCGTGTGCAGCGGCACGTCGAGCTCTTCCGCCACCAGTTGCGCCAGTGCGGTATGCACGCCCTGGCCCATCTCGCTGCGGTTCATGGCCAGCAGCACCGTGCCATCGGCGGCGATCTTGATCCAGCCATTCAGCCCGACCTCGCCTTCGACCGGCGGCAGCGTGTGGGCGTTGCCCAGGCGTGAGCGTGGCGGCATGAAGCCCCAGCCGACGATCAGCGCCCCCAACGCGCCAGCCCCGGTCAAGAGCAGCGTCCGTCGCTTCATGTCGGCCCCTCGCCCGATGGGTACATCGGTCGGCCTTGCAGGCCGCGCTGCGGTCGGTGCCGCAGCTCTTCGGCAGG
The DNA here is from genome assembly GCF_054049255.1 of Roseateles sp. P5_E4. Classification (NCBI taxonomy): domain Bacteria; kingdom Pseudomonadati; phylum Pseudomonadota; class Betaproteobacteria; order Burkholderiales; family Sphaerotilaceae; genus Roseateles; species Roseateles sp. P5_E4. The sequence continues at coordinate 60,322 of NZ_JBFUMS010000019.1, read as the reverse complement.
CATCGCCAGCCCACCGGGCTGGCGAAGTCGGGCCTCAGCCCCCGAGGGGATGCGGGCCGGCTCGGGAGCGGCCCAGCGCTCGGCCCGCCTCATGGCTTGGCCTTCATCTGTCTGGCCGCTTGCTTGATCGCGGCGCGCACGCGCGGGTAGGTGCCGCAGCGGCAGAGGTTGGTCATCGCCGCGTCGATGTCGGCGTCGCTGGGGGCCTGGTTCTTGGCCAGCAGCGCCGCGGCGGCCATCAGCATGCCGCTCTGGCAGTAGCCGCATTGCGGCACCTGCTCGGCCAGCCAGGCGAGTTGCAGCGCGTGAGGGCGGTCCTTGCTTCCCTCGCCGGGCGCCGGGCCGCTCCCAAGGCCGGCGGCGCCCCCTCGGGGGGCAGCCTGCGTACCCGCAGGCGTGGGGGCCATGAGCCCTTCGATGGTCGTGATGGACTTGCCCGCCACAGCGCCCACCGGCGTCACGCAGGAACGCGTTGCTGCGCCGTCGACATGCACCGTGCAGGCGCCGCAGGCGGCGATGCCGCAGCCGAACTTGGTGCCGGTCAGGTTCAGGCCGTCGCGTAGCGCCCACAGCAGCGGCATCGCCGGGTCGCTGGCGATGCCTGGCAGCGTCATGGCCTGGCCGTTTACTTTCAGTTCCATCAAGGCGGGCCCGGGTGGGGCGAAACATCAAAACAGCAGCGCAGGATAGCGGGCAGGACCGAAAATGGCGTCATGAGCCTCCCTCAAGATGCAACAGCGCCCGGCCTGCTGTTCGCCCTGCTCCCTGACAGCGGCATCGCCCCCGATGGCCCCGACACCCTCGCACCGCTGGCCGCGGCCCTGCATGCCCAATATCCCAACGCGCTGACGCTCAATCTGCACCCGCCCCTGCGCGACGCCGAGGGCCGCTGCCGCTGGTGGCTGGACGCTGCGCCCGGCGCCGAGGGCGTCAGCGCCGCGCTGCCCCATCTGATCGAGCGCCTGCGCCTGGAGGCCCGCAAACTGGATCTTCCCTGGCAGCGCGTTGCGCTGGCCGGTGTTGGCGACGGCGCGTTGCTGGCGCTGGAGGCCGTGCAGGCCGAACCCGAACTCGTCGGCCGCGTGCTGGCCTTTGCCGGCGGCTACCTGGCCCGGCCGGAGCATGCGCCGCAGGACGTCTGCGTGCACCTGCTGCATGGGCTGGCGGACCAGCGCTTCCCCTACCGCCACCTGGTGGACGCAGCCCAGTCCCTGGTCGACCTCGGTGCCGATGTGACGGCCGATCTGCTGCCCCATCTCGACCATGGCCTGCACCCGGCCCTGATCGACAAGGCCATGGAGCAGTTGCGCACCTTCATTCCCTCGCGGCTGTGGCGCGAGGCGGTGGTGGCGGCGCAGGAGAGCGAAAAGACCGCGAGCTAAGCCGCTGCGATGGCCCGCGCGGCCAGCTCCGGGATCAGCGCCGCACGATAGGCCGCCGTGCCGTGCAGATCGCTGTTCAGCCCATCGGCGCTGACCTTGACCGCACGTGCCGCGGCCGCGCTCCAGTCGCGGCCGAGCGCCGTCTCCAGCTCGCTGCAGCGGAACACACCCGGCCCAGCGCCGGTGACCGCCACGCGCACGCCGCCGTCCAGGCGCGCCACGAACACGCCCACCAGCGAGAAGCGCGAGGCCGGCTGCTTGAACTTCTGCCAGGCGGCCGCCTTCGGGATGGGGAAGCTGACCGCGGTGATCAGCTCGCCGTCCTGCAGCGCCGTCGTGAACAGGCCCTGGAAGAAGTCGTCGGCCGCGATCTGGCGGCTGCTGGTGTGGATGGTGGCGCTTAAGGCCAGCACGGCAGCGGGGTAGCAGGCGGCGGGGTCGTTGTTGGCCAGGCTGCCGCCCAGCGTGCCGACGTTGCGCACCTGGCGGTCGCCGATGCGGCCGGCCAGGTCGGCCAGCGCGGGGATGGCGCGCTGCACGTCGCTTGAGGCGGCGACCGTCGCGTGCGTCGTCGCGGCGCCGATGCGCACGGTCTTGGCATCGACCGTGATGCCCTGCAACTCGGGCAGGCGGCGCACATCGACCAGGCCCTCGGGCGCGGCCAGGCCCAGCTTGATGGCACCGAGCAGGGACTGGCCACCGGCCAGGAATTTGTCTTCCGCGCCCAGGCGGGCGGCGGCGACGGAGGATGCAGCTTGGTAGTTCATCGCTTTTGTCTCCTCAGGCCTTGGCCGATTGCAGCGCCGTCCAGACCGTGCACGGCGTCGCCGGCATGGCCAGGTCCTTGACGCCGATGGCGTCGCAGATCGCGTTCATCACGGCGGCCGGCGAGCCGATGGCGCCGGCCTCGCCGCAGCCTTTCACGCCCAGCGGGTTGTGCGTGCAGGGCGTGCCCTTGGCTGTCTGCACGGTGAAGCTCGGCAGGTCGTCGGCGCGCGGCATCGCGTAGTCCATGTAGCTGCCGGTGAGCAGCTGACCCGATTCCGGGTCGTAGACGCCATGCTCCAGCAGCGCCTGGCCGATGCCCTGCGCGAGGCCGCCATGGACCTGACCCTCGACGATCATCGGATTGACGATGTTGCCGAAGTCGTCCACCGCGCTGAAGCGGGCTATGCGCACGACGCCGGTGGCCGGGTCCACCTCGACCTCGCAGACATAGCTGCCAGCCGGATAGGTGAAGTTGCTCGGGTCGTAGAAGGCGTTCTCGTTGAGGCCGGGTTCCAGCTTGTCGAGCGGGTAGTTGTGCGGCACGTAGGCCGTCAGCGACACCTGGGCGAAGGGGATGGCGCGGTCGGTGCCGGCGATGCGGTACTCGCCGTCCTTGAACTCGATGTCGCCCTCGCCCGCCTCCAGCAGATGGGCGGCGATCTTCCTGCCCTTGGCGATGACCTTGTCCACCGCCTTGACGATGGCTGCGCCGCCCACGGCGAGGGACCGGCTGCCATAGGTGCCCATGCCGAACAGCACCTTGCCGGTGTCGCCGTGCTGGATGTCGATGTCTTCCAGCGGAATGCCGAGGCGGTCGGCCACGACCTGCGCGAAGGTCGTCTCATGGCCCTGGCCATGCGAGTGGCTGCCGGTGAAGACGGTGACCTTGCCGGTTGGATGCACGCGCACCTCGGCGGCCTCGAACAGGCCGGCGCGCGCGCCGAGCGCCCCGGCGACGTTGGACGGCGCCAGACCACAGGCTTCGATATAGGTCGAGTAACCGATGCCGCGCTTCAGCCCCTTGGCCTCGCTGACGGCCTTGCGGGCCGCGAAGCCCGCCACGTCGGCGAGCTGCTGCACTTGTGTGAGCGTGGCGTCGTAGTCGCCGATGTCATAGGTCAGACCGACTGGCGTCGCGTAGGGAAACTCCTTGATGAAGTTGCGGCGGCGGATCTCGGCGGGATCGATGCCGAGCTCGTGCGCGGCCGTTTCCACCAGCCGCTCGACGACATAGGTTGCCTCGGGCCGGCCGGCACCGCGGTAGGCGTCCACCGGCGCGGTGTTGGTGAACACGCCGGTGACCTCGGCGTAGATCTTCGGCGTCGTGTACTGGCCGGCCAGCAGCGTCGCGTACAGGATGGTCGGCACGCAGGAGGCGAAGGTCGACAGGTAGGCGCCGAGGTTGGCCGTCGTGTGCACGCGCATGGCCAGGAAGCGGCCGTTGCTGTCGGTCGCCAGCTCGGCCGTCGTCACGTGGTCGCGGCCATGGGCGTCGGACAGAAAGCTTTCGCTGCGCTCGGCCGTCCACTTGATCGGCCGGCCCAGCTGCTTGCTGGCCCAGACCAGCGCCGTCTCCTCGGCGTACAGGAAGATCTTGGAGCCGAAGCCGCCGCCCACATCGGGCGCCACGACGCGCAGCTTGTGCTCGGGGATGCCCAGCACGAAGGCGCACATCAAGAGGCGCTCGACATGCGGGTTCTGGTTGGCGACGTACAGCGTGTAGTGGTCGCTGCTGGGGTCGTAGCTGGCGTTGGCGGCGCGTGGCTCGATGGCGTTGGGGATGAGGCGGTTGTTGCGGAACTGGAGCTTGGTGATGTGCGGCGCGTTGACAAAAGCCGCGTCGGTCGCGGCCTTGTCGCCGCAGCCCCAGGTGTAGCAGCGGTTGTCCGCGGCTTCGTCATGCACCGTGCCCGCGTGGCCGGCCGCGGTGGCCGTGTCGGCAACGGCGGGCAACTCGTCGTAATCCACCTCGACCAGCGCTGCCGCGGCCTTGGCCTCGGCCAGGGTCTCGGCCACGACCAGGGCCAGTGCATCGCCCACGTAGCGCACCTTGCCGTCCGCCAGGATGGGATGCTTGGGCTCCTTCATCGGCGTGCCGTCGATGCTGTTGATGAGCCAGCCGCAGGGCAGGCCGCCGACATCGCGGAAGTGCTCGCCGGTGTAGACGCCCAGCACGCCCTCGGCGGCCAGCGCCGCGGCCGTGTCCACGCGCCTGAGCCGCGCATGGGCATAGTTGCTGCGCACAAACACGCCGAACGTCTGGCGAGGCAGCACGATGTCGTCGGTGTACTGGCCGCGGCCGGTCAGGAAGCGCGCGTCCTCGCGGCGCTTGATGCTCTGGCCGATGAAGCCTTCCTTGGGTGCATTCATGGTCAGGCTCCCTTCATGGCTTGGGCACCGACCTGCACGGCGCGCACGATGTTCTGATAGCCCGTGCAGCGGCAGAGATTGCCCTCCAGCCCCTCACGGATGGCGGTCTCGCTGGAACAGTCGTGGTGCTGCACGAGGTCGATGGCGCTCATGACCATGCCCGGCGTACAGAAGCCGCATTGCAGACCGTGGCATTCCTTGAAGGCCGCCTGCATCGGGTGCAGCGTGCCGTCGGTGGCCGCCAGGCCCTCGATGGTGGTGAGGCTGGCGCCATCGGCCTGCACGGCCAGCATGCTGCAGGCCTTCACGGCACGGCCGTTGAGGTGCACCGTGCAGGCGCCGCACTGGGCGGTGTCGCAGCCGACATGGGTGCCGGTCAGTGCCAGGTCTTCGCGCAGAAATTGCACCAGCAACTGGTCGGGCGCGACCTCGCGGCTCACCGTCCGCCCGTTTACTGCCAGCTTGATAGGAATGCCCATCTCGATGTCTCCTCGGTGCGGCCTGGGTGGCCGTCGCGAGGCTATCGTCGCCTGCCGTCGGGCAGGCAGGGGCTGCGCAAACCCCTATAGATGAGCAGTCAGCTGCCGGGCGGGTGTCAGTGCTTGGTGTCGGGGTCCCAGTGCTCGGCGATCTTGCCGTTCTCGATGCGGAACATGTCGAACCAGGTGGTCGTGTAGGTCTTGGTGGCGTCCTTGGGGTCGGGCAGCTCGCTGACGAAGCTGAGGATCACCAGATCGCGCTCGGCCACGATGGCAACCAGCGGCGCCTTGACGCGGGCCTCGATGGGCTTGGGTGTGGCGACCTTGGAGAACACGTCGACGAAGCCGGCGCGCCCGGTGGGCACCTCTGGGTTGTGCTGGATATAGGACTCGGCCAGGTAGCGGTCCGCCAGCTCCATGTGCCCGCCCTCGAAGACTTCGCGCCAGAAGTTATAGACCAGACGCTTGTTGGCCGCGAGCTTGGGGTCGCTGCTGGCCAGCAGCTTGGCGTGGTCGGGCTGGGCCTGGACCGGCAGCTGGGCGAGGGCCGAGCCGGCCAGGCTGGCCAAACTGGCAAAGAGGAGGGCAGCGAGAAAGGCTTTCTTCATGAGGGACTTTCAACGAGGGTCGGCCAGTGTAGGAAGCGGCCCGTGTGTGGCCGCACGTCATGGTCGCTGCAAGCTGGCGCCGCTCGCGGTATGGTGGCGGCTGACCTCACCGACAAGACATGGACAACCTCGATCTCAGCGTTTTGCGCACGGCCGCCGCGTGGCGGGCCGAGGCACGTGGCGTCGTGCTGGGCACGATCACGCGCACCTGGGGCTCGGCGCCGCGGCCGGTCGGGTCGCTGGTGGCCGTTCGCGACGACGGGCTGATCGCCGGCTCGGTGTCCGGCGGTTGCATCGAGGACGACCTGGTCGCCCAATTGCGTGCGGGCAGCTTGAAGTTGGCCCGGCCAACGCCGTTGCGTTACGGCGTTGGCGCCGAGGAGGCGCGCCGCTTCGGCCTGCCCTGCGGCGGCACGCTGGAGCTGATGCTGGAGCCACTGGGGCCGCAGTCGGGTGTCGACGCGTTGCTGGCACGGCTGGAGCGCGGCGAGCGCGTGCGCCGCACGCTGGACCTGGTAACGGGCATCGCCACGCTGGCCGACGCCGAGCCGGGTGCCGACACCTTGACGCTGACCGACACCCAGCTCGTCAGCCACCATGGCCCGCAATGGCGCTTGCTCGTCATCGGCGCCGGCCAGATGACCGACTACCTCGCCCAGATGGCGCTGGCACTGGGCTATGGCGTCACCGTCTGCGACCCGCGCGCCGAGTACGCCGATGGTTTCGCCATCCCTGGCGTCACGTTGACGCGCGACATGCCCGATGACGTCGTCATCGCCTTCAAGCCCGATGGCGCCACGGCCATCGTGGCGTTGACGCACGACCCCAAGCTGGACGACCTCGCGCTGATGGAGGCGCTCAAGGGCGCGGCCTTCTATGTGGGCGCCATCGGCTCGCGCGTCAACCAGGCCAAGCGCCGTGCGCGGCTGGGCGAGCATTTCGGGCTGACCGATGCGGAGCTGGATCGCCTGCACGGCCCCGTGGGCCTGGACATCGGTGCGCGCACGCCGCCGGAGATTGCGCTCAGCATCCTGGCCGAGATGACCGCCGTGAGGTACGGGCGCCCCTCGCCCAGTCGCGTCTCGCTGAACGCGGACGCGCCTGGTCGGTCCCCCTAGGGGACGGCGATGCTCGCGGCGTTGAGCCGCGAGCACATCGCCTGACGGGCCGGCTTGGGAGCGGCCCGGCGCTCGGCCCCAGAGAGGCGTTACTTCATCGTGTAGCCGCGGCCGTCCATGCAGGCTTCGATGGCGCGGTTGAACACGCTGCTGTCGGCCTGCGCATTCGGCTGCGTCGTCGCCCAGCGGTTGCAGTCGCGACGGTCGTTTTCCAGTTGCTCGGGCGACTGGCCATTGCGCGGATAGACGATGGGTTCGGGCCTCGGCGCCGGGGCCGCAGGTGCCGGCATCACCTGGGCCGTGGCGGCTTCGGGCGGCGGTGTCGTGACGACGTAGCCTTCCGGCACCGGCCGGTAGTAGACGCCGTTGGCGTAGTAGTAGGGCAGGCCGCCCAGCGTCAGCGTGACATAGGACGGCGGTAACAGCGGGATGACGACGCCGACCGGTGGCAGCACGACGCGGTAGCGCGGGCCATAGGGCTGATACCAGACACCGCCATGGAACCAGTAGCGCCCCGGGCCGGCGCCGACGACGACGGCGCCGCGCGGCACATAAGGCGCCACGTAGCCCGGCGCGGGATAGTAGTGGTCGTGGTGGTAGCGGTTGTCGAACACCATGCCGATGTTGGCGCGAACGCGCACGTCGGCGTGGGCGGCCGGTGCGGCCAGAACAGCGGTCAGCGCCAGCAAGGCCGCAGCAGAGGAATGGAGCAGAGTCTTCATCGTCTTCAACCCGAAGTCAGGGGTGGATTGCCAACGCCGTCAGCGTCGCGCGGGTGCACTGCGGTGGCATTGCGGCCACGTAAAGTTCACCGCTTCCTGTTCCCAGCCTGTCGCACCGCCATGATCGAACTGTTTTACTACCCCAGCAACGCGAGCTTCGCGCCCCATCTCCTGCTCGAGGAAATGGGCATTCCCTACACGCTGCGCCAGGTGGACCGTGCCAACAACGAGCACAAGTCGCCGGCCTATCTGAAGCTCAACCCGAACGGCGTGATCCCCGTGCTGGTCGACGGTGATCTCGTGCTCTACGAGACGGCCGCCATCCTGATGCATCTGGCCGACTGCCACGCCGGCTTTGCGCCAGCGCCCGGCACCGCCGAGCGGGCCCAGTACTACAAGTGGATGGTCTGGCTGACCAACACGCTGCAGGCCATGCTGATCCACTATTTCTACCCCGACCGCATGGCCGCCAACGCCGACGAGGTGAAGGCCCGTGCCGAGGCGCAGATCGCGCCCATGCTGGACCAGATGGACGCCGAGCTGGCCCGCCATGGCGGCGACTGGTTCCTGGGTGACCAGTTCACGGCCATCGACCCGCTGGCCTTCATGCTGTGCCGCTGGACGCGCATGCAGGCCAACCCGGCCAAGACGCGGCCGGCTTTGGGCGCCTATCTGAAGCGGGTGTTCGAGCGGGCGGCAACGCAGCGCGTCGTGGCCAAGGAAAAGCTGCCGGATCCCGTCTATTGATCAGTCGAGAGTCTGCCGGTAGCGCAGCAATGCGATGCCACCCGCCGCGGCCAGAAAGGCCAGCATGGGCCACAACTCCGGCAGCAGCTCGGCTGCGCCCGAGCCCTTGAGCATGACGCCGCGCACGATGCGCAGGAAGTGGGTCAGTGGCAGCACCTCGCCCAGGTATTGCGCCCATTGCGGCATGCCGCGAAAAGGGAACATGAAGCCCGACAGCAGCATGGACGGCAGGAAAAAGAAGAAGGTCAGCTGCAGGGCCTGCAGCTGGTTCTGCGCCAGCGTCGAGAAGGTGAAGCCCACCCCCAGGTTGGCCAGCATGAAGACGCCGATCATGGCCAGCAGCAGCGTCACGCTGCCCACCATGGGCACGTTGAAGAGCGCAAAGGCCGCGCCGAGGATGACGCCCAGCTGCACATAGCCCAGCACGATATAGGGCAGGATCTTGCCGGCCATGACCTCGAAGGGCCGCACCGGCGTGGCCAGCAGGTTCTCCATCGTGCCGCGCTCGCGTTCTCGCGTCATGGCCAGCGCCGTCAGCATGACCATGGTCATCGTCAGGATGGTGCCGACCAACCCGGGCACGATGTTGTAGCGCGACAGGCCTTCGGGGTTGTAGCGGCGCTGGATGCGCACCTCGAAGGGCAGGGGCTGCGGGGCCCGCGAGGCCAGGGCGCCGCGCAGGTCGCGGTTCAGCGCCGTCTGGCCGAGTTGGCTCAAGGCGGCGATGGCATTGCCGCCGGCCGACGGATCGGTGGCATCGGCGGCGATCAGCACGGCGGGCTTTTCGCCGCGCACAACGCGGGCGCCGAAGTCGTCCGGCACGACGACGAGGAACTGGATGTCGCCTCTCTGCAGCAGCGCGTCCCCGCGCGACTCCGCGATGCCGCTCTCGACGATGTGGAAGTAGCCACTCGTCTGCAGCGCCGCGACCAGGCTGTGTGCCATCGGGCTGGTGTCCTGCGAGACGACGGCCGTGGGCAGGCCCTTGGGGTCGGTGTTGATGGCATAGCCGAACAGCACCAGCTGCATGATGGGCACGCCCACCGCCATCGCGAAGGTGAGCTTGTCGCGCAGCATCTGCTGCACTTCCTTCAGCGCGATGGCGACGATGCGGGCCAGGGACTGCATCAGTGCGCTTCCGAATAGTTGTCGGTGGCCTGGCCGACGAGCTTGACGAAGGCGTCTTCGAGATCCTTGGCGCCCGCCTCCTGCACGACGGATGCCGCCGTGCCGCGCGCCAGCACGCGGCCATAGGCGATATAGACCAGCTCGTCGCAGCGCTCGGCTTCGTCCATGTAGTGGGTGGACACGAGCACGGTGATGCCTTCCTGAGCGAGCTGGTGGATCTGGTCCCAGAACTCGCGCCGTGCCTTGGGGTCGACGCCGGCCGTGGGTTCATCCAGCAGCAACAGGCGAGGTTTGTGCAGCAGGCAGGCGGCCAGGGCCAGGCGCTGCTTCCAGCCGCCGGACAGCGCGCCGGCGAGTTGCTTCTCGCGGGTCTTGAGCCCGAGCCGCTGCAGCGCCGCATCGACGGCCTCGTGGCGGTTCTCCATCGAGAACAGGCGTGCGATGAAGTCCAGGTTCTCGCGGATCGACAGGTCTTCGTAGAGGCCGAACTTCTGCGTCATGTAGCCGACCTGGCGCTTGACCTCGGCGGCCTGGCGGCGGAAGTCCAGGCCCAGCACTTTCCCTTCGCCAGCATCGGGCGTCAGCAGCCCGCACAGCATGCGCAAGGACGTCGTCTTGCCGCTGCCATTCGGGCCGAGGAAACCGACGATGTGGCCGGTGGCGACCTGCATGTCGACGTTGTCGACCACCTTGCGTTTGCCATAGGACTTGCTCAGCCCCCGGACATCAATGGCCAGCTCGAGGTCGCTGGCCCCTCGGTCGCGGTGTACCGCGTCCGATCCCCCGAGGGGATGCGCGCCGGCTTGGGGCGGCCCTGCGCTCGGCGCCGTCATGGCGTGACATCCAACGGCTGCCCCGGATGCAAGCGCTCCGCGTCCTCGGCCTTCACCGGCCGCGCCTCGACAAGGAAGACGAGTTTGTCGCGCTGCTGGTTGGAGTAGATGACTGGCGGCGTGTATTCCGGGCCGGCGGCGATGAAGCTGATGCGCGCGGGAATGGCCGCACCACAGCCGTCGCAGCGCAGGTTCACCGGCGCATCCAGCTTCAAGCCGCCGAGCGCCGACTGCGGCACGTAGAAGCGCGCCTTGCGGTTGGCCGGCGGCAGCAGGGCCAGCACGGGTTGGCCAGCGGCCACCCACTCGCCGGGACGCAGGAAGACGTCCTGCACGCGCGCCGGCATGGGTGCGCTCTGGCGCTTCTGCTCGACGCGCCAGGCCGTCTGCGCGCGGCTGCTCTGGGCTGCGTCGGCCAGAGCGCGGGCGGCATTGCGCTCGTCATCCCGCGCCGGCAGCCGGCCCACTTGCAACGCGGCGTCCAGCTCCATCACGCGAGCACGGGCCTGGGCCAGCACCGTCGCGGCGTCGTCGACGCGAGCCTGGGCGACGAAGCCCCGGCCTAACAACTCCTGCTGGCGCGTCAGGTCGATGCTGGCCAGGCGTTCGGCGGCGCGGGCCTGGTCGAGTTGAGCCTTCGTGACGGCCAGCTCGGGGCCGCGCCGGCCCTTGTCGGCGTTCAGTGCCTGGGCCTGCGCGCTTCTGGCGCGTGCGCTGGCCTCGGCGTCGGCGGCGACCTCAGGTGTCGCGTCCAGTTCGAACAGCGCCTGGCCGGCGGTGACGGCCTCGCCGGAGCGAACGGCCAGCGTGGCCAGCCGACCGGCCACCGGCGGCGCGATATAGACCAATTCGGCCTCGGCATAACCCGTCCAGCCCTCGGGCGGCTTGTCGCCGCAGCCGACCAGCAGCACGGCGAGCAAGGGAAGGATTCGTTTCATGTCGACTCCTCAGACGCCGCTGGCCAGGCCGAGCAGCGCCCATTCGATGCGCCGTTGCAAGGCCGCATCCGACAGCACTTCGTCGTCCACCGCGGCCAGCAGCGCGGGGGGGACAACATCGATGGATTTCATGCCGCCGACCAGGATCAGCGGCGCAACGACTGCGCCCATCAGGAAGGAAAAGCGTGTCAGCAGCGGTTGCCGCGGCAGGCAGTCGCGCGCCTCGGCCTCCTGCAGCAGGGCAAGCAGCACGCCCAGGTGGCGCGGCGCGTTGGCGCGCAAGAAATCCTGGGCCACGCCCTGACCGGCCTGAGCATCGGCCCAGACCCGCGCGATCAGCGGCCGGTGCTCGCGCACAAAGCGCGCCACGCCCAGCAGGGCCGTGGCCAGTCGCTCCATGACATCGGCTTCACCTTGGCTGCTCAGCGACAGCGCGCTGAACATCTCCTCGTAATGCCGCTGCAGCAAGGCGCGCAGGAAGGCGTCCTTGCTGCCGAAGTGGTAGTGGACCATGGCCGGGTTGACGCCGGCCGCCTCGGCCACGCGGCGCACCGACAGACCCGCGCAGCCGAGCCCCGGGTAGAGGGCGGCGCCGGCGGCGAGCAGGGCTTGATCCTGATCCTGGCTGGGGCGGGGCATGTCGGCGATTATTGGTCAAGTGTTCAGTAACCACAAGTTGCGGCAAAAGGTCGCTTGCCATCAGTAGCCGCTTCACTAGCATGCAGGCAACGAGGCCGCTGCCCAAGCGGCCTAACTAGGAGACACGAACATGGACCTCGCCACCTGGATGCGCAGCTTCACCATCCGCACCCGCATGCACGGGGCCATCTTGCTGGTGCTGCTGATGTTTGCCGCTTTGGGCGTGACCGGCTTGCTTGGCGGCCGCCAGCTGATGGCGCTCAATGTCGACGTCACCACGCATGCGATGCGCGACCTGCAGCACCTGGCCGCCATCCGCCAGGGGCTGGCCGACGTGCGGCTGGAGGAAAAGGAGATGGTCATCGCCTACGAGACGCCCGAGCAGGTCAAGCAGTTCCGCCAGCGCTGGGACGCCGCAGCCCAGCGTCTGGTAGCGGCGCTGCAGGGCCTGCAGGAGGGCACGCGGGAGGAGAACAAGGCCGTGGCGGCCGAGGCGCTGAAGTTCCTGCAGGACTACCGCACGGCGGCCCAGCCGGTGCTCAACCAGATCGAGGCCGGCGGCTTTGACACCGCCAAGGTGGCCGACCGCATGTTGAACCGGCCCAAGGCAGCGATGCGCGAGACCGAGAAGCGCGTTGAGAGCATCGCCGCCCTCATCGATGCCCAGGCCAAGGCCACCGAGGCCGAGTTCGGCGCCGAGATGGGCCGCATCGCCTGGCGATCGCTGGCCGTGCTGGTCCTCGTCATGGTGCTCGTCGTGCCGCTCACGCTGATCAACTCGTCCACCATCACCAGCCCGATGCGCTATGCCGGCAGCGTGGCCCAGTCCATCGCCAGCGGCGACCTGAACAACGCCATCCGTATCGTCGGTCGCGACGAAGCCTCCGAACTGTTGCGCGCCCTGGATGCGATGCAATCCAGCCTGCGCGATCTGGTGCGGCAGGTGAAGACTTCCGCGATGAGCATCGAGACGGCCAGCACCGAGGTCGCCTCGGGCAACCAGGACCTGAGCCAGCGCACCGAGCAGGCGGCGTCCAGCCTGCAGCAGACGACCAGTTCGATGGAGGACCTGACCAGCGGCGTGCGCCATGGCGCCGACGCTGCCGGCAAGGCCCGCCAGTTGGCCGAAGGCGCAGCCGAAGTCGCGCGCCGCGGCGGCCAGGAGGTGGCCGACGTCGTCGCGACGATGGAAGAGATCAACACCAGCTCGCGCCGCATCGGCGACATCCTCGGGCTGATCGACAGCATCGCCTTCCAGACCAACATCCTGGCGCTGAACGCGGCCGTCGAGGCGGCACGCGCCGGCGAGCAGGGGCGCGGCTTCGCGGTCGTCGCCAGCGAGGTTCGCCTGCTCGCGCAGCGCTCGGCCGACGCGGCACGCGAGATCAAGTCGCTGATCTCGGCCAGCCTGGAGCGCACCGAGACGGGCTCCCGGCTCGTGCAGCATGCTGGCACCACCATGCAGGAGATCGTCGACAACGTGCAAAAGGTCAGCGACATGATCGGCGAGGTGGCGGCCGGTGCGGCCGACCAGAGCTCGCGCATCGGCCAGATCAACGGCGCCGTCAGTCAGCTCGATCACATGACGCAGCAGAACGCTGCGCTGGTGGAGGAGTCCGCCGCCGCTGCCGACAGCCTGCGCCAGCAGCTGCAGTTGCTGACCGGCGCGGTCTCGCAGTTCAGGTTCTGATGCGGCCGTAGTGCGTTCTTGGGGGCGAGCGCCGGGCCGCCCCAAGCCGGCCCCGCTGGCGATGTGCTTGCGGTTCAATGCCGCAAGCATCGCCGTCCCCGCGGGGGCTGAGGCCGGACACATTGCGCCCAGTGGGCGCGATGTGCCTGCCGAAGGGCTGCGGCGCCTGCCGCAGCGCGGTCTGCAAGACCGGCCAAGGTACTCCTTGGCCGAGGGGCCTACAATTCATCAGCGCCGATTTGTTCCGGATTGCGGGCGCTCTACAAATGCCGCTAAACAGGGCTCCGATCAACCGGCGTCCCGCAACAGTGGCGCCGGTTTTTTTATTGGAGTAGGCCATGACGGGCCGTAGCGTCGGCGACGTGTCGCCGCAGAGTTTTCATTTCGACGAGCCGCTGCCGCTGCGCAGCGGCAGCAGCTTCGGGCCCTACGACCTGATGGTCGAGACCTATGGCCAGCTCAATGCCGAGCGCAGCAATGCCGTGCTGGTCTGCCATGCGCTGAACGCCAGCCACCACGTCGCCGGCACCCTGGCCGGCCAAGCCAAGAGCGAGGGCTGGTGGGACAACCTCATCGGCCCGGGCAAGCCGCTGGACACCGACAAGTTCTTCGTCATCGGCGTCAACAACCTCGGTTCCTGCTTCGGCTCGACCGGCCCCATGCATGTCAACCCCGCCACGGGCCGGGCCTGGGGCGCCGACTTCCCCGTCGTCACCGTGCAGGACTGGGTGGATGCCCAGGCCCGCCTGGTCGAGCGCTTCGGCATCCTGAAGCTGGCAGCCGTGCTGGGTGGGTCCTTGGGCGGCATGCAGGCGCTGGATTGGGCGCTGCGCTATCCCGAGCGCGTGAGCCACTGCATCGCCGTGGCGACCGCGCCGAATCTGTCGGCGCAGAACATCGCCTTCAACGAGGTCGCGCGCCGCGCCATCGTCACCGACCCCGATTTTCATGGCGGCCACTTCTACGCCCACGGCGTGGTGCCCAAGCGCGGCCTGCGCGTGGCGCGCATGATCGGCCACATCACCTACCTGAGCGACGACGTCATGGCCGAGAAGTTCGGCCGCGAGCTCAAGGGTGGCGCACTGGGCTATTCGACCCAGGACATCGAGTTCCAGATCGAGAGCTATCTGCGCTACCAGGGTGACAAGTTCAGCGACTACTTCGACGCCAACACCTATCTGCTCATCACTCGCGCCCTCGACTACTTCGACCCCGCCTCCGAGCATGGCGGCGACCTGACGCGCGCCTTCGCAACCGCTCGCGCCAAGTTCCTCATCGTCAGCTTCACGACCGACTGGCGCTTCTCGCCCGACCGCTCGCGGGAGATCGTCAAGGCGCTGCTCGACAACCGGCTGGACGTGTCCTATGCGGAGATCGATGCGCCGCATGGCCACGACGCTTTCCTGCTCGACGATCCGCGCTATCACGGTGTGCTGGGGGCCTATTTCGAGCGCATCGCCACGAGCCTGGAGCGGCCCGCCGGCTTGCAGCTGAAGGGGGTGGCCATATGAGCTTCGACCCGGCCATCGCGGCGCTGGTGCCGCCCGGCTCACGTGTACTCGACCTGGGCTGCGGCACAGGCGAGCTGCTCGAGCACCTCATCAAGCACAAGGGCTGCAGCGGCTACGGTGTGGAGCTGGACGACGCCAACCTGCTGGCCTGCGTGAAGCGCGGTGTCAACGTCATCCAGCGCAACCTGGAAGAGGGCCTGGCCATCTTCGAGGACCAGAGCTTCGACGTCGTGTTGCAGCTGGAGACGCTGCAGAACCTGCGCAATGCCGAGGCCATGCTCAAGGAGACAGCGCGCGTGGGCAAGATGGGCATCGTCAGCTTCCCCAACTTCGCCCACTGGCCCAACCGGCTGCAGGTGCTGTTCGGGCGCATGCCAGTCACCCGAGCCCTGCCCTACGAGTGGTACGACACACCCAATATCCGCGTCGGCACCTTTGCCGACTTCGGCGTGCTGGCGCGCAAGAACCGGCTCAAGATCCTGGACAGCTTCGGCCTGCAGGATGGCGGCGTGGTGCGCACGCGGCCCAACCTGATGGCCAGCGTGGCGGTGTTCAAGTTCGAACGAGAGTGAGCACCCGGCCGGCGCGCAACGGACTCAAACCCTAGCCCACGGCGCGCCTTGATTCGCTAGGCTCGCTACATGTTGCGTGCTCGTTTCCTCGCCTCCATGCTGGCCGCCGGTGTGGCGCCCTGGGTGCGGGCTGAGGCCGCGCCGCTGCGCTTCGTCTACCCGCGCGTCAACGACCAGGGCGAAGAGGCCTTCGGCTTCCAGGGGCTGCGCCTGGCGCTGCAGAAATGGGGGCGGCCCTTCGAGCTGTTGCTGGCGCCCACGTCCACCAATTACCGGCGCTCGCTGTATCAGCTGGAGACGGGCGAAATCGACGTGATAGACATGGGCACCAGTCGAGCCTTCGAAGCCCGTTTTCAGCCGGTGCACCTGCCTGTCGACCGGGGCCTCAGTGGCTGGCGACTGTTGCTGGTCCGTGCCGGCATGGTGCCCGCGTTCCGCGCAGTGCACGACCTGGCCGGCCTCGCCCGGCGGCGTGCCGGTCAGGGCCAGGACTGGCCCGATACGCAGTTGCTGCTCGCCGCCGGCCTGGGGGTCGTCAGCGGCAGCGATCTGCCGACGTTGTTCCGCCAGTTGCAGGCGGGCCGCTTCGACTACTTGCCCCTGGGCCTGAACGAGATCCACGGCCTGCTGACCCAATGGCAGGCGTTGGCGCCGGATGTTGTCGTGGAGCCCGACCTCGCCCTGGTCTACCCGTTCGCGCGCCTGCTCTTCGTGCGTCGCGGCGACGGCGAGCGCTACGCGGCCATCACCGAGGGGCTGACGCGGGCCTTCGAAGACGGCTCGTTCAACACGCTGTTCACTGCCCGGCATGCGGGGCTCGCGCAGGCCCGGTTGGCCGAGCGCCGCGTGCTGCAGATCGACAACCCCGGGCTGAGTGAGGCAACGCGCGCCATCCCGGCGCGCTACTTCATCCGGCCCTAGGAGGCTGTCGGGCTTGGGGTCGGGTGCGCGTTGGGCCTGCAAGGGTGCTGAGACAAGGCGCAAAGCGCAGCGGTACCGGGCGTACCGCGAGCATTTGCAACGCAGGATCGGCGCCCTTGCAGGCCCAACCCGCAGGGCCAGGGCGATTTGCGGGGCGATCCGGCGTTGCGAACTCGTTGTGTGGCCCGCCACACGCCTCGCCCGCGCCTTGTCTCACCCCGCAACTCGCCCTGGCGCGCACCCGACCCCAAGCCCGACAGCCTCCTAGGTTTCAGCAGCTCAGGCCGATTTCTTGTGGCCCTTCTTGGCCGCCTTTTTGTGCTTGGCCTTGGTCGTCTTCTTGGCGGCGGTCTTGGCATGGATGCCGCTGCTGGCCTGGCTGGTCTTGTGGTGCTGGGCCACGCGCGCCTCGGCCGCCGGGGCAGCGATGGCGAGGGCGGTGACGAGGGCGGTGAGCAGGGTCTTCATCGTGGATCTCCAAAAGAAAAGCTGATGGGGCAAGCGTAACGGAGGCGGCAGTCTCGGGCCGTCCCTCAGCTGCCTTTGCGCACCATGAAGCCCTCGTCCGTGCGCTCGTCGTCCTTGAACACACCTTCCCAGCGATCGCCGCTGGGCCAGTGGAAGGTGCCCTGGCCATGCTTGAGGCCGCGCGCCCAGGCGCCTTCGTAGCGCTCGCCGCTGCGCCAGGCGTATTTGCCCTGGCCGTGGGCCTTGCCGGCGTCGAACTCGCCCTCGTAGACGTCGCCGCCAGGGAAGATCATGCGGCCGCGTCCCTGGGGCAGGCCGGCGGCCATCTGGCCTTCGTACTGGTTGCCGTTGCTGAAGCGCATCTTGCCCTGGCCCTGTGGCTTGTCGTTGACCCATTCGCCCTCGTAGCGCTGGCCGCTCATCCAGACATAGCTGCCGCGGCCATGCGGCAGCCCCTGGCGGATCTGGCCGCTGTAGACGTCGCCCGAGGCATAGGTCAGCTTGCCTTCGCCCTCTGGCTGGCCGTCCATCAACGTGCCTTCGTAGTGATTACCGTTGGCAAAGCTCATGGTGCCGCGGCCGGTGGCGCGATCGGCCACCCATTCGCCCTTGTAGCGCTGGCCGGCGGCCCAGCGGATCTCGCCGACGCCCTGGCGCTGGCTGCGCAGCAGCGGGCCTTCATAGACGTCGCCGTTCTTCCACTCGACGCGACCGGTGCCAGTGACGGTGTCGTCGTCATTGCGCACGAACTGGCCAACGTAGCGCGTGTCACCGGCCATGCGATCGAAAAGCTTGGGCTCGGGAACCGGCACCGGCGCTGCTGTGGGCTGGGCGAGGGGCGTGATCGGTGTGGCTGCTGCCTGGCGCAGCGCAGGCGTGGCCGGCGGTGGCGCGCTGGCAGCGGCCTTGTTGGTGACGGGTGCCGCCATCGCGGCCGCCGGTTTGGGCGCAGCCGCAACCACCGGTGCCGGCGCGCCGGGCAGCGGTGTCGCCACCCAGGGCGTGCCGCGCTCGCGAGCCAGGGCCTGGGCGTTGTTCGTCGCCAGCTCCTGGGCGCTGCCTTTGCAGAGCTTGGCGGTGTCGCGCCACAGCGTCTCGCCGATCTGGCTTTGTGTCTGGCGCTCGGCCAGCGGCAGGGCGGCGCCGGTGTTGCGCAGCTTGCTGGAGAACTCGCGGGCGCGCTCGAAGGGCGCGGCGCAGAACTCGGCGTTGTGGCCGTCGATCTCGCTTTGCTCGCGGCGGCGCTGGGCAGTCTGCTGCTGGCTGCCGTTGCACTGCTCGGCGGCCAGCTCCCACATGCCCTCGGCCTTGCGGTAGAGGCTGGCGGCGTCGCCAAAGCGTCGCTCGCCAAAGGCCGCGCGGGCCAGCTCCTGCAGCGAGGCGGCATCGCGGTGGGCACTCTCGCACTGGCTGCCGGACTGCAGCTTCTCGGCCAGGGCTTCGCGGGTCTTCTGGCTGTCGGCCAGGTTGCGTTGGGCGCGTTCGCGAGCGCGGCCGTCGCAGCTGGCCAGTGCCCCGCCCCATTGCGCAACCGCCTCGTCGTAGAGCTTGACGAGGGCCTCCAGTGGCTGGTTCTGCGATTGGGCCGTGGCGGCACGCAGGTCGGCCGACAGCGCCCGGCTCGACAGTTGGGCGCAGCTGGGCGGTGGTGGGGCCGGCGCGGCGACGGGCTCGGAAGCTGCGGGCTCGGGTGCCGACGCCGCGGCTTCGGGAGGCGTCTGGGCCTGAGCCCAGGCGGCCGTCAACAGCAGCAGCGTGATGGCGAACTTCATTTCTTGGTGGCCGACTCGGCGGGCAGTTCCAGCATGGCGTCGACCAGGCCGCGGGAGAAACGGCTGGCGCCGGGGTCGTCGGGGTTGTCGAAGCTGAAGCTGCCGCGCGACGAGGCCAGCGGCATGGCGCCGATCTCGGCCCGCAGCGTGTCGGCGCGCAGGCCACCGAGGATGGCGACCACCTCGGCCTCGAAACCGCGTGCGGCGGCGATCTTGTTGATGGCCGCCAGGCGGTCGGCGTCGAACAGGAAGGCGTTGGCGGCCAGGCTGCGCTCGATGAGTTTCTGGTGCAGCGTGAAGCCCGCCAGCGGCGACGCGCCCAGGGCCGCCATGCGCGTGAAGGCCCAGGCGTCGGCATAGTCGAAGGTGGTGGCCGCGATGCGGGAGACGCCCGACAGCGAGCCGCGGTTGGCGGCCGCGGCCTGCATCACGTTCATGACCTGCTGGCGCGTCAGCTGTTGAGCAGCGTCCACCAGGCCTTCGCGGATCTTCTGCGTCGCCAGCGCCTTGCCCTGCTCGATGAGCTGCTGCTTGAGGAACTCGCTGGCCACGTTGGCCGCGGCGCTCTTGGCCGCGCTCATCGCGGCGTCGGCGGCCAGCGCCGCGGCCTTGACGCCCGAGGCCAGTGTGGCCAGGTTGTAGAGGGTGCCGGCGATCTTGATCGCGTAGTGGTAGGTCTTCATGCGGGCCCCGCCCTCTTCGGACAGGCCCTGCGTCCACAACACCATCCACAGCGCCTCGTCGGGTGTGGGCTCGGCCTGGGTCACCTCCAGCGGGTGCAGGCTGAGCAGCCAGTGGTAGTCCTGCAGCTGCGCCGTGTTGGGCGGTGCGAAGCGTGTGTAGCCGCGGCAGACTTCGAAGGGCTTGATGGCGACGGTGCGGCCTGAGGCCAGGCCGACGTTGAAGGGCTTGCCAGCGTCGCGCGCCTCGGCCAGCGTTTCCAGCAGGCGCTCGCCGTCGATGTCCTCACGGCTGCCGACGCGCACGATGCGGTCGCTCGGGGCCAGCGGCGAATCCTGGGTGACGGCGATGACGGTCAGCCTCTCGTCCACCTGCAGGGCGCGCACCCAGGCGACGCGGTCATCGGCGCTCCAGCCGGCGCTGGTGGCCACGGCGAAGGGCAACTCCCACTGCTTGTCGCAGTCCTTGTCTTTCAGCGCCGCGCTGCGCGCGATGGCCGGGCGGATCAGGCGCTCGCCGGCGCCATAGGCACGCATGCCGGCCAGCAGCGTCTCGTCGACCTTGCGGCCGTCGTCCATGGTGAATTTGGGGCCTGAGGCACAGCCGGTCAGCAGCGCAATCAGAACAATCAGTAACAAGCGCATCTTGGCGTCGAGCCTAAGCGCTTGATGCCATGAGCGCCGCCGGTAGTTATCCCAGGCGGCGTGATGGCTGTCGCGGCCAAGCCTAAACTGGTAAGTCGCGCCACAAGCGCCAGGAGTACGCCATGAACGCACGTGATCCCCACCTGCCCCTGCAAGCCGACGAGACCGCCGCGCTGGGTGAATTTGCCGCCCGCGTCTGGGACGAGGAAATCGTCCCCGCGCTGACCGATTACATCGCCATTCCGGCCAAGAGCCCGATGTTCGACGCCGACTGGGCGAAGAACGGCCATATCGAGAAGGTGCTGACCCAGGCCGCCGCCTGGGTCGAGAGCAAGAAGGTTGCCGGCCTGAAGCTCGAAGTGGTGCGCATCCCCGGCCGCACGCCGGTCATCTTCTTCGAGGTGCCGGCCACCAAGGCAGATTCGCAAGACACGGTCGTCGTCTACGGCCACCTGGACAAGCAGCCCGAGTTCAGCGGCTGGCGCAACGACCTCGGTCCCTGGACGCCCAAGTATGAGAACGGCCTGCTCTATGGCCGCGGCGGCGCCGACGACGGCTACGCGGTCTACGCGTCGTTGACGGCCATCATGGCGCTGGACAAGCAGGGCATCCCGCGCCCGCGCTGCGTCGGCCTGATCGAGACTTGCGAGGAAAGCGGCAGCTTCGACCTGCCGGCCTACCTGGACCTGCTCGGTCCCCGGCTGGGCAACGTGTCCCTGGTGGTCTGCCTGGACTCTGGCGCCGGCAACTACGACCAGCTCTGGCTGACGACCTCGCTGCGCGGCATGGTGTCGGGTGTGCTGAAGGTCGAGGTGCTGGCCGAAGGCATCCACAGCGGCGACGCTTCGGGCGTCGTGCCCTCGTCCTTCCGCATCCTGCGCCAGGTGTTGGACAGGCTGGAGGACAGCAAGACCGGTCGCCTGCTGCCCGAGAGCTTCCACTGCGACATCCCCGGCGCCCGCCTGGAGCAGGTCAAAGCGACAGCGGCCATCCTGAAGGAAGAGGTCTACAAGCGCATGCCCTGGGCCTGCGGTGCGGACGGCGGCCCGGTGCTGCCGGTGACGACCGATCCGGTCGAGGTGCTGCTGAACCGCACCTGGCGGCCGACGCTGTCGGTGGTCGGCGCCGACGGTTTCCCCGAGCTGAAGAACGCCGGCAACGTGCTGCGGCCCTACACCGCCTTCAAGCTGTCGCTGCGCCTGCCGCCTCTGGTTGATGGCAACGAGGCGGCGCTCAAGCTGAAGGCCCTGCTGGAGGACAACGCGCCCTACAACGCCAAGGTGACCTTCACGCCCGACGGCCGCGCCGGGGCCTACGGCGCCACCGGCTGGAACACCCCCGAGCTGTCGCCCTGGCTCAGCCAGGCGCTCAACGACGCCAGCCAGGCCCATTTCGGCGCGCCGGTCGGCTATATCGGCCAGGGCGGCACCATCCCGCTGATGAGCATGCTGCAAAAGGGCTTCCCCAAGGCGCAGATGATGGTCTGCGGCGTGCTCGGACCGAAGAGCAATGCCCACGGGCCCAACGAGTTCCTGCACGTGCCCTATGGCAAGCGCTTGACCGCAGCCGTGGCCCAGGTCATGGCTGCGCATCCCTGAATGGATCAGCTACGCGCCATCAAGGTTTTCGTCCGCGTCATCGACGAGGGCAGTTTTGCCGCCGCGGCACGCGGGCTGGACCTGGCGCCGGCCGTCGTCACGCGGCTGGTGGCCGAGCTGGAAGAGCATCTCGGCACGCGGCTCTTGAACCGCACGACGCGGCGGCTGTCGCTGACCGAGATCGGCGAGGCCTATCTGGAGCGGGCGCGGCGCATCCTGGCCGATGTCGACGAGGCCGCGGCGCTGGCCGCCTCGGCCACCCAAGAGGTGCGCGGCCTGCTGCGCATCCTGTGCCCGCCGGCCATCGCCGTGCATCAGCTCGCCAAGCACCTGCCCAAGTTCCATCGCGAGTACCCGCTGGTGACGCTGGAGATCACGTCGCCCGGCCCGGTCGACACGGTGGACGATGCCTACGACCTGACCATCTTCCTGTCGCGCGAGACGCTGGACGGCGATTTCATCGCCCGCCGCCTGGCACGCAGTGAATTCATCATGTGCGCCTCGCCCGACTATCTGGACCAGCGCGGCCGCCCCCAGCATCCGCACGACCTCAAGCAACACGACGCGCTGCTGCCGCCCACGCCTTCGCTGATGCGCGGCCTGACGCTGCAGCGCGGCGACGGCACCGAGGAGATCACCCTGCCCATCGTGCCCTCGCGCGCGGCGCTGTCGACGACGCACATGGACACCAACTACGCCGCCGCCCTGCACGGCCTGGGCGTGGCCGGGCTGCCCAGCTTCATGGTCGAGGACGCGCTGCTGGAGCAGGCCCTGGAGCGCGTCATGCCACAGTGGCGGCTGTTTGGCACGACGCTGTGGGCCGGCATGCCGACCCGCAAATACGTGCCGGCGCGCACGCGCGCCTTCCTCGACTTCCTGCTGCAGATCTTCGGCGGCGAGGACAAGGACCCCTGGCTGGTCGCAGCGGGCTGCGCGACCTGCCCCTGAGGCGCTTCCCCCGTGATCACGGGGGAAGATGCGGCCGGGCGGCTGCGAACTTGTTCACAAGGCATGGCCTGACCCCCTGGAGGCGAGGGGGCGGAACTTGGAGATGACGCGGGCAACATGCGTCCATCGTCAACCCCTAGTTCATAAATCAAATGACCTTCTCGACCAAGCTGTTGGCCGCCGCCCTCACTACCGGCGTCGGCCTGGGCGCCGGTGCCGCTCACGCCGGCCTCGTGGCGCACGCCGATGTGAACGGCTATGCCACCTTCCAGGACACGACCACCGGCCGTGTCTGGCTCCAGCTGCCCGACCTGTTCAACATGAACTACACGGCTCAGGTCAACACGGCCACCGCTGCCGGCTTCTCGGTCGCTTCGCTGAGCGACGTGGATGCGCTGTGGACCAGCACGCCCGGCAGCGACTGGAACGCGCTGAGCTCGGTCATCGGTGGTTCGTCCTCGCGCGGCCTGATGTGGGGCAACTACGCCGACGTCGGTGCCAGCAACCCGAATGCCTATGCCTACGCCTACGCCGGCACCAATGGCAGCTGGGACCACTACAACCCCAATAACACTTCGGCCTACAGCGACCTGGGCCTGTGGGCCTACCAGACCGGTGCCGCCGCTCTGCCTGAACCGGCCAGCTATGCGCTGGTGGGCATTGCCCTGGCCGGTGTCGGCCTGGCCAAGCGCCGCCGCAAAGCCTGATTCATCCGCGCCCCACGGCGACCCCGCGGCCTCGGCCCCGGGGTCGTTTTGCTTTCGGCTCAGCGCAGGCTGAAGCCGAGCACGAAGAATTCGGGATGGCGGGCCTCCATGGCTCGCTTGAGCGGCCCGAAGGCGACGTAGCGGCTCGATGTCTTGGCGACATGAGCCATCAGCCGGCGCTCGTCGGCGTGGCCTTCGCCCAGGGTCGCCAGCAGCACAAGGTGTTGGCGCAACGCGCTCCATTCCAGGCGCCGCCAGTACTCGCCGAAGTCGGCCGCCAGGTCCTCGTCTAGCAGACCCTCGGCGCGGCATTCCTGCCAATGGCGTGCGGCCCAGTCGATCTCCTGGGCCTCGTCCCAGGCCAGCTCGGGCGGGCGCAGTAGTGCAGCGAGGCTCTCCGTCACGCAGCCGTGTGGCACATCGGCGACGAGGCGATGCAGCACGCCGTCCAGCCCCGCCTCGGCAACGCGGCCCAGGCCGGTGCGCAGGGCGTTGGCATCGGGCGGGGCTGGCGGCAGGGGATGGGCGCGCAACTCGGCGCAGGCGGCGCGCATCAGGCGGTCGGCGTCGGCGGGGCGGGCAAGCAGTTCGGCAATCAAGGCCGAGGTCGGGGCATAGGTCATAGGGAAGGGCCCTCGTGGATAATGAAATTCTAGGGAAGCGCTGAATGAGTTCCCGCGATGCGGCGCGCCGTGATTTGGGATGGGCTACAAGGCGCAAAGCACAGCCATGGCTGGGGCCATGGCGAGCATTTGCAACGCCGCAGACCGCCCAAAACACGGATGCGCCGCGCGCGAGGAACTTGTTCAGCGCTTCCTTACCTGCCGGCCCCGGCATCCTCACCGACTCCGAGCCTTTGCCGTCCGTGCCGCGCTTCTCCCGATTTCCCACCCCAGCCCTGCTACCCGCCCTCGTTGCCCTGGCCCTGTGCGCCTGGGGGCAGGCGTCGGCCCAGCAGCAGGCTGGCCCCGCAGAGGCCCTGCCACTGCGCGGCAGCCGCGTGCTCGGGCCGGCGTCCAAGACCGGTGCCAAGCCGGCCCTGGTCATCAGCGCCAACAAGGTCTCGGCCCAGCTGGATCAGAAGGCCGAGGGCCTGGGCGATGTCGAGCTGCGCTACGGCGAGCTGGTGCTGAACGCCGACAAGCTGGACTACAGCGTCGTGGACGACCTTGCCCGGGCCGAAGGCCAGGTGCGCATCAACCACAACGGCAATGTCTTCTCCGGCCCGCTGCTGCAGCTCTATGTGAGCCGTTTCGAGGGCGAGTTCCTGACCCCCCGCTTCTTCCTCGCGGCCACAGGCGGCGCCGGCAAGGCCAAGGTGCTGAAGTTCCAGGACAGCGAGCACATGAGCGCCACCGAGGGCAGCTACACCAGCTGCCCCGCCGTGGAGAACCAGGAGCCGGCCTGGCAGATCACTGCCAAGCAGCTGCGCATGGACCTGGCCGCCAATGAGGGCCAGGCCGACGGCGCAGTGCTGCGCTTCCTGGGCATGCCGCTGCTGGCGGCACCCTCCCTGAGCTTCCCGCTCAGCTCGGCGCGCAAGTCGGGCTGGCTGCCGCCGAATCTGTTCCTGGACAACCGCAGCGGCCTCGAGTTCGGCGTGCCCTATTACTGGAACATCGCGCCGCAACGCGATGCGACCTTCACGCCCTTCATCATGAGCAAGCGCGGCGTGGGTCTGGACAGCGAGTTCCGCTACCTCGAGCCTGACCATGCCGGCCGCATCAACGTCGACCTGCTGCCCGGCGACCGCGTCTTCGGCCGTTCGCGCTGGAGCCTCAAGCTCAACAACGACGGCCATGTCTTTGGCGACTGGCGTTACCGGCTCAAGAGCGAGCGCGTGTCCGATGACGATTACTGGAAGGACATGTCGCGCCGCGTCGAGAGCCAGACGCCGCGCCTGCTGGCCAACGACTTCACGCTGAACCGCCAGCGCGAGCTGTCCTGGGGTGTCATCGACACCTATGCCCGCGTGCAGCGCTGGCAGGCGCTGCAGGGCACCGACGTCCCCTCGCAGTTCGATTCGCCGTTCCAGCGCAGCCCGCAGGTCGGCGTTCGCGTGACGACGGCGGCCGACGAGGCCGTGCTGGACAGCTTTCGCCCCTGGGGCCGCAAGGCAAGGCTGGAGGGCGGGCTGGAGCTGGAGTACAACCGTTTCGACCTGCCGGGCTCGGCGCTGGCCGGCCAGCCGCGTGGCGGCCAGCGCGTGCATGCGCTGGGCCACATCAGCGCACCGCTGGGTGGCGAGGCCTGGTGGTTCATCCCGCGAGCCTCGTTCAATGCGGCTGCCTACGACCTCGACCGGCCCCAGCCCGACGGCCGTCGGCGCATGGGCCGGGTCATTCCGACGCTGAGCATCGACCACGGCTGGGTGTTCGAGCGCGACACGACGCTGTTCGGCCGCGACTACCGCCAAAGCCTCGAACCGCGGCTGCTGTACGTCAACACGCCATTCCGCGACCAGGCCAACCTGCCCAACTTCGACGCGGCGGCCAAGGACTTCAACTTCGACTCCATCTACACCGACAACCCCTTCTCGGGCGTGGACCGGGTGTCGGACCTGCACGCGCTGAGCGCGGGCGTGACCAGCCGCTGGATCGGCACCAACACGGGCGAGGAGATCCTGCGCCTGGGCGCCGTGCAGCGCTTCCTGTTCCGCGATCAGAAGATCACACCCGACGGCCAGCCCGTCACGCAGCGCTTCTCCGATCTGCTGCTGGCTGCCGCCGCCCATCTGGACGAGAAGTGGTGGGCCGACGGCACGCTGGAGTTCAACCCCGAGACCAACCGTTCGGTGCGCTCGGTGCTCCGTGCGCGCTATTCGCCCGGCCCCTACAAGACTGTCAGCGTCGCCTACCGCCTGGCGCGGGGCCAAAGCGAGCAGGTCGAACTGGCCTGGCAATGGCCGATCTACGGTACGCCTGTCACCTCACGCGGTGCCGACAGCAAGGCCTGCGGCGGCGCCTGGTACAGCGCCGGCCGCGTGCAGTACTCGCTGCGCGACCGGCGCCTGACCGATTCGGTCATGGGCTTCGAGTACGACGCCGGTTGCTGGGTGCTGCGCTGGGGCGTCGAGCGGCTGTCCACCGGCCGCGCTGAAACGAACACGCGGCTGATGCTGCAACTGGAGCTCGTCGGCCTGTCACAGCTCGGTTCGAACGCCCTCAAAGTCTTGAAGGACAATGTGCCCGGTTACCGAAGGCTGAGCTCCGACCGCTCACCGAGTTCAGATTTCCAACCATGATCTATCGCCTAGCTCCCCTCTTTCTTGCCGTGACGCTGGCCTTGGCCGCTTTCCAGGCCCAGGCCCAGACGCCCACGCTGCAGCCGGGGGACTACATCGCCGCCGTCGTCAACCAGGACGTCGTGGCCGCCAGTGAGGTCATCCAGCGCACCGAACGCCTGCGCCAGGAGGCCCGCCAGAAGGGCGAGGTCATGCCCGAGACGGCCGGCCTGCGCAAGCAGGCGCTGGAGGCCCTCATCGAGGATCGCGTCCTCGTCACCTACGCCCGCGAGACCGGCCAGAAGATCGACGAGGCCGAGCTGGATCGCGTGGTGGCCAACGTCGCCGCGCAGAACAAGCTGACGATGGCGCAGCTGCGTGATCGCCTGAAGGCGGACGGCACCGACTACAAGAGCTTTCGCGAGAACCTGCGCGACCAGATGATGACGGAGCGCGTGCGCGAGCGCGAAGTGCAGGGACGCATCAAGGTGACGGACGCCGAGATCGATGCCTACCTCGACAAGAAGCGCAATGAACTCGCCAGCGGCGGCATGGTCAACCTCGCCCAGGTGCTCGTGCCGGTGCCCGATGGCGCGCCGGAAAGCGTCGTCACCGAACGCCGCACCCGTGCTGAAGGCGCCCTGGCGCGCATCAAGGGCGGTGAGGACTTCGCCCGCGTCGCCCGCGAGGTGTCCGAAGACAGCAACAAGGCGCGCGGCGGCGAGATCGGCCTGCGCCCGGCCGATCGGCTGCCCGACGTGTTCGTCAATGCCGTCAAGGGGCTGAAGAGCGGCGAGGTCGCGCCTCAGCTGCTGCGCACCGGCGCGGGCTTTCACGTCCTCAAGGTCATCGAGCGCCAAGGTGGCGCATCCCTGACGCAGGCCGTGCAGACCCATGCCCGGCACATCCTGCTGCGCCCCTCGGCACAGCTGACGGCCGAAGTCGCGGCCCGCCGCCTGGCCGAGTTCAAGCGCCAGATCGAGACCGGTTCGGCCAAGTTCGAGCAACTCGCCCGCGCCAATTCCGAGGACGGCAGCGCCCCCGAAGGCGGTGACCTGGGCTGGATGGCTGCCGGCGGTTTTGTGCCGGAATTCGAGGAAGCGATGAACGTGCTGCCGCTGAACGGCATCTCGGGACCGGTCGTGTCGCGCTTCGGCGTGCACCTGATCCAGGTGCTGGAGCGCCGCACGGTCGATGTCGAGATGAAGCAGCTGCGCGACCAGGCCCGCGGCGCACTGCGCGAGCAGAAATACGACGAGGCCTATCAGGAGTGGGTCAAGGATCTGCGGGCGAAGGCGTTTGTCGAAGTCCGGGAATGGCTCGACTGAGTTCCCATATCCCCCGCAAGCGCTTCGGGCAGCATTTCCTGACCGACAAGGCGCTGATCGAGGCCATCGTCGACCTGATCGATCCGCAGCCGGGCGAGACCCTGGTCGAGATCGGCCCTGGCCTGGGCGCGATGACGCTGCCGCTGCTGGCGCGACACAAGCCGCTGACCGTCATCGAACTGGACCGCGACCTGGCTGCGCGCCTGCGCAAGCGCGACGACGTCGAGGTCATCGAGTCGGACGTGCTCAAGGTCGACTTCAAGGCGCTGGCTGCCACCAAGGGCGCCAAGCTGCGCGTGGTCGGCAACCTGCCCTACAACATCTCCACGCCCATCCTCTTTCACCTGTTGAACGCGGTGGACGACGTCGTCGACCAGCACTTCATGCTGCAGAAGGAAGTGGTGGACCGCATGGCCGCCGCGCCGGGCCGCAAGGACTATGGGCGCCTCAGCGTGATGTTGCAGTGGCGCTACGACATCGAATCGGTGCTGGACGTGCCGCCCGAGGCCTTCGACCCGCCGCCGCGCGTGGACTCGGCCATCGTGCGCATGCAGCCGTTGGCCAGGCCGCCAGCGGTAGACCCGGCCCTGCTGGGGGCCCTGGTCACCAGCGCCTTCTCGCAGCGCCGCAAGCTGCTGCGCCACAGCCTGGGCCATTGGCTGGCCGAGCGTGGTTTTTCGGGCCATTTCGACCTGCAGCGCCGCGCCGAGGAGGTGCCGGTCGACGAATTCGTCGCGCTGGCGCTCGAAGTGCCGCAGCAGAAATGAGTGGGGCCCTTGGGTCCCAAATAAAAA
The DNA here is from genome assembly GCF_054049255.1 of Roseateles sp. P5_E4. NCBI lineage: Bacteria > Pseudomonadati > Pseudomonadota > Betaproteobacteria > Burkholderiales > Sphaerotilaceae > Roseateles > Roseateles sp. P5_E4. The sequence goes on along the minus strand of NZ_JBFUMS010000019.1, from coordinate 31,733 downwards.
CGGGACCCGAGGGTCCCGTTCTGCTTTCGATAGTTCAGCGCTTCAAGCTGCGCTGAGCCACATCGAGGTGTCGAAGGCACTGCACATCATCGGCATGTTCATGCCGAAGTTGGGGTTGCCAACCGTCGCCTTGGCGCTTTTCGGCGCAGGCTTTTCAATAACCGGGGCCACTTCAGTAGCCCGCTCCCATGACCCGTTATCTTGGGAGCGGGCTACTGAAAAGAATAGAAGCACCTGAACGCTATCTTCCTGTCGGCCCAATAGTCGGCCGTGTCTCGGAAGACATCGAGCAATTGCTCTCTCGCCTCGCGGTCGAATCGCACGTTGTCGGGCAACTGCTCCAGCACCACGACAAAGCCTGGCTGGGAGCCGGACTTGTGGACGAGGTCGGTCATGCAGTCATGCAGGGCGTCCAGGTTCTTGCCGAAATGCGCTGGAAACAGGAAGGCCTGCGCGATGCCATCGAGCACGTCCTGCTTGGACTGCGCCTCCGACAGGTTGGCGTACAGGAAATGCTGGCCCGCTTCTTGGGCGGCCTGCATCAAGTCCTCGACCCTGTAGGCCCGTATGGCCTGCACGATATTGGGACGGACGGTCTGCAAAAGCATGGTCGCGTTCCTCCTTTCAAGTCACAAAACTGCTGAACCCTCGACTTCACCGGGCCGCTTGGGCGCGAACGCGCTTGAAGCTGGCATAGTGATCGCCGGTGTAATAACAAATCTCGGGCGCCGTCGGCGGCGTGCCACCGCAGATAAGGCGGCGGGCACCGCGGTTGCGGGCGCCAGGGGTCTTGACCGTGTATTCGCGATAGAAGCCGCGAGCCTTGCGGGGCAGCAGACGCTCGCGATTGCCGAACACCACGCCGTCCTTGGCATAAGGAAACGGGCCACCGGCGAGAACGAGCCGGTGCGTTTCCTGGGCCTGGGCGGGCAGCTCGCTCAGCGAAATTTCAGCCAGAGCGGGCGTTGCGGTGGGGGGCTTATCGCCGACGGCTTCCTTGGCTTGCGCGCCTCCGGCCAAGCCGGAAAGCAGCAGGGCGGTGGTGACCGCCGAGGCGCCGGAGCGCGCCAGCCACGAGAGCAAAAACACGGGTTAACCCTGAACGAGAAACCGTAATGGTACCGAAGCGACCCCAAAAGCTCAAGCTCGGTGCGGGCGCCGGAGTCTGGAATAGGGTCATGTGAGCCAGCACTCACGCGCGTCTAAGTGATTGATTTCACTTGCGGCATGACAGCTGCATGACGCAGTTTTGGGTCGTGAAAACTTCTGTCAATTGGGGGAGTCCGGGCGTTTTTGCCCTGTTCCCCCTTGGAGCCGGTGCGAGGTTCAGGCGCGTGCCGCGTTCGCGTCGGCGACGGTCAGGGCCGTCATGTTGACGATACGGCGCACGGTCGCCGAAGGCGTCAGGATGTGCACCGGCTTGGCCGCGCCGARCAACACCGGCCCGATGGCGATGCCGCCGCCGGCGGCCGTCTTCAGCAGGTTGTAGGAGATGTTGGCGGCATCGATATTGGGCAGCACCAGCAGGTTGGCTTCGCCCGTCAGCGGGCTGGTGGGCATGATCTGCTTGCGGTAGGGGGCGTCCAGCGCGGTATCGCCGTGCATCTCGCCGTCGACCTCCAGCCAGGGCGCGAGCTGCCGCAGCAGCGCCAGCGTGTCGCGCATCTTCACGGCCGACGGCTTGTCGCTGGTGCCGAAGTTGCTGTGTGACAGCAGCGCGGCCTTCGGCGTCAGGCCGAAGCGGCACATCTCCTGGGCGGCCATGACGGTGATCTCGGCAAGCTGCTCGGCGGTCGGGTCGTAGTTGACGTGGGTGTCTACCAGCATGACCTGGCGGCCCGGCAGGATCAGCCCGTTCATGCAGGCATAGGTCTTCACGCCGGCGCGCTTGCCGATGACCTGGTCGATGTACTGCAGGTGCGTGGCGGTCGTCCCCCAGGTGCCGCAGAGCAGGCCGTCGACCTCGCCCTTGTGCAGCAGCATGGAGCTGATCAGCGTCAGCCGGCGGCGCATCTCGATCTTGGCAAGCTGCTGGGTGACGCCCTTGCGCTCGGTCATCTGCAGATAGGTCTGCCAGTAGTCGCGGTAGCGGTCGTCGTGCTCGACGTTGACGACGTCATAGTCGCGGTCCTGCTGCAGGCGCAGGCCAAAGCGCTCGCAGCGCTCGGCGATGACCTGCGGGCGGCCCACCAGCGTCGGGCGCGCCAGGCCTTCGTCGACGACGACCTGTGCGGCGCGCAACACGCGTTCCTCCTCGCCCTCGGCGTAGGCGACGCGCTTGTTGGGCGCCCGCTTGGCCGCGGTGAAGATGGGCTTCATCGTGTTGCCCGAGGCGTAGACGAAGCTCTGCAGCTTCTCGCGGTAGGCATCCCAGTCCTGGATGGGCCGCGCCGCGACGCCGGAGTCGGCAGCCGCCTTGGCGACGGCCGGCGCGATGCGCATCATCAGCCGTGGATCGAAGGGCTTGGGAATCAGGTACTCCGCGCCAAAGCTCAGCGTCGCGCCCACATAGGCGGCCGCCACCACTTCGCTCTGCTCGGCCTGGGCAAGATCAGCAATGGCGTGCACCGCGGCGATCTCCATCTCGACGTTGATCGTCGTCGCGCCCGAGTCCAGTGCGCCGCGGAAGATGTAGGGGAAGCACAGGACGTTGTTGACCTGGTTGGGGTAGTCCGTGCGGCCCGTGGCCATGATGGCGTCGCCGCGCACGGCCTGGACTTCTTCCGGCAGGATTTCCGGCGTCGGATTGGCCAGCGCGAAGATCAGCGGTTGCGCGGCCATGGTCGCGACCATGTCGGCCTTCAGCACGCCGCCGGCCGACAGGCCCAGGAAGACGTCGGCGCCGGCAATCGCCTCGCGCAGGCTGCGCTGCGAGGTCGGCTGCGCGAAGACGGCCTTGTCCGGGTCCATCAGCTCGGTGCGGCCTTCGTAGACGACACCCGCAAGGTCGGTCACCCAGATGTTCTCGCGCGGCAGGCCCAGCTTGACGAGCAGGCCCAGGCAGGCCAGCGCTGCGGCGCCAGCGCCCGACGTGACGAGCTTGACCTGCTTGATGTCCTTGCCGACGACCTTGAGGCCGTTCAGGAAGGCCGCGCCGACGACGATGGCGGTGCCGTGCTGGTCGTCGTGGAAGACGGGGATCTTCATGCGCTCGCGCAGCTTGCGCTCGACATAGAAGCAGTCCGGTGCCTTGATGTCCTCGAGGTTGATGCCGCCGAAGGTGGGCTCCAGCGCGGCGATGCAGTCGACCAGCTTGTCGAGATCGTTCTCGGCCACTTCGAGGTCGAAGACGTCGATGCCGGCGAACTTCTTGAAGAGGACCGCCTTGCCTTCCATGACCGGCTTGGACGCCAGCGGCCCGATGTTGCCCAGGCCCAGCACGGCCGTGCCGTTGGAGACGACGGCGACCAGGTTGCCGCGCGAGGTGTAGCGGAAGGCATTGGCTGGGTCCGCGACGATCTCTTCGCAGGCCGCGGCCACGCCGGGCGAGTAGGCCAGCGCCAGGTCGTGCTGATTGACGAGCTGCTTGGTCGCCGCAATGGCGATCTTGCCCGGCGTCGGGAACTCGTGGTACTCGAGAGCGGCCTGGCGGAGTTGGGCGCGTTTTTCTTCGGAGCTGGACATGGCGGGATCACAAGGTGCCGACGGGGCTGGAATCATGCCACCCAAGGGCGCGCCGGGCGCTGTGGATGTCCACAAGGTCTAATCGCAGCCATGGGCGAATTCGATTTGATCCGGCGCTATTTCCAGCGCCCCGCGGGGCCAGGCGTGGAGGTGGGCGTCGGTGACGACTGCGCCGTGCTCGTGCCCACGCCGGGTGCGCGCTGGCTGGTTTCCAGTGACATGCTGGTCGAGGGCCGGCACTTCCTGTCGACGGTCGATCCGGTGCGTCTCGGCCACAAGGCGCTGGCCGTCAATCTGAGCGATCTGGCCGCCTGCGGTGCGACGCCGCGAGGCTTCACTTTGGCCCTGGCCCTGCCGCGCGTTGACGAAGCCTGGCTGGCCGGTTTCTCGCGCGGCCTGTTGGCCCTGGCCGACGCCCACGCCTGCCCGCTGATCGGCGGCGACACTACGCAGGGGCCGTTGAATCTCTGCATCACCGTCTTCGGCGAGGCGCCGCCGGGGCTGGCTTTGCTGCGCGGCGGCGCGCAAGTGGGCGACGAGATCTGGGTGTCGGGGCGGCTCGGTGATGCGCGGCTGGCGCTGGAGGTGTTCCGTGGCACTGTGGCCGTGGATGGCGCCGGCTTCGAGGAAGTGCGTGCCGCGATGGAGCTGCCAACGCCGCGCGTCGCACTGGGCCAGGCGCTGCGCGGCATCGCGACAGCGGCCATCGATGTGTCAGACGGGCTGCTTGGCGATCTGGGCCACATCCTGGCGGTTTCCCGCGTTGGCGCGCGTCTGGACGTCGATGCGCTGCCCCGCAGCGAGGTGCTGGCTGCGCAGGCGGCCGCCGTGCAGCAGGAATGCCTGCTGGCGGGCGGCGACGACTACGAACTGGTCTTCACCGCGCCGGCCGGTGCGAGGCTGCCCGATGTGGGCGTGGCATTGACGCGCATCGGCGTCATCGAAGCCGAGCCCGGGTTGCGCGTTGTCGACGCGCGCGGCGCAGTGGTCGAGCACGGCCTGCGCTCCTTCGACCACTTCAAGTCATGAGCGGCGCACCGATCCGTCCGACGCCGGCCTTCATGCTGCGCCACCCGGCGCGCTGGATCGCGCTGGGCTTCGGCAGCGGCCTGAGTCCGAAGGCACCGGGTACCGTCGGCACCCTGTGGGCCTGGCTGGTGTTCTGGGTGATCTCGCCGTGGATGAGCGAGCTGGCCTGGGGCCTGCTGATCGGCATCGGCACGCTGGTGGGCTGGTGGGCCTGCACGCGCACGGCGCGCGACATGAACACACCCGACCCGGGCTCCATCGTCTGGGACGAGGTGCTGGCCTTCTGGCTCATCCTGTGGCTGATCGCGCCGGTGGGCTGGCTGGGCCAGCTCATTGCCTTCGGTCTGTTCCGCTTCTTCGACGCCGCCAAGCCCGGACCGGTGGGCTGGGCGGACCGGCTTTTCAAGGGTGAGCGCGGCGCGGCGGTCACCTGGGCGCAGGGCTTCGGCATCCTGTTCGACGATTTCGTCGCGGCCGGCTGTACGCTCGCCGTCATCGCGCTCTACCGCTTTGTGATGGGGTAAGCATGTTTGCCGACGACCTTGAACTGATCGACCGCATCGCCGTGGCGCTGATTCAGCGGCGCGAGCGCATCGGCACGGCGGAGAGCTGCACCGGCGGCCTCATCGCCGCCGCCTGCACCAGCCTGAGCGGCTCCAGCGCGTGGTTCGAGCGCGGCGTCGTCAGCTACAGCAACGAGGCCAAGGCCGAACTGCTGGGCGTGCCCAAGGGGCTGATCGCGCTGCACGGCGCCGTCAGCGCCGAGGTGGCCGAACACATGGCGCGTGGCCTGCTGGCGCACGCACCCATCGATTGGGCACTGGCCGTCACCGGCGTGGCCGGGCCGACGGGCGGCAGCGAGGCCAAGCCGGTCGGCACCGTTTGGCTGGCCCTGGTGCATGCGGGGCGGCCGGCCCAGGTCTGGCGCGAGAACTTCAGCGGCGACCGCCATGCGGTGCGCTTGCAGACGGTGACGGCGGGTTTGACGGCGCTGTGTGAAGCGCTGGAAGACCGGGACAACTAGCCGAGCTTGGCCATCAGGCTCTCGGCCGTGACGACCGAGATGTCCGGCGGCTGCCAGCTCTTGGCCCAGGCGATGAACTGCTCCTGCGGCATGGGCTTGCTGATGAAGTAGCCCTGGCCTTCGTCGCAGCCCAGGCGGGCCAGCATGGCCCAGGCCTTGAGCGTCTCCAACCCCTCGGCGACGACGGTGAGGCCGAGGTTGTGCGCCAGCTCGATCGTCGAGCGCACGATGCGCGCGTCGTCGAGGTCACGCTCCATGGCCATGACGAAGCTCTTGTCGATCTTGAGCTCATCCACCGGCAGGCGCTTCAGATAGGCCAGCGACGAATAGCCGGTGCCGAAGTCGTCGATGGACAGCTTGAAGCCCATCGCATGCAGATGCTCCAGTGTGGACAGGGCCCGCTCGGGGTCGTCCATGATGGTGCTCTCGGTGATCTCCAGGCACAGCGAGTCGGCCGACACCTGCAGCGGCGCCAGCATGGCCTCGATCTTGGCCGGCAGGTCCTGGTCCATCAGGTCGCGCGTGGACAGGTTGACCGACAGCCGCAGCGTCAGGCCCGCGTCCGCGGCCTGGCGCGCGAACCTGGCCGCGTTGGACAGCACCCAGGCGCTGAGCAGGCGGATGAAACCCGTCTGCTCGGCAAAAGGAATGAACTGCATCGGCGGTACCAGGCCGCGCGTCGGGTGCTGCCAGCGCACCAGGGCCTCGGCGCCGAGAATCTTGCCCTGCTGCAGGTCGATTTTGGGCTGCAGGTACAGGCGCAGTTCATCCTTCTCGACCGCGTGGCGGAGCTCGGTCAGCAGGGACAGCGACTCCTGGCTGCCGGCATCCAGCTGGGCGTGGTAGATCAGGCTGCCGCACTGGCGGGCCTTGGCCGCATACATGGCCAGCTCGGCGCGGCCGAGCAGCAGGTTGACCTCACGGCCATGCTCGGGGAAGAGGGCGATGCCGATGCCGGCGCCGAGGTCGATGGTCTCGTTGTCGATCTGCAGCGGACGCTCGAAGTCCTTCAGGATGGCCAGCGCCGCCTCGCTGGCGGCATGGGCGTCCGTATGCGCCAGCAGCACGGCGAACTCGTCGCCCGACAGCCGCGCGAGCACCGAATGCGCCGGCGCGCACAACGCCTGCAGGCGCTCGGCGACCGACTGCAGCAGGCGGTCGCCCACCTCGTGGCCGAGCACGTCATTGACGTGCTTGAAGCGGTCCAGGTCCAGCATCAGCACGGCACCCGGCGTGTTGCTGTGGGTCAGGTGGTGCTGCAGGAATTCGGCGAAACGCGCGCGGTTGGGCAGCAGCGTCAGCGGGTCGACGTAGGCCAGGTTGTTGACGAGGGCATCGCGGCGGCGGATGCCCTCACGCATGCTCTCCAGCGCCAGGGCCAGCTTGTGCACCTCCTCCAGCCGCGAGGTCGACGGCACGGGCGTGTCGTAGTCGCCGCGCTCCAGCCGGCGCGCCGAGGCCGACAGGGCCGTGATGGGATTGCTGATGCCGCGTGCCAGCAGCACGCTGACGAGGGCGAAGACGACGACGCCCAGCACGGTCAGGCCGAGCAGGATGAGCTGCAACTGCTGATAGGGCGCCAGGGCCGCGTCCAGCGACCGCAACAGCAGCACGCCAAGGGCTTGATCGCCACCGATCAGGGGCACGAAGAGGGCGCGCATGCGTTCGCCGGCCAGCTCAACGATGCCGTCGGCTGGAGCGGCCTGACCCAGCGCAGCACGCAAGGCGTTGACTGCTCTGCCATCGAGGTTGTCGACGGTGGTCTGCCACTGCTTGGTCGGACCTTGCAGCAGCACGACGCCTTGCAGCTCCGACAGCGCCTTGAGATCGTCCAGCACCTCGCGGTCCAGCGCAAAGGCCATCAACACCCAGCCCACCGGTGCCGGCGTGCGCACCTGCACGGCGACCACCTGGTAGACCTTGCTGCCCTGCACGGCCAGGGCCGCGCCATCCTTGCTGTGCACGAGCTGGCCCAGCGCTGCGCCGAAACCGGCCGCGCCGTCGCGGGTGGCGGCAACGAGGTGCTGCTGGTCATCGAAGTAGGCGACGACCGAGGCGCCGACGCGTTCGCCCTGATTGACGAGCGCGTCCTTGATGGTCTCTACGGTGCCGGCCTCGGCCAGCGACAGGCCGACGGTGCTGCGAAAGCCATAGTCCTTGGCCAGCAGCTCGGCCGCGTCGCGCAGCTTGCCGGCGCGTTGGTCGAGCAGGCGGCGCAGCACGCGTTCGCCGGTCTGCAGCTCGCTGGCGAGGGAATCCTCGGCGTTGTGCGTGATGCTGGCGTGGATGGCGCCGAAGCTGACCAGCTGCACGACCAGCAGCAGCGCCAGGAAGAGGGCGACGATGCGCCCCTCGAGGCGGCGCAGGTTCAGCCAGGCTGGCCAGCGCATTGCGGTGGCGTTACTCGGCGAGCGTGAGGGCCACGGGGCCCCCGCCCGCCGGCACTTCGAGCTTGACGCTTTGCAGGTTGGTTGACTTCTGGCCGCCATGCCAGGCCTTGGCGACGTGCTCGCCCACCGGCAGGTCAAACGCCACCTGGCCCTTGTCATCGGTGCGCCCGAAGGTCGGCGTGTCCACCACGACGACGTGGGCGCTCATGCGGTCGTGGATGTTGCAGCCCAGCGTGGCGACACCCGGCTTGTCGAACACGATGGGCTCGGCCGGCGTGCCCGAGTAGAGCTTGATGTCGATGACCTTGATGGGCGAGAACGAGTAGACATGATGCCGCACGGCGTCGAAGTTCGGGAAACTGACGGCCGTGCCCGTCTGCACGACGAGGAGCTCGGGTGTGAACTGGCGGTCGCGCTGACCCATCTCGGCCTTGGTGGTGCTGGTCTTGCCAGTGCGGCCCTTGACCTCGATGGCCACCGCGGCGCCGGCCAGCGGCTGGCCGCCTGGCCCGTGCAACTGCACCGTGACGGGCACGGCGTGGGCCGCCAGCGAACTCAGCGCAAGAGCAGTAGGGACGAGTTTGTGAAGAGACGGCGGCATGACGGCAGGTTTACCGCCCCGACGATAGCCCAATCGGGGTCAACGGGCAGCCAGAACTGCCCCAGTTTTTCCGCTGGCGGCCTCGCCAAGCATCAGGGCCAGGCGGCGCAGCGCGGCCCAGGGGTCGCTGGGCCAGTCGGGGTGGCGCAGGCCTTTGACGAGGCCATCGCAGATCTGGGCAGCCTGCACGAGGGTGCCCGCCTGGGCGGCGTCCAGCCGCGGCGCGATGCGTTCAATGAGACGCTCCTTGGCGCCCCAGACGCGCGCCTCGCGCAGCGCCAATGGCAGCGGCTTGCCGGCGTCCAGCGCGGCGCGCACGCGGGCCAAAGCCCGCGCGTCCTCAGCCAGCGTCCAGTGCACCAGCACGGCGGCCTCGCCCTCGGCCTCCAGGCCGTCCAGCATGCGCAGCATGCGCGGAACAGCGCCCGACAGCACGGCCTCGCTGAGCTTGAAGACGTCGAAGCGCGCCACGTCCAGCACGGCCGCCTCGATCTGCTCCAGCGTCAGCTCGCCCTTGGGGTGCAGCAGGGCGAGCTTTTGCAACTCCTGGTGGGCTGCGAGCAGATTGCCCTCGACGCGGTCGGCGAAGAAGGCCAGGGCTTTCTGCCCATCCTCGCCCTCGGGCACCGACTGCCCCTGCGCGCGCAGGCGTTGGGCCAGCCAGGCGGGCAGCAGGCGTCGCTCCACGGGTTCGACGCGGATGGACGCGCCGTTGCCGTCCAGCGCCATGAACCAGGCGCTGGAGAGCTGGGTCTTGTCCAGCCGCGGCAGCGTGACCAGGGTCAGCACGTCGTCGGGCGCGGCCTGGGCATAGCGCTGCAGGGCCTCGGAGCCCTCCTTGCCGGGCTTGCCGCTGGGGATGCGGATCTCGATGAACTGGCGCTCCGAGAACAGGCTCATGGCCTGCGCGGCGGCCAGCACCGGTGCCCAGTCGAAATAGGCACCGCTGACGATGAAGATCTGCCGCTCGCCAAAGCCATTGGCGCGGGCGGCGGCGCGGATCTGGTCCGCCGCCTCCTGGGCGAGCAGCGGCTCATCGCCGTGCACGGTGTAGATGCGGGCCAGGCCCTTGGCAAGGTGGGCGCTAAGGCCCTCGGCGCGCAGTTGCATCAGCCTTGGAGCTTCACGGCGGCGAGGCGGCGCATGACTTGCGCTATCGCGTCGGAGTGCATCGCGCCGTACAGGTTGGCAGCCTCCTGCTCCTTGGCCAGCGCCCAGGTCTCGGTGTATGTCATGTCGCGGGCCAGGCGCAGCTCCACCTTGGGCACCAGCAGCTCGCCCGCCGCCGTGCGGATCAGGTAGTCGAACTGCAGGCGCAGCTGGAACTCACGCACCTGGCCGACGCTGGTGGACGCGACGACGGTGCGGTCGCGGAACTCGCGGGTGGCTTCCAGCACGACCTGGGCGCGGGCCGGGTCGTCCAGCAGCTGCACCGGTGTGCGCTTGATCTGGCGCTTGAGGCCGGCGGCCAGCGGCGATTCCGGCGGGAAGCCAGTCAGCGCCAGCGTCTGGAAGGAGAGCACGGGCTCGTGGCGCAGCTCGAAGCCGCAGCCGGCGAGGGCTGCGAGGCTGAACAGAGCGATGCGGCGGTCCATCAGACGACGATGTTGACGAGGCGGCCGGGCACGATGACGACCTTCTTGGGCGCCTTGCCTTCACTGAACTTGGCGAACTCCTCGGTCGCGAGCGCCGCAGCTTCAATGGCCGCCTTGTCGGCTGAGGCCGGCACCTTGACTGCGCCGCGCAGCTTGCCGTTGACCTGCAACATCAGTTCGATCTCGTCCTGCACCAGCGCGGCCTCGTCGACCGTCGGCCAGGGTGCGTCGAGCAAGTCACCGAGTTCGGCCGCGAAGCCGAGGTCTTGCCAGAGCTGGTGGGCAACGTGGGGCGTGGCGGGGTAGAGCACACGCAGCAGCACCGAGAAGCCGTCGCGCACCGCCGCCGCCTGGCCTTCGGCCTTGAAGCCCTCGAGTGCATTGAGCAGCTTCATTGCGCCGGAGACGACGGTGTTGTACTGCATGCGCTCGTAGTCGTAGCTGACCTGCTTGAGCACGTTGTGCACCTCGCGGCGCAGCGCCTTGCCGTCGCCGTTCAGCRCGGCGAAGTCCTGGCCGCCGGACTTGATCGCGTCGGCATTGCGCGCGCCGAAGTTCCACACGCGCTTGAGGAAGCGGTGCGCGCCTTCGACGGCCGCGTCGTTCCACTCCAGCGTCTGCTCGGGCGGGCTGGCGAACATGACGAACAGGCGGGCCGTGTCGGCGCCGTACTGGTCGATGAGGGCCTGCGGGTCCACGCCGTTGTTCTTCGACTTGGACATCGTCGTCATCTCGTACTCGAGCGGCGTGCCGTCCTTCTTCAGCTTGGCGCCGGCGATGCCGCCCTTGTCGTCGTGGATGACGTCGATCTCGTGGTCCCAGTAGTAGTCCTTGCCGCCACCCTCGGGCTTGTGGAAGAACGCGCCCTTCAAGACCATGCCCTGGGTCAGCAGCTTCTCGAACGGCTCGCTGATCGTCACCAGGCCGAGGTCGCGCATCGCCTTGGTCCAGAAGCGCGCGTACAGCAAGTGCAGGATGGCGTGCTCGATGCCGCCGATGTACTGGTTCATGCCAACCCGGCCAGGGTTGGCCTTGTCAGCCCCCATCCAGTACTCGGTGCCCTCGGCGACCATGGCCTGGTCGTTGATCGGGTCGCAGTAGCGCATGAAGTACCAGGACGAATCGACGAAGGTGTCCATCGTGTCCGTCTCGCGCTGGGCCGGCTTGCCGCAGCTCGGGCAGGCGACGTTCAGGAAGGCCGCGTGCTTGTTCAGTGGGTTGCCGCTGCCGTCGGGGATCAGGTCGTCGGGCAGCACGACGGGCAGGTCCTTCTCCGGCACCGGCACCACGCCACACGTCTCGCAATGGATGATGGGAATCGGCGTGCCCCAGTAGCGCTGGCGGCTAACGCCCCAGTCGCGCAGGCGCCAGGTCGTCTTCTTCTCGCCCAGGCCCTTGTCGGCCAGCAGCTCGGCAACCTTGTTGACGGCCTCGACATGGCCGAGCCCATCGAGCACGCCGGAGTTGATGCAGCGCGCCTTTTGCTTGTCGCCGTACCACTCGGCCCACTTCTTGTCGTCGTAGGCCTGGCCGTCAACGTCGATGACCTGCTTGATGGGCAGGCCGTACTTCAGCGCGAACGCGAAGTCGCGCTCATCGTGCGCCGGCACGCCCATGACGGCGCCGTCGCCGTAGCTCATCAGCACATAGTTGCCGACCCAGACCTCGACCTGCGCGCCGGTGATCGGGTGGGTGACGAACAGGCCCGTGGGCACGCCCTTCTTGTCCTGCGTGGCCAGCTCGGCCTCGGTCGTGCCGCCGGCCTTGCATTCCTCGATAAAGCGGGCGACCTCGGGCTTGTCCTTGGCCGCGACGGTGGCGAGCGGATGCTCGGGCGCGACGGCGCAGAAGGTCACGCCCATGATGGTGTCGGCGCGAGTCGTGAACACCCACAGGCGCCCGCCGCCGCCTTCGATGCTGTGCGGGAAGGCGAAGCGCACGCCCTGGCTCTTGCCGATCCAGTTTTCCTGCATCAGCCGCACGCGCTCGGGCCAGCCGCTCAGGTAGTTGGGGTCGGCGGGGTCGGCCACGGCCGACAGCAGCTCCTCGGCGTACTGCGTGATCTTCAGGTAGTAGCCCGGGATCTCACGCTTTTCCACCAGCGCGCCCGAGCGCCAGCCACGGCCGTCGATGACCTGCTCGTTGGCCAGCACCGTCTGGTCCACCGGGTCCCAGTTGACAACTTGAGTGCGGCGCTCGGCGATGCCCTTTTCCAGCATCTTCAGGAACAGCCATTGGTTCCACTTGTAGTAGCTGGGCTGGCAGGTCGCGACCTCGCGGCTCCAGTCGATGGCCAGGCCCATGGCCTGCATCTGGCCCTTCATGTGGGCGATGTTGGAGTAGGTCCACTGCGCGGGCGGCACCTTGCCCTTCATCGCGGCGTTCTCGGCCGGCAGGCCGAAGGCATCCCAGCCCATGGGCATCAGGACATTGAAGCCCTTCATCCGCAGCTGGCGCGCCAGCATGTCGTTGATCGTGTAGTTGCGCACATGGCCCATGTGCAGCTTGCCCGACGGGTAGGGCAGCATGGAGCAGGCATAGAAGTGCGGCTTGCTCGCGTCTTCGGTCACGCGGTAGGCATCGCGCTCCGTCCAGTAGGCACGGGCGGCGGCTTCGATCTCGTTCGGGTTGTAGCTGGGCGCTTCGGTCTTGGCGTTCATACGCCAAATTGTATGGGTCGCCCCTCTGGCGACCCTTCGGTCACGGTGCTGAAGCGGCGGCCTGGGCGACGAAGGCGATGCGGTTCAATCCCGCGGCCTGCACCCAGCCGATCAGTTCGGCGACCTGGCCGTAGGGCACGGTGCGATCGGCGCGCAGTTGCACTTCCATTTGCGCATTGGCGCGGCCGAGTTCGGATATGCGCTTCTGGAAGGCCTCGGGCGGCAGCTCGTCGTCGCCGAGATGAAGCTTGCCGTCCGGCGTGATGGCCACTGCGATGAAGCTCGGCGCATCGCTGGGCGTGGCGGCCTCGCTCTTCGGCAGGTCCAGGCGCAGGGATGCGGTCATCAGGGGCGCGGTGATCATGAAGATGACCAGCAGCACCAGCATGACGTCGATCAGCGGCGTCATGTTGATGTCGCTCATCGGGCGAGCGGCGTCAGGCCTTTCAAGTCGCCCGAAGCTCATGATCAATCGTGGTCCAGCAACTCGCGCAGGTCGTGCGCGAAGCCTTCAAGGTCGGCTTCACAAGCTGCCACGAGCTTGCCGAAGACGTTGTAGGCCAACACGGCAGGAATGGCCACGGCCAGACCGGCGGCCGTCATGATCAGCGCCTCGCCGACGGGCCCGGAGATCTTGTCGATGGTGATGTTGCCGGCCGCGGAGATGCTGGCCAGCGCGTGATAGATGCCCCAGACGGTGCCGAACAAGCCCACAAAGGGGGCCGTCGCACCAACCGAGGCCAGCAGCACCTGGCCGAACTGGAGCTTGGCCAGCACGGCATGCAGCGCGTCGCGCAGGCGGCGGGTCAGGCGGGATTCACGTTTGCCGGCGGCGTCCAGCGTGGCGCTGCGGGTCTCGGCCGTGGCGGCGTCCAGCAGCGGCAGCAACAGGCCTTCGGTGTCGAAGCTCAGCAGCGCACTGCGGCCCTCAGCAACACCGGCCGCGCCCCAGAAGGCCGGCACCGCGCGCACGAGGCCGCGGCGGGCGCGGCGCAGCAGCCAGGCCTTCCACAGGATCAGAGCCCAGGCGCTGACCGACATGGCCAGCAGCAGCAGCGCCACCGCGCGACCGACCAGGTCGCTTTGGGCCCAGAAGTCCGCGAAGCCGCCCATATCAGCCGTTGAATCCGAGGACGTCGTTCATGCCGAACAGGCCGGCCTTCTTGCCGCCGGCCAGAAAGCGCGCGCAGCGCAGGCTGCCCTGGGCATAGATGCCGCGGTTGGTGGCCTTGTGGCTGACCTCGATGCGCTCGCCGATGCCGGCGAACAGGACGGTGTGGTCGCCGATGATGTCACCGCCACGCACGGTGGCGAAGCCGATGGTGGACGGGTCGCGCGCGCCCGTGACGCCTTCGCGGCCATACACGGCGCTAGTCTTCAGGTCGCGGCCCAGGGCGTCGGCGACGACCTGGCCCATCTGCAGGGCCGTGCCGCTGGGGGCATCCACCTTCATGCGGTGGTGGGCCTCGACGATCTCGATGTCATAGCCCTCGTTCAGCGCGCGGGCGGCCATGTCCAGCAGCTTGAGCACGACGTTGACGCCAACGCTCATGTTGGGCGCGAAGACGACGGCGGTGCGCTCGGCGAATCTGGCGATCTCGGCCTTCTGGGCTTCGTCGAAGCCGGTCGTGCCGACCACGGCCTTGACGCCCAGTTCGGCGCAAACCGCCAGATGGGCCAGCGTCGCCTCGGGGCGGGTGAAGTCGATCATCACGTCGGCGCCAGCCAGGCCTGCGCGGACGTCGTCGCCCCTATCCAGCGTGACGTGCAGACTGCAGTCGTCGGCCGCCTCGACGGCCTCGATGAGCATCTTGCCCATGCGCCCGGAGGCGCCCATCACTGCGACCTTGATCACGAGCCCGAACCCGGCTTGGCGTCCAGCGGCGGATAAGTGCGGCCCGGCGCCGGGCCTTCGGCGGCGGCCGTGGGCGCGGCCTCGGTGCTCTTCTTGGGCGGGGGCAGGGCGTCGCGCTCGGCCTCGCTCAATTCCAGCTTCGGGTTCTTGCTGCTCGGCTTGAAGGTGTTGATGGCGGCCACGAAGTCGTTCTCGGCCGGCAGGTCGTCGGGCACATCCAGGGACTTGAGCTTGTCGCCGTCGAACAGGGCCACAACCAGGCGCTGCTGCGGCGCGGCACCCTGGCGGCGGATCGTGAAGACATAGTCCCAGCGCGCCTCGTGGAAGACGTCGGTCAGCAGCGGCGAGCCGAGCAGGTCGCGCACCTGCGCCTTGGGCATGCCGGGCTTGACGCGGGCGACCATCTCCTTGGTCAGCACATTGCCCTGCACGACCTCGACGCGATAGGGCGTCAGCAGGCCCAGCACCTTTTCGCCGGTGACCGACGGCAGGCTTGGCAGGGAATCCCAGGTGGGTAGGTAGGAGCAGCCGCCGAGCAGTGCAAGCAGCGGGAGAGAGGCAAGCAGGGGACGCATCGGGCGGCTGGCTGAAGGGGCAGGAAGGGGACGGGAAGCGCCGGCCGGCAGGCCGGCTGGCTATGATCGGCGGATTCTAGCGGGGCCCTCCCTGGCCTCCTTTGCTCCCCGCCATGCCCTCTTCCGCCAAGAACCAGACCAGCGACATCAAGAACAGCGGCCTCAAGGCGACGCTGCCGCGCATCAAGATCCTCGAGATCTTCCAGCGCGCGGCGCAGCGTCACATGACCGCTGAAGATGTTTACAAGGCTTTGCTTGGCGAGGGCGCCGATATCGGCCTGGCGACGGTCTATCGCGTGCTGCAGCAGTTCGAGCAGGCGGGCCTCTTGAGCCGCAACCATTTCGAGACGGGCAAGGCCGTCTATGAGCTCAACGAAGGCCACCACCACGACCACCTCGTTTGCCTGAACTGCGGCAAGGTCGAGGAGTTCTTCGACCCCGGCATCGAGGAGCGCCAGCACGCCATCGCGGGCGAACGTGGCTTCCAGCTGCAGGAGCATTCGCTGGCGCTGTACGCGACCTGCCTGAAGACGGACTGCCCGAACCGCAGCTGAGCGCTCCCCTCGGGCGAGGGGCTTCAATCCATCGAGCCGTTGTCGATGGCGCGCTGGTGGCGCTCGACGAATTCCTTGTAAGTGTCGATACCGCGCAACTGCAGGATGGTGTTGCGCACGGCGGCCTCGACCAGCACGGCGAGGTTGCGGCCGGCGTCCACGGCGATGACGACCTTGCGCACCGGCATGCCCAGCACGTCCTCATACAGAGGCTCATAGGGCAGGCGCTCGAAGTCGCGCTCCATCGTCTCCTTGCGCACCAGGTGGACGATGAGCTTGAGGCGCATCTTGCGGCGCACCGCCGTCTCGCCAAAGATGGACTTGATGTCGAGCAGGCCGATGCCGCGTACTTCCAGCAGGTTCAGCAGCAGCTCGGGGCAGCGGCCCTCGATGGCGGTCTGGGCGATGCGGAAGAAGTCGACCGCGTCGTCGGCGACCAGGCCGTGGCCGCGCGAGATCAGCTCCAGGCCGAGTTCGCTCTTGCCCAGGCCCGATTCGCCGGTCAGCAGCACGCCCAGGCCCAGGATGTCCATGAAGACACCGTGGCGGGTCGTGCGGTTGGCGAACAGCTGGGACAGGTAGCCGCGCACCAGGTCGATGACATGACCGGCGGACTCATTGGTGCGGAACAGCGGAATTTCGGCCCGGTCGCACATGGCGACGAGGCGCGGCGGCGGCAAGCTGTCGTCGGCGACGATGATGACCGGCGGCTCCAGCGTGACGATGCGGGAAATGCGCCGGTCCTGAACGTCGGTGCCTTCCTGGTTCAGATAGGCCACCTCACGACGGCCGACGATCTGGACGCGGTAGGGATGGATGTAGTTCAGGTAGCCGACCAGGTCGGCCGCACTCTGCGCATCGCGCACGGCCGCTTCGTCGAAGCGGCGTTCCGGGTGGGCGTGGCCGGCGATCCACTCCCAGCGCAAGGCCTCGCGGTGCTCTTCGAAAAGCCTTTCCGCGCTGATCGAGGTGGGTTTCAAACTAAGGGTTTACGCGAAGCGTCGAAAAGCGGCATCAAGCGACTGATTTCAGCGGCTCCCAGGCCGCAATCAGCTTGTGCAGGGTGGCGGCGTCCGGCTCGGCCTTGAGCTGCTCGCGCAGTTCGCGGTCGGACAGCATCTCGGCGATCTCGGACAGGATCTCCAGATGACGCTGCGTGGCCGCTTCGGGCACGAGCAGGAAGATCAGCAACCCGACGGGCTCGTCATCCGGCGCATCGAAGCCGATGGGCTGGGCCAGCCGCAGCACCGCAGCCAGCGGGTTCTTCAGGCCCTTGACGCGGCCATGCGGGATGGCGACGCCGTGTCCCAGGCCGGTCGAGCCCAGACGCTCTCGGGCGAAGAGGTTGTCGGTGACCAGCGCCCGGCCCATCTGGTGGTGGTTTTCGAACAGCAAGCCTGCATGTTCAAAGGCGCGTTTCTTGCTGGACGCATCCACGTTCACCAACACGTTGTCGGCAGGCAGGATGGCGGCGAGACGGTTCATGGGTTGAGGCCAAGCATCGGGGGCGCCGGATAGGCGCGGCCGTGCCGGGCTGGTGGGTCAATCAGAGCGACAGATTATGGAACCGTGCGTCGTTTTGGGGTGGGCGGTAGCCCCTAGAGACGTGGAAAACGCCTCTGACCACCCATGAATGCGGGTTTTTGCGGCACTGCAGCAACAACCGATTGCCGCGAGCAGCCATGGATTGTGCATCGCAAAAACAAAAGCGGCCCGCAGGCCGCCGCGAGATGAGCCAGGGGCTTCAGCGTGCGGGTACCTCGAGGCGCTTGGCCGAGGCGTGGTGATGGTCCTGCACCTTGTCCTTGTGGCGGCAGACCTGACGATCCAGCTTGTCCATCAATTGATCAATGGCGGCGTACAGATCCTCGTGGGATTGCTCGACAAAGATGTCGCGGCCCTTCACATGCAGGGTCACTTCGGCGCGCTGGCGGCGTTCCTTCTCCTTTTGCTTCTCTACGGTCAGCAGGACGTTGATATCAACGACCTGGTCGAAGTGGCGGGTCACACGGTCCAGCTTGGTGAGTACGTACTCGCGCAGAGCGGGCGTGACTTCGAGATGATGGCCACTGATCGTCAGATTCATAAAGCCTCCTTTCAGAGGAATGGGTCGGAAAACAAACCAGAAAACTGAGAAAAAACAGACGAAGGGGGAGGGAGGAGGAGGGTCTTTCGGGTAGCGGAGGTGGGTGGGAGTGGGGAAATCGACGAGTCCAGTTTGCTCGCGAAGCCGCGGCATGACAAGGGGATGACGGTGACCGTTTGTCGGCTGGAGGGCCTCGTTTTCGCGGCTTCTTTCACGTCTTGAGCGGGTGCAATAATCCGCGGCTATTCACCCTACGGAGCCCTTCTTGGACAGCGATCACCCTCGGTGACCGTCCACTCCCGCTGCCGGCCTTCCTGAGGCCCCGCCCGGAGTGAGACGGTTGACCTGAATCCCGCCACCCCGGACGGCGCTGCGCCGTCGTCCTCCGCCAGTCTGGCCAGCGCTGCCAGGAGACGATGCATGCTGAATGTGTTTACGCTGGACAACGGGCGCCTCAAGGGCGGCCTGTTCCAGGAAGAAATCGAAACCGCCGAGGACCTGGCCCAGTCGCGCCCGGTCTGGGTCGACCTGGAAAGCCCGAGCGCCGAGGAGAAGGGCTGGATCCGCGACCGCTTCGGCCTGACCATCCCCGAGGACATCGTCGACGAGGACCTGGAGGAATCGGCGCGCTTCTACGAGGAAGACAACGGCGAGCTGCACATCCGCTCCGACTTCCTCATCGAGGGCGACGAGGGCCCCGACGGCAAGTCGGCGCGCAATGTGCGCGTGGCCTTCATCCTCTTCAACAACATCCTGTTCTCCATCCACAACGAGGACCTGCCGGTGTTCCGCCTGCTGCGGCTGCGCGCGAGGCGCATTCCGGCCCTGATCGAGGACGCCAAGGACGTGCTGCTCAAGCTCTACGACGCCGACGCCGAGTACTCGGCGGACGTGCTGGAGGGCATCTACGACAAGCTTGAGGCCGTCAGCGTTCGCGTGCTGAAGAGCGACGTGACCGACGCCGCCGCCGGCGAGGTGCTGTCGGCCATTGCGCGCGAGGAAGACTTGAACGGCCGCATTCGCCGCAACGTCATGGACACGCGCCGTGCCGTCAGCTTCATGATGCGCAGCCGCATGCTCAACGCCGAGCAGTTCGAGGAATCGCGCCAGATCCTGCGTGACATCGACTCACTCGACTCACACACCGCTTTCCTCTTCGACAAGATCAACTTCCTGATGGATGCGACCGTCGGCTTCATCAACATCAACCAGAACAAGATCATCAAGATCTTCTCGGTGGCCAGCGTCGCCCTGCTGCCGCCGACGCTGATCGCATCGATCTACGGCATGAACTTCAAGAACATGCCGGAACTGGAGTCGAGCTGGGGCTACCCATTCGCCCTCGTGCTGATGCTGCTGTCCGTCGCCGCGCCCTTCATCTATTTCCGCCGCAAGGGTTGGTTGAAATAGCTCCCGTGCGCGTCAAAAGGCAAGGGCCTGCGTCGTGGACGCAGGCCCTGGTCATAAAAGCGGCCGCAGAACGCCTCGAAGCCAACGAGGGAGGGAGGGAGGAGGAGGAGAACGGCTTCGAGATTGCTGCTCTGAGATCAGAGAGGTTGCGCGACCTAAATTCGTGGTTGAGCGGAGAGTGCGAGTCGAGCCAGGGCTCGGGTTTTTACTGGTGTGTAGCCTGAGAGTGGGCACTGAGCGCGAAATTCCAAGGCCGTGTACCGGTTTCCTGTGACGATTGTTGTCCTCGCCGCGGCTGTTTTTCTCTGCCCCGTGTGGCTGCGGCGGAATTACAAACAGTAGGACGTGTAAGTCGCTTTGTCGAATATTTCTGTTGGTGTGCGGGCCGCCCCTCGCGCGCGGCCGGAATCAACTACTGTCCCAGCTTTGTGCAGGGCGAACCATGCGCGATCCGAGATCCAGCGATGAATGATTCGTTCGACGGCATCGGCATCACCGCGGTCGAGCGCGATACCGGCATCCACAAGGAAACGCTGCGCGTCTGGGAGCGCCGCTATGGTTTCCCGTCGCCCAGGCGCGACGCGACCGGCGAGCGCCTGTACCCGCCGGAACAGGTTCAGCGGCTGCGGCTCGTGAAGCGGTTGCTGGACGCCGGCCACCGTCCGGGCCGTGTCGTTGCTGCTTCGGTACAGGAGTTGTCGGCCCTGCTGAAGCCGCCTGCGGCCGTGCCTGTCGCGGGCGCGGCTGTCGAGCCTTTCGAGATCGCCGCCTGTGCCGCCTTGCTGCAAGGCCATGACGTCGAGGGGCTGCGGCGTGCGCTGTCCGAGGTCGTGCTGCGCCGCGGTCTGGGGCGTGGCGTCATCGAGGTCTTCGCGCCTTTGACGACGCGCATTGGCGAGTTGTGGATGAGCGGGGCGCTGCAGATCTTCCAGGAGCACCTCTACAGCGAATCCCTGCAGTTGGTGCTGCGCCAGGCCATGCATGCGCTGCCGCCCCCGACCGGTCGCCAGCCGCGGGTGCTGTTGACAACCCTGCCCGGCGAAAGCCACGCGCTGGGCCTGCTGATGGTCGAGGCCCTACTGGGCCTGGAGGGCGCCGCCTGCCTGTCACTGGGCGTGCAGACGCCGTTGGCGCAGTTGCCTGCCGCCGCGGCGGCCTGCCGGGTCGATGTCGTCGCGCTGAGCTTCGCCGGCCAGCTGGCCCCCCGAGCCGCGCTGGACGGACTGGCCAGCTTGCGCACACAGCTGCCGGCCGCCGTCGAAATCTGGGCCAGCTGCAGCAGCCGGGCACTCCGTTTGCCGGGCTCTCAGGACGGCGTGCGCTGCCTCGACGGCCTGGCCGCAATCGCGCCGGAGATGGCACGCTGGCGCGAACTTTAGAATCCCGCCTCTAGACGAGGATTTCTCATGCTTTACCCTGAACTGTTCAAGCAACTCGAAGCCGTGCGTTGGAACATGGACCGCGACATCCCGTGGGACAAGTTCGACGCCAGCCTGCTGAGCGACGAACAGGCCCAGACCATCAAGATGAACGCCATCACCGAGTGGTCGGCCCTGCCCGCCACCGAGATGTTCCTGCGCGACAACCGCGAAGACAGTGACTTCTCGGCCTTCATGTCGGTCTGGTTCTTCGAGGAGCAAAAGCACAGCCTGGTGCTGATGGAGTACCTCAAGCGCTTCCGCCCTGATCTCGTGCCCACGGAGGCCGAGCTGCACGAGGTGCGGTTCGACTTCGACCCCGCGCCAGCGCTCGAGACGCTGATGATGCATTTCTGCGGCGAGATCCGCCTGAACCACTGGTACCGCCGTGCGTCCGAGTGGCACAACGAGCCCGTCATCAAGGCCATCTACGAAACCCTGTCGCGCGACGAGGCCCGGCACGGCGGCGCCTATCTGCGCTACATGAAGCGGGCCATGGCCAAGTTCGGTGACGAGGCCCGCGCGGCCTTCGCCAAGGTCGGCGTGCTCATGGCCAGCGCCCGCCGCACGGCCCAGGCCCTGCACCCGACCAATCTGCACGTCAACGCCAAACTCTTCCCGCGCGACACCATCCAGAGCCGCCTGCCCGATCCCGAGTGGCTGGAGCGCTGGCTGGACAAGCAGATCCAGTTCGACTCGGTCTGGGAGAACAAGGTCGTCGAGCGCATCCTGCACAACATGAGCCTGCTGATGGACCGCAGCTTCGCCACCGTGCAGGAGCTCAACCGCTTCCGCAAGGAAGTGGCAGCGCGCATCGTGCCGCCGGCGGCGCCCGACGCTCTGGCCAGTTCACCGACCTGAGGCGTTCAGAAACAAAAAACCGGGGCCAGTTGAACTGACCCCGGTTTGCTTTTGGGCAGGCCGGCCGATCAGGCGCCGCGTGCCCGCTTCATCACCACCAGTGCGAAACCAGCGGCGGCCACGGCGACCCAGCCCAGGAACTGCAGCGAGGCGAGATCGGCCAGCGTGTGGCTCAGGTCCTGCAGCGACCAGGTCCACAGGTTGACGTCCGACATCAGGGCCGACTTCAGGCCTTCCGCGTCATTGATCATCGAGTGGCCGAGGCGCTCGTTCCAATCGCTCAGCGCCTGCAGCGGCCAGTCGATGCTGTAGACCTTGTGCAGCACCAGGGTGACGACGAAGCCGCCGACGAAGACCAGCGGCACGCCCAGGCGCTTGAGCCAGGCCGAAGCGGCCATCAGCACGAAGATCATCGGCGCCAGCCACAGCATCAGCGGCACGGTGCCCACGAGGCCACGCAGCAGCAGGGGCGTTGCCGCCGAGACGACCTCGCCCCAGTTCACCGACATGGCCGCGCCCAAGCCCGCCTTGCTGCCCAGCACCGACATCGCGATCGGCAGGCCGAAGAGAGCGCCCACGACGGCGCCGCCCAGAGGCGCCAGCCAGGCATGCGCCAGCACCGTCGACGCGACGCTCTCGCTCGGGCGCCCCGGCAGGGAGAGCCAGAACTCGATCGAGCGGTCCTGCGCATCACGCCGCGCCAAGCCGGGCAACTGGAACAACGCCACCAGCAGGCAGATGACATACACCGCGCAGGTGCTCAGCAGCAGGATGGCCAGGCCGATCAGCTCGGGGTGTTCCATCGGCAGGCCCTGCACATGGCCGAAGGGCAGCATGACCAGGAAAAGGATCGGCGGGGCGAAGGCGGCGATCAGCCAGCCGCGCTTGTGCTGCATCCACTCGCGCAGCAGCAGGGTGGGAATGTGGTTGTTCATGGCATTTGCTCCAGTTCAGGCTTGCTTGCCGTTCAGCGCCGGGTTGCGGGTCAGCGCCATGAAGAGGTCGACGAGGCTGGGGCGCACGCGCTGGCCCAGGCTCGTGATGTGCTCGGGCGGGGGGCCATCGAACAGCGAGGTCGTGCGACCCTGCTCGCGGTAGCGCAGCAGCGGGTGGGCGGCGGCCATCGCGTCGGCGGCGGCCGGGTCGTGGTTCAGCGCCACGAAACGGCGGTCGATGTCCTCCAGGCTGATCGACAGCGCCACGCGGCCTTCGTCCAGCATGATCACGTCGGACAGCAGCGCCTCGACCTCCTCGACCTGGTGCGTCGAGATCAGCACGCTGCGTTCGCCGTCGCACCACTCGTCGATGAGCATCTCGTAAAAGCTCTTGCGCGACACCACGTCCAGGCCCAGCGTCGGCTCGTCCAGGATCATCAGCTTCGCGTCGATGGCGGCGATCAGTGCCAGGTGCGTCTGGGCCACCATGCCCTTGGACAAGCTCTTGATCTTGTCGCCCTCGCTGACGCTGGTGCGCTTTAGCAGGGTGCGCGCGCGCTCGGCAGAGAACTTGGGTTGCAGCCGGCCCATCAGCGTGATCAGCTCGTGCACGCGGGCCCAGCGCGGCAGCACGGCCACGTCGGGGATGTAGCTGAGTTCGGTCAGCAGCTGCTGGCGGTTCCTGGTCGGCTCCAGCCCCAGCACGCTCAGCTCGCCCTGCACCGGCAGCAGGCCGACCATCGCCTTCATGAGGGAGGTCTTGCCGGCGCCGTTGTGGCCCAGCAGGCCGACGACGCGGCCCTTGGGCACCGCGACGGACACGTCGTTCAGCGCTGTCTTCTTGCCGTAGCGCAGCGTGATGTTCTTGGCTTCGATGAGGTTCATGTCGACTCCCAGTTCAGATCCTTGGCGGTCAGCCCCAGCCGCTTGAGCTTGGCGCGCAGGGCAGGCCAGTCCTTCTGCAGGAACTGCTCACGTTCCTGGCGCAGCAAGCGCTCGCGGGCGCCGCTCATCACATACATGCCCAGGCCGCGGCGCGACTCGATCAGGCCGTGGTCACTGAGCGCCTGCAGCGCCCGCGTCACCGTCAACGGGTTGATGACGTACTGGCTGGCGAGTGCGCGTACCGAGGGCAGGGCCTCGCCTTCCGGGGGGCTGCCGTCAAGCAGTTGCACGGCCAGTCGGTCGGCGAGCTGCTGGTAAATCGGCGCCTGGTCTGTCCAGGTGGGAGTCATGGGAGCTCCGAGGTGTGTTGCTGATGTAGCACACCATATCTCCGACCCCGGTTGGCGACCTAGCGGCGAGCGACAAACCGTCGAATTGGCGGGATGAGCTGCTGGTGACCGCACGCGACGTCGGCCGTTGTCGGTTTGCGCTGAGTTTGGAACTGTTTGCGCTTAACTTGGAACTAATTACCCGACAGGTCCCGCACTGGCAGCGCTCCCAAGTTATTGATGGCTAAGGTTTTTTAGCTCTGGTACTTGACAGGCGCCAGCGTTGGTTCGCACCGAAGGCTGAGCTTTTTGCAGCGAACTTTGAACCGCTGCGGGAACTTGTCCTGCGTCATCTTTTCTGCCCAGGGACCTCTGCTGGCCACAAGTTGCAGGAACCGATGGACTCCAACTAGGAGGCCTACGTCATGAGGCTGCGCAATGTGCTCAAGAAGATGATGATGAGGCCCGTCCTGGCGCCTGCAAAGGCTTAAGAGTCGACGTCTTCAGTGTTCCGGTCCAGGATGTGGGCCTGGGCCTGGGCGTGTCGCCGGCCCAGCATTCTTGATCTCTTTGGAGAGGAGATTTCCGGCACGTACGAGGAAATGGGCGTCTCTGATCGATGAAGGGCTGGTGAGAGTGGTCTAGGCCTTCAAACCTTTGCTAGCGCAGCACCGAATTGACGATTGCCGCTAGAGCCACGCATGATCACGTTACAGAACGTCAGCGCAGTTGGTGCGTCATTTCATTCGCGCCGTGGAGCGCGTTACGCCCGATCTGATATTGGGGAGGAGATATATGACCACGTCGGTCCTTCAAACTTTTGTTCGCGAAAGCCTCATCGAACTTGACGGCGACGACTCTCGCCTAGCCAAGCTTCAAGAGGCTGCAACAGCCCTAGCCGCCGACTGTGAGGCGGGGCCCATAGCTACTGCCTTCCCACTCTTGTTCGCCACTCTTCGGCCCGAAGGCGCATCCACGGATAGCAGCTTTGATGACGTTGCAAACGTGATCGAAGAACACTGGTCTACGTACAAGAGCGTCTTCAAGGACGGCCGCGCGACGACGCTCTACCGCGCGGTTGCTTTGCAAGCCATCGTGGAGGCCATCGACAACGCGCCGGCGCTGGGTACGGCGATCGCGCTCTTGCTGCGCAACCTCCGATCCGAACTGGCAATGGGAAAATACGAGCCTGCGATCAAAATCGTGGCCGTTGCCGCGGAAGAGGCGTTCGCGTCCGAGCGAGAGTCCAGCAACATGGCCGCAGCGAAGGTGGATGCAACCCTTGCACCGGCAGCGAAGACCGCAAAGATCGACCGCGCCAACCTAAAAAAGCGCATTGAGGCGGCAGTTGGGCCGCATGATCGCCAAGGACAGGCGCTGGATTCCCCGAACCCGCACTGGACAAATGCAGGCAACCCGTGGAGCTATGACTTCTCGGATCGCATGACCGCGATCATTGGCGACTGCGTCGATTTGGCGATCACGGAGGCGACCAAACTTGACGTTAGGAATCATGGCGCGGTTGGAGCGAGTCTCTCCGCGGTTGGCAAAATCGATCCCGCCCTGAATCGCTCGGCCGGCTTGCTGTGGTGGCGGCAAGCGCTCTACTCGCGGTCCGCAGGCCAGCCCTATCGTGCGCTGCCAAAGGCTGACGCCGTCGTTCATGCTGTGATCGACCTGGCAGCTCAGATCCCTTCTGCTTATGAACCTGCCTTGGACTCCTTCCTCATGGAAGCCATCCTCGCGCTGAATCTAGAGGACGAGCCCATGGGCTCAGGCGCAGTCCTCGAAGTCTTGCCTTTGGCGAGCGAGGAGCTCGACGGAGCCTTGCGGTACGCGGCTCCCGCTGGCCTGATGATTTCCGCTCTCTTGGAAAGAGAGACCTCCGGCCTTGTCGCCGATCCTCTTCTGCCGCCACATCGTTGGGCAGTGTGGTTGATCCGCGAGCTCATGGCCTTGCGCGCCGTGGAGGGGCTGCAGGCAGCGTCTGAAGAGTCGGAAGAACAGAAATGAACCGCTGCCCGCATAAGGGCTGCAACGCCCCGGAGATGTCCTGTGTGCAGGGCGAAGAGATGGAGGACTGCCCGGCCTGGAAAAGCAGAGTCAAGGGTGGGTCCGACGGTGAGCCGGTCGTCATGGTCGACGGGCAGGCCGCGAGGGACCTGCGATTCCCATGGACCGGCAACGTGATGGGGCCGGCCGATTTGCCCTATCTTGCCGGCGCCAAGCGAATCCGGCTGCTGACGATGGCCGGCGCATCTGACGCTGGCAAGACATCGCTGCTTGCGGCCTTCTATCTGCTGATTGCTCGAGGCTACCGACCCGAAGGAGTGGACTTCGCTGGTTCCCTGACTCTCGAGGGGTGGGAGAACATCGCAGGCAGCCTTCAGTGGAATGCACTGAATGGTCCGACCTTCCCAGCGCACACCTCCAGCGGCGGCGGTCGATCGCCAGGCATGCTTCACATGACGCTGCGCAGCTCTAGCAGCGAATGCGAACTTGTCGCAGCTGACGCGCCGGGCGAGTGGTTCACCGATTGGGCGGTGCACCGCGACAACCCGCGCTCCGACGGAGCCCGATGGCTTTCCGAGCGGACCGACGTGTTCCTTGTCATTGCTGATTCGAAGGCGCTATCTGGGCCAGATCGCGGACAGGCGCGTCAGGCGCTGCTGGACTTGCTGCGCAGGGTCGGCTCAGAGCGGGACGGTCGCCCCGCGGCGCTGGTCTGGACGAAATCCGATCTCACTGTTCCGTCTGGCATTCAAGCGGCCATCAGGGAGGGCGCAGAACGAAGCCTCAAGGACTTCCAGGAATTCAGCGTCAGCATGCATCCGGAAGCAGGAAGCGAGAGCCGCAACAAGGGCCAAGGCATCCTCGAGCTGCTTGCCTGGGTCATCAATGCTCAACCGAGCAACCGGGAAGAGTTGGTCGCCGATCACGATGGCAGCGCCCTGCTGCGCACGTTTGGGAGCTTTGCATGAGCGCGGCGAGCAATGGCGAGATCCGGATTGCCCTGTTCGGTGAATCAGACCATGGGAAGTCCCACTACGGCGCCCAACTCCTGTCGCGCATCGAGACGGAGAAGTGTGAGCTGAAGCTTCGTACTGCTTCAGTGGATCTGTCTGCCTACGACGACGTCCGCAAGAAGCTGAACTCAGGCCTGTTGGCAGAGCACACGCCAAGCGGTATGTACAAGGACAACCTATGGCCCGTGATCGACGGGAAGGGCCGATCGTTGGATCTGACCTGGCCCGACTATGCCGGCGAACAGGTGAAGCAGGTGATCGACGGCCGGACCATGAACCAGGAATGGCTGGAGCGCACACAAGGTGCCGATGGTTGGATGCTGGTCGTCCGCCCGAAGCTCGCAAAGCTGGACGAGGACGTGTTCTCGAAGCCGTTGGCGAGCCTGGGCAAGGCAAAAGCGTCCGCGGGTGCGAAGCCCAAGCGTTCAACGCAGGCCAGGCTGGTCGAGCTCTTGCAGATGCTCGTTCACGCGCGCGGCCTTTGCGACCGAAGCGCGCCACCGCCGCTGGTGCTTTTGCTGTCCTGTTGGGACGAGTTGAAGCTGCCGGAAGGTACTACCCCGTCGCAGGTCATCGACAGCCACATGCCGCTCCTCGCTTCATACGTCCGATGCTGCTGGGCAGGTCGGGCATCGGTGCTCGGCCTGTCGGCCTTGGGCGTTGAACTCAGTGACAAGGTGCCCAACGAGGACTTCGTTGACAACGGCCCGGAAAACTTTGGATTCGTTGTCAAAGCGGACGGTGAGGAAGACTCCGATCTGACGATCCCGCTCGTCAGATTGGCGGACATGTCTGTTGGCTGATGGTCATTCAGCAAGCCATCTATGGCGTGTCGACCGGGCACGCCTTGCTTCGCTGCAGCGATGACAAGCTATTCAAGGAGTTCAACGAAGCGGCGTGGCTCACGGACCTGCCGGCGACTTGTCCGTATGGCATCACTTGGGCGCCGTTCTATCGCATGGTCCGGCTGGATGGCTGGATGTTCTTCGTCCACACCCGGCCGGATGCCGATGCGCAACGCGGCGGCATGGTGTTCTCGCGGGCGGCGCTCCTCCCGTTGACACGGATCGGTGAACTCCACGACCTGTCTCACCTTGCCGCCGAACTGCAGAAACCGTGGACGCCAGAAGAAGAGCTCCCACCGATTGCCATCCCAGAGTGCGCTGGCCGTGATCCAGAGGCGCACGTTCCTCCGCTCACCGCTGCGATCGCACACTGGGTCATGCGCGATCCCACCAGGCCCGCCGTCGTCTTCCAGCAGGACGGTCTTGACGAAGCGCTGTTCGAACTTTGGCGGCGGGTCCCATCGGAGTTCCGCAGCAAGCTAACGTTCGGCCTAAGTTTCAGTCCTGGAGACATTGAACAGGCCACCGTCGTGTTCACCCCGAAGGAGCTTGCCTCTCGATGGGATCCCGCCCAGATCGTCGACCCGGAACATGACCAGGATGTCGACGGGCACGTCGCGACTGTGCTGGACCTGCAGCTCAATCAATCCGTCCGCGAGTTTGCGAGCCGAGTGTCGCTTCCATTGGATTCCGCGAATGCCATCTCGTACGCCATCCAAGCCTCCGAACTCTGGCATGGCGATGCATCGCCGGCGAGCGATGTGAAGTTGCTCCGGATCCTTGCCGAGGTCGCCCTGCCTAGCTCGGGCGCATCTGAAGCCAGGGCTCTTGTTGCACAGCGCCTCGCTGCGGCTCACGCGACTTGGCCGCAGTCGGTCGTCATGCAGATGAGGAACCTCGACCTGACGTCGGTCGAGGGCGCTGACAAAGTCGAGTTTGGGATTCAGACCTGGGTGACGGCGCGAGCCGTTTCCGCGGACCAGGACGGCCTGCTGGAGGTCCTGTGTGCTTGGCTGACGGACAAGCCCAGGCCACCCTGGAAGGACTCCGTAGAGGCCGGCCTCGCCGCAGCTCTCGCTTGGAAACATTTACCGGATGGCCTTTTCAGGCTGATCTGGCAAGCGATCAAGGACGATCCCAGCAGGGCTCCACGGGGCCTTTCGATTCTGCATGGGCCTGTGCACGAGAAGCGGTTGACCGCATACGTCGATGTTGATCTTTCGTCTGGCATCGCGGATCAAATCCTGCCAACGGCTTTGTCGATGGAGTGGTGGCTCTTGGGCGGGACACTGCTCGGGCGGTCGCGTTCAACGGTCGATGCACTTCGTGCGGCAGTGGCTGCGGCGCCGAGTACCAAGACCGCCCGCAAGGCCCTGATCAGTAGCTCACTGAGCAGCGCGCGTCCAATCGAACTCGTCGACGCCGCCATCGGGGTTCGCGACCCCATCGCGATGCAGTTGGCCGCCCAAGTTGCCGAGAAGGACCGATCGGTGTTCCTCAGCTTTGACTGGAAGCGCTTCGAGTGGTTCGAGCTCTTCAAAGCGGCCTACGACCTCTCAACCGACGTCATTGACGCGTTGCCCGATCGAGTCGATGGCATGGGGCGGATGATCGCCGCGCAAATGGCGGCGCTAACGATCTGGCAGGTTGTGGCTGCCACCCCGCTGGCTGACTTGTCCGAGGTTGCAGCTCGGCAGCGTGCCTGGGATCTCATCCCCGCGCACCTTGTTGATGGGATTCTGGACGCCACAGCACGCGGCTGGCTAAGTCGCTTCGAACAAGGGCTTGTGTCAGCCGCGGACCTCGACCCTAGGCTGGAGCCGATCGTCTCTGGCATGGCCAGGCAACCCGACTATGTCCTGGATGCGCTTCGACGTGAGCCGGCCTCACTTCCTCGATTTCTGGCCGACTTCTCCTTTGCAACCGACGCCGACGCATTTCGGTTCCTCACCGGGCTCAAAGCCAACGACCTGCGCCTGGCGGAAACCTCATCCAAGGCGCTGGGTCAGGCCTTCGTTGCGAATGGCTGGCGCGATGCCGCGAGAGGTGCCGTGTATTGGCTGCATGCTCGGCCAGACCTGCGGCCCATGTACCGCGAGTGCCTGTCGCTCGTATCAATGTTCGATACGCTGTGGGTGAGCTGGGAGTTGGGCTTGTCGTCGCCCCTCACCGTCGATCAGGCTTGGGAGGCTTTTGCGACCGAGGCCGCGCATCTCTATCCGAGCGGGCCGTGGCACGATGCGATTTGGAGCCGAAGCGGCGGGGATGAAGAGGATCTGGTCTATCAGGGCACCGGCAAGGCCACTTGGCACCGCTGCATACAGGACCTCCGAAATGGGATGGCGCCAGGGGCCGAGGCCGTCCTCAAAAAGATGATCGAAGACCTACCTCACAACAACACGCTCAAGCAACTTCAGCGGCAAAGGTTTTGGCGATGACTGGACAGCGAAAGGAATTCCCGGGGGGGCGTGCCCTGCTGATCGGGATCGGCAAAGGCTATTCAGGACACTTGGAACTGCCCGACGTCGTGCGTCATGACGCCGAGGCGTTGGGCGTGGTGCTGCGAGATCCAGACCTGTGTGGTTACCCAGCGAGTCAAGTGCGTCTGCTCCTGGACGCTGACGCGACACGAGTCAACATACTCTCGGCGCTTCGGGAACTGGTGGACAACGCCAAACCGAGCGACACGGTCATCATCTTCTTCTCTGGCCACGGCGGGCACTGGACGGTCGGGGCGGATCCCTTTGGCTATATCTGTCCAGCCGACTATGTCTTCCTGGACCCAGAGAATACCGGTATCAAGACGGACGAACTCAGCAACTTGGTCAACGCCATTCCGGCTGCGCGCGTCGTTCTGATCCTTGATGCCTGCCATGCTGAAGCCGCTGCCGTTGTTAAGTCCGATGAAGCAAAGAAAGGCTTTTTGCCGCAGGGGTTGCGCGCGCCGGTGCTTCAGAAATTGAGTTCCGGAAGCGGACGTGTCGTTCTGGCCTCGTGCAGTGAGAACGAGCGTTCCTATACCTACAGTGCCAAGGGTCAGAGTCTCTTTACGCACTTCCTTCTCGAAGGATTGAAGGGCGCGGCGCCCGAAATTGAAGATGGGGTCATCGGAGTACTTGATCTGTTCATCTACCTATCTAGGGAAGTGCCTGCGCGGCCGCAGAGAGGGGAAGTTCAAACCCCGGTGATCCTGATGCGCGGTAAGACGAACTTTCCACTCGCGCTGCGAAGAGGCGGATGGCTGAAAGGCGTTGAAAGTCCGATACCTGCATCGAACCCTGCGCGCGCACCGGCCGCCACCACGCGCGCCTCGTCCGTAGATCCGCGGCGCCTCGAGCGCGTTCTTGCGATCCTGTATCCGACAGGCCCACTTCACGATGAGATCTGGTCTAGAGCCGGTGGCGACGTATCGACCCTTCGGCTATCTGGTAGCGGGAAGGCGTCATGGCATGCGGCCGTGAAAGCCATCGATAACGGCGGTGGCGGTGCTGGGATCAGCTACGCCTCCTTGATCGCAGCAGCGCTCGATGAATACCCTAGCCATTCGGACTTGCTGGAGCTTTCCGGTTCATAGGCCGTTGGGGCGCCTATTGGAATCGAGCGGTACTAGCGCAATCGGTTCGCAATGCGCAACGGGATTTTTGAGATCAAAGTCCCGGAAGCTAGACATCGCCTGCCCGTGGCTCCGCCGCCAGCGCATRGCGTTGATGAACTGACCATGGCCAAAGAGAAGGACGTTGCTGAAAGGGCGTCCGGCGTCTTGGTGCAGGCGAGCGACCGTGTGACCTGCCCCCAAACGCCGTGCCAATTGATAGTTCGGAGCCCTGGTTGAAGGTTACTGGATCTCTGTATTGATGAGTCCGGCGTGCAGGGCGGGATCGGCCGCGTTTCTGCGGTGCTGCTCAGCAAATTGCGCCGGCGGTATTCGTCCAATGCTGCCGTGCGGACGGACCTCGTTGTAGTCACGGCGCCAGGCGGCGATCTCGGTTCTGGCCTGCTTCAATGTCTCGAACCAATGCTCGTTCAGACAT
>NZ_JBFUMS010000018.1:70000-125130 GCF_054049255.1 Roseateles sp. P5_E4 | reverse complement strand
CCGAACTTCTTGGACAGCACGGTCGCGATTGCCGCGGTCAGCGTGGTCTTGCCGTGGTCAACGTGGCCAATCGTGCCCACGTTCACGTGCGGCTTGGTCCGTTCAAACTTGCCTTTTGCCATTTTCTTGACTCCAGAGAAAGAGCATTGCCAGTCGGTTGGTTTTGCGTTTCCTCGTGAACCGGAAATCCCTGGTGACTGGCAACCCAGGGCGATCCACGAGAAGACGGCGGCGCAAGCCTCAGGCTCGCGCCGGCTTCTGAATCAGTGGGGTCGGAGCTGCTACGCAGGTCCAACCCCAGACCATTACTTTCCGCGAGCGGTAATGATGGCGTCGGCCACGTTCTTCGGAGCTTCGCTGTAGTGCTTGAACTCCATCGTGTACGTGGCACGGCCTTGCGACATCGAGCGCAGGGTCGTCGAGTAGCCGAACATTTCCGACAGCGGGACTTCGGCCTTGATGGCCTTGCCGCCACCGACCATGTCGTCCATGCCCTGCACCATGCCGCGGCGGCTGGACAGATCGCCCATCACGTTGCCGGCATAGTCTTCAGGCGTCTCGACTTCCACGGCCATCATCGGCTCCAGGATCACCGGCGAAGCCCTGCGGCAGCCTTCCTTGAAGCCCAGGGACGCAGCCATCTTGAACGCGTTTTCGTTCGAGTCGACATCATGGTACGAACCGAAGGTCAGCGTGACCTTGACGTCCACAACCGGGAAGCCAGCCAGCACGCCGTTCGGCAGGGAGTCGATAACACCCTTTTCGACCGCGGGGATGTATTCGCGCGGCACCACGCCGCCCTTGATGGCGTCGACGAACTCGAAGCCCTTGCCAGCCTCCTGCGGCTCGACGGTCAGCACGACGTGGCCGTACTGGCCCTTGCCCCCGGATTGGCGCACGAACTTGCCTTCGACGTCCGAAGCCGTCTTGCGGATGGTTTCGCGGTAGGCCACTTGCGGCTTGCCGACGTTGGCTTCCACGCCGAACTCGCGCTTCATGCGGTCGACGATGATTTCCAGGTGGAGCTCGCCCATGCCGGAGATGATGGTCTGGCCCGACTCTTCATCGGTGCGCAGACGGAAGGACGGGTCTTCCTTGGCCAGGCGGCCCAGGGCGATACCCATCTTTTCCTGGTCGGCCTTGGTCTTGGGCTCGACGGCCTGCGAGATCACGGGCTCAGGGAAGACCATCTTTTCCAGCGTGATGATGCTGTCCGGGTCGCACAGGGTTTCGCCCGTGGTGACGTCCTTCAAGCCCACGCAGGCGGCGATGTCGCCGGCCAGAATTTCCGAGATTTCTTCACGCTGGTTGGCGTGCATCTGCAGGATCCGGCCGATGCGTTCCTTCTTGCCGCGGATCGGGTTGTAGACCGAGTCGCCCGACTTCAGCACGCCCGAGTAGACGCGCACGAAGGTCAGCTGGCCGACGTAGGGGTCGGTCATCAGCTTGAAGGCCAGCGCAGCGAACTTCTCTTCGTCGATACGTTGGCGCACGACCGGCTTGTCGTCATCGTCGGTGCCAGGCACCGGCGGGATGTCAGCCGGCGAGGGCATGAAATCGATGATGCCGTCGAGCATGCGCTGCACGCCCTTGTTCTTGAAGGCGGTGCCGCAGAACATCGGCTGGATTTCAGCGGCGATCGTGCGCTTGCGGATGGCCGAGACGATTTCCTCTTCGTCCAGATCACCCGACTCCAGGTACTTGTTCATCAGCTCTTCGCTGGACTCAGCGGCGGCTTCGATGAGGTTTTCGCGCCACTTGACGGCCTCGGCCTGCAGGTCAGCCGGGATGTCTTCGTAGTTGAACTTCATGCCTTGCGAGGCTTCGTCCCAGATGATCGCCTTCATCTTGATGAGGTCGATCACGCCGGTGAACTTGTCTTCGGCGCCGATGGGGATGACGACGGGCACCGGATTAGCCTTGAGACGCAGCTTCATCTGGTCGTAGACCTTGAAGAAGTTCGCGCCGGTGCGGTCCATCTTGTTGACGAACGCGAGGCGGGGCACCTTGTACTTGTTGGCCTGGCGCCAGACGGTTTCCGACTGGGGCTGCACGCCACCGACGGCGCAATAGACCATGCAGGCACCGTCCAGCACGCGCATCGAGCGCTCGACTTCAATCGTGAAGTCGACGTGCCCGGGGGTGTCGATGATGTTGATGCGGTGCTCGGGCCGAGCCAGGTCCATGCCCTTCCAGAAGCAGGTCGTGGCAGCAGAGGTGATCGTGATGCCACGCTCTTGCTCTTGCTCCATCCAGTCCATCGTGGCGGCGCCGTCATGCACCTCACCGATCTTGTGGTTCACGCCGGTGTAGTAAAGGATGCGCTCGGTCGTGGTGGTCTTGCCGGCATCGATGTGCGCAGAGATACCGATGTTGCGGTAGCGCTCGATGGGGGTTTTGCGGGCCATGGTTTGCTCCAGAAGACAGGAGCCGCCAGCGGGTTGGTAGAAACCCGAGGCGGCTGAAAGACAGTGAGTTTAGAAGCGGAAGTGCGAGAAAGCCTTGTTGGCTTCAGCCATGCGGTGAACTTCGTCGCGCTTCTTCATCGCGCCGCCACGGCCTTCAGCGGCCTCCAGCAGTTCATTGGCCAGGCGCTGGGCCATCGACTTCTCACCGCGCTTGCGGGCGGACTCCTTCAACCAACGCATGGCCAGAGCCATCCGGCGGACGGGGCGAACTTCCACGGGAACTTGGTAGTTCGCACCGCCGACACGGCGGGACTTCACTTCGACCATGGGCTTCACGTTGTTCAGGGCGACCATGAACACTTCCAGCGGATCCTTGCCGATCTTCTTCTCGACCTGCTCCAGGGCACCGTAAATGATGCGCTCAGCGACGGCCTTCTTGCCCGATTCCATGATGACGTTCATGAACTTGGACAGATCGACGGAGCCGAACTTGGGGTCCGGCAGGATTTCGCGCTTGGGTACTTCGCGACGACGTGGCATGGGATTCTTCCTTCTGCTTCAGTTGGAGGCGGCGTTTGCCGGACTCCGTTGGACAACCACCGACATCTGGGGTTATCCACTTACTCGGCTGACTGACATTTCAGCAGCCGCAACAACGTTGGTTCAGTCAATGCTGACTGAGCCGAACAAACGATTTACTTCTTCGGACGCTTCGCGCCGTACTTGGAACGCGATTGCTTGCGATCCTTGACGCCTTGCAGGTCGAGCGAACCACGGACGATGTGGTAACGAACGCCGGGCAAGTCTTTCACACGGCCGCCGCGCACGAGCACAACGCTGTGTTCTTGCAGGTTGTGGCCTTCACCGCCGATGTACGAGATGACCTCGAAACCGTTGGTCAGACGCACCTTGGCGACCTTACGCAGAGCCGAGTTCGGCTTCTTGGGCGTGGTGGTATAGACGCGGGTGCAGACACCGCGGCGCTGCGGGCAATTCTGCATCGCAGGCGACTTGGATTTGGTGACCTCGGCCTCTCGACCGTGGCGCACCAGTTGATTGATGGTTGGCATAAACGACTTGTTCCCGTTTGAAGTCTGTGAGCCTTCGCTGATTTTTAGGCACGCAGCAATGCGCCGCCCAAAAGGCAAAGAGCCGAGGATTGTAGACCGGCGGGGAATTCGGCACAAGGGTCTGCCCGGATGCATGCGCCATGCCCTGTAAGCTGACGACATGGCCGCCTCCACCCCGCCCGCCGCCTTACCCAGCTTCCCGTCTTCCGCTGCAGACAAGCCGGCCATCGTCATCGACACCCAGGTCGTGATGGACTGGCTGGTGTTCCGCGACTCACGCATTCAGGCTTTGATCACCGCGGTCACCTCGGGCACGTTGCGCTGGCTGGTAGCGCCACCCATGCGCGATGAGATCCGACATGTGCTGGGTCGCGGCGTCGCGGCGAGCTATGCGCCAGATCTGGTCTTCATCGAGGCACAGTTCGACGCCCACGCGCAGCCGGTCGAGACCATCGAGCCCCAGCCCCTGGCCTCGCGCTTGGTCTGCCGCGACCCCGACGACCAGAAATTCATTGATCTGGCACTCTCGAGCCGGGCGCGCTGGCTGATCTCACGCGACAAGGCCGTGCTGGCGCTGGCCAAGCGCGCCCGGCCGCGCGGGCTGCTCATCGTGACGCCGGAACGCTGGTCGCTCGAATGAGCCCACCAAATAAAAAGCCGCCCGCGGCTTGAACCGGGGGCGGCTTCGGAGGGCAGAACCCTCGGGGGCTTATTCAGCCGAGCTGTCGCCAGCGTCCACGCCAGCCATCTGTGCAGCAGCCAGCTCCTCGGCCTCCTGCAGCGCGATGGCACGGCGCTCGGCGTCGTCCATGGCTTCCTTGACGCGGCGCGCCTCGTGGAAGGCCATGCCGGTGCCCGCGGGGATCAAACGCCCGACGATGACGTTTTCCTTCAGGCCACGCAGCTCGTCGCGCTTGCCCATGATGGCAGCCTCGGTGAGCACGCGGGTCGTTTCCTGGAAGGAAGCGGCCGAGATGAACGAATCGGTCGACAGCGAGGCCTTGGTGATGCCCAACAGCACGTCCGCGTGGATGGCAATCATCTTGCCTTCCTTGCGCAGACGATCGTTGGTATCCAGCAGCTCCGAACGCTCGACCTGCTCGTTGAGGATGTAGGTCGAATCGCCCGGGTTGGTGATCATCACGCGACGCAGCATCTGGCGAACGATCACCTCGATGTGCTTGTCGTTGATCTTCACGCCCTGCAGACGGTAGACGTCCTGCACTTCGTCGACGATGTAGCGCGCCAGTTCCTCGATGCCCAGCAGGCGCAGGATGTCCTGCGGATCTGCGGCACCGTCGACGATCAGCTCGCCGCGGTTGACCACCTGGCCTTCGTGCACCAGGATGTTCTTTTCCTTGGGCACCAGTTCCTCGTGGGCCTTGCCGTCCGGGTCGGTGATCTGCAGGCGAATTTTGCCCTTGGTCTCCTTACCGAACGACACGGTACCGGTCTGCTCAGCGAGCACACCGACATCCTTCGGGCTTCGCGCTTCGAACAACTCCGCCACACGCGGCAGACCGCCGGTAATGTCACGGGTCTTCTGGCCTTCGACCGGGATACGGGCGAGCACTTCACCGGGCAGCAGCTCCTGGCCGTCGCGGATCTGGATCAGCGAGCCGACCTGGAAGCCGATGGCCACCGAGTGATCGGTACCCGGGATCTTGACCTCGTGGCCACCAGCGTCCAACAGCTTGACCTGGGGGCGGATCACCTTGGCCGCACCGCGGCGCTTCGGGTCGATGACGACCAGGGTCGACAGACCGGTCACCTCGTCCACCTGCTTGGCAACGGTCACGCCTTCCTCGACGTTCTCGAACTTCGCCTTGCCGGCGAATTCCGTGATGATCGGGCGGGTCAGCGGATCCCAGTTCGCGAGCACCACACCGGCCTTGATGGTCTGGCTGGCCTTGATGTTCAGGATCGCGCCGTACGGCACCTTGTGACGCTCACGCTCGCGGCCGTGCGGGTCGGAAATGACGATCTCGCCGGAGCGGGAAATCACCACCAGCTCGCCCTTGCCGTTGGTGACGTAACGCATCGTGGCGTTGAAGCCGATGATGCCGTCCGACTTGGCTTCGACGCTGGAGGCCACCGCTGCACGCGACGCCGCACCGCCGATGTGGAAGGTCCGCATCGTCAGCTGCGTGCCGGGTTCGCCGATGGACTGCGCGGCAATGACGCCGACAGCTTCACCGACGTTCACCAGGCCACCGCGGCCGAGGTCGCGGCCATAGCACTTGGCGCAAAGGCCGAAACGTGTGGCGCAGGTCAGCGGCGTGCGGACCTTGATTTCGTCGACACCAGCGGCTTCCAGCACGTCCAGCGTGTCTTCGTCCAGCATGTGGCTGGCACCCAGCAGCGAAATCTGGGTCTCGGGGTGCACAACATCGATCGCGGTGACGCGGCCGAGGACGCGGTCACGCAGCGATTCGATGACTTCACCACCTTCGACCAAGGCACGCATCGCCATGCCGTTGTCGGTGCCGCAGTCATTCTCGATGACCACCAGATCCTGGGTCACGTCGACCAGGCGACGCGTCAGGTAGCCGGAGTTCGCGGTCTTCAGCGCCGTGTCCGCCAGGCCCTTACGAGCACCGTGGGTGGAGATGAAGTACTGCAACACGTTCAGGCCTTCACGGAAGTTCGCCGTGATGGGGGTCTCGATGATGGAGCCGTCCGGCTTGGCCATCAGGCCGCGCATGCCAGCCAACTGGCGGATCTGGGCCGCGCTACCGCGGGCACCCGAGTCGGCCATCATGTAGATCGAGTTGAAGGACTCCTGGTCGACGGTCTTGCCATGACGGTCCACGGTCTTCTCGACCTTGAGGTGGTCCATCATCTTCTTGCCGATTTCGTCGCCGGCCTTGCCCCAGATGTCCACGACCTTGTTGTAGCGCTCGCCGGCCGTCACGAGACCCGAGACGTACTGCTGCTCGATCTCCTTGACTTCCTTCTCGGCGCGCTCGATCAGCGTGTGCTTCTGAGCGGGCACCAGCATGTCGTCGATGGCGATGGAGATACCGGCGCGCGTGGCGAGCTTGAAGCCGCTTTGCAGCAGCTTGTCGGCCAGCACGACGGTTTCCTTCAGGCCGCACTTGCGGAAGGAGGTGTTGATCAGCTTGCTGATTTCCTTCTTCTTGAGTGCTTTGTTGATGTTCGAGAACGGCAGGCCCTTGGGCAGGATCTCGGACAGCAAAGCACGGCCGACGGTGGTGTCCGTTAGCTTGGTCTCGGCCACGAACTCGCCCGTGTCCTTGTCCTTGGTCCACTCGACCAGACGCACGCTGATCTTGGCGGTGATCTCGACGGCACCGTTTTCCAGCGCACGGATCATCTCGGGAATGTCCGAGAAGATCATGCCCTCGCCCTTGCCGTTGGTGCGTTCGCGAGTCGCGTAGTACAGACCCAGCACCACGTCTTGCGACGGCACGATCGATGGTTCGCCGGAAGCCGGGAACAGCACGTTGTTGGAGGCCAGCATCAGCGTGCGGGCTTCCATCTGCGCTTCGATCGACAGCGGCACGTGGACGGCCATCTGGTCACCGTCGAAGTCGGCGTTGAAGGCCGAGCAGACGAGGGGGTGCAGCTGGATGGCCTTGCCTTCAATCAGCACGGGCTCGAAAGCCTGGATACCGAGGCGGTGCAGCGTCGGGGCACGGTTCAGCAGGACCGGGTGCTCCTTGATGACTTCTTCGAGGATGTCCCAGACCACCGGCGTGCCGGATTCGACTTCCTTCTTGGCAGCCTTGATCGTCGTCGCGATGCCCATGGCTTCGAGGCGCGAGAAGATGAAGGGCTTGAAGAGTTCGAGCGCCATCAGCTTGGGCAGGCCGCACTGGTGCAGCTTGAGCGTCGGGCCGACCACGATGACCGAACGGCCCGAGTAGTCGACGCGCTTGCCCAGCAAGTTCTGGCGGAAGCGACCGCTCTTGCCCTTGATCATGTCGGCCAGCGACTTGAGGGCACGCTTGTTCGCGCCGGTCATCGCCTTGCCGCGGCGGCCGTTGTCCAGCAGCGAGTCGACGGCTTCCTGCAGCATGCGCTTTTCGTTGCGCACGATGATCTCAGGGGCCTTCAGCTCGAGCAGGCGGGCCAGGCGGTTGTTGCGGTTGATGACGCGACGGTAAAGGTCGTTCAGGTCGGAAGTCGCGAAGCGGCCGCCGTCCAGCGGCACCAACGGACGCAGGTCCGGCGGCAGCACGGGCAGCACGTCCAGCACCATCCAGTTCGGCTTGATGCCGGACTTCTTGAAGGCCTCCATGACCTTCAAGCGCTTGGAGTTCTTCTTGACCTTGAGCTCGGAGCCGGTCATGTCGTTGCGCAGGCGATCGATCTCGATGTCGAGATCCATTTCCTGCAGCAGGTTCTTGATGCCCTCGGCGCCCATCAGCGCGATGAACTCGTCGCCGAATTCGATGCGCTTGGCGTCGTAGTCGTCCTCGCTCATGATCGAGAACTTCTTCAGCGGGGTCATACCCGGGTCGACGACCACATACGCTTCGAAGTACAGCACGCGTTCGATGTCGCGCAGCGTCATGTCGAGCACCAGGCCCAGACGCGACGGCAGGCTCTTCAGGAACCAGATGTGCGCGCAGGGCGCGGCCAGGTCGATGTGGCCCATGCGGTCACGACGGACCTTGGTCTGGGTGACTTCAACGCCGCACTTCTCGCAGATGACGCCGCGGTGCTTCAGGCGCTTGTACTTGCCGCACAGGCACTCGTAGTCCTTGATCGGGCCAAAGATCTTGGCGCAGAACAGGCCGTCGCGTTCCGGCTTGAAGGTGCGGTAGTTGATGGTCTCGGGCTTCTTCACCTCGCCGAACGACCAGCTGCGGATCTTCTCCGGAGAAGCCAGGCCGATCTGGATGGCATCGAAATGCTCATCGGGGGTGAATTGCTTGAATAGGTCGAGTAGTCCCTTCATGCATCTGCTCCTTAGTTCTTGACCAGTTCAATGTCGATGCCAAGGGAACGGATTTCCTTGACCAGAACATTGAAGGATTCCGGCATGCCGGCTTCGATGGCGTGTTCGCCCTTGACGATGGACTCGTACACCTTGGTGCGCCCGTTCACGTCATCGGACTTGACCGTCAGCATTTCCTGCAGGATGTAGGAGGCGCCATAGGCTTCCAGCGCCCAGACTTCCATTTCGCCGAAACGCTGGCCGCCGAACTGCGCCTTGCCGCCCAGCGGTTGCTGCGTGACGAGCGAGTACGGGCCAGTCGAACGGGCGTGCATCTTGTCGTCCACCAGGTGGTGCAGCTTCAGCACGTGCATGTAGCCGACGGTGACCGGGCGCTCGAACTGCTCGCCGGTGCGGCCGTCGCACAGCCAGGCCTGGGTGCGCGTAGCGGTCAGGCCCTTCTTGGCGGCAATGTCGTCCGGGTACGCCAGCTTGAGCATGCCGCGGATTTCTTCTTCCTTGGCACCATCGAAGACCGGCGTCGCGAAGGGCACGCCCTTGGCGAGGTTCGCGGCCATCTCCAGCACTTCGTCGTCCGTCAGGTCTTCGATGCGTTCCGTCTTGCCACCGCTCTGGTTGTAGAGCTGGTCGAACAGCTTGCGCAGCTCGGCAACCTTGGTGTGCTGCTGCAGCATGTCGCCGATGCGCTGGCCGATGCCCTTGCCGGCCCAGCCCAGATGCACTTCGAGAACCTGACCCACGTTCATCCGCGAGGGCACGCCCAGCGGATTCAGCACGATGTCGGCAGGCGTGCCGTCGGCCATGTAGGGCATGTCTTCGATCGGGGTGACCTTGGACACCACACCCTTGTTGCCGTGACGGCCGGCCATCTTGTCGCCAGGCTGCAGGCGGCGCTTGACGGCCAGGTAGACCTTGACCATCTTCAGCACGCCAGCGGGCAGCTCGTCGCCCTGCGTCAGCTTCTTGCGCTTTTCTTCAAAAGCCAGGTCGAAGCTGTGGCGAGTCTGGTCGAGCGAGTTCTTGATCGACTCGAGCTGGTTGGCGATGTCTTCCTCGGCGGGACGGATGTCGAACCAATGGAACTTCTCGACCGAGGCCAGGTATTCCTTGTCGATGGCCGTGCCCTTGGCGATCTTCTGCGGGCCGCCGTTGGCGAGCTTGCCGACGAGCAGCTTCTCGATACGGTCGAAGGCGTCGCTCTCGACGATGCGCAGCTGGTCGTTCAGGTCCAAGCGGTAGCGCTTGAGCTCGTCGTCGATGATCTGCTGGGCGCGCTTGTCGCGCTGGATGCCTTCACGGGTGAAGACCTGCACGTCGATGACGGTGCCGTTGGTGCCTTGGTCGACACGCAGCGACGTGTCCTTCACGTCCGAAGCCTTCTCGCCGAAGATGGCGCGAAGCAGCTTCTCTTCCGGCGTCAGCGTCGTCTCGCCCTTGGGCGTGACCTTGCCGACCAGCACGTCGCCAGGGTTCACCTCGGCACCGACGTAGACGATGCCCGACTCGTCCAGACGGCCGAGTTGTTGCTCCGACAGATTCGGGATGTCGCGGGTGATTTCCTCGGCGCCCAGCTTGGTGTCACGCGCGTTGACGACCAGTTCCTCGATATGGATCGAGGTGTAGCGGTCTTCGGCGATGACGCGTTCGGAGATCAGGATCGAGTCTTCGAAGTTGTAGCCGTTCCAGGGCATGAACGCGACCAGCATGTTCTGGCCCAGGGCCAGTTCACCGATGTCGGTGGACGCGCCGTCGGCAATGATGTCCTCGGCCGCCACCTTGTCGCCACGGCGCACGATCGGGCGCTGGTGGATGTTGGTGTTCTGGTTGGAACGCTGGTACTTGATCAGGTTGTAGATGTCGACACCGACCTCACCGGCCACGGTCTCGTCATCGTTCACGCGGATCACGATGCGGTTCGTGTCGACGTAATCGACGACGCCGCCGCGGCGAGCCGCGACCACCGTGCCCGAGTCCTTCGCAGCCACGCGCTCGACCCCCGTACCCACGAAAGCCTTCTCAGGGCGCAGCACCGGCACAGCCTGGCGCTGCATGTTGGCGCCCATCAGCGCGCGGTTCGCGTCATCGTGCTCGAGGAAGGGCACGAGCGAAGCCGCGACCGACACGATCTGCGTCGGCGCCACGTCCATGTACTGGATGCGCTCAGGAGACGTCAGCACCGACTCGCCGTTTTCACGGGCCGAGACCAGCTCGTCCGTCAGCTCGCCGGTCGTGTTCAGCGTCGCATTCGCCTGGGCGATGACGTACTTGCCTTCCTCGATGGCGGACAGGTAGTCGATCTGGTCGGTGACGTGACCGTCAACAACGCGGCGATACGGCGTTTCCAGGAAACCGTACTCGTTGAGCTGAGCGAACAGCGCCAGCGAGTTGATCAGGCCGATGTTCGGGCCTTCCGGCGTTTCGATCGGGCAGACGCGGCCGTAGTGGGTCGGGTGCACGTCGCGGACTTCGAAGCCAGCGCGCTCGCGGGTCAAACCACCCGGGCCAAGAGCGGAAACACGACGCTTGTGCGTGATTTCCGACAGCGGGTTGGTCTGGTCCATGAACTGCGACAGCTGCGACGCACCGAAGAACTCCTTCAGCGCCGCGGAGATCGGCTTGGAGTTGATCAGGTCGTGCGGCATCAGGGCTTCGGTCTCGGCCTGGCCCAGACGTTCCTTGACGGCCTTCTCGATGCGGGCGAGGCCCGAGCGGTACTGGTTTTCGGCCAGTTCGCCCACGCAACGCACGCGACGATTGCCCAGGTGGTCGATGTCGTCCACTTCGCCGCGGCCATTGCGCAGCTCGACGAGGATCTTGACGACGTCAAGGATGTCCTCGTTGGACAGGTTCATGTTGCCTTCGGGCGTGTCACGGCCGACGCGCGCGTTGAACTTCATGCGGCCGACACGGCTCAGGTCGTAGGTGTCGGTGCTGTAGAACAGGCGGTTGAACAGGGCCTCGACGGCGTCTTCCGTCGGCGGCTCGCCGGGGCGCATCATGCGGTAGATGGCGACGCGGGCGGCCAGCTGCGTTTCGGTCTCGTCCGAGGCCAGCGTCTGGCTGATGTAGGCACCTTCGTCCAGCTCGTTCGTGAACAGGCACTGGATTTCCTTGACGCCGGCCTGGCGCAGCTTCTTCAGCAGCGCGTCGGTCAGTTCATCATT
Organism: Roseateles sp. P5_E4; assembly: GCF_054049255.1. Classification (NCBI taxonomy): domain Bacteria; kingdom Pseudomonadati; phylum Pseudomonadota; class Betaproteobacteria; order Burkholderiales; family Sphaerotilaceae; genus Roseateles; species Roseateles sp. P5_E4. The sequence continues at coordinate 113,561 of NZ_JBFUMS010000018.1, read as the reverse complement.
GGCCTTGGCAATGATCTCGCCGGTGTCGGCGTCGATCATGTTCTTGGCCAGCACGCGGCCGACCAGGAAGTCCTCGGGCACCGAGATGTGCTGCGTGCCGGACTGCTCCAGCTGGCGCGCATGGCGGGCCGTGATGCGCTTGTCCTTCTCGACGATGACGGCACCCGACTTGTCGACGATGTCGAAGCGGGCGACTTCGCCCTTCAGGCGGTCGGCGACGAATTCGAGCTGCGCGCCAACGTCCATCAGGCGGAAGTTGTCGAACACGAAGAAGTGGGCCAGGATCTGTTCCGGCTTCAGGCCGATGGCCTTCAGCAGGATGGTGACCGGCATCTTGCGGCGGCGGTCAACGCGGAAGTACAGGATGTCCTTCGGGTCGAACTCGAAGTCCAGCCAGGAGCCGCGGTAAGGAATGATGCGAGCGCTGAACAGCAGCTTGCCCGAGCTGTGCGTCTTGCCCTTGTCGTGCTCGAAGAACACGCCAGGTGAGCGGTGCAGCTGCGACACGATGACGCGCTCGGTACCGTTGACGATGAAGGAGCCGTAGTCGGTCATCAGGGGCACTTCGCCCATGTAGACCTCTTGCTCCTTGATTTCCTTGACCGTCTTGGCCTGCGGGCTCTCACGGTCATAGATGATCATCTGCAGCCGCGCACGGACGGCGGCAGCGTAGGTCAACCCCCGCTGCTGGCACTCGCGGGTGTCGAACGGCGGCTTGGCAATGTTGAACTCGAGGAACTTCATCTCGACGAAACCGTTGTGCGAAACAATCGGGAACGCCGAAAGGAAAGCCGCCTGCAGCCCTTCGGGCTTGCGTTTGGCGGGGGCCACGTCCTTCTGCAGGAAGGCCACGTAGCTGTCCTTCTGCATCGTGAGCAGATAGGGAACGTTGAGAACGCTCTCGCGCTTGCCGAAGCTCTTGCGGATCCGCTTGCGCTCGGTATAGCTGTAGGGGGTTGCTTGCGCCATAAACACTCCGTGTCGAGCCCACCCCTGGCCGTGGGGCGAGCCGCGTCGGCGACTGGCTGGCTCACTCACCCAGAACGGGCGGCTGCCTAGCTTGGTGGTTGGCCACTACCAACCGCTGGCGGACAACTTCGGCATTGCACCGAAGTCCGACCAAACTGGTTCTCTGCAGTCGGATCAGAGAACACGTGAAAGAACCGCGCATCATACCCGCGCGAGGTCTTTCACCTGTTCTCAAGCAGGATTAACCCGCAAAGACAAAAAAGGGGAAGCCCAAAGGCAACCCCTTTTCTAGTCAGTGGGGCCGGACCTGCTGCACAGGCCCCACCCCAAAGTCTTACTTCAGCTCAGCCTTGGCGCCGGCTTCCACCAGCTTCTTGACTGCAGCTTCGCCGTCGGCCTTGGAAACGGCTTCCTTGACGTTCTTCGGAGCGCCGTCGACCAGGTCCTTGGCTTCCTTCAGACCCAGGCCCGTGATTTCACGGACGGCCTTGATGACGGAGACCTTCTGCGCGCCGGCTTCGGTCAGCACGACGTTGAACTCGGTCTTCTCTTCAACGGCAGCAGCGGCGCCGCCGCCGGCGCCACCGGCGGCCGGAGCAGCCATCGAAGCGGCGGACACGCCGAACTTCTCTTCAATTGCCTTGACCAGATCGTTCAGCTCCAGAACGGTCATGCTGTCCAGCGAGGCCAGGAAAGCGTCTTTATCGAATGCCATGATGAATTTCCTTAAAACAGATTGATTGCGTGTAACGCGTAGTTCGTCGATCAGGCGGCAGCCGGGGCTTCTTCAGCGGCAGCTTCCGTAGAAGCGGCGCCTTCGCCACGCTTTGCAGCCAGGGCAGCCAGCACGGCCGCGGTGCGTTGCACCGGCGACAGCAGCAGGCCTGCGATTTGCGACAGCAGCACTTCCTTGCTCGGGACGGATGCCAGCGCCTTCACGCCGTTCACGTCCAGAGCCTTGCCACCGTACGCACCGCCCTTGATGACGAGCTTGTCGTTGGTCTTGGCAAAGTCAGCGATGACTTTGGCAGCCGCGACAGCGTCTTCCGAAAAGCCGTAGATCAGCGGGCCGACCATGCTCTCCGAAGCAGCCTCGAACGGGGTGCCGGCGACAGCGCGACGCGCCAGGGTGTTCTTCAGCACGTGAAGATACACACCTTGGGCGCGCGCGGTGACGCGCAGCTTGTTCAGGGCTTCAACGGTGAGGCCACGGTACTCGGCCAGCGCCAGCGTCTGCGACTTGGCAGCTTGCGCTGCGACGTCGGAGACAACGACTGCCTTCTCGTTGCGATTGAGACTCAAGGTCTACTCCTCACATTTGCTCTCTCGGCCTTGCGGCTTTGGGAGCGCCAGGGATTCAGCGACCATCTGTCAGGAAACCCACCCCGATGGCTCGGAGCGGCAAACCCTTCAGCGGGACCGCCATCTGCGTTGGTTCTCAACTTGCGTCGAGATTTAAGGGGTCTCCACCAACGGTCTTGGATGACGCGCCACTCCGGCGAACCGGAACAGCGCCCCACCAATCTTGTTGCCCAGGGCCAGACTCGCCCCGAGCAGATTCAGTGCATCAAGCTGCGTTGGCTTGAGCGTTGATCGACGCGATTTCGACGCGGGCGCCGACGCCCATCGTCGAGGACACGGCGACCTTGCGCAGGTAGATGCCCTTGCTCGACGCCGGCTTGCTCTTGTTCAGAGCTTCGATCAGCGCGCGCAGGTTGCCTTCCAGCTTGTCGGTGTCGAACGAGCGACGGCCGAGGGTGCCGTGGATGATGCCGGCCTTGTCGACGCGGAACTGGACTTGGCCAGCCTTGGCGTTCTTGACGGCAGTGGCGACGTCCGGGGTCACGGTGCCAACCTTGGGGTTAGGCATCAGGCCGCGCGGGCCCAGGATCTGACCCAGAGTACCGACGACACGCATCGTGTCGGGCGAGGCGATGACCACGTCGAAGGGCATGTCGCCCGCCTTGACGCGCTCGGCCAGGTCTTCCATGCCGACGACGTCGGCGCCGGCGGCGCGGGCTTCATCAGCCTTGGCACCTTGGGCGAACACGGCGACGCGCTTGGTCTTGCCGGTGCCGTTGGGCAGCACGACGGCGCCACGAACGACCTGGTCCGACTTCTTGGCATCGATGCCGAGCTGAACGGCGACGTCGATAGATTCATCGAACTTGGCCGAGGCCAGGCTCTTGACCAGGTCCAGGGCTTCGGTCAGCGCGTACAGCTTGGTCGACTCGACCTTGCCAGCCAGCGCCTTTTGCTTCTTGGTGAGCTTGGCCATGTCAGACCCCTTCCACGATGATGCCCATCGAGCGGGCGGAGCCGGCGATGGTCTTGACTGCGGCGTCCATGCTGGCGGCCGTCAGGTCCTTGGTCTTGATCGTTGCGATCTCTTCCAACTGGGCGCGGGTCAGCTTGCCGACCTTATCCAGGTGGGGGCGCTGCGAGCCCTTCTCGATCTTCGCGGCCTTCTTGATCAACACGGTCGCCGGGGGCGACTTGATGACGAAGGTGAAGCTCTTGTCCGCGAACGCGGTGATGACCACCGGCAGCTTCATGCCGGGCTCGAAGCCACCAGCCGAAGTCTGGGCGTTGAACGCCTTGCAGAATTCCATGATGTTCAGGCCACGCTGACCAAGCGCGGGCCCCACCGGGGGCGAAGGGTTGGCCTTGCCGGCCGGAATTTGCAGCTTGATGAAGCCGACAATCTTCTTTGCCATGTTTTCTCCAATCCAGTGCCCGGGCGGCAAGCCTGAACACCTGAGTGCTAGCGCATCGGACTCGGACCGAAGTCCTTACCTTTGCTCCTCTTGCCCGCCTCTCGTTGCAGACTGATCACGGGTCGACGTTAGGGGACGCCGGCCGAACCCAGGATTCTACTCTGCTGCTCAAATTTCAGGCTATGCAGCCCTTCACTTGGACGTCAGAGGTGCGCGTCGGACCTTTTGCCTTAGCCCTGCGGGCAGCGGCGAAAAGTTTGACGACGCGTCGTCAAACTTTTTCGACCTGCGAGAAGTCCAGTTCCACCGGCGTCGCGCGGCCGAAGATCGTGACCGACACACGCACCTTGGACTTGTCGTAGTTGACCTCTTCGACCGAGCCGTTGAAGTCGGTGAAKGGGCCTTCCTTGACGCGCACGACCTCGCCGACCGTCCACTCGACCTTGGGCCGTGGCTTCTCGACGCCTTCCTGCATCTGGTTGACGATCTTCATGACCTCGGCCTCCGAGATCGGGGCCGGGCGGTTCTTTGCGCCGCCCACAAAGCCCGTCACCTTGGACGTGTGCTTGACCAGATGCCAGGACTCGTCGTCCATTGCCATTTCCACCAGCACATAGCCCGGGAAGAAGCGGCGCTCGGTGACGGCTTTCTTGCCGTTCTTCAGCTCGACGACTTCTTCGGTTGGCACCAGGATGCGGCCGAACTTGTCCTGCATGCCGGCGCGGTCAATGCGCTCGCGCAGGTTGCGTTCGACAGCCTTTTCCATGCCCGAGTAGGCATGGACGACATACCAGCGCTTGGGCAGGCCCGTCGGGGCTTCGGTCGTGACGACTTGTTCTTCAGACATCAAGATTCCTTGCGATCAGCGCTTCCAGCCCAGGATCAGGTCGTACAGCACCCATTCCAACGTCTTGTCCGTCATCCACAGGAAGAGCGCCATGACGACGACGAAGGCAAACACATAGCCCGTCATCTGGGTCGCTTCCTTGCGGGTCGGCCAGACCACCTTCTTGACTTCACGCGTCGAGTCGCGGCCGTAGGCGATCAGCGCCTTGCCGTGTTCAGACGTAAAGAAAGCCGCCACGCCGGCGGCCAACAACACGAGCAGCGAGGCCCACTGCGCCAGCGGGCCTTGCTTGGACAGGCCGTAGTAGGCCGCCAGCGCGCCAATCAGCAGCAGTACCGCAACGGCCAGCTTGGCCTTGTCGGCGCCGCTGGTCACGGTCTCGACTTGGGGAGGATTCGCCATCACTTCACTTTCACGCGCCGCTTTGAAGCGGCTGTCAGACGCTGCCAAGGTTTGTCGCCATCAGCAGCAAGGCCCGCCGAGATCTCTCTCGCGGGCCGATGCTTGTTGCCAGGAAACCAACCGTCGTGATCAGCGACTGTTGGCAGGGGCAGAGGGTCTCGAACCCCCAACCTTCGGTTTTGGAGACCGACGCTCTGCCAATTGAGCTATGCCCCTGTGGCCTTGAAAAACTTACGAGAGGATCGTGGCGACGACGCCCGAGCCGACGGTACGACCGCCTTCACGGATGGCGAAGCGCAGGCCGGTTTCCATCGCGATCGGTGCGATCAGCTTCACGGTGATGCCGACGTTGTCGCCAGGCATGACCATTTCCTTGTCCTTCGGCAACTCCACGGCACCGGTCACGTCCGTGGTACGGAAGTAGAACTGGGGACGGTAGTTGTTGAAGAACGGCGTGTGGCGGCCGCCCTCTTCCTTGGACAGAACATAGATTTCTGCCGTGAAGTGGGTGTGCGGCTTGATCGAGCCGGGCTTGGCCAGCACCTGGCCGCGCTCGACGTCTTCACGCTTGGTGCCGCGCAGCAGGATGCCGACGTTGTCGCCCGCTTGACCTTGGTCCAGCAGCTTGCGGAACATTTCGACGCCGGTGACGGTGGTCTTCTGCACGTCGCGGATGCCGACGATTTCGATTTCTTCGCCGACCTTGATGATGCCGCGCTCGACGCGACCGGTCACGACGGTGCCGCGGCCGGAGATCGAGAAGACGTCTTCAACCGGCAGCAGGAAGGCGCCGTCGATGGCACGGTCCGGCTGGGGGATGTAGTTGTCCAGGGCGTCGGCCAGACGCATGATGGCTTGCTCGCCCAGGTCGCCCGTGTCGCCTTCCAGCGCCAGCTTGGCCGAACCCTTGATGATGGGGGTGTCGTCGCCGGGGAAGTCGTACTTGGACAGGAGCTCGCGCACTTCCATTTCGACCAGCTCGAGCAGCTCGGCGTCGTCGACCATGTCGCACTTGTTCAGGAAGACGATGATGAACTTCACGCCRACCTGRCGAGCCAGCAGGATGTGCTCGCGGGTCTGGGGCATCGGGCCGTCAGCGGCCGAGCACACCAGGATGGCGCCGTCCATCTGGGCGGCACCGGTGATCATGTTCTTGACGTAGTCGGCGTGGCCGGGGCAGTCAACGTGCGCGTAGTGGCGGTTGGCCGTCTCGTACTCGACGTGRGCGGTGTTGATCGTGATGCCGCGGGCCTTTTCTTCAGGCGCTGCGTCGATCTGGTCGTAGGCCTTGGCCTCGCCRCCGAACTTCTTGGACAGCACGGTCGCGATTGCCGCGGTCAGCGTGGTCTTGCCGTGGTCAACGTGGCCAATCGTGCCCACGTTCACGTGCGGCTTGGTCCGTTCAAACTTGCCTTTTGCCATCTTGCGCTCCTGAGGCGAACCCGTTGAAACGAGTAGAAAAAGAGAAAATCTGTGGTGCCCTTGACGCGGATCGAACGCGTGACCTCTCCCTTACCAAGGGAGTGCTCTACCACTGAGCCACAAGGGCATCGGCACGGGTTTGACGCCAGACGAACTGGCCGGCAAACCGGTGTCGACGCTGACCAACCAAACCGCCCGGATTGGAGCGGGAAACGGGAATCGAACCCGTGTCATTAGCTTGGAAGGCTAAGGTTCTACCATTGAACTACTCCCGCTCTGGGAGTCCTGCCGCAACCGCCAGCAACGGCAGTTTTGGTGGAGGAGGCTGGATTCGAACCAGCGTACGCTATGCGGGCAGATTTACAGTCTGCTGCCTTTAACCACTCGGCCACCCCTCCTGAGGCAAGCCCGCAACTATAGCACAGGGCAAACGGGGTGCAACAGCCGCCTCGCGAAGAAGGCAAGGGCCAAGAGCGCAGCAACGCGCAGCCGGACGGCCCGCTGCGATCCGCCCGTCTCGCCTCACGCGGCGGCACCGAGCACGCCGCGGCGTCATCGACGCAGCCCCGGGGCATCGGACCAATACAGAACCAGATCAAGGCCACCCAGCTACCAGCCAGCAAGCCTTGCTGAGCGACTCCTCGCGCCTTTCGCAAGGGCCGCGTCGCCGGCGCGCAACAGTTTTACACGCGCAAAGATACCAATCAAACACCAATATGCTCGGCTGATTGGCCGACCCAGAGAGGGCGCCGCCCAATGAGCGGGCACTTTTGCACCACCACTCGGGAAACCCCTCAGTAAAAATTGGTAGCAAAGTGGCGTTATCAATCGTTACAGTGGCATGGCACTGGTTGGATGCGCTTTTGAGGGCACACAAGGCATCAACCGGACCGAAGGTGGTATGCAACGCACCCGAAGCAGTCACCGCCGCCCGAATTCATTGGCCACAACGAGGAACAGCATATGAAGGTCAAGCAGACTCCCATCTCGCAGGCGGTATTCATCGCTTTGCTTGGCGCCAGCGGCGCCGCCATGGCGCAGCAAGCCCCGACTCCCCAACAACTGGACACGGTCACCATCACCGGTATCCGCGCGTCGCAGGAGAAGTCGCTGAGCGTCAAGCGCAATGCCGATGCCCACATCGATGTCATCTCGGCCGAAGACATCGGCAAGATGCCCGACAAGAACGTGGCCGACTCGCTGGCTCGCGTGCCCGGCGTCACCATCCTGAACAGTCCGGCCGGGGGTTCCGGTGGCTTCGACGAGCGCGACCGCGTCGGTCTGCGCGGCACCAACCCCAGCCTGACGCAGACCCTGCTCGACGGCCACGGCATCGCCAACGGCGACTGGTTCGTGCTGGACCAGACCGGTGCCGGCGTCGGCCGAAGCGTGAGCTACTCGCTGCTGCCCTCCGAACTCGTGAGCCGCGTCGAGGTGCGCAAGAGCGCCGAAGCCTCCCTGGTGGAAGGTGGCACCGCGGGTTCGGTGAACATCATCACCCGCAAGCCGCTGGACTTCGCCAAGGCGCTGACCTTTGAAGCGGGCCTGGGCGCCGTCTACGCCAGCCTGCCCAAGAAGACGGACCCGCAGCTCAGCGTGCTGGCCAACTTCAAGAACGAGTCCAAGACCTTCGGCGTGCTGGTGCAAGCCTTCTCGGAAAAGCGCAGCCTGCGCCGTGACGGCGTGGAAACGCTGGGCTTCATCAACAAGCTGGACACTACCAACGCACCTGCCCTTGTCGCAGCGCACCCTGACCTGATCGGCGTCTACACGCCCGACCTGATCGGCGCCGCCTACTTCACGCAAGAGCGGGAGCGCAAGGGCGGCCTGGTACGCGCCCAGTTCAAGCCCACCCAGGACATCGACCTGACGCTGACGGGCTTCTCGTCCAAGATGGATGCGGACAACTACAACCGCAACTACCTGATCGCGCCGCGCGCCGGCCTGATCAACAGCGCCACGATCTCGAATTACAAGATCGCCACCGACAGCAAGGGCGTTAAGACACTGACGCAGGCCACCTTCGACTGGGCCAGCTCGTCGACCGCCGGCTACTACGACATGATCTCGCGCAAGGCCTCTGCCGAGAGCAACTTCCTGAGCCTGGATGGCACGTTCAAGGTCAACAGCGCGCTGACGCTGACCGCCAACGCCGGCACGTCCAAGGGCAAGGGCCAGACCGTCAGCCAGGACGTCGTCGAACCGCACATCGCCGCCACGCGCGCTAGCTATGCGCTGCAAGGCAACGACACGGCACCCGCCTTCAGCTTCACCAACCCCACGGTGGGCTTTGACTGGATCTTCGGCGCCGAGCACGTCATCGTGCACGACAAGGAAAGCTGGGCCCAGGTGGACGGCGAGTACTCGCTCGACTCCGGCGTGCTCAAGAGCCTGAAGTTCGGCGTGCGCAGTGCTCAGCACAAGCGCAACACCGATGCGACGCTGAACCAGGGCCCGGGCTGTGCCACCGGCACGCCTTACCGCGTCGGCCCCTGGGACTGGAGCAAGCCCAGCGCCTGCGCCGACGCAAGCGGCAACGATGCGCCCCAGCTCTCGCCCTACACCCTGCCGGCCTTCAGCCAGTCATTCCCGGGCAACTACGGCAGCGGCTTGGGGCAAGGCTTCCCGACCAATCTGACCTATATCTCGGCCGCGGCCCTGGCTGAGTACAACAGCCGCGTCACCAACCGCGATCCCATCGCGCGCCGCTCGCCCATGGACGGCGGCGAATACAGCGTGAAGGAAACCACCACCGCCGCCTACCTGCAGGGCAACCTGGAAGGCGACGGCTGGAGCGGCAACGTCGGTCTGCGCGCCGTGCGCACAAAGCAGTCCTCGGGTTCGTTCCGCCCCAGCTTCCCGGGCGAGAAGGCTGATGTGTCGTCGGCATTCGGTGACTTCACGGCCACCTCCGCTGACCGCACCTACACCGACCTGCTGCCCAGCGCCAGCGTGCGTGTGGACATCCGCCGCGACGTGGTGGGCCGCCTGGCCGTGAGCCGCACGGTGACCCGCGCCGACTACACGGCCCTGTCCGCGTTCACGTCGCTGAGCACGACCGGCATGTTCCTGGACAACAACGCCATCGGTGGCGGCACGGCCGGCAACCCCGACCTGAAGCCGATTCGCTCGACCAACTTCGACGCCAACATCGAGTGGTACTTTGCGCCGCGCGCCTTCGTGTCGATGGGTGCCTTCCACATGCAGATGGGCAGCTACATCACGAACGGCACGTTCACCAGCACCTACCCGGTGCTGCTGGGCAACACCAACCAGCAGGGTGGCGTGCAGCAACTGGTGAACCGTCAGTTCGTCATCACCGGCCTGACCAACAAGAAGGCTTCCGTCACCGGTCTGGAATTCGCGTTCGAGACGCCCATCGCCAACAACTTCGGCGTGACGGCGAACTACACCTTCGCGGACGGTCACGACCAAGACGGCCATGTGCTGCGCGGCGATGTGAAGAACTCGTTCACCCTGGGCGGCTTCTTCGAGAACGACCACTTCTCGGCGCGCTTGAACTACAGCTACACCGATGACATCTTCATCGGCACCGACCGTGGCACGGACTACTTCCAGAAGGGCAACGGCGTGCTGTCGGCGTCTCTGGGCTACAAGATCAACGACAACTTCGCCGTCAGCCTGGATGCGCAGAACCTGAACGACCCGAAGCTGAAGTACTACGCCTCGGAAGTGCAGCCGCGCGCCATCTACAAGAACGGCCGCCAGTTCTACCTGACCGCGCGTGTGAAGTTTTGACCCCTCGCCTGGTCACGCGCCGCTGAACGCGGACGTGCCCAGTCGGTCCCCCGCGGGGACGGCGATGCTTGGCGGATCGACCGCCAAGCACATCGCCAGGCGGGCCGGCTTGGGAGCGGCCCGGCGCTGCGGCCCGCAGCAACCCCGAGGGGAGCGCTCAACACGCTCCCCTTTTCCATTCCAATGCCCTCATGAGCGACACCGCCACCCTCATCGACCAGTACATCGCCGCCCGCCCCCTGGGCGGCAGCACCGATGCGCCGCCGCCGGTCAAGCACATCTGCATCGTTGGCGGCGGCTCGGCGGGCTGGATGACGGCGCTGATGCTGGCCACCACGGCCTATGGCCCGCGGCTGAAGATCACCGTGCTGGAGAGCCCCCAAGTCGGCATCATCGGCGTGGGCGAGGGCTCGACGCCCTGGCTGCGCCGGTTCTTCGAGATCCTGGGCATCGAGGAGTCGGAGTGGATGCCGGCCTGCAACGCCACCTACAAGAGCGGCATCACCTTCGATGGCTGGTCGACCAAGCCCGGCTTCGAGCGCTACTTCCACCCCTTCGTGTCGATGCTGGACAACATGACCATGCATCCCTTCGTCGACAACGTGCACGCGCGGCTCGACGGCGCCGACGTGTACGCCCACCCGGACCGCTTCTTCACGTCCGCGGCGCTGGCGCGCCAGGCCCGCGGCCCGCGCGCGCTGCCCAATTTCCCCTTCGACGTCTGGTACGGCTATCACTTCGACGCCACGCTGCTGGGCCAGTTCCTCGGCCTCAAGGCGGTGGAGCGCGGCGTGACCCACCTGCGGCGCCACGTCACCCAGGTGCTGCTCAACGAGCGCGGTGACATCGACCGGCTCCAGCTCGATGACGGCGAGACGCTGGCCGCCGACTTCTTCGTCGACTGCAGCGGCTTTGCATCGCTGATGATTGGCAAGGCCCTGCAGACACCCTTCATCGGCTTCGGGGAGAACCTCTTCAACGACGCGGCCGTGGCGATGCCGACGCCGCTAGAAGGCCCCATAGAGTCGCAGACCGTGTCCACCGCGCTGCGCCACGGCTGGGCGTGGAAGATCCCGCTCACCCAGCGCCAGGGCAATGGCTATGTCTACAGCAGCGCCCACTGCTCGGCAGACGAAGCCGAGACCGAGCTGCGCCAGCACCTGGGCCTGCTGGATGCCGATATCCCCGCCCGCCACCTCAAGATGCGCGTGGGCCGCATGGCCAAGGTCTGGAACCGCAACTGCGTGGCCATCGGCCTGTCGCAGGGCTTCATCGAGCCGCTGGAAGCCACGGCCCTGCTGTTCGTGCAGGTCACGGCGTCCATGCTGGTGGAAGTGCTGGAGAAGGGCGACCTCGGCGTCGCCTCGCAGGACGCGTTCAACGCCGCCATGCACAAGCGCTTCGAGAACACCCGCGACTACATCGTCGCGCATTACAAGACCAACTCGCGCACCGACACCGACTACTGGCGCGAGAACGCCGCGAACATGCACCTGTCGGACTCGCTGCAAGGCGTTCTGATGACGTGGATGTCGCGCAAGCCCCTGGTCGCCGCCCTCAAGACGGGCCGCTTCGGCGGCGGCTACCCGGCCGTGTCCTGGTATGCGCTGCTGGCCGGCATGGGCATCTTTCCGGATGCGCAGGACCTGCAGCCGCCGACAGAGCACCAGGCGCGCCACCGGCTGGAGGCGGTGGACGACTTCATCCAGCGCAGCGCGACGAACTTTCCTGACCACCGCGAGCTGCTGGCCAACATCCCGCCGGGTGTCGGCGACAAGGCCCTGCAGATCTACACCTGGTGATTCAACCGGTCCAGGATGTCCTTGCGCACGGCGGCATCGGCCGCCGCGTCGATGTCGCCGAACAGATGGCGCTGGCCTGCGGGGATGTGAGCCAGTCCTTCACCCCGCGCGCCGAACACATAGTGCGCGAACAAGGCGCGCCAGCCTTCACGTTCACCGTCGGGCAGATGCCGCAGCGCCAGCATGGCCAGCCGCATAGCCGCCAGGTGCAGGTCATCCGGGCGCTGCGGTGCGGCCAGCGGCCGCCACCAGTAGTTCATCAGGATGTTCAGGTGCGGCGCCAGCGACTCGACCTGATGGAACCACAGCGGCGGCATGTAGATCGCGTCACCCGGCTCCAACTCGGCCACCACGGCGTGCGTCAGGGCTTCAGCTAACAAAGGGAACTGCGCCGGGTCTGCGCGGTGCAGATCAGGCACGACTGACATCGGCGCCGGCGTGGGCGCGTAGTCCGGCGGACCCAGGTAGAGCAGCGGTGCGCAGGCCGGCGGCAGAAGCGTGAAACGGCGGCGGCCGGCTGCCACGCAGGCGATGTTGTGGGAATCGTCGAAGTGCGCGGGCACCGTCGCACGGTTGCCGATCCAGATGCGCGGTGGCACGGCGGCGTCCAGCAGCGGCAAAACATTGGCCAACTCCAGGCCCGGCAAGGCCTCCGACACCAATGCGCTTTGCGCCGCCAGGCTCGGCGGGTCGGGGAAGTGGCTGTAGCGCCAGAGCTGCTCGAACAAGGCGGCATAGGGCCGCTTGTCGCGCATGAAGTTGAAGCCGTCCAGGTCGGGCTTGTAGCTGAAGGCCCGCGTGGGTTCGGGCTTGGCCAGCACGGCGTCCACGGGCTTGCCGCCGTCGAAGCCCATCAGGTATTGCAGGCAGGGATCCAGGCCCGCGCGCCCTTGCGCGACCAACGGCCAGTGCCTCACCGCGCCGCGCATCACGACCGGCTCGTAGGCGGGCACCACCTCGCGCTCGAAGCGCTCCCGCGTGATGTCGTCAACTTCCTTCATGGGCCGCATGGAATCCGTCCTCAGCGTCGCCGCGCCAGCACGCCATGCCAGGCCTCGGGGATGTGTCCCGCCGGCTCCTGCTCGCGCTGCACTACATAGTGCTCGAACATGGCCGCCCAGGCGTCGCGCTGCGTTGCAGGCAGCGCGTTCAGCACCTGGATGGCCTGCAGCAGCGCATGCGCTGGCGCAGGCAAGTCCTTGGCACCGGCAACGGGCCACCAGTAGTTGATCAACAGGTTGACCTTCTCCAACGCCTCGACCTGGTGATACCAGAGCGGCGGGATGTAGAGCGCATCGCCCGGCTCCAGCTCGACAACCTGTGCAGACGCCAGCGCCTTGCGATAGCGCGGGTAGCGCTCGAAATCCGGCGACTTTGGATGCACGACCGAGATGGGCGCCCCCGACGGCGTGTGCTCGAGCGGCCCGATATAGAGATTGCCCACCTGCTGCGGCGCGAACAGCGTGAAGCGCCGGCGCCCGGCCACCACGCAGGCGAGGTTGTAGGGGTGGTCGTGATGCACCGGCACCGTCAGCGCATTGCCCAGCCAGAAGTTGGGCACCACGCCAGGCAGCGCCCGCAGCATGTTCTCGTCGAGGAAGCCCGGGATGACGTCGCTCACCTTGGCGCATTGCGCAGCAATGGAGGGTGCACCGTCGACCGGCAGATAGGCCGCCAGGTTCGCCATGAACTCAGGCAGCGTCATGCGCGCCTTGACGAAGGCGAAGTCGGTCAGGCCGTCGTTGTAGCCCATGACGCCACGCGCCGCGGCGCGCGTCTTGGTGGCCATGACCTCGGCGCCCCGGTCAAAGCGGCGCAAATAGTCGCAGATGCTCAAAGCCGTCTCGCGCCCGGCCTGCACGGCGGGCCAGCCTGCCAGCAGGCCCTTCAGCAGCACGGGTTCGGCCCGCTGCTCCAGGCGCTCCTTGAGCTGCGGCTCGTCGGCCGCCGACCAACTTTCAACCGGGTTCATGTCTGCCACATCGGGTCTTGGAGCAACAGCTCCTGGGCCGCCATTGTCCCGGCTTGCCGCACGCGGGGCGCCTCCGGCAAACCCTGTACCAGATCAAGGCCACTTGCCATGAAACCGCCTAGCTGCCGGCCCGTCGTCGCCACCGCACAACAGGATCGTCGGCCGAGCTCCGGCACCAGTCAGATACCAATTAACCATGCGAGGTGAGCCTCCTACAGGGCAATCTGACCCTGCTTCATAGGCACGACCAAGCCACTCGGGAAACTACCCAGACTCGATTGGTAGCAAAGTGGCGTTATCAAAATCTATAGTGGCATTGCACTGGTTGTACGCAAATCTGAACCAGACAAGGGCGGCAACCGGACTCAAGGTGGTACGCATAGGCCAACGGCGGCCATCCCACCCGAATCATTGGCCACAACAAGGATTAGTTCATGAAGGTCAAACCGACCCCCATCGCGGCCGCTGCGGCCTTGACATTGCTGAGCATGGCTGCCCAGGCACAAGAGGCGGTGGCGCCCGCACTGGCGAACACGCCGGCCCAGCTCGAGCAGGTGGTCGTCACAGGCATCCGGGCCTCGCTGCAATCCGCCGCCACGATCAAGAAGAACGCCAGCGCCGTCGTCGATGCCGTCTCCGCCGAGGACGTGGGCAAGCTGCCCGACTCGGACGTCGGCCAGGCCCTGGGCCGCATCCCCGGCGTGTCCGTGGGCCGTGCCTTCGGCCAGGGCGCCTCGGTGTCCATCCGCGGCTCCGACCCACAGATGACCTACACGACGCTGAACGGCCAGACCGTCGCGTCCACGGGCTGGTATGACCAGCTCGACATCGACCGCTCCTTCAACTACTCCCTGCTGCCCTCTGAATTGATCGGCGGCATGGAGGTCTACAAGTCCTCGCAGGCCGACCTGACCGAAGGCGGCATCGGCGGCACGGTCATCGTCAAGACCCGCAAGCCGCTGGACATGGCGGCCAACAGCGGCTTCGTCAGCGTCAAGTACGGCAAGGGCACGATCAGCGACCCCGAGAAGGAAGTCTCGGGCCTGTACAGCTGGAAGAACGAGGCCAAGAGCTTCGGCGTGCTGGCCGCCGCGGCCCATGCCGACGGTTCCTACATCCGCCGTGGCGTCGAGGCCGACAACCGCTGGTCGGGCGACGTGGCGCCCACCGCCTTCATCCAGGACCGCAAGCGCGACGCCATCAACCTGACGCTGCAGGCCCGCCCGGCCCAAGGCCTGGACCTCGGCCTGAACCTGCTCAAGCTCAAGCTCGTCGGCGACAGCTCCAACAGCAGCGACTACATCTTCCAGGACCCGAACTGCGACAAGCGCAACACGGACGTGAAGTCGGCCTGGAACCCCACCGGCATGTGCGTGCACAGCACGACCACCGCCGCCAAACCGCTGCCTGACCAGTTCTTCCAGGTCTGGGCACGCGCCGCCCAGATGACGTCCGACAGTGTCACCTTCGACGGGCACTACAAGCTCGACGGCGCCAAGTTCGACCTCGTCGCCGGCACGACCAAGGCCAAGGGCGGCACGTCGCTGACGGCCAACTTCCAGGCCGGCAACTGGGATGCGGGCTTCGCGCGGCCGAACTGGCAAGGCACCATCGACGCAACAGGCCACCAGATCGTCATCAGCCCGACGTCCAGCCAGTCCTTCACGGCCGCTCAGCTGCCGTCGCAGCTGGGCCCGCAGACCTGGGCGACGTCACAAGGCCCGAACAAGGACCAGGAGAAGTACGCCCAATTCGACGCCACGTTCGACCTGAACTGGGGCGCCATCAACACCTTCAAGACCGGCGTGCGTTTTGCCGACCACACCTTCGAGAAGCGCGCCTACCGCCCGGTCTGGGCCGCCACCATCGCCACCAGCCCCACGGCCAGCCTGTTCGACGGCACGGTCGACGTGGCCAGCTGGAGCATCCCGCGCCCCAACATCGGCGCCATGGTGGCCGGCACGTTGAAGAACATCAACGGCTGGAACGAAGACCGCTCCGCCTACAGCGAGCTCAACGAGAAGAACCAGGCCCTGTACGGCATGTTCGACTTCGAGGCTGGCAACCTGCGCGGCAACTTCGGCCTGCGCTACATCTCCACGGACGTGAAGAGCACCGGCTACAAGTTCGACGGCACGCCGCTGGCCGCGGGCGACTACGAGGGCAACGAGAACTGGGGCCGCGGCTTCGACGTCAAGAAGTCCAAGTACAACGACGTGCTGCCCAGCGTCAACCTGGCCTTCGACCTGCGCAAGGACCTGGTGCTGCGCGCCGCAGCGTCGCAGGCCATCACGCGCCCGAACTTCGCCAACATGTTCGGCATCCAGGTGTCCGGCTACAACGACGACCGCATCGGCAACGAGACCTGGACGGTCGGCAGCGTCGAGCTCAAGCCCATGAAGTCCAGCCAGATCGACCTGAGCCTGGAGTACTACTACGGCAAGGGCAATGTGCTGTCGGCGACCTTCTTCAACAAGGACATCTCGAACTTCATCACGGCCAATGTGCTGCTGAACCAGAAGATCGGCTTGGTCGACCCGTTCAGCAAGGTCGACAACTGGACGGTGCAGAACTTCGTCAACGCCGGCGGCGGCCGCCTGCGCGGCATCGAGCTGCAGGCCAACCATGCCTTCGAGAACGGCTTCGGCATCGTGTCGAACTACACCTTCACCGAAGGCACGGCGCCCAAGGAGAGCTTCGCCGACCAGCTCGGCCTGTTCACCCAGTCGTCCAAGCACAACGTGAACCTGGTGGGCTACTACGAGACGCCCGACTACTTCGGCCGCCTGGCCTACAACTGGCGCTCCAAGTACATCATTCGCGAGAACGCCTACTGGTACGGCAACCGCATGCACGCCAACTTCGGCACGCTGGATGCGAGCTTCGGCTGGAACATCAACAAGTGGCTGAAGCTGAGCTTCGACGCGGTGAACCTGACCAAGCAGGACGACGTCCAGTACGGCGCCATGTCCACCAGCCTGCCGGCCGACGGCCTGCACAAGGACCCGCTGAAGGCCGGCTACCCAGCCTGGTCCTTCAAGGGCGAGACGACCTACAAGATCGGCCTGACGGCGAAGTTCTGATCGACGCCCCCGGCCATGCAAAAGCCCGGCGAATGCCGGGCTTTCCTTGTTGCGTGAAGCGCAGACCGCAGCCTAGAAGTCGTAGAAGGAATTCGCCGTCAGCCGCCCCGTGCGCGGATCGCTGCTCAGGCTGAGCTGCGGGTTCACGACGGCCGAGTGAAGCAGGCTGCCGCGGTAGATGACGAGGCGGTTGAAGCGGGCAGGCATCATGCCCAGGAACTCGAAGTGCTCGTCGGAGTCGTCGAAGTAGCGCTGCGCGGGCGGGCGGGCGTTGAGCTCGGCGTAGTAGGTGTCGAGGAAGGCTTCGCAGTTGTCCGCCGTGACCTGCTGCAGGCCTGTGGCCTTGTGGCGATAGAAAGCGGTGCCGCCGTGCGCGCCGTCGCAGAGGTAGAGCAGCACGGCCATATGGTGGGGCGTGCTGGCGTCGAAGTGGGGTGTGCGCTGCAACGGGCCGAGTTCGTCGGGCTGCATCGTCGTCAGCGAGAAAGCGCATTCGCTCTTGCGCAGATCGAGCGCTTCGGGCACGCCGAAGTTGAGGCGGATCAACGGCTCCATCAGCGCAGTGAGGTTGGCCGAATAGTCGGCTGGCACCGGTGCGCGAATGCCCGGGTAGCCCTTGCGATCAGCCACGCCGGGATAAGGCGCGAAGCTGACCTTGGCGGCCGCCTCGACCATCGCCAGCGGGTTCTCAAGGAAGTTGTCGATGAAGACGACTTGATGCTCGCCGAGCTGCGCGGACTGGATGTCCGGCGGCATGCGGATGGCGAAGGCGTCGCTCATGCTCGCGTGTCCGGTTCTCAAACCTTCCAGTACCAGCCGCGCTTGTCCAGGGCCCACACGATCACGGCCCAAACCGCGACGAAGGCGAGCGCGAACGACAGCGACTGGCCATAAGGCCCGATCAGCGGATTCAACGGCGCGAACACGGTGCGGTACAGCGGCTCCATCCAGCCGGTGGCCGCCAGCAACACGGTGCACATCCAGGCCCCGGCATAGGCGCCGATGGCGTTCAGCCCAAAGGCGCGACCCAAGGGGCGATGGCCGAGACGATCGATCCACTGATGCGCCGCGGCCAGCGCCACAGCCGCCAGGCCGCCGGTCCACAGCACGAAGGACGGCGTCCACAGCTGCTTGTTCCAGGGCAGCCAGCCCGACCACCACCAACCCACGAGCGCCGCCGCAACACCCGTCAACAGCAGGCCTCGTGTCTGATCGCGGCGCAGCAGGCCGCCGCAAAGCAGGCCGAAGATCGTCGTCGCCAGCGCGCCCAGCGTGGACAGAAGGCCTTCGGGGTCGAAGGCGATGCCGGTCGCCGCATCCCACTCGTAAGCCCACCGGCCCAGCACCAAGGTGTCGATCCGCTGGTTCAGGCTGCCGAGCTTGTCCAGCGTCGGGCTGCCGAACAGCAGCAGCGCGCCGTAGCCGATCAGCAAGGCCAGCAGCAAGGTCCACTGCCCGCGTACACGCAGGTGGAGGGCCGCCACGCCCGCGAACGCAAAGCAAAGGCCTATGCGTTGCAACACACCCAGCACACGGAACTCGGTCTTGTGCATCAACCACCAGGCCAGCAGATGCAACACCAGGCCCAGGCCGACGATGCGCAGGCCGCGCTGGATGACGGCGGCTCGCAGTGGCCCCGGCGCGGCGCCGGCATCCACGCGTGGCCCGAGCGCCAGCGCCGCCGAGACGCCCACGATGAACAGGAAGAACGGGAAGATCAGGTCGGTGGGCGTGCAGCCATGCCAGGCCGCGTGCTCCAGCGGCCAGTAGACCGCCCCCCAGTCACCGGGGTTGTTGACCAGCAGCATGGCCGCCACGGCCAGGCCGCGCAGCGCGTCGACCGACGCGATGCGCCGAGAAGACGGCAAGCCGCTCACGGTTGCATCGCGCTCAGGATTTCGCCGTTGTCCTGGCTGAGCTCCCAGGCGAACACGCCCGCTAGGCCCTGCTTCTTCGCGAACGCGACCTTGGCGCGCACGGCGCGCGGGTCGTCGTAGCCGACGAACCGGCCGCCACCCACCATGGCCCAGGACTGGGTGCGCTTGTCGAAGTGGGCCTTCATGCCCGTCAACGAATCGATGTCCTTGAAAGGCACTGAGCCGTCCTCGTTGGGCCAGGGCTTGGCATAGCGGCCGTCGGCCTTCACGCCGTCGAAGCCGCGGCCATACATGGCGACGCCGGCGACGAGCTTGGCCGCCGGCACGCCCTCGCGCTTCAGGTTGGCGACCGACGCCTCCAGGCTGGTGTCGTCGCTGGGCTTGGCGCTGCGCAGCGCAGTGTGGTTGACGGCCTTCTTGGTCCAAGGACCGGCGAAGTCGTAGGTCATCATGAAGACCAGGTCCAGCGACGGCGCCGCGCGGCCCATGGCCATGCGAGCCAACTGCTCCTTGGTCGTGGCAATCGCGGTGGTCAGCGCGTAGCGCTTGCCGACATCGCGACCCAGGGCATCCAGCCCCACGCGCAAATCCTGCATCAGCAGCACGTAGTTCTCGGCATCGGCCGGGCTGCCCAGTGGCACGCCGTTGACCGAGCCGTTGGAACCGGGATGCTCCCAGTCGATGTCCAGGCCGTCGAAGCCCGGGTGGGCACGCAGCCAGTCCACCGAGGACTTGACGAAAGCCGCGCGGCCCTGGGCTGTCGCGGCCAGGTGGAAGAAGGGATCGGAGCCGCCCCAGCCTCCCACCGATGCCAGCACCTGCACCTTGGGGTCGCGGACCTTCAGGCGCTGGAAGGCGGCGGAGAAGATGTCCTGGTCGGCATGCGGTGCGATGCTGAAATTGGGCTTGCCGGCACAGGCTGTGGCCTCCTTGGCGCGCTCTCCTTCGCCACAAATCAGCAGGAAGGCATAGAGCAGGTGCGTGACGCGGCCGGGCTGCAGTTGCTCGACGACGTCGACGCCGCGTTCGGCCAGGATGTAGGTGCCGACGACGGGCTTCGTTTGCGCCTGCGCAAGGGAGGCAGCCAGCGCCAGGGCGGCGATCAGGGTCTTCTTCATAGATTGCATTCGCTCGTCAGGCCGGCATCCGGCACGGTATCGCGGCGGGTCACGCCCTCTTTGCGCAATTGCGCGGCACGGGTCTGCATCGCGGTGGAGCTCAGCGTCTTGCCGGCCACGTGCAGCACCCAGTCGACCTCGAACTCGTAGTCGCGCGGCGCGCCGGGCTTGGCACCGTCGGAAATCCAATGGTTGAAGCTGATCGCCATCGGCTTGGCGGGCACATTGCGGCCGGTGTGCTCGCCCATCAATCTGCCGTTGACGTAGTGGCGTGTGCGTGTGGCCTCGACCTGCACGGTCAGCACTTGCCAGCCGTCGAAGGAGCCCTGCACGATGGCGGCCTGGTTGAAGGACTCCCAGGGGTCGATGCGCACCGTGTGCCAGCTGACGCCGTAGAGCCGCGTCTCCGGCTCGCCCCAGCCGCCATGCGGCAGGTATTCGAAGTCGACCTCGCTGAAGTCGGGGTCGTAGTCGTGCTTGAGCGGCCCGGCCAGGAAGAAGCTCTGGATGATGGGGTCGCGCGAGCCCGCCGTGTCGCGAAAGCGCACACGCGCCGTCGTCGTGCCAACCAGGAACTTGCGAGCCGCGCAGAGCTGGGCCAGCGAGGTGTTGGCCGGCGTGCCGTCCGTTGACATCTTCAGCTTGAGCAGTCCGCCGTCCAGCGAGAGCTGGGTGGTGGCGAAGCGTGCACCCGGCAGGCCCGGGTGGCCGGTGCCCTCGCGCAGCACCCAGCCGCTCTGGCGGAGCGCGTCCAAGCTGGTCTGCGAGAAGTCGTCGAAGAACTCGCCAGCGGCGAATGCAGGAGCCGCGGCAACCAGCAACAGCGCCGCGGCCTTCATGCCGGCACGGCCTCGGTCGGCGCGGCCTTGCGCGGCATCGGCACCCACAGCAGCAGCAGCAATGCCGGCAGGCCACAGCCAATCGTCCAGGCGAAGAACTGCTGGTAGCCCATCGCGATCTGGATGTCGCCGCTGATGGACTTGGCGAAGATGAAGCCCAGCTGCATGACGCCCGAACCGAGCGCATAGTGGGCCGTCTGGAAGCGGCCCGGGGCCACGGCCTGCATGATGTACAGGATCATGCCGACGAAGCCGAAGCCATAGCCGAACATCTCCACGCCCACGGCGGCGGCGATGTGCGGCATATCGGCCGGCAGCTGGCTGGCGAGGTAATAGAAGGTGATGTTGGGCACACTCATGGCCACCAGCAGCAGCGGCATCGCGCGCTGCAGGCTGAGCTTGCTGGTGACCCAGCCACCCAGCACGGACCCGACGAGGAACGCACCCGTGCCCACCCAGCCGTAGACGTCGGCCACCTGGCCGGTCGTCAGGCCGAGCCCCCCCTTGTCGCGCGCTTCCAGCAGGAAGAGCGGGCCAATGGTCTGCACCTGGCCTTCGGCGAAGCGGAACATGACGATGAAGAGCACGGCGCGCCAGATGCCCGGCTTCTGGAAGAAGTCGACGACAACCTCCTTCAGCATGGCGGCCACACCCGAGGCCGTCAGCTCGCTGTGCTCGGTGGAGAGCGTGCCGGGCAGGAAGCGGGCGTTGTAGGTGGCCAGCACGGCCACCAGGCCGGCCAGCGCCAGGAAGACGGTGGACCAGGCGTTGGCTGCGCCCATCGTGCCTTCCAGATGGCCCGCCAGCTTCAGGATGACGCCGGTGATGAAGAAGCGCGCGCCGTTGAAGAAGGCGCCCTGCCAGCCGGCATAGGCGGCCTGGCGCTTCTCGTCGAGCGAGGCCATGTAGAGGCCATCGCAGGCGATGTCATGCGTGGCCGACGCGTAGGCGATCAGGAAGAGCACGACGATGGCCGCGCCGAACCAGTGCGGCAGATGCAGTGCCAGGGCCATCAGCCCCAAGCCCACGGCGCCGACGTATTGCGCCACGACGACGATCAGCTTCTTGCTGCGCGCGAGTTCCAGGAACGGGCTCCACAGCGGCTTGATGGCCCACGCCAGGCCGAGCACGGCCGTCCAGCGGGCGATCTGGTCGTTCTCGACCCCCAGGTTCTTGAACATCAGGCCCGCGATGAGCATGACGACGAAGAACTGCATGCCCTGCACGAAGTACAGGGTGGGCACCCACCTCATTGGAGTCCGAGCCTGTTCCATCACTGCAGTCCCTGCGGCGCGCGGCCGGTGGCTTGGGTTCGACCTTCCAGCCAGGCCTTCAGGCCGGCCAGCGCACCAGGCGCAAAGCCCCAGCTCAGCACGGTCGGGCCGGCGACGTCCAGGCTCTGGTAGGGGTTCCACAGCGACAGGTGCAGGTCGGGTCGCCACTCGCTCGCGGCCAAGCCGTAGCGGGCGCGGCGCGTAGAGACCAGCACATTGACACGCCCGTCCTTGGGCACGGTGCGCCAGTCGAGCTGGGCGATGTCGTCGACCATCTGGACCTGGGCGTCGCTGAAGGACTCGAACAGGGCCACGGCTTGTCGGCCAGTGGGGCCGGCCTCGGAGACCATGTCGGTCGGCACATCGCCCTGCACGATGACGCGGATGGGTGCATCCAAAGCCGGCGGCCTGGCACCGCGCAGTGCGGTCAGGCCCGCGGCCCAGGCTTCGGACATCAACGCATGGTCGGCGGCGCGGGCAGCGCTGTCGTCCACGGCACGGGCCGGGTAGGCGGCGGCGAGGCGGTCGAGGCGGCGATTGGCCGTCTCGCCCTGCTCGGCCGTCAACCGGCCGCTGGCGAAGGCGTCGCGCAGCGCGTTGATGGCGACGAGCTGCTCGGCCGGCGAGCCCTGGGCCAGCACCATGTCGGCGCCGGCCTCGATGGCCATGACGGCGGACCTGGCGTAGCCGAAGCGCTCGGCCACGGCCTTCATCATCAGCGCATCGGTGATGACGACGCCGTCATAGCCCCAGTCCTGGCGCAGGATGCCGCCGATCAGTTGCGGCGACAGCGTGGCCGGGCGGTCAGGGTCGATCTGCGGGTAGACGATGTGGGCCGTCATCATGGCCGGCGCCTGCGAGGCCAGTGCCTTGAAGGGCGCCAGCTCCAGTGCGTTCAGCTCGGCACGCGTCTTGTCGACGGTGGGCAGGGCGTGGTGCGAGTCCACATGCGTGTCGCCATGGCCGGGGAAGTGCTTCACGCAGCAGGCCACGCCTTCGCGCAGCGAGCCACGCATCCACGCAGCCGCGAGACGGCTGACCTCGACCGGGTCGTTGGAAAAGCTGCGCTCGCCAATGACCGGGTTGGCCGGGTTGTTGTTGACGTCGAGCACCGGCGCGAAATTCCAGTTGATGCCCAGCGACTTCAGCCCGCGCGCCACCGCCGCGCCCACGGCCTCGGCCCGGTCGGCGTCACCGCTCGCGCCCAGCGCCATGGCGGACGGCGGCTGCGGCAGGAAGGTCACGCGGACGACCGCGCCGCCTTCCTGGTCGATACCGATCAGCGCCTCGGGTCCCAGCACGTCGATGAGATCGCGCATCAGCGCCTTGACCTCGCCCTCCGTGCCGATGTTCTTGCGGAACAGGCAGACCGAGCGGATCTTCTGCTCGCGCAGGAAGGCGGCCGTGTCCGCATCGAGCGAAGGGCCGGGGATGTCGACCATCACGAGACGGCCGGGATCAAAGTTGCTCATGATCAATGCGTCTTGGTGACTTTGGCCAGGTTGGGCGGGACGTCAGGGTTGAAGCCACGAGCTCGCGCCAGCGCCTCGACCATGGGATAGAAGCTCTGCACGAGGGCGATGGGATCGAGGTCCTCGTTGCCCGTCGTGACCAGCGGCAGCTCGGCGCCGGGCGTACCGATGGGGGCGGCCAGCAGCACGCGGCCACCACGGCTGCGCATTTCCTCGGCGATGGCCAGCAGGCCGGCCTGGGCCGGGCCGCGCGGCGCGAAGATCAGCAGTGGATAGCCGTCGCGCACCAGGGCCATGGGGCCGTGCTTGACCTCGGCGCCCGAGAAAGCCTCGGCCTGGATACCGCAGGTTTCCTTGAGCTTGAGCGCCGCTTCCATCGCGACGGCCAGGCCCGTGCCACGGCCGAGCACAAAGAGGCGGTCCTCGTTCTGCAGCACCGGCAGCGCGGCGCTCCAATCCAGCTTGGCGGCCCGCTCCAACGCGATGGGCAGCACGTTCAGCGCGGCGCGCAGGGCGCCGTCCTGCTGCCAGGCAGCGACGACGCGGGCGCCGGCCACCAGCTGGGCGATATAGCTCTTCGTAGCGGCCACGCTCTTCTCGGGGCCGGCGTGCAGCTCGAACACGTGTTCCGCCGCGGCCGCGAGCGGCGAGCCGCTGGCGTTGACGAAGGCCACCGTGCGCGCACCTCCTTCGCGGAAGAACTTCGTCGGCGCGATCAGGTCGGGGCTCTGGCCGGACTGCGAGAAGGCCATCGACAGCAGGCCCTGGCAGTGGATGCGGCTCTGGTAGAGCGTGATCAGCGACATCGGCAGCGAGGTGACCAGCCGGCCCAGGCGCGCCATGACGAGGTAGGCCAGGTAGTGAGCCGCATGGTCGGAGCTGCCGCGCGCAATCGTCAGCACGCTGCTGGGCGGCTGCTCCTGCAGCGCCTGGCCCAGGCGGGTATAGCTCAGCGGGTCCGCTGCCAGTTGGCGGGCCACCACGTCCGGCGCACTCAGCGCCTCTTCAAGCATCAACGACGACATCGATCTCTTCACCTTCAACAAAGACGCGCCGCAACTGCAGCGCTGCATCCATCACCACCACATCAGCCCATGCGCCGGCGGCGAGGCGCCCGCGATCGGCCAGGCCCAGGTAGTCGGCCGCGGCGGTCGACACGCGCCGTGCGGCATCCATCAGGTCCAGGCCCAGCACGTGCACGAGATTGCGCAGGGCCTGGTCCATGGTCAGCGCGCTGCCGGCCAGCGTGCCGTCGGCCAGGCGCACACCGCCCAGGCATTTCTGCACCGTGTATTCGCCCAGGCGGTATTCGCCGTCGGGCATGCCGGCGGCGGCGGTCGAGTCGGTCACGCAGAACAGGCCGGGGATGCAGCGCAGCGCGACGCGGATGGCGCCGGGGTGCACATGCATGAGGTCGGGGATGAGCTCGGCGTGTTCGCCATGGGCGAGCGCCGCGCCGACCATGCCGGGCTCGCGGTGGTGCAGGCCGGTCATGGCGTTGAAGAGGTGGGTGAAGCCCGCGGCGCCAGCCTGGAGGGCCGCCACGCCGTCGTCATAGCCGCCATTGCTGTGGCCGATCTGCACACGGATGCCAGCGTCGCGCAGCGGGCCGATCAGCGCCAGGTGGCCGGCCATCTCGGGCGCGATGGTCAGCACCTTGATGGGCGCGAATTCGTTGAGCCGCTGCATCTCTTCCAGCGTCGCGGGGATGGCATGCGCAGGCTGGGCACCGAGGCGATCAGGGCTGATGTAGGGGCCTTCAAGATGCACGCCGAGCACGCGCGCCGACTGGTGGCCTCGCTCGCGGCAGACCGGGCCGAGGGCCTTCAACGCGGCCTCGATCTCGCCCACCGGCGCCGTCATCGTCGTGGCCAGCAGGGCCGTGGTGCCGTGGCGGGCGTGGCGGCGCGCAATCGTCGCGATGGCGTCGCCGCCCTCCATCGTGTCGCGGCCACCGCCGCCATGCACATGGGTGTCGATGAAGCCGGGCAACAGGATGGTCCGGCCGCCCTCGCCGGCGCGCGAGACATCGATGGGCGTGCCGCTGACGGCCGCGATGCGGCCGTGGGCGATGTCCAGGTGGCCGGTGATCACGCCCTGGGGCGTGACGATGTCGCCTTCGAGTCGCATGCCGTCAGTCCCTGCGCATCTCGGCCACGAAGTCGTAGTAGTCACTGCGGCAGTAGGAATGCGTCAGCTCCACGGCCTGGCCTGACGACAGATAGCCCACGCGCGTGATGAACAGCACGGCGGCACCTAACGGCACCTCCAGCAGACCGGCGAGCTTCGCGTCGGCGTTCAGTGCGCGGATGTGCTGCAGCGCACGCACCGGAGCGCGGTCGCCAAGATGGGTGTAGAGCGACGCCTCGACCTTCTGCGGATCGGGCAATACGGTCTGCGGCAGCACCGAGACTTCATAGGCCATGACGACCGAGTCGGCCAGGCGCAAGCGCTCCAGGCGAGCGACGCGCTCACCGCTCTTGAGCTCCAGCGACAGCTGCTCGTCGGGCGCGGCTGGCGTGAAGCCGCGCAGCAGCCAGCGCGAGCTGGGCACGAAACCGCGCTGGTGCAGCTCCTCCGAGAAGCTGGTCAGGCGGGTCAGCGGCTGCTCGAGCTTGGGCGCGATGTAGTTGCCCGAGCCGCGCTTGCGGATGATGAGCCCCTGCTCGACCAACCGGTCGATGGCCTTGCGCGCGGTGACGCGCGACAGCTCGAGCTGCTCAGCCAGCACGCGCTCGCTGGGCAGGGCCTCGTCGGCGTGGAAGACACCCTCGCGGATGGCCGTCGCCAAGCTCTGCGCGAGCTGCATATAGAGCGGCGACGCCGCATTGGGATCAGGCTTGAAATTGAAGACGGCGCTCATGCGTGGTTCATTTCTTGTTGTTGAATCAACCAGAGCGCGCCGATGACCGGCTCGCCCTGAGGTTCGACACGGCGGGACTGCAAGGCCGGGCTGAGGCGCGGCGCCAGGCGCAGCGCGATGCTGCCGGCCAGGGCCAGCGGCAGGGTGGGATGGAGGGCGGCAGCGAGGGCGTCGAGCGCACCCGCTGCCTGCGCCAGTAGCACGCTGGCGGCAGGGTCGTTTTCTTCGTGTTCGAAGACCAGGGGCGCCAAGCTGGCATAGCCCCTCTGCCCGGCTTGGGCACAGAAGCCCAGCATTTCTTCGCGCGTCGCGCCAGTCTGGCGCCAGACGGCCTGCACCAGCGGACCGGCCGGGATGCGGCTGTCGTAGGCGGCTTGAGCAAGCTTCATGGCCTGTTGGCCGAGCCACGCGCCACTGCCCTCATCGCCGATTTGCCAGCCCCAGCCGCCCACCATGCGGCGGCTGCCGTCGGGCAGCAGGGCCTCGGCGACTGAGCCGGTGCCGGAGATCAGCAGCGCGCCGGGCTGGCCGCCGTGAGCCCCAAGCAGGGCCACGAGGCCGTCGGTGACCAGCGTCAAACTGGCAACGCCGGGGTTGGCCGCGACAAAGGCCTGCAATTGCGCCGGCACTCCGGTGCCGGACAGGCCCAGGCCGAGGGCGCAATCCTTCAAGGCCAGCCCCGGCACGCCGGCTGCGGCAATGGCCTCGCCGATGGGGCGCCAAGCCTGCGCCGCGCCCTGGCCGAGGGCCGATGCGCCGGCCTCACCGCGGCCGAGAATCCGGCCCTCGACGTCGGCCACGATGGCGCGGGTGCTGGTGCCGCCCCCATCGATGCCGACCCGGTAGCGCGCAGGGCGGCCAGAGTCGCGGGAGGTCAAAAGTGAAGGATTCAGAACGAGGGGCATGATCGACATGATTCAGTCGATACCACTCTAATACCAACGGCAGGGGCCGTCAATTGGTTTTAAACTGGTCTATGGCCGCTCAAGCAGGCTACGGATTGGCCCCAGTCAGGCCGCACCCGCCCTCGGAATCGACAAGAATACCAGTGAGAAACCAACCCGAAACGGCCGCCGTGTTCATTCTTCATCCTGCCGCCAGCGAGGCCCTGGGCGATCTGCTGGGCCGCATTGGCCGCGTCGCGCACCGCCATCCGCGAGCGGCCGACAGGCTGCTCGAATCGCTCAGCGTAAACGCTTTCACGGCCGGCGACACCGCTGTCGGTGTGGATGCACTCTACGCGCGCTTCGGTCTGCTGGAGCCGCGCGGACGGGCGCTGGAATTGCTGCCGGCCCTTGAACAAGCCGGTGCGCTGGCAGCCGCCGGACATTTCCCGGTGCAGGCCGCGCGGGTTTGCGAGGCGCTCGGGCGTATTGCCTACCAGCAGGGCGAATATCAACTCGCCAGTGAGCAATGGTCGCGGGCACTGGACCTCGCGGAGGTCAGCGGTCATTTGCAGGCCGGCGTGGCCGCGCGCATTGGCCTCGGACAGATTCATTACGCCCAGGCCGACTGGGCGCGCGGCTTGCGCCAGATGCGTGACGCTGGCGAGCAACTCAAGCTCGGCGGCGGCGACGACAGCTACCTGGCCGCCAAGCTGGCACTGAACATCGGCGTCGGCAGTTTTGAGACTGGCGACCTGCCCGCCGCCGAGCGCCATTTCAGCCATGGGCTGGCGGCGGCGCGGCGTGGCGGCCATCGCGTCTTCGAGGCCGAGGCGCATTGGCATCTCGCGCGCGCCGCCCTGGCCCGCCAGCGCATGGACTGGGCCGTGGCCGATTGCCGGCTGGCGCTGGACATCGCCGCCCGTCAAGGCTATCCGTGGCTTGAGGCCGCGGCCAGCCGCACCTGGACCGAGATCGCCCTGGCCCGCGGCGACAACGCCGCCGCCGTGCGCTCGACCCGCCACGGCTTGGCCCTCGCTCAACGCATCCAGGCCCGTGCGCAGGCACGCCAGGCCCATCTGCAACTGGCCGAACTGCTGCAGGCCGAGGGCGATGCCCCCGGCGCGCTGGACCACCTCTGGCAACACCTGGCCCTGCAGTCCGAGATCGAGCGCCTGAGCCTTCCCGCACGCGCAACGGTGGCCGCGCTGCCGGCCGAGGAGACCGACACGCCGGTCACGCCCGAGGAGTTGCTGCTGCACCTGTGCGGCCAGCGTCAGCGCCTGGCTGCTTCGCCGCCGCCCGAGGCGCTGGCCGAGCTGAAAACGGCCAGTGCGCGCATCCTCGGCCTGGCCAATGTGATTCGCTGGCCGGTCGGCCGCGGCGGGCTGAATGCTGATGAGCAGCCGCGTTATGTCGATCTGCTGACCCGCCACGGCGCGCCGCTGGCCCTGCCGGACGCCGCCCTGCATCCCTGCCATGCCGAGCTGTCGGGCCTGACTGGCGCGGCCGAGGCGCGCATCGAGGTGCCGCTGTACGACGGTGCGCAGCTGGCCGGCGCCCTGTGGCTGGTTGACGCCCGTGCGACACGGGCGTGGACGCGCCAGGAGCTGCTGATCGCGAGCCAGTTGGCGCTGCTGTTCGAGGCGCAGGGCAACTAGGGTCACTGGTGCTGCCTGCGTCGCACCAACGGCAATGCAAATCGCTGCATGTGCAGTTGCCGCACGGCCCGCAGATGTATCCGCGGTCGAGTCCTACAGCTCCATCCGCGCTGACTTCCTAGAGTGCTCGGGCACCCCGCCAACACCAGGAGCCACGCATGGCCAAGCCCCGCCGCACCGACACCTCGCCCGCCTCGGTCCAGCGCGGAACCGGGGGCGAACTGCATCACGGCGCCGGCGGCACGCATCCACCGTTGACGACCAACCAGGGCATTCCGGTCACCAACAACCAGACCTCGCTGAAGGCCGGCGCGCGCGGGCCGACTCTGCTGGAAGACTTCATCCTGCGCGAGAAGATCACGCACTTCGACCACGAGCGCATTCCCGAACGCATCGTGCATGCGCGCGGCTCGGCGGCGCATGGCGTGTTCGAGCTGCACACCTCGCTGGCCAAGTACACGACGGCCCGCGTGCTGACCGAGGTGGGCGTGAAGACACCGGTGTTCACGCGCTTCTCCACCGTGGCCGGCGGCGCCGGCTCGGTGGACACGCCGCGCGACGTGCGCGGCTTCGCCGTCAAGCTCTACACGCCCGAGGGCAATTGGGACCTGGTGGGCAACAACATTCCGGTGTTCTTCATCCAGGACGCGATGAAGTTCCCCGACCTCGTCCATGCCGTCAAGATGGAACCCGACCGCGGCTTCCCCCAGGCGGCCAGCGCGCATGACACTTTCTGGGATTTCATCTCGCTGATGCCCGAGAGCCTGCACATGATCATGTGGGCCATGAGCGACCGCACCCTCCCGCGCTCGCTGCGCTTCATCGAGGGCTTCGGCATCCACAGCTTCCGGCTGCTGGACACCAAGGGCAAGAGCACCTTCTGCAAGTTCCACTGGCGGCCCGCGCTGGGCCTGCAAAGCACGCTGTGGGACGAGGCCGTGCAGCTCGCCGGCGCCGACCCCGATGCCCATCGCCGCGACCTGTGGACGGCGATCGAAGACGGCCGCTTCCCCGCCTGGGACCTGGCCGTGCAGCTCTTCACCGAAGCGCAGGCAGCCGAATTCCCCTTCGACCACCTGGACCCGACCAAGCTCATCCCCGAGGAGCTGGTGCCGCTGACCGTCATCGGCCGCATGACGCTGAACCGCAACCCCGCCAACCATTTCGCCGAGAACGAGCAGGTCGCCTACTGCCCCGCCAATCTCCCGCCGGGCGTGGACTTCTCCAACGATCCGCTGCTGCAGGGACGGCTCTTCAGCTACCTGGACACGCAGCTGTCGCGCCTGGGCACGCCCAACTTCGACCAGCTGCCCATCAATGCGCCCAAGTGCCCCTTCCACACGACGACGCGCGACGGTCACATGCAGACGCGCGTGCCGAACGGGCGTGTGGCGTACGAGCCGAGCAGCCTGCAGCCGGACGCACCCTACGAGGCGCCGCGTGGTTTCCAGAGCTTTGCCGCGCCCGGCGAGCCCGACGCCAAGGGCCGCATCCGCCCCGCGAGCTTTGCCGACCATTACAGCCAGGCTCGCATGTTCTTCCGCAGCCAGAACGCGCTGGAGCAGGCGCATATCGCATCGGCGCTGGTGTTCGAGCTGAGCAAGGTGGAGACATCGGCCGTGCGCGAACGCATGGTGGGCCATCTGCGCGTCATTGACGGCGACCTCGCCCAGCGCGTCACCAACGGCCTGGGGCTGGCCGCCCTCCCGCCCGCCGCGAAACCTGCCGCGCCCGTGCAGGACCTGCCACCCTCACCCGCCTTGAGCATCATCGACAAGACCCCGCCCTCGCTGCAGGACCGCTGCGTGGCCATCCTCTTCAGCGACAACTCCGACGCCAAGCGACTGGCTGTTGTCGACAAGGCGTTGCGCAAAGCGGGCGCCAAGGTGCAGAAGCTCAGCCCCCGCATCGGCGGCGCCAAGCTCAGTGACGGCACACTGCAGCCTGCCGACGCCCGCCTGGCCGGCAGCCCCGCCGCGGCCTTCGACGCCGTTGCACTGGTGTTGTCTTCAGCCGCCGCACAGCAGCTCGCGCAGGACGACACCGCCGCCACTTTCGTACGCCAGGCCTATGCCCACCTGAAAGCCATCGGCCATGACGAGGGCGGCAAGGTGCTGATCGAGGCCCTGCACATCGTGCCCGACGATGGCGTCTGCACGCTGGATGCCAAGGCCCTGGTCTTCGTCGAAGCCGCCGCGACGCGGCAGTGGGACCGCGAGGAGCGCGTGCACCCGCTGCCCTGAGAGAAGCGCGCGTCATCAGCATTTCACGTGACGCCGCGACAGTGCGGCGCTCGTGCATGCCACTTCCTCCGCCGCCACCTCGCTCTGCACTGCACGACCTGCCCTGCCGCGCGGCTTCAGCCTCGTCATCGGCGCGCAGTTCGCGTCCGCGCTGGCCGACAACGCACTGCTGATCGTCGCCATCGCCCTGCTCATCCAGCAGGGCTTCGCGCCCTGGTGGGCGCCGCTGCTGAAGGTCGGCTTCATGGCCGCCTACGTGCTGCTCGCGCCTTGGGTTGGCCCGCTGGCCGACGCCTTCGCCAAGGGGCGTGTGATGGCGGTGATGAACCTCGTCAAGATGGTGGGCCTCGCGCTGCTGGCCTTCGGCCTGCACCCGGTCGCCGCGCTGGCGGTCGTCGGCCTCGGCGCCGCGGCCTATGCGCCGGCCAAGTACGGCCTCATCACCGAGATGGCGGCGCCCGAGGCGCTCGTGAAGGCAAATGGCTGGATCGAGATCAGCGTCGTCTCCGCGGCACTGCTGGGCGCGGTGCTGGGCGGCGCGCTGGTCAGCCCCCTTTGGTTGGCCTCGGGCATGGCCGACTTCTGCGATGGCCTGAACCTGCCGGCCGACAAGCTGACGGGCTCGCTCGCGGCCCTGCTCGTCATCTATGCGGTGTCCAGCCTGCTGAACGCCGGCATCGCCGACAGCGGGCGGCGCCAGCGCAGCGTCGCGCACGATCCAGCGACGCTGCTGCGCGAATTCCGCGCTGCCAACCGCACACTCTGGCGCGACCGCGAGGGTGGCTTGTCGCTGGCGGCAACGACGCTGTTCTGGGGCGTCGGCGCGACGCTGCAGTTCGCGGTGTTGAGATGGGCTGGCGAGGCACTCGCGCTGCCCTTGAGCCAGGCAGCCTATCTGCAGGCGGCGGTGGCGGTGGGCGTCATCGGCGGCGCGGCGGCGGCAGGGCGCTGGCTGGCGTTGCACCAGGCGCGGCATGGGCTTTGGGCCGGCATCGCACTGGGCCTGCTGATGCCAGTGGTGGCCGAGGTCAGCGAGGTGGCAACGGCCGCGGTCGTGCTCGCTCTGGTCGGCGCCGTGGGTGGCGCGATGGTCGTGCCCCTGAACGCGCTGCTGCAGCACCGCGGCGCGACGCTGCTGAGCGCGGGGCGGTCCATCGCCGTGCAGGGCTTCAATGAAAACCTGAGCGTGCTGGCGATGCTGGCGACCTATGCCGGCTGCGAAGCCGCGGGTGTGCCGATCGCGGTGACGCTCAGCGGGCTGGGCGTGCTGGTTGCGGGCGCGATTGCAGCGCTGATCTGGGTGGACACCCGCAGCCGCGCCTAGAGGCGCCTCGCGTCAGGCCGCGGCCTGCAAACCCGTCAGTCGGAACACCGGCTCGCCGCGCGCGATGGCGCCTTCCAGCACCGATTCGAAACGCGCCGTGATATCGGCCCAATCCAATCGCCTTGCCGTGGCTCGCGCCGCCTCGGCCACCACCCGGCGGGCGTTGGCGTCCATGGCGGCAACGCCCGCCGCCGCGACAAAGGCGTCTTCCTTGCCCGGACCGGCCAGCCAGCCGTTCACGCCGCTACGGATCAACTCGCCCGCAGCCGCACTCTCGAAGGCGATGACGGCGCAGCCGCTGGCCATGGCCTCGGTCGTCACATTGCCGAAAGTCTCGGTCAGGCTTGCAAACAGGAAGAGGTCCAGCCCTGCGTAATGCGCCGCCAGATCGTCGCCACCGCGCTGTCCTGCAAACACGGCGTCGGGAACACGCGCCGCCAGCTCGGCACGCATCGGCCCGTCGCCGACGAAGACGAGGCGGGCACGCGGTTGCAGCCGCTTCACAGCTTCAAAAGCGGCCAGCACGACGCCAAGGTTCTTCTCGGGGGCCAGGCGGCCGACGTAACCTATGACCAGGTCGTCAGACGCGGCGCCCCAGCTTGCGCGCATCGCAGCGTTGCGTCGCGCCGGATCGAAGCGCTGCGTATCGACACCACGGCCCACCACCGACAGCCGCTCGAAGCCGCGTTCGGCCAGCAGCACGCGCATGGCCTCGGTGGGCACCATGGTTGCGTCGCAGCGGTTATGGAATTTGCGCAGATAGCCCATGATGGGCTTGGACAGCAGGCCCAGGCGGTAGTGCTTGCCGTAGGCATGGAAGTTGGTGCGGTAGTCGGACGTGACGGGCAGCGACAGGTGCTGGGCCGCCCGGAGTGCCGACCAACCCAGTGGCCCTTCGGTCGCGATGTGAACGACGTCGGGACGGCGCAGCGACCACAGCTTCACGAGGCTGCGCTTGCTGGGCACACCCATGCGCAGGTTGGGATACAGCGGCACGGGCAGGCCCTTGGTCAGGACTTCGTCGATCTCGGGCTTGCCGGTGGGCTGCATGCCCATCCGGGCTGGCTGGCGGGGGCGGATGAGCTGCACGTCGTGGTTGCGGCGGTTCAGACCGTCCACGACGCGAGCCATCGACATGGCGACGCCGTTGACTTCGGGCGGATAGGTCTCCGTCACCACCGCGAGCCGACGCGAATGGCGCGGCGCGGGCAAGTCGTCAACCAGGATGTCGTCGGCGTCGGGTGGGGTGTTCATGCGCGCATGGTCAGCAGTTCATGCAACAGCACGATGACAACCGGACCGTCACGCCGATTTCACGCAAGCAGCCCACCATCGCGCCGCTAGCCACCCAAACACGAGGACGGGACGTGAACGAGTTCTTTCAAACCCTGAAGACCCAGCGCTGGGACGACCACCGCTACTACCACCACAGCCGCATCAACCAAAGCCTGCACCTGATCAGCGCGCTGAGCTTCCTGGTGTCGTATGCGCTGTTGTTCGTGAATCCCGCGTGGTCGGCACTGCTGGCTTGGTGCGTATCGATGACGACGCGCCAGGCGGGCCACTTCTTCTTCGAGCCGCGTGGCTATGACGAGGTGAACAAGGCCACCGACGAGTACAAGGAAGAGATCAAGATTGGCTACAACATCCGCCGCAAGATCGTGCTGATGTCGGTCTGGGTGGCACTGCCGCTGGTGCTGTGGCTGTCGCCGTCGCTGGGCGGTTTGATCCAGCCTGCCGTAGGCCTGCAGGGCTTTATCGAGGACGTCGGCATGGCCTGGTTCTGCCTGGGCGTGACGGGCCTGGTGTTCCGCGTCGTGCAGCTGTGGGTCACGCAGAACCTGATGCAGGGCCTGGCCTGGGGTTTCAAGATCATCACCGACCCCTTTCACGACGTGATGCTGTACTGGAAGGCGCCCCTGTTCCTGTTGCGCGGCCAGCTGATCGATCCGATGGACCACGTGGGCCAGCAGGCGCATTGAGCTGATGGACGAGACCCTCACTCTTTCGGCGCTGGCCCTGGGCGTGCTCGCGCTGTTGCCGGCGGTCAAACGGCGCATCGAGCTGTCGCGGGCCAAGCACCGCTCACTGGCCGGGCACTCGCGCATGGCCAAGCGCTTGGCGCGCTGGGTGCCGGGCTATGCCTACGACGAGGCGCAGTTTTTCGCCGCTGACGGCGCACCGACGGAAGTTGCTGCCCAACGGCGTGCCGCACTGCAGCGCCTGGGCGCCGAGTTCGACAGCCGCTTCGCGAAGACGCTCGCGGCCACCGAACAAGCGCGCGACACCATTTCTGATCTGCGCTTCACGGGCCGCTACCGCGTGCCCTTCCAGTTCAGCCCGGTGCTGCGCGAGCGTCTGAAGGTGGGCGCCTTCCTGCAGCACAGCGAAGGCGTGCAGGTTGAGGACCTGGATGGCAATCGCCTCTACGACCTGACCGGCTCCTACGGCGTCAACGTGCTGGGCTACGACGCCTACAAGGAATGCATCGACGAAGCAGCAGCCATGGTCCGTGATCTGGGCCCGGTGCTTGGCGCCTACCACCCCTGCGTGCTGGACGTGCTGTCGCGTCTGAAGGCCATCTCCGGGCAGGACGAGGTGAGCTTTCACATGTCCGGCACGGAGGCGGTCATGCAGGCCGTGCGGCTGGCGCGGTATCACACGAAGAAGAAGCGCCTGGTGCGCTTTGCCGGCGCCTACCACGGCTGGTGGGAGGACGTGCAGCCCGGCCCGGGCAACCCGCTGCCGCCGCGCGAGACTTTCACGCTGCAGGACATGGCCGAGCGTTCGCTCAAGGTGCTGGCGACGCGCCGCGACATCGCCTGCGTGCTGGTCAATCCGCTGCAGGCACTTCATCCCAACGCGAGTGCGCCGGGTGACTCCGCGCTGATCGACGGCAGCCGCCGCGCGAGCTACGACCGCGAGGCCTACACGGCCTGGCTCAAGAAGCTGCGCGAGGTGTGCACGGCACGCGGCATCGTGCTGATCTTCGACGAGGTGTTCGTGGGTTTTCGCCTGGCACCGGGCGGCGCTCAAGCGTACTTCGGCGTGAAGGCCGACCTCGTCACCTACGGCAAGACGCTTGGCGGCGGGTTGCCGGTGGGTGTGGTGTGCGGCAGCCGCGCACTGATGCAGCGTTACCGCGAGGACCGGCCGGTGGACATCTGCTTTGCACGCGGCACCTTCAATGCGCACCCCTACGTGGTGGCCGCAATGGCGGCGTTCCTGAAGCGGATCGAGCGCCCCGAGACGAAAGCGCTGTACGACGGCCTCGACGCACGCTGGAACGCGCGCTGCGCGCAGTTCAACGCCCGCCTGCAGGCGGCCGGCGCGCCTGTGCGCATGGCCAATCTGTCGACGATCTGGACCGTGATGTACGACCAGCCCGGCCGCTACCACTGGATGCTGCAGTTCTATCTGCGCAAGCATGGCCTGGCGCTGAGCTGGGTGGGCACGGGCCGGCTGATCTTCAGCCTGAACTACAGCGACGCCGAGTTCGCCGAGGTTATGAACCGCTTCATCGCCGCGTGCGACGAGATGCGTGCTGACGGCTGGTGGTGGACCGCGCCCGAGCTGACCGCCAAGGCCATCCGCCGCGGCGTTTTTCGCGAGATGCTGGAGCAGAAGTTCTGATGAAAGACCGCGAAGCATCGCCCGCGCTGAGCGTCGGGATGAATGACCACGCGCGGCCCCGCCGGGGATGGTTCAAACGCCTCGTGGCGCAGGAAGACTTGAACTTCCTGCTGACCAACCGCGTGCCGCGGATCGCGCTCACGCAGATGATGGGTCGCTTCTCACGCATCGAGAGCCCGTGGCTGACGCGGCTGACCATTGCCGTCTGGCGGATGTTCACGCCGCTGGACCTGAGCGAGGCCAAGCACCAGAGCTTCCGTTCGCTGAAGGATTGCTTCACCCGCGAGCTGAAGCTCGGCTCGCGCAGGTTCGATCCACGACCGGACGTGTTCGCTAGCCCCAGCGACGCGATCATCGGCGCAACCGGCGTCGTCGAGCGCGGCATGGTCTACCAGGCCAAGGGCTTCCCGTATTCGACCGAAGAGCTGTTCGGGCCGACGCAGGACGCCTGCGCCTTCGAGGGCGGCCGCTTCGTCACGCTGCGGCTGACGTCGGCGATGTACCACCGCTTCCACGCGCCGGCGGACGGCACGGTGGAGCATGTGACCTATCTGAGCGGAGACACGTGGAACGTGAATCCGGTGGCACTGAAGCGTGTGGAACGGCTGTTCTGCCGCAACGAGCGCGCTGTGGTGCGAATGACGCTGTCGAGCGGCCACCCGATTGCGCTGGTACCCGTGGCGGCCATCCTGGTGGCCAGCATCCGCCTGCACTTCCTCGACGTACTGCTGCATCTGGGCCGCAAGGGCGCGAACGAGATGCCTTGCTCCGTGCCACATGCCAAGGGACAGGAGATGGGCTGGTTCGAGCACGGCTCGACCATCATCGTCTTCGTGCCCAAGGGCTTCGATCTGGCCGAGGGCATTGCCCCGGGCGTGCAGATCCGCGCCGGCCAGGCATTGCTCAGGCTGAGCTGACCGTATCCGGTGCCGCGGCCTTCGCGGCTGCCGGCATTGGCAGCGCCACAGGCACGGTCTTCGGCGCAGGCAGCATGCCGGGCAATGCCGCTTCGTCGCCTCGGTCGATGATCTCCAGCCGGCCGTCGAAGTGCTCGACGAGGGCTGTCAGGCTCTCCACCCAATCGCCGTCATTGCAGTAAAGGATGCCGTCGATCTCGCGGATCTCCGCATGATGAATGTGGCCGCAGACAACGCCGTGCGCACCGCGCTTCCTGGCCTCACGGGCAACGGCGTTTTCGAACTCGTTGATGTAGCTGACCGCGCGCTTGACCTTGTGTTTCAGATAGCGCGACAGGCTCCAGTACGGCAGGCCGCATTTGGCGCGGATGCGGTTGAACCAGCGGTTGACCTTGAGCGTGAACTCGTAGGCCAGGTCGCCGGCAATAGCCAGCCAGCGCGCGCACTGGATGACGCCGTCATACAGGTCACCATGCGTGACCCACAACCGCTTGCCGTCGGCCGTCACGTGCATGGCTTCCTCCATCACATCCACGCCGCCGAAGTTGTGCGCGAGGTATTTGCGCGCGAACTCGTCATGGTTGCCGGGGATGAAGATGACCCGTGTGCCCTTGCGTGCCTTGCGCAGCAATTTCTGCACGACGTCGTTATGCGCCTGCGGCCAGTACCAGGAGCGGCGCAGCTGCCAGCCGTCGATGATGTCGCCGACGAGGTAGAGCGTCTCGCACTCGACGTCGCGCAGGAAGTCGAGCAGGGCCTTGGCCTGGCAACCGGGGGTGCCCAGATGCAGGTCAGAGATCCAGACGGTTCGCACCGACAGCGTGGGCGTGTCGGCGGCAGCGGAGTCTTGCGTCGTCGGCATGGCGGGCATGCTGCCCGTATGTCATGACGCGAGCGTGAACATCCTCAGGCCAGTCCCTTGAACGGGCCGCTGCCCAGCCAACGCTCGATCTGGGCCTGGCGGTCGTTGCCCCAGAAGGGCTCGCCGTCGACGATGAAATAGGGCGCACCGAACACGCCGGCAGCGACTGCCGCGTCGTTCTCAGCCCTGAGCCGGGCCTTCCAGGCGGGGTCGCTCCAGGCGGCAACCGCCGCATCGGTGTCGATGTCGGAGTCGGCCAGCAGGCCCTTCAACGCCTCGGCGTCGCTGAGTACGACGCCGCGCGTGAAGTAGGCGCGCAGCCCAGCGTGAGCCCAGACAACGGCGCGGGCCGGATCTTGATCGTGAAGCCACCAGAACACACGCGCGGCGTTCTGCGTCGCGATCGGGAAAGTCTCGGGCTGGCGATAGGGCAGCCCAGCGAAGCGGGCAGAGCGCTCGAAATCGCGCAGCGCGTAGTCGCGCTTGATCGGGTGGGAGACGGGCGGCTTCAGCTCAGCCGCCAGGAAGGTTGCACCGAGCAGGACAGCATGCCATCGCACGCGCCGGCCGTGGCGGGCGGCGACAGCCTCGATCCACTCCGAGGCGATGTAGGAATAGGGCGAGGAGAAGTCGAAATAGAACCGCACCGGCGCGCGCAGCACGGCGGTGTTGTCGGCGAGAAAGCGGTCGTCAATCATGACGCGACCTTAGCCGCGCCCAAGCGTGCACCGCAGCGGTGCTTACGCCGAGTGCAAGCGTGCTGCAAGCCGAGGTGTCGCGGCTTCGATGGGCTCGAGCAGGCGCGGCCAAAGCTTGGCACCCAGGTCACGTCGGAAGGGGCCGAAATGCTCGATCTTGCTGACGCCCAGATCGGCCGGAGCGACGGCATGGCGCTGCACGCGCGCGGCGCTGAAATGGCCGGCCAGCGCGTCGACGGCGGCGGCCGGACCGAAAAGATGGTCGTCGGTGACGCTCCACAGATGCGCCGGGCCGGTAAACCGGTGGTAGCTCCGCTCGCGCGCCAGGCTTTCGTCGCCGAACAGGAAGCCGGGCTTTCGCCCCCACGCGGCCCATTCGAGCGCCGCGGCAGCAGGCAGCTTCTCGGCGCGCGGGCCGAGCATGCGGCCGGGCGCATGGCCGAACAGCCTCACTGCGACCGGCAGCATCAGATGGAAGAACAGCCAAGCCTGCAGGCGCGCGAAGCCTGACCAATGCCCCAGGTAGGCCACCTGGGCCGCAACGCCAAGCAGCGC
Source organism: Roseateles sp. P5_E4 (assembly GCF_054049255.1). Taxonomy (NCBI): domain Bacteria; kingdom Pseudomonadati; phylum Pseudomonadota; class Betaproteobacteria; order Burkholderiales; family Sphaerotilaceae; genus Roseateles; species Roseateles sp. P5_E4. The sequence goes on along the minus strand of NZ_JBFUMS010000018.1, from coordinate 74,368 downwards.
ATCCACCTTGTCCTCGAAGCCGGGCACGAGGCCGACCGAGTTGCCACCCAGCGAATGCCCGACCCACAGCAGGCCGAGTTCGCGGCGCTGGGCCGCAGCCTCGTCGCGCCGACGCTTGTCTGCCGCGTGCAAGGCTGCGCCCATGTCCACCCGAGCCCAATCCCGCAGGCGCACGTCCTCGCCGGGCTGCAAAGCCTCGCGCGAGGCAGCGATGCCTCGATAGTCGAAGCTCAACACGGCATAGCCGCGCCTGGCCAGCCACTCCGCGAAGTGGCGGTAATAGCTGGCCGGCACCGCCGTTGCGGCCCCTATCACGGCCACCGCGCGCACGCCGACGGCATGCGGGGGCTCAAACCACTGCGCCGCAAGCAGGCGGCCATCGCTGCAACGCAGCGGCGTCGGACAGACACGCACCTGCAGGTCGCGGGCGTGGGTGTCGTCCAGGTCCAGTGCACTTGTCGCCGGAATGGGCAGCGGCAGCGCATCGGCGGGGGTCAAGGGAAGGCTGTTCATCGGAACCTCGGGTCAGCGCGCTTGTGGCGGCGGTGGAGGCAGTCTAGATTGGCAACTTTTCAAGCAGTAGATCGTCCACAAGCCCCAGATCGTCAACGAAATGTCGACAAATAACCCCGTCCCGCCTGGCGTCGGCCGACGCCGCCAGACCGCTGCCGAAGAGGCTTTGGACGCGAATGCGCTGGAGCTTTTCGCACGCATTGCCCAGGCCGGCAGCTTTGCCCAGGCGGCGCGGGACCTCGGGCTGACACGCGCGGCGATCAGCCGCCGCATTGCGGCTATCGAGAACGCAGTCGGCCTGGCGCTGTTCGCTCGCAGCACGCGCAGCCTGGGCCTGACGGAGGCCGGCCGGCGCCTCCACGCCCGTGCCCGCGCCGTTCGTGATGCGGCAGAGAGCGCCCGCCTGGCCCTGCGGCACGCGCGCGACCAGCTCGACGGCACGATCCGCATCAGCGCCACCGCCGGGTTCGGGCGGCACGTGCTCGCGCCTTTGCTAGCGCGCTTCCAACTGCTGCACCCGGCCGTGCGCTACGAACTCTTCTTCACGGATCGCCGCGTGGACTTGATGCGCGAAGGGCTGGACATCGCGTTCCGCGTCACCAGCAAGCCACCCGAGCAATGGGTCGCCCAGCCGGTGCTGCCGTTTGTGGTCCGCGTCTACGGTCGCGGCCGACACCCATCTGCGCAAGAGCCCCAAGATCTCGCCAACGCACCCCTGCTGCTGCTAGGCCAGGGAGAGGAGCCCGTCGTCACCGAGTGGCAGCACGACGATGGACGACGGCAGAGCGTGTCGCTGCAGGCGGTGGCCTGGGGCAGCGACCTGGACGGGCTTGTTGCTCTGGCGCGCCACGGCGCCGGATTGGTCATCGCACCGGATTTCTGCGTGGAGCCGCAGCGGGCGCTGCAGGATGAGGACGACGCTGCGGCCGGGACGCCGAGCTTGGGCTCGTTGACGGCAGCTGCGCTGGTCGACGTGCTGCCCGGATGGCGCATGCTGGCCGGTATTGACACTGTGCAAGCGTTGACCCTGCCGCTGCCTAGCGGCTCGGAAACCGCACGTGCGTTGGTTCGCTTCGTGCGGCAGTCGCTGGGCGGCGGTCGCGCGTGAGGGACTAAGGTGACTGAGCGGACGCCACCGATTACAAATCGTCTTGATGAGAGGCGGGGGACCCGATGAGCCGGCCGCGCTACCTGTTCATGGCCTGCCCATCGGCTGACGCAGGAGACTGCATCGAAACGGCAATTCAGGGACTCCATTTGGACCGGCGGTTGCGCACCTTGCTGGTTGCGCGCGCCAACTGGCATCAGTCACTGTCGGGTCGCTATTGGCCGGACGAGATGCCGGAGGTGGAACAACTCCTGCTGCGGGCGGGTGGCTTGATCGCGGCGCACGCTGTCACCATGACGCTCAGCTGGATTGTCAGCAACGAAGGCTATTCCGCATTGAAGCCGAGAGGGATGCCGGCCGGATTCGTCGATCTGCTACGTGCCATCAACGCCGCGCTCGCAAAGCAAGGGCTCAGCGCGTCGGCGCAAGACGCGCCGCACATCACCCTCAGCTATCTCGCCGCAATCGCCGATGCGCCCATCGCGATAGAACCCATCGACTGGACCATCGATCGCGTGCTGCTTGTCCGCAGCGAGGGTGACGGGGCGGGCTACCGCTACAGCGAAGTCGCGAGTTGGGAACTGCCTGCGGCGCCCCTGGCTCCGCAAATTGATTTGTTTTGAGYGGGCCTGAATTGGCGCCACCAATTCAATACGGCAACAGCACACCCAACGGGCATCCGAAATCTGCCCATGTCGGCAGGCGGCAGGCGGCATTGCTCATCACCGCCCGATTCGKKYGCCGCGCACTCTTGAATCCGGCTGAATATTCAGATCACCCAAAAACAAAACCCCTCACAGCCTGAGCTGGAGGGGTTTTGAGGGGTAAATAGCCTGACGATGACCTACTTTCACACGGGAATCCGCACTATCATCGGCGCTGGCTCGTTTCACTGTCCTGTTCGGGATGGGAAGGAGTGGGACCAAGTCGCTATGGTCGTCAGGCTTGACTGGTTGGTTCATTGACATGGTCAATAAACCCAATTCGTAGAGTCAGCAGAACTTGGTTTTATCCAATCTGCACGCTGCAAGTTTTATCGCTTGGCAGCGGAATCAGCTTAATTTGATTGCGTCTTCGTAGCTTCGAAGAACGACATAACTTGAACACTCACCTTGAGACGTGCTGCGCACAGACTCTCAAAGTTATAGGGTCAAGCCTCACGGGCAATTAGTACTGGTTAGCTTAACGCATTACTGCGCTTCCACACCCAGCCTATCAACGTCCTGGTCTCGAACGACCCTTCAGGGGGCTCTAGGCCCCGGCAAGACTCATCTTGAGACGAGTTTCCCGCTTAGATGCTTTCAGCGGTTATCTCTTCCGCACTTAGCTACTCGGCAATGCCACTGGCGTGACAACCGATACACCAGAGGTGCGTCCACTCCGGTCCTCTCGTACTAGGAGCAGGCTCTCTCAATCTTGCAGCGCCCACGGAAGATAGGGACCAAACTGTCTCACGACGTTTTAAACCCAGCTCACGTACCTCTTTAAATGGCGAACAGCCATACCCTTGGGACCGGCTACAGCCCCAGGATGAGATGAGCCGACATCGAGGTGCCAAACACCGCCGTCGATATGAACTCTTGGGCGGTATCAGCCTGTTATCCCCAGAGTACCTTTTATCCGTTGAGCGATGGCCCTTCCATACAGAACCACCGGATCACTTTGTCCTACTTTCGTACCTGCTCGACTTGTCAGTCTCGCAGTCAAGCACGCTTATGCCAATGCACTATCGACACGATTTCCGACCGTATCTAGCGTACCTTCGAACTCCTCCGTTACACTTTGGGAGGAGACCGCCCCAGTCAAACTGCCCACCATACACTGTCCCCATCCCGGATAACGGGACAAGGTTAGAACCTCAAACACACCAGGGTGGTATTTCAACGTTGGCTCCATCAGATCTAGCGACCTGACTTCAAAGCCTCCCACCTATCCTACACAGATCTGTTCAAAGTCCAATGTAAAGCTACAGTAAAGGTTCATGGGGTCTTTCCGTCTTTCCGCGGGGAGATTGCATCATCACAAACATTTCAACTTCGCTGAGTCTCTGGAGGAGACAGTGTGGCCATCATTACTCCATTCGTGCAGGTCGGAACTTACCCGACAAGGAATTTCGCTACCTTAGGACCGTTATAGTTACGGCCGCCGTTTACTGGGACTTCAGTCAAGAGCTTGCACCCCATCATTTAATCTTCCAGCACCGGGCAGGAGTCACACCCTATACGTCGACTTTCGTCTTTGCAGAGTGCTGTGTTTTTAATAAACAGTTGCAGCCACCGATTCTCTGCGGCCTCATTGGGCTCACCAAGTAAATGGATCACCTACTAAAGGCACACCTTCTTCCGAAGTTACGGTGTCAATTTGCCGAGTTCCTTCTCCAGAGTTCTCTCAAGCGCCTTAGAATACTCATCTCGCGCACCAGTGTCGGTTTGCGGTACGGTCGTCAATAGCTGAAGCTTAGTGGCTTTTCTTGGAAGCAGGGTATCACTCACTTCGTCTGCAAGCAGACTCGTTATCACGCCTCATCTAATCCCCCCGGATTTGCCTAAGGGGCACGACTACACGCTTGAACCAACATATCCAACAGTTGGCTGAGCTAACCTTCTCCGTCCCCACATCGCACTATTGATCGGTACAGGAATATTGACCTGTTTCCCATCAGCTACGCATCTCTGCCTCGCCTTAGGGGCCGACTCACCCTACGCCGATGAACGTTGCGTAGGAAACCTTGCGCTTTCGGCGAGGGG
>NZ_JBFUMS010000018.1:0-65000 GCF_054049255.1 Roseateles sp. P5_E4 | reverse complement strand
GCAGCCTTGTAGGCGGCGAACTGTTCTTCCTCGCTGGGCAGTTCGCCCTCACGGTTCATGAACAGGAACTCGCTGCGGAACAGCCCGACGCCGGTGGCCCCCGATTCCACCGCCGCCTCCGCGTCGGCAGGCATCTCGATGTTGGCGTGCAATTCGATGTGCTCGCCATCCAGCGTGACGGCCGGCGTGTGGCGCAGGCGGCCCAGCCGCGCGCGCTCCAGCTCACTCTGGCGCTGGCGGAAGCGGTACTCCTCCAGGACGATGGGCGAAGGATTGACGATGACCGTGCCCGCGTCGCCATCGATGATGACCCAGTCATCCTGCCTGATGAGGCGCGAGGCCTCACGGGTGCCCACCACCGCCGGGATATCCATGCTGCGCGCGACGATGGCGGTGTGGGAGGTCTTGCCGCCAATGTCGGTGATGAAGCCGCGGAAGACGCTGCGCTTGAACTGGATCATGTCGGCCGGAGCAATGTCGGCGGCCACCAGCAGCAGCGGGTCCTCGCCCGCAAAGTCGCGTGGCGTGACGGGCGCAGGCGTGTCACCCCGCTCCTGCGACAGCGCACGCAACACACGCTCGACGACCTGCTCCAGATCAGCCTTGCGCTCGCGCAGGTAGTCATCTTCCATCTCGTCGAACTGGCGTGCCAGCACCTCGAGCTGGGCAGACAGCGCCCATTCCGCGTTGTAGTGCCGCTCGACGATCCACTGGCTGGCGCTCCCGGTCAGGGCCTCGTCGTGCAGCAGCATCAGGTGCACGTCCAGCAAGGCCGCGAGTTCGTGGGGCGCGTCGCCTGGCAGTTCATCCCTCAACGTCTCCAGCTCCAGCACGACGGCGTCGCGTGCGCGCAGCAGTCGCCCAATCTCGGGCTGGACCTCGTCGGGCGTCACGAAATAGTGGGCGACGTCGACGCGGCTGGAGGCGATCAGCACCGCGCGACCGATGGCCACACCACGTGAGACCGCAATGCCGAACACCTGAAAACTCATCAGCACCCTCCGCAGATCAATCCCCAATGTAGCTTGAGCCACAGGGCTGCCGCGTCATGGTTTTTTCATAGGGGCTTCACCGCAGCGTCAAACCGACGCCCCAGCATGCCGGGCATGAACCGCAGTTTGATCGTCACGCATGCACAGCCGCATGCCCCCGCCCTGCACCGCCCGGCGCGCGCCTCTTCCCCCCGCCTCAGCGTCAGCTGGGCACGCAGCGAAACGGAAGTTCGCGAAGCCCAGGCGCTGCGCTACCAGGTCTTCGCCGTCGAGATGGGCGCCCGCCTGCCCACACCCAAGGGTTCACCGGCCGGGCTGGACGTCGACCTCTTCGACGCCTATTGCGAGCATGTCCTGGTGCGCGCCGGGGGCGAGGACGACGAGCCCGGCCCTGTCGTCGGCACCTACCGCGTGCTGACGCCGTCCGCCGCCAAACGCACCGGCGGCCTGTACAGCGACACCGAGTTCGACCTGACGCGCCTGCGCGGCCTGCGTTCCCGGGTCGCCGAGATCGGCCGCTCCTGCGTGCATGCCGACCACCGCAGCGGCGGCGCCATCATTGCGTTGTGGGGCGCGCTGGCCGAGTTCATGGCCCGCAACGGTCTGGATACCGTCATCGGCTGCGCCAGCGTCAGCATGCGCGATGGCGGCCACTTCGCGGCCAGTCTGTGGAAGCAGATCGCCGCCAACCACCTCGCGCCCATCGACTGCCGGGTGCGCCCGCGCCTGCCGCTGCCCATCGAGCACCTGCGCCAGGACCTGGTGGTGGAACCGCCGGCCTTGATCCGCGGCTATCTGCGCTGCGGCGCCAAGTTGATGGGCGAGCCGGCCTGGGACCCCGACTTCAACACCGCCGACCTGCCGCTGCTGCTGCGCACGGCCGATCTGCCGGCGCGCTTCAAGCGCATCCTCGGCTGATCACTGACCTTCGCCGAACTTGTCGTTGACGAGGGCGGTGATCTGATCCTGCGCGGCTTGTTCGTCCTCGCCATCAGTCTCCAGTTCGACTGTCGCGCCGATGCCGGCGGCCAGCATCATGACGCCCATGATGCTCTTGGCGTTCACGCGCCGGCCGTTGCGGCTCATATAGACCTCGCACTTGAAGCTGCCGGCCAACTTGGTTAACTTGGCCGACGCGCGCGCGTGAAGACCCAGCTTGTTGCTGATGGTGAGGGTGGACTTGATCATTCGTCGGGGGGCAAGGGAGGCATGGCGACGATGCCGGTGACCGCGCCCTGCATGGCGCGCCGTGCCAGCTCGGTCAAAGGCTTCTGGCTGGCATAGCAGAGGGTGCGCCACAGCATGGGCACGCTGACACCGCTGAGCACCTGCACCTGCTCTCCCGCCAGGCGCTGAGCACCGTTGCTCGGCGTGGCGCCGAACACATCGGTCAGCACCAACCACTCGGGCTGGTCGGCCCGGGCCATCAGCGCGCGGGCAGCTGTCTCGACGTCGTCCGCGCTCATGCCAGCATCAACATCCAGCACGGTCAGCGTCGGCGCACAGTCGGGGAAGGTGTGTTCGGCCACCTGCCGCAGGGCGGAGGCCAGCGGTGCGTGGGCGATCACAAGCAGGTTGGGCATGGGGCAGGATGTTAGCGGGCGGTCTCCATGGCCAGCCCGGCACGGAAGCTTTCCCACGCGGCCGGGTCGTCCTGCGGCAGCGTCATCAGCGCCTGGTAGACACGGCCACCGTGAGCGAACACGGCCACGCGAGTGATCCCGCCCGCACCGGTCAGGCGGTACTCGGCAGCCTCCGGCAGCGGCGTCATGCCCGGCACCAGCAGCGGCTGGGCCGGCGGCAGCGGCTGGCCGAGCTTGGTGGCCAAGGCCTGGGGCATGGCCTTGAGGGCTGGGCCGGCCTGGGTCGGGTCGGGCCCATCAGCCCAGGACAGCGCGAAGCGCCCGCCGCCCGCTTCGCACTGGGCCAGGCCCATCGCACCCTGGCCGGCGTGAGCGGGGCGCTGCTCGATGTCGGGCTTGCAAGGGAAGAGGGCCACGGCGCCCGATCCGGTCGGCCTGACCTCGCGCCAGTTCAGCGTCGGCTGGCAAGCCGCCAGCAAGCTCAGCATTAGGGCAAATCCGGCAGTCGTGCGGCAGGGCATGGGCGAATTATCGACAGCGGCCCGAGGACAATTCCGCAATGCAAGAAATGCCCTCTCCCCAAGCCCCTCAGGCGCTGTCCGGCGTGCGCGTACTGGACCTGTCACGCGTGTTGGCCGGCCCCTGGTGCACGCAGACCCTGGCCGACCTCGGCGCCGACGTCATCAAGATCGAACGCCCCGGCAGTGGCGACGACACACGTGCCTGGGGCCCGCCCTATCTGAAGGATGCCGACGGCCAGGACACGTCCGAGGCCGCCTACTTCCTCGGCGCCAACCGCAACAAGCGCTCGCTGGCCGTGGATCTGGCCACGCCCGAAGGTCAGGCCATCGTCCGCAAGCTGGCGGCCCAGGTCGATGTGCTGGTGGAGAACTTCAAGGTCGGCGACCTGGCTCGCTATGGCCTGGACGCGCAAACCCTGCTCGCCGAGCACCCCGGCCTCGTCATCTGCTCCATCACCGGCTTCGGCCAGACCGGCCCCTATGCCGAGCGCGCCGGTTATGACTACGCCGTCCAGGGCATGGGCGGGCTGATGAGCGTGACCGGCGAGCGCGACGACCTGCCCGGCGGCGGGCCGCAGAAGGTGGGCGTGGCCGTGGCCGACCTGTTCACCGGCATGTATGCCACCGTCGCCATCCTGGCCGCGCTGCGCCACCGCGATGCCACCGGCCAGGGCCAGGTCATCGACATGGCCCTGCTGGACACCCAGCTCGCCATGCTGGCCAACCTCGGCAGCAACTACCTGTGCAGCGGCAAGGCGCCGGGCCGCATGGGCAACGCCCACCAGAACATCGTGCCCTATCAGGTCTTCGAGGCCAGCGACGGCTATCTGATCCTGGCTGTCGGCAACGACCGCCAATTCGCCAAGTTCTGCGACATCGCCGGCCAGCCGGGATGGGCCACCGACCCACGCTTTGCGACCAACTCCGAGCGCGTGCGCCACCGCGCCCTCCTCGTGCCTCAGTTGGAGGAAGCCATGCGGCAGCGCCCTCGCGCCGACTGGCTCGCGGCGCTGGAGGCTGCCAAGGTGCCCTGTGGCTCGATCAACTCTATTGGTGAGGCGCTCGCCGACCCGCAAGCGCAAGCTCGCGGTGCCGTGGTTGCCATGCCCCATCCCTTGACGCCCGATCTGCGCCTCATTGCCAGCCCAATGAAGCTGTCGGCCACACCCGTGGCCTATCGGTTCGCGCCGCCGCTGCTCGGCCAGCACAGCGACGAGTTGCTGCAAGAAGCCGGCTGTTCTGCGGAAGAAATCACAAACTGGCGCAACAGTGGTGTCATTGCGTGAGGGCTAACCCACCCCCAAACCCAGGGTTTCCCCCTGGGTGGGGGATGGAGATGGCGGCGCGCTGTCCGCAGCATGCGCTCACGCACCGAGGCGGGCCAACCACCTAGAACCATCCGCCTCGGGTCCGCAGCCACCGGGTCATGTCCACACCGCCTTCTTCCGCGCCAGCAAGTGCCGCCAACGATGTCATGCCTGAGCCTTCACCGGTCCAGTGGGCGGACATCGTCCAGCAGCTGGGCGCCGAGATCGCCGGGCCGCTGAGCGCGGCGCTGGAGCAGATCCAGAACCTCGCCACCACCGGCCAGATCGACCGCCGCGGCCTGCGCCTGTTGAAGCGCAGCGTGGACGACGCTCGCACGGCCGGCATGCTGGGCCAGCAGCTCTCCCGGCTGGCCTCCGGCCGCCTGCGCCTGAACCGCGAGCGCCAGCACCTGACGCAGATGCTGCGCAGCGTGCTCGCCCAGCGCAGCCGCGAGACCCAGGCGCGCGGCGTGCAGGTTCGCCAGTCGCTCAAGCCTGTCGAGATCTGGGCCGATGGCGCTCTGCTCTTCGGTCTGCTGAACGCGCTGATGGACTGGGCGCTGGCCAATACGCACTCCTCCGTCGACCTGCGACTGGATCTGACGCCCTGGCCGGTCAAGGCGCGCCTGAGCTGCCGCTTCGCCCACCGCTCGCTGGAATTGCTCAGCGACGACGCCGACCCGCACGCACCGACGCCCGGGCTGGACTCGCTGGCCTGGCGGCTGCTGGAGCAAACGGCCATCACGCTGGGTGTGCTGCCACTGCGCGAGCAGGAGGCCGGCATCACGCTGCTGACGCTGGAGTTCAACCAGCTCGCGCCGGACGAAGCGCCGCCGCCGGACAGCACCAATGCCCGGTTGGAAGCCGAGGCCGAACGCATGGGCGGCAATTCGCGGCCGCTGGCGGGCTGCCAGTTGCTGATCGTGTCGACCCACCGCGACATGCGCACCGAGGCCCAGGCCGCCGTGCGCCATATGGGCATGCTGGTGGATGTGGTCGGCAGCGTGGCCGAGGCCGAGCAGTTCTGCCGCGAGGGCCTGCCCCACGCCATGCTGTTCGACGCGGCGCAGATGAGCGAGCCGCTGCTGCAGCTGATCGCCGGCGTCATGCGTGACGCGCCGGATTTCGCCTTCGTCGAGATGTTCGACGGCGAGCACCGCACCCAACTCTCAACCGCCACCGGCGACGGCGTGGCCCGCATCTCGCGCCGCCACCTGCCCGACGCCCTGCCTTCGCTGCTGATGTTCGAGCTGGCCAAAAGGGTTTAGCGGCTTCTCTAGAATCCGGGCATGCTGACCCGCCGTGCCCTTGCCTCTGCCCTGATCTGCGCCGCCGTGCTGACGGGCTGTGCCCGCGAGCAGGCGCCCGCTGTCGACTATGTGCTGCTGGACGGCCAGAAGGCCAGCTCGCGCGACTGGAACGGCAAGGTCATGCTGGTCAACTTCTGGGCCACCAGCTGCGCGACCTGCGTGAAGGAGATGCCGCAGATCGTCGCCACCCACGACAAGTTCAAGGCCCGCGGCCTGGACACTGTCGCCGTGGCCATGAGCTACGACCCACCGGCCTTCGTCGCCAAGTACGCCGAGACGCGCAAGCTGCCCTTTGGCGTGGCCATCGACAACACCGGCAGCGTCGCCCAGGCCTTTGGCTCGGTGCAGATGACGCCGACCACCTTCCTCATCAACAAGCGCGGCGAGATCGTCAAGCGCTTTGTCGGCGAACCCGACTTCGCCGCCCTGCACGGCCTCATTGAGCAGCTGCTCAGCGAAGCCTGAGCCCGTCGACGAATGCGGCCATGCGCGCCGCGATGAAGTCCACCTCCTCTTCCAGCGCGAAGTGGCCGGTATCGAGCAGATGCAGCTCGGCCTCGGGCAGGTCGCGCAGATAGGCCTCGGCGCCCGCCGCCGGGAAGAAGGCGTCGTTGCGACCCCAGACGATCAGCGCCGGCGGCCGATGTTCGCGCAGCCAGGCCTGCCAAGCCGGGTAGCGCGCCACGTTGCGGTGGTAGTCCAGCGCCAGGTCCACCTGGATGGCCTTGCGGCCGGGCAGGTCCAGGAAATGCTGGTCCAGCAGCCAGCCCTCGGGGGCGATACGCGCCGGCTCGCGGGTGCCGCCCTCGTATTGCATGCGCGTGACCTCGGCCGTCAGGATGCCCATGACGGCCTCTACAGCACCCGGCCGGCCGGGCTGCAGCGCAACCATGTCACGTGCCATCGCGCTCAATCCCTCCTCATAGGCATTGCCGTTCTGGATGACGAGACCGGCAATCCATTCCGGATGGCGCTCGGCAACGCGCAGGCCGATGGGCGCGCCGAAGTCGAACAGGTAGGCGACGAAGCGGTCCAGGCCCAGCGCCTCGCAGAACCCCTCGACGACATCGGCCAGGCGGTCGAAGCTGTAGCCAAACTCGGCGGCCGGCGGCGCGTCGCTGAGGCCGAAACCCGGATAGTCGGGCGCGATGAGGTGGTAGCGATCCGCCAGCAGCTCCATCAGCTTCACGTACTGGCGCGACGATGACGGGAAGCCGTGCAGCAGCAGCAACGTCGGCGCATCCACCGGGCCGGCCTCACGGTAGAAGATGTTCAATCCGTCGATTTGGATGTTGCGATGGAAGATGGGGTGATTCATGGCGATCTCCTCTGGGATGGCTCCAGTGTGCTTTCCGGGCAGACCGCCCGGTAGCCGCGCTATCCTGCAAACACCTTGCACTTTGAGTGGAAGATAGCCATCAACGCCCTCGCCAACGTCAACCTCAACCGCCTGGCCGTCTTCGTCGCCGTCGTCGAAACCGGCTCGCTGAGCGCAGCCGCCCGCCGGCTCGGTATCGCGACGACCATGGTCAGCGCCCACATGCAGCGCCTGGAGCGCGAGGTCGGCGCCAGCCTGCTGTTGCGCACCACACGCTCCCTGCGCATGACCGAGGCGGGTGAGGGCTTTTTCGATGCTGCGCGCCAGATCGTGGCCGACACCGAGCGGGCCATCGCCGCTGCCGCCGGAAACACGGCCGAGCCACGTGGCCGGCTGCGCGTGACGGCGCCGGTGGACTATGCCGAGCGCGTGCTGGCGCCCGTCGCCGTCGCACTGACGCAGCGCCACCCGCACCTGCAGATCGATGTGCTGGCTGTCGACCGGCCGCTGGACCTTGTGGCCGAGCAGATCGACGTGGCCATCCGCATCGGCCAACTGGCCGACTCCGAGCTGCGCGCGACGCGCATCCGGTCCTTCAGCGCCTACGTCGTTGCCAGCCCGAGCCTGCTCGAGGGACGCGCCGCACCGGCTCATCCGGGCGAGCTGGCAGCCCTGCCGCTGATTGCGCTGACCGTGCTGCCCCAGCCGCTGCAATGCCGCTTCAACGCCGACGGCGAGGCCGAACAGGCGGTGCGCTTGCAGTCCGTGCTGTCCTTCAACACCGCCTCAGCCCTGCGCAGCGCGGCATTGGCGGGTGGCGGCATGGCCATGCTGCCGGACTATCTCGTTGCCGACGACCTCGCCGCCGGCCGCCTCGTGCGCCTGCTGCCGGGCTGGCATCTGCCCGAAGGCGGCATCCACGCCCTCTATCCGGCCGCCCAGCAGCCACCTCGCAAGACGCGCCTCCTCATCGAGGCGCTGCGCGCCCAGGCCGGCGAATCCTGACGTTATGGACGTCCCACAAGCTCTCATGACCACCGAGGCGCCGCTGGACTGACACTGCGGCGATGCAAAAGACGCTTGCCGCCCTCGCCATATCCCTGCTGCTGGCTGGCTGCGCCCACCAGCCCCCGCCGCCACCGTCGCCACCCCGCATCGAGCCCACGGCCACACAGCTGGATGCCGCTCGCCGCGCCAGCCTGGACGCCACCGAACTGGCCGGCCTGCTCAACAAGCCGCTCTACCAGATGCAGCCGCGCGAGCTGGGCCGCTACCTGGCCTGGCAACAGCAGGACCAGCCGGCCCTGCGCCAGCGCATCGCCGCGCTGGCACGCAAGAACATCGGCCAGCCTTATGAGCTCTTCCTGCTGGGCGAGTTCCCCTACGAGACCTACGACGCCCAGCCGCTGTTCGACCTGAGCAAAAGCGACTGCGTCGTCTTCGTGGAACATACCTACGCGATGGCATTGAGCGCATCCTGGGAAGAGTTCTTCTGGATGCTGCAGCGCATTCGCTACCGCGACGGGGTCATCGGCACCGCCACGCGCAACCACTACACCGAAGCCGACTGGAATGTCGCCAACCGCTGGTTGGTGCAGGACGTCACCGCCACCCTGGGCGCGCCGACCCAGCCCTACCACCAGCGCATCGACCGTCAGGCCTTCCTGCTCAAGCAGTTCAAGATCCGCCGCGACCTCCCGGTGCAGAACTTCGACGATGTCTACGTTGCCAAGCAGGACGTGGCCGCCGTCGAGGCCCAGTTGCAGGACGGCGATTTCGTCAACGTCATCTCCAGCCGCGGCGGCGAGTCCTGGGCATCGCATGTCGGCCTCATCGTCACCGGCGCGGATGGCTCCCGTCGCCTGCTGCATTCAGCCGAGCCGCAGGTGCGCGAGGAGACGCTGCAGGGCTTCATCGCCCGCATGGCCGAACGCGATGCGCGCCAGGCGGGGCAGAACAAGGCGCAGCTGGCGGGCTTCAAGTTCCTGCGCCTGAACGAGGCGCCAGAAGTGCCGCCAATGGCGCCCCAGCCCCGCCCCGGGCGCTCCTGATCAGGCCGCGGTCGGGTTCAGCGCCGCGTGGGCCTGCTCGTCCGCGTGGTAGCTGGAGCGCACCATGGCGCCGACGGCCGCGTGCGTGAAGCCCAGCTCGTAGGCTTCCTTCTCGAACTGCTTGAAGGCGTCGGGCGTCACATAGCGGCGCACCGGCAGGTGATGGCCCGATGGCGCCAGGTACTGGCCGATGGTGATCATGTCGATGTCGTGCGCCCGCATGTCGCGCATGACCTGGCGGATCTCGTCGTCCGTCTCGCCCAGGCCGACCATGATGCCGCTCTTGGTCGGCACGCCCGGCACTTCCTGCTTGAAGCGCTTGAGCAGGTCGAGGCTGAACTGGTAGTCGGAACCCGGGCGCGCTTCCTTGTACAGGCGCGGCGCGGTTTCCAGGTTGTGGTTCATCACATCCGGCGGCGCGGCCTTCAGGATATTCAGCGCGCGATCGGCGCGGCCGCGGAAGTCGGGCACCAGCACTTCGATCTGGGTCGTCGGCGACAGCTCGCGCGTCTTAGTGATGCATTCGGCGAAATGGCCGGCGCCGCCGTCCTTCAGGTCGTCGCGGTCGACGCTGGTGATGACGACGTACTTGAGCTTCAGCGCCGCAATCGTCTTGGCCAGGTTCAGCGGCTCGTCGACGTCCAGCGGGTCGGGCCGGCCGTGGCCGACGTCGCAGAACGGGCAGCGGCGCGTGCACTTGTCACCCATGATCATGAAGGTGGCCGTGCCCTTGCCGAAGCATTCGCCGATATTGGGGCAGCTGGCTTCCTCGCAGACCGTGTGCAGCTTGTGCTCACGAAGGATCTGCTTGATCTCGTAGAAGCGGGTGGTCGGCGAGCCGGCCTTGACGCGGATCCAGTCTGGCTTCTTCAGCACCTCGGCCGGCACGATCTTGATCGGAATGCGCGAGGTCTTGGCCTCGGCCTTTTGCTTGATCGTCGGGTCGTAGGTGGTCGTGTCGGACATGGTCAAGGCGTCGAGACTTCAAATTGTGCCGAGAGCCGCTCGGCGAGCCGCCCGGCCGCGGTCGGCCAGTCGGTGAAAACCCCGATTTTATCGAGGGATGTGGTTTCCAGGCCTTCGTATCCGCACGGGTTGATGCGCAGGAAGGGTTCCAGGTCCATCGCAACATTGAGCGCAAGGCCGTGATAGGTGCAGTGGCGGCTGACCTTGATGCCCAGGGCGGCGATCTTGGCCAGGCCCTTGAAGGCGTCCGCCGGATCGGTCGGGCCGGCCAAGACCGCATGGCTGCCGGGGTCGGCCGGGCGCACATAGATGCCCGGCGCGCCGCCGATGCGCAGGCCGGTCACGCCATAGCTGTCCAAGGTCTGGATGAGGGCCGTCTCGAGGCGGAAAACGTATTCCTTGACGAAGATACCCAGGCGTCGCAGGTCCACGAGGGGGTAAGCCGTCACCTGGCCGGGGCCGTGATACGTCACCTGGCCGCCGCGTTCGGTGGCGACGACGGGAATGTCGCCGGGCAGCAGCAGGTGCTCGGGCTTGCCGGCCAGGCCCTGGGTGAAGGTGGGCGGGTGCTCGCAGAGCCAGAGCTCGTCCGGCGTGTCTGCATCGCGCGCCGCCGTGAAGGCGCGCATGGCCTCCAGCGTGGGCAGGTAATCGACCCGCCCGAGGGTCTTGACGATCATGCGGGCATCATAGGCAGACGCTGTAAGCCTTCGCCCACCTGAGCCGACTCGACCCGATGAAGACGCCACTGATTGCCGTTGCCCTGCTGCTCGCCGCCACCCTGGCCCGGGCCGCCTCACTGCCCGACGCGCTGACCGCCTACGACGAGGGCGACCTCAAGGCCGCGGCCCAGGGCTTTGCCGAGTCCGCCCGGCGCGGCGAGGCGCTCGGCCAGTTCAACCTCGCGATGATGAATCTGCGCAAGGAGCTGCCCGGCGCCAGCGACGCGAAGGCCTGGCAGTGGCTGCAGCGTGCGGCGGCGCAGAAGCTGGCACTGGCCGAGAACGCGCTGGGCGAAATGATCGAGCAGGGCCGCCACGGCAAGCCCGACGCGAAGGCCGCCTGCGGCTGGTTTGAGCGCGCCGCGCAACAGGGCAACGGCGACGGTGCCCTCGCCACCGCCACCTGCTACTACCTCGGCCGCGGCCGGTCCCAGGACCTGGCCCAGGCCCACCGCTGGTATCTGGAAGCGGCCAAGGCAGGCGACGTCGGCGCCCAATACATCGTCGCGTCGATGTTCGAGACGGGGTCGGGCGTCGAGGCCGACGCGCGCCTGGCGCGCTATTGGTACGACATCGCCGCCAAGAACGGCGATGACGCGGCCAAGGCCAAGATCAAGGCCATGCAGGCCGGCGACGCGGCGACCTGATCAGAGCACGACCTTGACCATGGGATGCGTGGTCAGCGTGCGGTAGATCTCGTCGAGCTGCTCGCGGCTGGTGGCCGTGATGGTGATGGTCAGGCCGAGGTAGTTGCCGCCCTTGCTCGGGCGCTGCTCGATGGTGGCGGCATCAAAGGCCGGGTCGAACTGTCGCGCCACATGGGCGATGGCCTCGACGAAGCCCTCGACATGGGCGCCCATGACCTTGATCGGAAACTGCGAGGGGTATTCGATGAGCGATTGCTCGGGCGGAATGTCGGGCGGCAGGTTCATCATGACCTCACTTGATCCACAGGCGCAGCGAATCCCAGGCACGACCGAGCAGGCCGGAGCCGGGCACGGCTTCCTGCACGATCAGCGGCACCTCGGCCACCGGCGCGCCGGCCGTCGTCGTCACGCGCAGGGTGCCGACGCGCTGGCCCTTGCTGAGCGGCGCCACCAGGGGGTCGGTGCGCTCGACCTGGGTTTGCAGCTTGGTGCCGTCGCCATGCGGCACGGCGACGAAGATGGCGTCAGCCGCACCGAGCCTGGCTTCCTTGGCCTCGCCCTTCCAGACCGGCACGGTCGCAATCGCCTTGCCGGCGTCAAAGATCTTGACCGCATCGAAGGCCGTGTAGCCCCAGTTCAGCAGCTTCTGGCTCTCGCTGGCGCGAGCTTCCTTTGACGCCGTGCCCATGACAACGGACAACAGGCGGCGCTTGCCGTTGGGGAAATCGCGGTTGGCGCTGGACACCAGGCAGTAGCCGGCGGCCTCGGTGAAACCGGTCTTCATGCCATCCACCGTCGGGTCGCGACGCAGCAGCAGGTTGCGGTTGTCCTGGCGGATCTTGTTGAAGGTGTAGTCGCGCTGCGAGTAGTAGATGTAGTACTCGGGGAAGTCCGTGATGATGTGTGAAGCCACCACCGCGATGTCGCGCGCACTGCTCTTGTGGCCGGGCTCGGACGTGCCGGTCACGTTCTTGAACTCGGTGTTCTTCAGGCCCCAGGCCTGGGCCTGGCGGTTCATCAGCTGCACGAAGTTCTCGACCGAGCCGGCGGCGCCTTCGGCCAGGGCCACGGCGGCGTCGTTGCCGCTCTGGATGATGAGGCCGTGCAGCAGCTCGTCGACCTTTGGCGTCATCGTCGTGTCGATGAACATCAGCGAAGGATCACCCTTGCGTTCATCCCAGGCGCGCTTGGACACGGGCAGCGTCTGCTCCAGCGTCAGCTTCTTGTCGCGCAAGGCGCCGAAGACGACATAGGCGGTCATCAGCTTGGTCAACGAGGCCGGATCCTGAACCGCGTCGGCATCACGCTCGGCCAGGGTCTTGTGCGTGGTCAGGTCGATCAGCACATAGTTGCGCGCCGCGAGTTCCGGTGGCTGGGGGGCCTGGGCCAGGGCAGTCAGCGAGAGCGCGGCGAGGAGGAAAGCAAGCAGTCGTTTCATGGATCTGTTCAGACGCAGCGACTAGATCTTCGTGGGATCGAACGCGCGCACCACAAGGGACTTGAGCAGCGGCAACTGCCCGTGGAAGAAATGGCCCACGCCGGGGACGACGGTCACGGGAAGGCTTTGCGGCCGCGCCCAGTCGAGCACGGCGGCGAGCGGCACAACGTCGTCGACCTCGCCATGGATGACCACGGTGTCGGCAGGCACCGGGGCGGTGTCAAAACGACTGGTCGCCGGGCCGACGAGGACGAGGCGCCGGGCCGGTTCGGCCAGGCGTTGGGCAGCGCGGGAGGCCACGTAGCCGCCAAAGGAGAAGCCAGACAGGATCAATGCCTCGCCGGGCGCGCGAACAGCGTCGAGCACGGCCAGCGCGTCATCAACTTCGCCACGGCCTTCGTCCCAGCCACCTGCCGATTGGCCGATGCCACGGAAGTTGAAGCGCACGGCCCGCCAGCCGAGTTGAATGAAAGCCCGCGCCAGTGTCTGCACGACCTTGTTGTCCATGGTCCCGCCCTGGGTCGGGTTGGGATGGCAGATCAGGGCCGTGCCCAGCGGCGGCGTGCCTGAATTGGAACCAGGCGGCAGGTCGATGGCAACTTCAATCTGCCCGGCCGGGCCGGGGACGAGGCGCTTCTCGGTCTGCGAATTCATCGGCCGACGGAATCCGGCAGCACCAGGCGCTCGACCACCTGGCCGTCGCGCAAATGGCGCTCAACGATCTCGTCCAGGTCGCTCTTGTCGACCCAGGAGTACCAGATGGCTTCCGGGTAGACGACAGCCACCGGGCCGCCGGCGCAGCGGTCCAGGCAACCGGCCTTGTTGACGCGCACGCCACCCTTGCCGGCCAGGCCGAGTTGCTTGACGCGCGACTTGCAGTGGTCGAAGCCGCCTTGCGCGTCATGGTCAGCGCAACTGGCCTCGCCATTGGTGCGCTGGTTCAGGCAGAAGAAGACGTGGCGCTCGTAGTAACTCATCGCCGCGGATTGTCTCACTGGGGCTTTTGCACCAGCCGGGCGGCGAGCCAGACGAGGGCGATGAACGGCCAGGTCCAGGCCACCCAGCGCGTCAGCCCATAGAGGTTGATGAAGCGGCCCTGCTCCCAGGCCTGCATGTTCAAGGCCAAGTAGGGGTCGCTGGGCGCCAAGCTGATGAGGCCGATCAAGGCGCACAGCACGAACAGGCCCAGGGCCGCCGCGACACGCGAGGGCAGCAAGCAGGCCACCAAGGCCAGCACGACGCCCAGGCCCACGCCGGGGCGTGTGGCATCGCTGAGCCAGGCCCATGCATGGTCGGGCCCGAAGGCCATCGCGGTTGACGTCGCCGTGCCCAGCAGGCCCAGCAGCACCGCCCCCCCGGCCAGCGCCAGCCGGCGCAGGCCGGAGCGAGCGACGGTGATCATCAACAGCACCGGCGCTAGCAGCCCGAGGGCGATGGCCAGCGCCTCCAGGCCAGGCGGCAGCTCATGCTCGACGGTGACCGCGTCGCCCCAGTTCAGCGCCCAGGGCGTGCCGGTCAGGGCATCCAGCAACATTCCCCGCCACCAGGGCAGCCATTGACCAAGGCCGAAAGGCAGCGGCGTCGGGTACAGCAGTGCCAGCGGCCACAGCGCCAGCAGAGCGAGGGCCGGTGCGCTGCTGGCGCCAAACCAGTGGTCGCGCACGTCCTCCCAGCGCTCCAGGCCCCCGAGGGCGCTGAGCACCAGGCCCAGGGCGGCACCGAGCAGGCTGCCGGCCGAGTTCAGGACCCAGTCAGACAGGGAGGGCACGCGGCCCGGCACGAAGAACTGCAGGGTCTCCATCGCAAACGAAAGCGCCGGCCCGGGCAGCAGGCCGAGCAGCAGCCCGCCGCGCACCCCCCAGCCCGAGCGCATCGCCGCAGCAAAACCGAGCAGGCCCAGGGGGATGTAGCCAATCAGGTTGGCCTCGACGTCGAAGGCCCAGAAGCGGGCCGGCCAGGGCAGGCTGAACAACCAGGGCAGGCCCATGCCGGGCGGCCAGCGCCAGGGCCAGAAGGGGTAGAGGCTGGCATAGGTGACCAGCCCCATATGGGCCAACAACAGCCAGGTGGCGGAGCTTTGACGGCGACGCACTTCCGACCTCAGAAGGGCTTGACGGTCACCAGCACGACGATGGCCGCGAAGAGCAGCACGGCCGTCTCGTTGTAGACGCGGAACCAGCGGTGGCTGCGCTTGTTGGACAGCGTCTCGAAGCTGCGCAGCAGGCGTCGGTTCATGTGGTGATAGCCGATGACGCCGACGACCAGCAGCATCTTGACGTGCAGCCAATAGCTGCCGGCGAAGCGGCTGGCGCCCCAGCCCACCAGCACCCAGATGCCGAGCAGCAGGGCCACGCCCATCAGGATGCTGCTGAAGCGGTGCAGCTTGTGCGCCATCAAAAGCAGGCGCTCACGTTCGGCATGGCTGTCGGCCGGCACCATGGCCAGGTTCACAAAGATGCGCGGCAAATAGAAAAGGCCGGCAAACCAGGCGGCGACGAAGACGATGTGAAAGGCTTTGACCCAGAGCATGCAGCCATTATGGGCAGCACCGGCGTCAAGCACGGCCGCAGCGCGGACGGGCTTGGGGGAGAGTCGGACATGGGCCGCAGGCACACCGCACGAAGGTGCGGGTTGGGTCGCTCCACGACACAACAGTCCGGTGAACACCAAAAAAAAGCCCCGGTTCAAGACCGGGGCCGAGAAAGCCTTATCGCTGTCATCACGCTAAGGCTCCTGCTCAGGGAGGAAAAGCAGGGAACGACCACCTTGCGGCTATCATTCAAAAACAAGTTTAGCGCGCTTGAGCGGTGACGTCAGGAATAAATGACGTCTGGATGTGTCAACCATCACGCGCCGGGCCGCACCCCCCGCAGCCTGAGGATTCGACTTGGCCCGCTACGTTTTTTCTCCCTCCGCCTTCCCTGCGGCGCGCCCGCGGCGCCTGCGTCGCGACGCCTTCACGCGCGCCCTCGTGCGTGAACATGCGCTGAGTGCCAGCGACCTCATCCTCCCCGTCTTCATCCATGAGGGCGAGAACCGTCTGGACGCCGTGGCTTCCATGCCCGGCGTGTCGCGCCAGAGCCTGGACCACCTGCTGCGCACGGCCGAGCAGTGCGTCGAACTGGGCGTGCCCGTCATCGCCCTTTTCCCCGTCATCGACGCCGCGCTGAAGACGCCCGACGGCGCCGAAGCGCTGAATCCGAATGGCCTGGTGCCGCGCGCGGTGCGCGAGGTAAAAAAACATTTCCCGCAACTCGGCGTGCTGACCGACGTGGCTCTGGACCCTTTCACCAGCCATGGCCAGGACGGTGTCATCGACGAGACCGGCTACATCCTCAACGACCCGACCGTCGAGATCCTTGCCAAACAGGCCCTGGTACAGGCAGATGCCGGCGTCGATATCGTTGCGCCCAGTGACATGATGGACGGCCGCATCGGCGCCATCCGCCAGGCGCTGGAAGCCGCAGGCCACATTCACACGCGCATCATGGCTTACAGCGCCAAATACGCGAGCAGCTTCTATGGCCCCTTCCGCGACGCGGTGGGATCGGCTGCCAACCTCGGCAAGGCTGACAAAAAGACGTATCAGATGGACCCCGGCAACAGCGACGAAGCCCTGCGCGAGGTGGCCCTGGACCTGGCCGAGGGCGCCGACATGGTGATGGTCAAGCCCGGCATGCCTTACCTGGACATCGTGCGCCGCGTGAAGGACGAGTTCCGCGTGCCGACCTTTGCCTACCAGGTCAGCGGCGAATACGCGATGGTCAAGGCCGCCGCGGCCAATGGCTGGCTGGACCATGACGCCGTCATGATGGAGTCGCTGCTGGCCTTCAAGCGCGCGGGCGCCGACGGCGTGCTGAGCTACTTCGCGCTGGACGCCGCGCGGCTGCTGAAAGCGGGTTGAGCCGGTGCGGGTCTTCCACATCGAGACCGACAGTTTTCGCGAGCTTGCGGCCCTGCCCGAAGCGCTGCCGGAGCGTGGCTTCCTGTGGGTGGGCTATGGCCGGCGCGAGTTCGAAGTGGGCGAGCCGGCCGTGCAGCAGGCACTGGCGCGATGGGGCTGCGGCAATATCGTCGACCTGCATGTGTCAGATCTGATCAACAACCAGTTGCCCTCGCATTTCGACTACACGTCCTGGTACGACATGCTGGTTTTCCGGCGCCTCGCCGCGGCGCCGGGCAGCCAGGATCTCTTCGTCGATGACGAGCACGGCACGCTGGCCTCGGCCCAGCGCGCGCTGCGGGCCATCGACACCAGTCCGGTCGGCTTCGCCGTTTTCGACCGCGTGCTGATCACTGTGCACCCGACCGACTGCCAGGTGCGCGAGTTCTTCGCCCAGAAGCTCGACCGCCTGACCGAAGGCCGCGAGAAGCGCGATGCGCGTGGCGGCGCCCGCCTGCCAGCCAGCCCGGCCGACCTGATGCTGCGCATGGTCAACCACATGGTGGACAGCTATCTGGAGCTGCGGCGCCTGCTGACCCGCCAGCTCGGCACGCTGCAGCGCGTGCTGCTGGACCAGAGCAGCGAGTTCGATGACTGGCCGCTGCTGCTGGAGAGCCGCGATGCCCTGCACCGGCTGGAGGACACCTGCGAAGACCAGCGCGCCGCTATCCAGGAGTGGATAGACGCGCTGGACGAATGGCCGGTCGACGGCGACCCGCAGGTGACGCGCGAACGCGAGCTGCTGCGGGTGCGCTCACGCGACGTGCTGGAGCATGTGGAGCGGGTGCTGACCCATGTGCGCCGGCTGGAGTCCTCGGCCGAGTCGGCCGTGCAGATGCACTTCAGCGCCCTGGGGCATCGCACCAACAGCATCATGCGCACGCTGACGGTGCTGACGGCCATCTTCCTGCCGCTGAACCTGATCACCGGCATCTTCGGCATGAATTTCGAATGGATGCCGTTGATCAAGAACGCCAACGGTTTCTGGGATGCCGCCCTGCTGATGCTGGCCGTGGCGCTCGGGCTTTGGTTCCTGTTCCGTCGCAAGCGCTACCTGAGCAGCAGCCGGTAGGTCGACCTCAGCGCAGGCGGCGGCGCGCCACCGTCAGGATGACGCCCAGGCCGCCGAGCAGCAATGCGGCCGTCTCGGGCTCGGGCACGGCTGCCACCGTTGCAAGAACGCTGGAACTTCCGCGCAGGCAGGCCGAACCGCCGGGGCACTCGGACGGATACAGCGGCGCCAGGGCGGAGAAGGAAGAACCGAGCTGCGCATCGGCCGCACCGCCACCGAACAGGGCCGCCACGCCATTGCTGTTGAAGTAGGCGTTGGCCGCGCCGCCGGCCGCCGTGTCCACATCCAGCAGGCCCGTGCTGAAGCCGGTCGGGCTGGCCGTGCCGATGCCCAGGCCGGTGGCGATAAAGGTGTTGCCTGCGGCGTCGACGGCATGGCCCATGAGGGACAGGAAGAGCGTGCCATTGGACGCTTCGGCCAGGTCACCCGCCGAACCCCCGGCGTTGCCGGTCGTGAAGTCGTTGTTGGCGCCAAAGCCGGCATAGACCTTGAGCCAGCCACCGCTGAAGCGCACTTCGCTGGCGCTGATCGACGAGACCGCGTAGCCGCCGAAGACATACGTCAGCTCGCAGCCCGAGCACAGGCCGGAGACCGCCGCAGAGTTGATGGAATCGATCTTGCCGTAGCCGCTCAGCGTGTCGCCGACGGCCAGTGGCACGTTCTGGTAGGTCTGGGTGACCGCGAAGATCTGGCCCAGCGGGATGTCGACGCCGGCAATCGACACGGCGCCCGCGCTTCCTGCGCAAATCAGCGCGGCGGCGGTCGCAAGGGCGCGGATCGACTTCAGCATGGGAGCCTCCGATGACAGGCGAAGTACAAAAATACTCGCCACCGCCGCCGGTTTCCACAGCGAAATACCCCTAGAAGGGGTAGCAGCCTCAGCCGCGTCGGTAGGGGTCGGAGAAGCCCAGGCCGATCAGGATTTCCGCCTCGCGCGTTTCCATCGCCTCGGCCTCGTCGTCGGCCTCGTGGTCATAGCCCTGGGCATGCAGGGTGCCGTGCACGAGCATGTGGGCGTAGTGGTCGAGCAGCGGGACGCCCATCTCGGCCGCCTCACGTTCGACGACCTCGGCGCAGATGACCAGGTCGGCGCCGACGACGGGCTCGTGAGCGTAGTCGAAGGTCAGCACATTGGTGGCGTAGTCCTTGCCACGGTACTCGCGGTTCAGTGCCTGCCCTTCCTCGGCGTCGACGATGCGCACGGCGATCTCGCCCGGCAGCTCCAGCGCCGCGCGGATGAATCGCTGCACCTTGTGGCGCGGCAGCAGCGCGCGGTGGCGCGGGTCGGCAAATTGCAGGGACAGGCTCAGCTCTGGTTTCATAGGTCGCGTGCTTCGCGCTTGGCGCGCGCTTCGTAGGCCTCGACGATGCGCGCCACCAGCGGGTGGCGAACGACGTCGGCGCTGGTGAAGCGCGTCATCGCAATGCCCTTGACCCGGGCCAGCACATGCTCGGCGTCGATGAGGCCGGATTGCGTTCCCCGCGGCAGATCGATCTGGCTGGTGTCGCCGGTGACGACGCAGCGGCTGCCGAAGCCGATGCGGGTCAGGAACATCTTCATCTGCTCGGGCGTCGTGTTCTGCGCCTCGTCGAGGATGACGAAGGCGTGGTTGAGCGTGCGCCCGCGCATGAAGGCCAGCGGCGCGACCTCGAGCTGGCCCTTCTCGAAGGCCTTGGTCACCCGATCGAAGCCCAGCAGGTCGTAGAGGGCGTCGTACAGGGGGCGCAGATAGGGGTCGACCTTTTGCGTCAGGTCGCCGGGCAGGAAGCCCAGGCGCTCCCCGGCCTCGACGGCGGGCCGGGTCAGGATGATCCGCTGCACCGTCGAGCGCTCCAACGCGTCCACCGCACACGCCACGGCCAGGAAAGTCTTGCCGGTGCCCGCCGGGCCGAGGCCGAAAGTGATGTCGTGCGACAGGATCTGCTGCAGGTACTGGTGCTGGCGCGGTGTGCGGGCCGACAGGTCGGCGCGGCGGGTACGCAGCACCAGCGCATCGCCGTCGCCCGGGCTAGCGGCCGAAACAGGATCTGGCGCCTTGGCCTCGACGAGGGCCAATTGCAGCGTTTCGGCTGACAGCGGCCGCCTGGCGCGCTCGTAAAGTCCTTCGAGCAGGGTCCTGGCGCGCTCGGCAGCTGTCTTGGGCCCGTCGACGCGGAACTCGGCGTCGCGGCGCGAGATCTTCACGCCGATGGCCGCCTCGATCTCACGCAGGTGGGTGTCCAAGCTGCCACAGACGCGGGCCAGGCGCGTGTTGTCGACCGGTTCAAGGGTGAAGCGCAGGATCACGATGGGGCTGAAAAGAAGTGGACGGGGATTGTCGCCGGCTCCGTGCAAAGAGGCTGGCCGCTGGTGCATTCCCGGCCTGCGCAGAACAGGCGCTCACGCACAATGCCGCTCCATGACGTCACCGATTGCGCCGAGGGCCTCCAGGGCTCGGCGCCTGCCTCTTTTTTTGCTGCTTTCAGCCGCCCTGCTCTGCCCGGCCGTAGCGCAGGCTCAAGGCTTCGCCGGGCCGGACTGGACGGCCACCTTGCGCGGCTGGCTTGCTGCCATGCTGGCCCTGATGGCGACCGTCATCGGCCTCGTCTCCAGCCTGCACCACCGCGAACGGCCGGCGAGTTTTCTCATCGGCATGATGCTGAGCTGGGTCGTGCTGCGCGCCGCCGCCGCCCCCAGCGCCGCGGGCTTGCGGCCGCTGCTGCTGACCCTGCTCGTGCTGTGCGGCGTTCAATACCTGCTGCGGCAGATGAACTGGAAACGCAGCTGGATCGACCATGCGCTGTTGATCCAATGCCTCGTTGTGCCGGCCAGCCTGCTGCTCGCGGGTGGCCAGGTCGGCATCCTCGGCTCGGTCTGGCAGGCGGTGTTGAGCCTGGAGCTGGTGGCCGCCATGGGTTGGGCGCTGTGGCTGCGCCGCGAGCGCCTGAAGACGAGCGCCGACGAGGCCCTGTCGCGGGAGTTCGTGCTGATGGCCGCCCTGCTGTTGCCGACCATGGCTGCCCTGGTCGCCGAGCGGTTGCTGGCCGCTGCCAGTGAACCGCTGTGGTCATCCGCCGCGCCCTGGCTGAACCTGATGCTGCCGGTGCTGATGCTGGGCCTGGGACTGCAACTGGTGAACAGCGTCGCCCATGCGCGACTGGACGCCGAGAAGCGCATCGCAGCCATCGAGCAGCGCATGTCCGAGCGCATCGCCGAGGTCGAGCGCAGCCACGCCCAGCTCGCCGAGCAAAAGCTCGAGCAGGTCACCGAGCGCGAACGCAAGCGCATCGCCGCCGATCTGCACGACGATCTCGGCGCCAAGCTGCTGACCATCGTGCACACCAGCGAGTCCGACCGTATCTCCACGCTGGCGCGCGAGGCACTGGAGGAGATGCGCCTGTCGGTGCGCGGCCTGACCGGCAAGCCGGTGCATCTCATCGACGCCCTGGGTGACTGGCGCGCGGAGGTCGTTTCACGCCTGGGCCAGGCCAATATCCTGGCCGAATGGAAGTCGCCGGCCGAGGACATCGAGCACACCTTCCAGGCCCGCTCCTACGTGCAGACGACGCGCATCCTGCGCGAGTCGGTGTCCAACATCATCAAACACAGCGGCGCCACCCATGCGACGATTTCCAGCGCGGTACAGGACGGCGATTTCATCCTGACCATCCAGGACAACGGCCAGGGCATTCCGTCCGAACTGGATGGAAGGTTGGACAGAGGCCACGGCATGGCGAGCATGAAATCACGCGCCAAGCAGATGCATGGCCAATGCCTGGTTGAATCCGGCCCTGGGTGGGGTACTGTCATCCGTCTGACGATTCCGCTCTGAATGCCGAGGCTCCCATGAACCACATCCTGCTGCTCGAAGACATCCCGGAGATCCGCGCCTGGCTCAAGGCGCTGGTCAAGCAGGTGTTCGCCAACGCCCAGATCACCGAGTGCTCGCGGGTGCAGGACGCGCTGGCCCTGGTCAATGGCCAGCGCTTCACGCTGGCCCTGCTGGACCTGGGCCTGCCCGACGGTTCGGGCGTCGAGGTCATCGCGGCGCTGCGCGAGAAGCAGCCCGAAGTGCAGTCGGTCATCGTCACCATCCACGACGACGACGAGCATCTCTTCCCTGCCTTGCAGGCCGGTGCCTTCGGCTATCTGTTGAAGGAACAGTCCCGCGAGCTGCTGGTGGAGCAGCTGCAGCGCATGAGCGGCGGCGAGCCGCCGCTGTCGCCGTCCATCGCGCGCAAGGTCATCGCCTACTTCGCGGCTCAGAAAAAGCCCAGTTCGCAGGCGTTGCTGCACGAGGTGTCGCTGACCGACCGCGAGACCGAGGTGCTGCTGCGCGTGGCCAAGGGCTACACGCTGCCGGAGATCGGCGTGCAGCTGGGCCTGAGCCGCCACACCATTGCCGACTATGTGAAGCAGATCTACCGCAAGCTCAATGTGAGCTCGCGTGCCGAGGCGGCGCTGGAAGCTCAACGACTCGGGTTGTTCGGCAGGAACTGATCGCCCTTCGGCCCAGATAATGGGCCGATGATTGGAAGACTGTCTGGCGTCATCGCCGAGAAATCACCGCCGCAGGTCGTCATCGACGTGGCGGGCGTGGGCTACGAGGTGGACGTGCCGATGAGCACCTTCTTCAACCTCGGCGGCCTGGGCGAGCGGGCCGTGCTGCTGACCCACCTGACCGTGCGCGAGGACGCGCACCAGCTGTTCGGCTTCCTCACCCACGAAGAGCGCGCCACCTTCCGCCAGCTCATCAAGATCAGTGGCGTCGGGCCGAAGATGGCCCTGGGCTTGTTGTCGGGCCTGTCGGTTTCAGAACTCGCCCAGGCCGTGTCGCGCCAGGATGCGGGTCGGCTGACCAAGGTGCCGGGCATTGGCAAGAAGACGGCCGAGCGGCTGCTGCTGGAGCTGAAGGGCAAGCTCGGCGCCGACCTGGCTCTGCCCGCCGCCGTCACCAACGACACGCAGGCCGACATCCTGCAAGCACTGGTCGCGCTGGGCTACAGCGAGAAAGACGCCGCCGCCGCGCTGAAGGTGCTGCCCCCTGATGTCGGCGTCAGCGACGGCATCAAGCTGGCGTTGAAGAAGCTGACATGAGCATCCAGACCGACGACTTCGCTCCGGCGCCCCGCGTCGTCAGCGCCGCGCCCGAGTCCAGCCGCGAGGAGGCGATGGAGCGTGCACTGCGGCCCAAGCATCTCGATGACTACGTCGGCCAGGTCAAGGCCCGCGAGCAGTTGGAGATCTTCATCGGCGCAGCCCGCAAGCGCCGCGAGGCGCTGGACCATGTGCTGCTGTTCGGCCCGCCGGGCCTGGGCAAGACGACGCTGTCCCACATCATCGCGGCCGAGCTGGGCGTCAACCTGCGCCAGACCTCCGGCCCGGTGCTGGAGAAGCCCAAGGACCTGGCCGCCATCCTGACCAACCTCGAGAAGAACGACGTCCTCTTCATCGACGAGATCCACCGCCTGAGCCCCGTCGTCGAGGAAATCCTCTACCCGGCGCTGGAGGACTACCAGATCGACATCATGATCGGCGAGGGCCCCGCGGCGCGCTCGATCAAGCTGGACCTGCAGCCGTTCACGCTCGTGGGTGCAACGACGCGCGCCGGCATGCTGACCAACCCGCTGCGCGACCGTTTCGGCATCGTCGCCCGGCTGGAGTTCTATACGCCGGCCGAGTTGCAGCGCATCGTGACGCGGTCCGCCGGCCTGCTGGGCGCACCCATCGACGCCGACGGCGCGCTGGAGATCGCCCGCCGCTCACGCGGCACGCCGCGCATCGCCAACCGCCTTCTGCGCCGCGTGCGCGACTACGCCGAGGTCAAGGCTGACGGCCGCATCGTTGCCGGCATCGCCGACAGGGCGCTGGCCATGCTGGACGTCGATCCACAGGGCTTCGACCTGATGGACCGCAAGCTGCTGGAAGCCATCGTGCATCGCTTCGATGGTGGTCCGGTCGGTTTGGAGAACGTCGCCGCCGCCATCGGCGAAGAGGCCGGCACCATCGAGGACGTCATCGAGCCCTATCTGATCCAGCAGGGCTTTCTGCAGCGCACGCCCCGCGGCCGCATCGCGACACTGGCGGCCTACCGGCATCTGGGCCTGACGCCACCGGGCGGCAAGACGGCACCCGATCTGTTCGGGGAATGAAAACGGCGCCGCAAGGCACCAATAAAAAAGCGCCCCGAGGGGCGCTTTCTGTATTCCGGTCCCGAAGGATCAGAAGTTGTGGCGGATACCAGCAGCCAGCGAGCTGAAGTCCTGACCAGCGACGCCGGTCTGGTAGTTGCCCTTGGACTGGTTGTCGACCTTGGTCCAGAAGCCGTAGACCTTGGTGCGCTTGCTCAGGTTGTAGTTGTAGCCAACCGTCAGCTGCTTGGCGCCGTCGTCGGCCACCATCTTGTCGGCCTTGCCGAAGTTCAGGTGGAACTCGGACTGGCCCATGACGTACATACCGGAAGCGCGCCAGACGTTCCAGTCCTTCTTGCCGACGCCGGCAAAGGTGTTCTCAGCGCGCTGCACATAGCCGCCGATGACGACGGGGCCAAACTCGTACAGGCCGCGGATGGCGATCTGGGTGAAGTCACCCTTCTTTTCGTAGCCGAGGCCGGCATGGGCGGGGCCCATGTCGTAGTTCACAGCGACGTCGAAAGCGCGAGTCGTCGTGTTTTCACCTGCGGCTGCCGAAAGTTCGGCGGAGAAGCCACCAGCGGTCGGGGTGAAGTAGGAGACCTTATTGTTCGTGTAGAACTGGGTCGCGTACAGCGCATCGGCCGAGGTGCCCGTGTCGTGGTTGTGATTGCTGACGTAGTCGGCAGTCGCGAAATACGAGCCCGGGAACCACTTGCCGAGGCGGATGCCACCGAAGCCGCCTTCCAGCTGAACCCAGGAAGCGCGGTTCCAGAAAGTCGTGCCGCCAGTAGCCGCACCGGTGTCGCTGTTCAGGCCGTGTTCCAGCGAGAAGGAAGCCTTCAGGCCGCCGCCGAGGTCTTCACTGCCCTTGAGGCCCAGGCGCGACGAGTTGTTTTGCACAACGACCTTGCGGTCTTGCGAGCCGAACTTCTGGCTTTCGACGGTGGTGTTGATGCGGCCCCACAGGGTCACGCTTTGTGCGAAAGCCGGCGCGGCGGCGGTGGCGGCCAGAGCGGCGACGAGTGCAATCTTCTTCATCGTTTTGCCTTTGTAGAGAGGTTGGGCGAGGCCATGGGCCTGCCTTGAAGGACCAGTGGCGGCCAGTATAGGAGCGGCTTTTACCGCGCCCGACCGCAGCGACGCGTGGATGCAACAGTGGGCCTAGGGACCTTGAAAAGCCCGCCCTGCCTGCATCAAGCCGCGATGTCGTCGGCGCTCAGCCCGGCCAGGTGGCGGTCGTCGTTCCAGCCGATCAGCGTGAATCCTTCGGCTGTTGCCAGCAATCGGTTGATGGTGGCATTGCCGAGCTGCCAGCTGCGCGGCGCGTCCAGGGCGGACCGGGTCGCAGCCCTGTAGAGGCAGTCCAGCACGCCGCCATGGGCGACGAGCGCAATGCTCTGCCCCGGGTGGGCCGCGGCGGCGCGGCGGGCCGCAGCGACGCAGCGCGCGCTAAAGACGGTCAGGCTCTCGCCGCCGCCGACGGCGAAATCGGGCTCACGACGCCGCCATCGGGCGGCATCCTCGGGATAACCCCTATCAATCTCTTCCCAGCTCAACCCCTCGAACCGGCCGAAGGCGCGCTCGCGCAGGGCGGCGTCGAAGTGGATGGCCAGGCCTTGGACGCCGGCCACGGCCTCGGCGGTCTGGCGGGCACGGCTGAGATCACTGGAATAGATGGCCGCCAACGGCTCGTCGGCCATGGCCTCGGCCAGGCGCTGAGCCTGGGCCAGACCCAGCGGGCTCAAGGGGATGTCGGTATGCCCCTGGATTCGCGTGGCGCGGTTCCAGGCAGTCTCACCGTGGCGGATCAGGATCAGTCGAGTGACTTCTTCCATCGCAACTAGACACCCCAGACGACGTCGGCCTTTTCCTTCATGCTGCGCTGCATCAACTCGTGCAGCGGCCAGGCGCGCTGGCGCAGGGACACGCCCTGGCGGCGCGGCACGGCCTCGCCGGCGGCCTTGGCTTCGTCGACGCTGCGCTGGAATTGCGCCTCATCGGCCGCCACGCCGGCTTCCAGCGCCTGGATCAGGCCCGGCAGTGCAGCCACTTCGAGGATGCCTTGTTGGGCGGGTTCGCGCCCCATCAGGCGCAGCACGGCATCGGCCGAATCGGCCATCATGATGACGTCGGCGCCAGCCTTGGATTTGAAGCGGTAGAGCATGGCCGCATTGTGCGCGTGTACTTGCGCGGGCCGAGCGCCGGGCCGCTCCCAAGCCGGCCCGCCTTGGGCGATGCTTGCGGCTCGATGCCGCAAGCATCGCCGTCCCCTCGGGGGCTGAGGCCGGACACGTTGCGCCCAGTGGGCGCGACGTGCCTGCCGAGGAGCAGCGGCACTGCCGCTGCGCGGTCTGCAAGACCGACCAGACACGCCGGCGTTCAGCAGGGCGGGACTGGGCGAGGGGTGCCGTTTCAGGCGCTGGCCAACCCCAGCCAGCCGGACACCGGCGAGTCGACGACATGGCGGCGCGGGCGCACGCGCTGCTCGAATTCGTCAGGCGGCAGCGGCCTGGCAAACAGATAGCCCTGGAACTCATGACAGCCGGCCTGGGCCAGGAAGTCGCGCTGGGCCTCGGTCTCGACACCTTCGGCGATGACTTGCAGGCCCAGGGCCCGGCCCATCTGCACGATGGCGTTGGCGATGCCGACATCGCTGGCGTCGCTGGGCAGGCCCTGCACAAAGCTGCGGTCGATCTTCAGGCGTTGGATGGGGAAGCGCTTGAGATAGCCCAGGGAGGAGTAGCCGGTGCCGAAGTCGTCGATGGACAGCGTGACGCCCAGCGCCGCCAACGCGCGCATGCGCTTGAGAGCCTCCTCGGCATCACCGAGCAGCACGCCCTCGGTCAATTCCAGTTCGAGCAGGCTGGCCGGCAGCGTGGCCTCGCGCAGGACTGCAGCCACCGTCTCGACGAAATGGGCTTGCTGGAACTGCAGGGCCGACACGTTGACCGCGACCGGCATGCGCAGGCCGCGGCCCAACCAGTAGGCGGCCTGGCCGACGGCCTCGCGCAGCACCCACTCGCCGATGGCGACAACAAAGCCACTCTCCTCGGCCAGGGGGATGAATTCGGCGGGCGAAATGTCGCCACGCTGGGGGTCTCGCCAGCGGATCAGCGCCTCGGCACCGATGACGCGGTCGCTGCCCAGCTCGACCTGGGGTTGATAGTGGAGCCGAAAGCGCCCCTCGGCCAGGGCCTGGCGCATGTCGTGGTCCAGGCGCATGCGCGACAGCAGGTCGACTTCCTTGCGCGGCACGTGGAAGCGGAAGCCCGCGCGGCCGCTTTCCTTGACCCAGTGCATGGCGCGTTCGGCGCTGGCCATCAGCTCGTCGGGCGAACTGCCGTCGCCGGGGTGCAGGGCGATGCCGCAACTGGCCGTGACGGTGAAGCTCAACGTGTCGAAGCTGAAGGGCTGGGCCAGCAGTTGCTGCACATGGCGGGCGGCGGCCTCGGCCTCGAACATTTGGGCACCGTCGATCAGCAGCGCGAATTCATCGCCGCCCAGTCGGGCCAAGGTGTCATTGGCACCGACGGCGCCGCGCAGACGCTCGACGACCTCGCGCAGCACGCGGTCGCCATAGCTGTGGCCCAGGGTGTCGTTGATCTGCTTGAAACGGTCCAGGTCGAGATGCAGCAGCGCAAAAGTGGGAGATTCAGCAGGCGCCGGTTGGCCAGTCTCGACGGCGGCCATCTGCTGCACGATGCGGTCGGCCAGCGCGCGGCGGTTGGGCGCGCCGGTCAGCACGTCGGAACGGCCAAGCTCCTCGATGCGCTGGTGCGCAGCCAGCTTCTCGCTCAGGTCGCGGAATGAAAAGACCCGGCCGATGGGCTCGCCGCGACTCATCTGCGGCAGCGAGACCTGCTCCAGCACGCGGCCATCGGCCAGGCGCAGCATGTCGCTGGAGCGCATCAGCGGCGCGTCCAGCAGTGACTCGATGCGCAGGCGGTACTGCTCGCCGTCGCGCATGACACGCTGCAGGCTCAGCCACAGGCCGGCGTCGCCGGGCTCATGCAGCAGCCCGCCGGGCAGGCCCCAGAGCTTGGCAAAGCGGCGGTTGAAACTGCGCACGCGGCCGCCCAGGTCGACGACGAGGATGCCGTCGGCGGTGGACTCCAGCGTCGCGCGCAGTTCGGCCAGCAGGGTTTCGCGTTCGGCTTCGGCGCGGCGACGGCGCGTCTGGTCATGCAGCAGCACCAGCCAGTAGCGGCCGCCGTCGGGCGTGTGGACGGGGCTGATGCTGCGGCTGACCCAGCGCGGCTGGCCGTCGCTGTGAGTCAGCACCGTGTCGGAGCGGATTCGGGCGAAAGGATCGCGGGCGGCGCCCTGCCAGAAGGCCTCGTCCTCCAGCGAGCCGCACAACAGGGCCGGCGGCTGGCCCAGCGCCCGTTCGGGCTTGAGACCGAGCAGGCGCAACGCGGCGCGGTTGACTGCGTTGACGGTCAGACTTTCACCATCCACCAGCCAGGCCGGCTCGGGCAGACCTTCCAGCAGCGCACCGATCACGGACGGCGCCTCCGAGACGCGGGGCAAGGCTGAGTTCGCCTCGCGGCCGGCGTTCACGCGGCCAACTCCCCTGGTCCCGTACTCGCGGCGTCGAAGAAGTAGGCGATGCGCGCCCGGGGGCTGAGGTAGTCGAGCGACGCTCGCGGCAGGAACTGGGGCTTGAGGCTGCGCCGGATGCCGAGGTCGGGCATCTCTTCGAGGTTGAGGATCAGCGCCTCTTCCTTGACCACCTTGACGTCATGGACCATGACGCGAGGCTTCAGCGGACGCGCCGAATTGACCGAAACGACCAGCGCATAGCGGTCATCGGTGAGCTGCACGGTGGAACCCGGCGGGTAGACACCCATCATGCGGATGAAGGCGTTCAGCATGGTCGCGTCGAAGCGATTGCGGCCCTGCGCAAACATCAGCGACAGCGCCTCGTGGGGCGTCATCGCCTTGGACGTGATCAGCGGATTGCACAAGCCATCAAAGCGGTTGACCAGCGCAACGATGCGCGCGCCGGTGCTCATGCGGTCCATGTTGATCTTTTGCGGGAAGCCGCTGCCGTCGGCATGCTCATGATGCTGGGCAACGATGAGCAGCGGGCCGGGTGCCAGGCCCATGGTCTGGGCGATGGCCACGCCCTTGACGACGTGCTGCTGGTAGGCCTGGGTCTCAGCCGCCGTGAAGCTTTCGTCGCGGTGGCGCAGGCGCGCAGCGACCTCGAGCTTGCCGACGTCGTGCAGCAGCGAGCCGACGCCCAGGTCCATCATCTCGTCGCGACCGAGGCCGAAAGCGCGGCCGAGCAGCAGGGCAATGATGCAGACGTTCAGCGCATGGGCCGTGCTGCGGTCACCCGCGGCCTCATTGAGCAGCCGCATATTGAGATCACCCTCGACCAGCATCTTGTCGAGCAGTGCGGCGGTCAGGCTCTCGGCCTGGGTACGGGCGGCATGGGGGTCGGGCTGGACCAGGTCCATGACACCGCGAAAGCCTTTGGCCGCCTCGCCGTACTGCTCCTCGCACAGACGCAGGGCCTCGCGTTGGGCGGCCAGAGCGCGGCGGTGGGCTTCGCGAGCCAGATCTTCAGGGCTGGGTTGCGAGGGGGCGGAACTGTCGCTTGCAGCACTGACGTCGCCGGCATCCGCAGCCACGGCGTCCTCGGACGACTGCAGGTCCAGGTCGCTCTTGGCGGGGCTCCAGCGCACCTGGGTCAAGCCAAGGCGGCGCAGGATCAGCAACTGATCGCTGGAGGCGATCTTGAAGCTCGACAAGGGGAAGGGATGCGACATCCAGCCGAGATCCAGATGAATGAACATCCCGACCGCCAACTGGCTGACATCGATCAGTGGATCGCTTGTTCTATCCTGCATTCGCTCAAAACCCGTGCGCCGGGCACCCTCGACCCGGCCCGAGCTCCGGCAGCCCTGCCGCAGTGCTCGAACCGGTCTCCTRTCATACGTCAAATCGGCCGATCGCGCCCGCTACCGGCTGGGAAAAGTACCGGCGGGGCGCAAGTCGGAGCTTAGCRCCTGAACGTGACCGATTTCCCGCCGCTTAGTCGGGGCAAACGCGGAGGAATGCATGACCGGCGGCCTGAGTGAGGCCGCGTCGAAGCCCCTCTCACCGTCGGGCGTGATGGAGGGCAACGAAGTCGCGATACCAGTGGGCGCTGTCCTTGAGCAGGCGCTGCTGGCTCGCGTAGTCGACATGGACGAGGCCGAAGCGCTTGTCGTAGCCGGAGTTCCACTCGAAGTTGTCGAGCAGGCTCCAGTAGAAATAGCCGCGCACGTCGGCGCCCAGGCTCATGGCGGTGGACAACGCCTGGAGGTGGGCCGACAGGTAGGCGATGCGCTCCTTGTCGGGTACCCGGCCGTCGACGACGCGGTCGGCATTGGCCATGCCGTTTTCGGTGATGAACATCGGCGGCGGGTTGTACTCGCGCGCCAGGCGCACCAGATGCTGGGCGAAGACCTCGGGCACGATCTCCCAGCCCATGTCGGTGAAGCCGCGCTTGCCCGGACCCGGGACGGTCTTGCCGTCCGCGCCGAAGAGGCTGCGCGTGTAGAAATTGATGCCGAGGAAGTCCAGCGGCTGGCGGATGCGGTCCAAGTCGCCGGCTTCGACCCGTGGGGCGTCGGCGCCGACGTATTCAACAGCGTCGGCCGGGTAGGCACCGCGGAAGATCGGGTCCATGTACCAGCGCACGTTGAGCCCGTCGTCGATGCGGGCGGCGCGGCGGTCGGCCTCGTTGGGCGTGGCGGGGAAGGACGGCGTGTGGTTGAGGACGATGCCGAGCTTGGTCTTGGTGACCGCGCGCATCGCGGCGATGGCTTCGCCATGGGACAACATCAGGTGGTGGGCCACCTGCAGGCTCTCGGCACGGCTGGTGCGGCCAGGCGCGAACTGTGCGGTCTCGTAGCCCAGGGTCGCCGTGCACCAGGGCTCGTTGTGCGTCGCGATGCTGGCGAGGCGGTCGCCGAAGCGGCGCGCGATCTCGGCGCCGTAGTCGGCGAAGCGGCTGACGATGCCGCGCGACAGCCAGCCACCGATGCTTTCGTCCAGGGCCTGCGGAAGGTCCCAGTGATAGAGGGTGCCGTGGGGCTGGATGCCGGCTTCGAGCAGGGCGTCGATGAGACGGTCATAGAAGGCGAAGCCGGCCTCGTTCCAGGCGCCCTCGCCCAGCGGCTGCACGCGCGGCCAGCTGAAACTGAAGCGGTAGCAGTCCAGGCCCAGACCCTTCATCAGCGCGACGTCGTCGCGGAAGCGGTGGTAGTGGTCACAGGCGACGTCGATGTTGGACGCATCCTTGATGCGACCCGGCTGGCGGCAGAAATGGTCCCAGATGGAGGCGGCCTTGCCGTCCTCGAAGGCGGCGCCCTCGATCTGCGCGGCGCTGGTGGCGACGCCCCAGAGAAAGCCGGGCGGGAAGGACTGGGCGAGTGCAGCGGGGTCGATGCGGTCGAGGTTGGCAAGGCTCATGGCGGAGAGGCAGGGGCAAAAAGCTGAGCAAGACGGCGGTGGCGCCGCGACGACGGAGCGAAGGCGGGTCAGGAGGGCGGAACGGCCGAATCCGCAGGGCAGCGGCAGCGCTTCATGACGTCTCCTGTGTTGTTTGAATTGGAAGTACCGCTACCAGGCCGACCGCTTTGATGGCGGCGAGCGTCGGACCATCAAGCAGCTCGGGCAAACAGGTTTGAAGCGACACCTGCCCCCGTGGCGTCGTCATCTTGCCCGACAAATGACAACGCTGTCAATACGCGCTGTTAGCGGTAACGGCAGCGCCGCAACGGGCCGATCAAAGCAGGAGGGCCGAGGCGAAAGCGCGCCGGCTCAGCGGGCGCGCGTGGAGTCCCGCACGACAAGTTCGTGCCGCAGCACCTTGTGCAGGTCGGCCTCGTCGGCCGGCCCCGCTGAGGCGTCGGGCCGCTGGCCCGCGACCAGCATTTCCACCGCCGTGCGTGCCATCTCGGCGACCGGCTGGCGCACGGTGGTCAGCGGCGGCCACACCAGGGCGGCGGTCGGCGAATCGTCGAAGCCAGCCACCGACAGGTCGTTGGGCACAGGCAGGCCCAGGCGCTGGGCAGCAGCCAACACGCCCAGGGCCATGTCGTCATTGCTGGCGAACACGGCAGTCGGCCGCTGGCGGCGGCTGAGCAATTGATGGGCCGCGTCGCGGCCGCTCTCAAAAGTGAAGGCGCCGGGCTGGATCAGTTCGGGGTCGGGCTCCAGGCCATGCGCGCGCAGCGCGTTGACGAAGCCCTGGTAGCGCGCCGCGCTGGCCGACTGGTCCGGCGGCCCCTTGATGAAGGCGATGCGCTGGTGGCCCAGGCTGAGCAGCAGATTGGTGATCTCTTCGGCCGCATGCACATCGTCCATGCGCACCGAAGGCACCCCACGCAGGTCGCGCTCGGGCGACATCAGCACGCAGGGCGTGCCGTTCTCGCGCAGCGCGGCGAGCACCTCGGGGTTGTCGCACAGCGGCGGCGTCAGGATCATGCCGTCGGGGCGCAGTGCCATCACCATGCGGTCGATCTGCTGGCGCAGGTCGGGCGCATCGTTGTGAAGTGACTCGACAACGAGGTGATACCCCAGCTCGCGGCATCGCACCGTGGCGCCTTGCTGCACGCTGCCGACGAAGATCGCGCTGGGGTCGTAATAGAGCAGGCCGATCAGGAAGGACCGTCCACCTGCGAGGCTGCGCGCCGACTGCTTGGGCCGGTAGCGCAGCGCCTCCACCACCTTGAGCACCTGATCCCGGGTGCTTTCATGCACGCCGGGCTCATGGTTGAGCACGCGCGATACCGTCTTGATCGACACGCCCGCCTCGCGGGCAACGTCGACGATGGTGGGGGTGGTACCGCGCGGGGTCATGGAGCCCCTCGTCCAAGGATTACCTTGGCCGGTCTTGCAGACCGCG
Organism: Roseateles sp. P5_E4; assembly: GCF_054049255.1. NCBI lineage: Bacteria > Pseudomonadati > Pseudomonadota > Betaproteobacteria > Burkholderiales > Sphaerotilaceae > Roseateles > Roseateles sp. P5_E4. The sequence goes on along the minus strand of NZ_JBFUMS010000018.1, from coordinate 32,111 downwards.
CTGCGGCTTGCGCCGCCGCCCTTCGGCAGGCACATCCAGCCCACTGGGCTGTATGTGTCCGGCCGAAGCCCCCGAGGGGACGGCGATGCTTGCCGGATTGACCGGCAAGCACATCGCCAGCGCGGGCCGGCTCGGGAGCGGCCCAGCGCCCGGCCCGGAAATCATCCGAGAGGGGTTCCATGCGACTGCTCTACTTACTTCTTCTTGGCCTTGGCGGCCGGCTTGGCGGCGGGCTTGGCAGCGGCCTTCTTGGCTGCAGCCTTGGGGTCCACGGCGGCCTTGAAGCCAGCGCCGGCGGTGAACTTGGGCAGCTTGGCGGCGGCGATCTTGATCTTGGCGCCGGTGCTGGGGTTCACGCCGTTGCGGGCAGCACGTGCGTGCTGCTTGAAGGAGCCGAAGCCCGGGATCGACACCGCACCACCCTTTTTGACGGTGGTGACGATGGCGTCCAGCAGGGTCTCGAGGACGCGGCCGGCTTCAGCCTTGCTCAGCTCGTGCTTGGCGGCCAGGTGTTCGATCAGATCGGTCTTGTTCATGCGGGGGGTCTCGTCCAAAAACGCGCCCGAACGGCTCGGGCGGGCGCGATTGTGGCTTATCGCGAGAGGCATACAGTCTCGGCAGAGTCCCGTATCCATCGTTGATGTCAGCCCACGTGCACTTTTCCTCTTTGCTCGATGCCCTGCCCCAGCAAGTGTGGAAGGCCGACGCGCAGGGCCGGCTGCTGTGGATGAACGCGCGCCTGGCCGAGGCGCTGAACCGCCCCGCCCTGCCGGCTGCCCTCGTCAACTGGTTGCACGAGGAGGACCGCAGCGCCTTCTCGGCTCAGTGGGCGGCGGCGCAGCGCAGCGGCCGCTTCGAGATGGAGTACCGCCTGGGCAACCAGTGGGTGCTGGCCCAGGCCCAGCGCCTGCCGGACTCGCCGCTTTGGCTGGGCACGCACACCGACATCGCCGCGCGCCGCACGGTCGAGGCGCGGCTGCGCGAGGCGGACGAGGTGTGGAAACTGGCGCTTGAGTGCAGCGGCGACGGCGTCTGGGATTGGCATGTGCAGGCCGGGATCGAATACTTCTCCGAGCGCTATCTGCGCCTCTATGGCTTCGAGCCGGGCGACGTCGACGCGACACCGGAGGCCTTCGACGCGCGCACCCATCCCGACGACCTGGCGCAGATGGACAAGGACCGCGAGGACCATTTCGCCGGCCGCACGCCGCTCTACCGCAACGAACACCGCGTGCTGGCCAAGGACGGCAGCTGGAAATGGATCCTGAGCCGCGGCATGGTCATCGCGCGGGACACGGCCGGTCGGCCGTTGCGCATGGTCGGCACGCACACCGACATCACCGATCGCAAGCGCCAGGAGGCGCTGGTCTGGCAGCAGGCGCGTGTCGACACGCTGACCGGCCTGCCCAACCGCCGCTCGCTGCGCGAACGCATCGAGCGGGCGCTGGCCCTGCGCGCGCTGCGCGGCGACGAGCTCGCCGTGATGTTCGTCGACCTCGATCATTTCAAGGAGGTCAACGACTCCCTGGGCCATGACGTCGGTGACGCGCTGCTGGTGCAGGTGGCGGGGCGGCTGCAGGAGCACATGCCCCCGGGCGGCGTGGTCGCGCGCATGGGTGGCGACGAGTTCACCGTGCTGCTGGCGACGGATCAGGCGGTGCTCGCGGCCGAGCGCGTCGGGCACGATTTGCTGGAAGCCTTGTCCGAAGCCTTCGAGGTCGCCGGCGAGCGGGTCTATGTATCGGCCAGCATCGGCGTCAGCCTGGCGCCCCGCGATGGCGTCGAGATCGAGGCCCTGTTCAAGCACGCTGATCTGGCGCTGTATGAAGCCAAGGGCGCGGGCCGCAACCGCATGAGCCTGTTCACGCCGGCCCTGCACGAGGCCGCGCAACGGCGCGCCCGGCTGGTGGCCGAGTTGCGCGAGGCGCTGCGGTTGTCGCAATTCAGCCTGGTCTATCAGCCCATCCTGTCGCTGCAAGACCCGACCGCGCCGCCGCGCAAGGCTGAGGCGCTGCTGCGCTGGTCCCACCCGCAACTGGGTGACGTCAGCCCGGCCCAGTTCATCCCGATCGCGGAGACCAGCGGCTTCATCGTCGACATCGGCGACTGGGTCTTTCGTGAGGCCGCAGCCCAGGTGCTGGCCTGGCGCGCGGCGGGGCACGAGGGCTTCCAGATCAGCGTCAACAAGTCACCGGTGCAATTTCTCGGCGAGCGCAGCCACCGTGTGCAGCCGGACTGGGTCACGCATCTGCGCGGCCTGGGATTGCCCGGCGACGCGCTGGCGGTGGAGATCACCGAAGGGCTGCTGCTGGAGCGCGATGAAGCGGTGGCCGAGCGGCTGCGGGCGCTGCGCGAGGCAGGGTTGGCGATCTCGCTGGACGACTTCGGCACCGGCTATTCGTCGCTGAGCTATCTGCAGCATCACGACATCGACACCGTCAAGATCGATCGCAGCTTTGTCGCCGGGCTGGAGAACGGCGGCAAGGCACTGGCGCTGTGCCGGGCCATCGTGACGATGGCGCATGAGCTGGGGATGGAGGTGGTGGCGGAAGGGGTGGAGACGGAGGCGCAGATGGTGGCGCTCAGGGAGATGGGATGTGATTGGGGGCAGGGGTGGTGGTTTGGGAAGGGAGTGCCGGCTGCCGAGTTTGAGGAGCGGTGGTTTGGCGCCATCACAGCGGGCTCGGTTGCCGCCACCACTCGCTAAGGCGCCCATCGAGGGCACCTCAGCGGGGACTCGGTCACCTCCGGCGACCCCGGCGGACGGCAACGCGCCAGAGGCGCGAAGCCTTCGTCGAGGCGTCGGACAAGCCGCAGGGCTTGTCCTCGGTCCACGACGACGCGCCCTTCGAGCCCTCTCCTGGGCCCAAACGCAAAAGGCCAGCACTTGCGTGCTGGCCTTTCTTGTTTGGTGCCCAGGAGAGGACTCGAACCTCCACGGAGTTACCCGCTAGTACCTGAAACTAGTGCGTCTACCAATTCCGCCACCTGGGCTTTCAGGGAGGCCGGACTATAGCCTAGTTCTCAGCCCTCCCACGACGAAGTCGACTCAGATGTCGAACTTCACCCCCTGAGCAAGAGGCAGCTCACTTGAATAGTTAACGGTGTTGGTGGTGCGGCGCATGTACGCCTTCCACGCGTCCGAACCGCTCTCGCGGCCGCCGCCGGTTTCCTTCTCGCCGCCAAACGCGCCACCGATCTCCGCACCGGACGTGCCGATGTTGACGTTGGCGATGCCGCAGTCGCTGCCCGAGGCGCTCATGAAGCGCTCGGCCTCGCGGATGTCGGTTGTGAAGATCGCGCTCGACAGGCCTTGCGGCACGCCGTTCTGCAGCTCGATGGCTTCTTCCAGCGTCTTGTACTTCAGCGTGTACAGGATGGGCGCGAAGGTCTCGTGGCACACCACTTCGGTCTGCGAAGGCATGCGCACCAGAGCCGGCACGGCGTAGTAGGCCTCGGGGAAGCGGTCGGCCAGCGCGCGCTCGCCACCTGACACAAGGCCGCCCTGCTCGCGTGCAGCGCTCAAGGCAAACTGCATCGCGTCGAAGGACTGCGCGTCGATCAGCGGACCGATCAACGTGCCCTGCTCAACCGGCGAACCGATGGGCAGCTGGGCGCGGGCGCGGTCCAGGCGCTCGACCAGGGCGTCATGGATGCTCTCGTGGGCGATGACGCGGCGCGTCGTCGTGCAGCGCTGGCCGGCCGTGCCGTAGGCGCCGAACAGGATGCCGCGCACAGCCAGCTCCAGGTCGGCGCTGGGCGTGACGATGATGGCGTTGTTGCCACCCAGCTCCAGCAGCGAACGGCCGAAGCGGGCCGCCACGCGCGGGCCAACGGCGCGGCCCATGCGGGTCGAGCCGGTGGCGGAGACGAGCGCCACACGGGCGTCGTCGACCATCGCTTCGCCGGCATCGGCGCGGCCGATGATCAGCTCGGACAGGCCGTCAGGCGCGGCGTTACCGGCGGCGCGGTAGGCCTTCAGCGCGCGCTCGAACAGGGCCTGCGTGGCCAGCGCGGTCAGCGGCGTCTTCTCGGACGGCTTCCACACGCAGGTGTCGCCGGCCACCAGGGCCAGGGCCGAGTTCCAGGCCCAGACGGCCACGGGGAAGTTGAAGGCCGAGATGATGCCGACGACGCCCAGCGGCAGCCACTGTTCCATCATGCGATGGCCCGGGCGCTCGCTGGCAATGGTCAGGCCATGCAGCTGGCGCGACAGACCGACGGCGAACTCGCAGATGTCGATCATTTCCTGGACTTCGCCCAGGCCTTCGCTCGTGACCTTGCCGGCTTCGATGGAGACCAGCTGGGCCAGTTGCGCCTTGTGGGTACGCAGCTCTTCGCCGAACAAGCGGATCAGCTCGCCGCGCTTGGGGGCGGGCACGACGCGCCAGGCCTTGAAGGCCTCGGCTGCACGGCCGACGGCCGCCTTCATGTCGGCCGCGCTGGCGGTGGGCAACTGGGCCAGCACGCTGCCGTCGATGGGCGAGCGCACGGTCAGGTCGCCGCCCGAGTTCGAGGTTTGCGGCAGGTGGACGCCGAGGGCGTCGAGAACGGAGAGGGTTTGTTGCTTCATGACGAACATTGTCCTCACGAGATCGATTCGACCTGACGGGACTGTTGATACGCCGAGCCGAAGCGGTTGGCAAGGAAGTCGGGCAAGCTGACCTCTTCCTGGCGGACAAAGCCCTTCTGCGGCAGCTTGCCTTCGCGGAACAGATCAACCGCGGCGCAGATGCCAGCGGCCGTCGTGATCTGGATGGCGCTCAGCGGCTGGGCGCCGTCACGCGTGGCGAAGATCTTGCGGGCGAAGACTTCCTGCAGCAGCACGCCGTTCTTCTGGCCGGACACGGTCACGAAGACGAGGACGACGTCCTGCATCGTCGCGGGCATGCTCTTGCGCATGATGTCCTTCAGCAGGTTCTGGTCGCCCTTCAGGCCCAGGTCGCCCAGCAGGAACTGCATCAGGTCGCGGTGGCCGGGGTAGCGCACGGTCTTGTAGTCCAGGTTGCGCACCTTGCCCGCCCAGGTCTCGCACAGCGTGCCCAGGCCACCCGAGGTGTTGAATGCCTCGTACTCGGTGCCGTCCAGGCTGAAGTGCTCCAGGCCTTCCAACGGCAGCGCAGAGATGGTCTCGCCTTCGTGGACGGCTTCGCAGGGGTGGCAGTACTCGTTGATGAGGCCGTCGACCGACCAGGTCAGGTTGTACTTCAGCGCATTGGTCGGGAAGGCCGGCAGGGCGCCGACGCGCATCTGCACGTCGCGTACCGAGTCGAAGCCGCTGGCCAGGTGGTGGGCCACGATGCCGATGAAGCCCGGCGCCAGGCCGCACTGCGGCATGAAGGCGGTCTTGGCGCCCTCGGCCATCTTCATGATGGCCTTGGTGGCGGCGACGTCTTCGGTCAGGTCGAAGTAGTGGCAGCCGCACTCCAGGGCCAGTTCGGCAGCCGTGATGGCCAGGTGGTAGGGCAGCGCGTTGACGACGGCGTCCTTGCCGCGCAGTTGGGCAGCCAGGGCGGCGCGGTTGTCGCTGTCGACCTCGGCGGTGGAGATGCCCTCGGCGGCCAGCACCTTCAGGTAGCCGGGGTTCTTGTCCAGCACCGTCACTTGATAGTCGCCAGTGGCGTGCAGCAGGCGGGCGATGGTCTGGCCGATGTGGCCGGCGCCAAGCAGGGCGATCTTCATGAGGGGCTCCAGGCAGGTGTTTGCGTTGGGCCGAACTCTAGGCAGTGGTGATGACGAAAGAAAGCACCACTCCGACGAAAGCAATTGCTGTTTCGACGATTCGTCGCGATGATTCGTCGTTATGGATGAATCGCGGGTAAACCCGAACCCCTCGCCAGACGACCTGGACCGACGCCTGATCCTGCTGCTGCAGGCCAATGCGCGGGAGAGCACGGCGACGCTGGCGCGCAAGCTCGGCGTCGCGCGAACCACCGTCGTCGCACGGCTGGCACGGCTGGAGGCCAGCGGCCGCATCGTCGGCTACACGGCGCGCCTGGGCGGCGATGAAGCCGGCCGCAGCGTGCAGGCCTTTGTCGGCATCACCGTCAGCCCCAAGGCCGGGCGTGAGGTCGTCAAGCGACTATCAGAACTGCCCGAGCTGCGCCAGCTCGCCTCCGTCAGTGGTGAGTTCGACTACATGGCACTGCTGCGCGCCGACACTACGGCCCGGCTCGACGCTCTGCTCGACGAGATCGGCGAGATCGACGGCGTGCTGCGCACCAACAGTTCGGTCGTGCTGGCTTTGCGCGTCGACCGACAAACCTGAACCGGACAGAACTGGAGACCACGATGACCTGGCTTGCCCTCGGCCTCGCCCTCTTTCTCGGCATCCACCTGATTCGCGCGCTGGCGCCGCAATGGCGCGACGCGCAAATGGCGCGGCTCGGCGAGAAGGGCTGGAAGGGCCTCTACACCGTGGTCTCCCTCATCGGCTTCGGGCTGATCCTCTGGGGCTTCTCGCAAGCGCGGCTCAATCCCATCGTGCTGTGGCCGCCCATCCACGGCATGAACCACGCGGCCGCATCGCTGATGCTCGTCGCCATGATCCTGATGGCCGCAGCCTATGTGCCGCGCAATCACATCAAGGCCAAGCTGCAACATCCGATGACGCTGTCAGTCAAGGTCTGGGCCTTTGCTCACCTGATCGCCAACAACACGCTGGCCGACGTGATGCTGTTCGGCAGCTTCCTCGTCTGGGCCATCCTCGTGTTCCGGGCAGCGCGGCGCCGCCCGGGGCCGGCACCGGCCGCCGGCACGGTAGCCGGCACGGCGGCTACCGTCGTCGTCGGCATCGCGTTGTGGGCCTTGTTCGCGTTCTGGGCGCACGCGGCATGGCTGGGCATCGCGCCGCTGGGCCGGTGATCCGCACAGTCACGGCAGCGGACGAAGCCGCCTTCATCGCTGCCGCGCAAGCCAGCCGCCAGCTGCATCGCCCATGGGTGCAGCCGCCGTGTGATGCAAAAGCCTTCGCACGCCATCTCGCCCGCTTCGACGGCGCCGCTCATCACGGTTTCGTCGTGGAGGACGATGGCGAGCTGGCCGGCGCCATCAACCTGACCAATATCGTCATGGGCGCCTTGTGCAGCGGCTACCTGGGCTATTACGCCTTCGCCGGCTTCGAGGGGCGCGGGCTGATGACACAGGGCCTGAACGCTGTCGTTCGGCATGCCTTCAAGGAGCTCGGCCTGCACCGCGTCGAGGCCAATATCCAGCCTGGCAACCTGGCGTCCATCGCGCTCGCACGGCGCTGCGCCTTCGCGCTTGAGGGCTATTCACCGCGCTATCTGAAGATCGCCGGTCGCTGGCGCGACCACGAACGTTGGGCGCGTGTCAGACCGTGAATCCCGTTAGCGGCGGGCATAGACTCGCGCGCAGATGATTCGTCTCTCTCGTCTCTTGTGCCGCCGCTGGATGCGCTCAATCGCATGGCTAGCGGGCGTAGCGGCTACGGCGGTCAGCGCCCAGGCCGCCCCCCTCACCGCCTGCGGTGAACCCGGCATCGGGCCGCCCTGGCTATACCGCACACCGGGCCAGCCGCAGCAGCTGAACGGCTTCCTCGTCGATCTCTGGCCGCCGCTGTTTGCCAAGCTCGGCGTCGAGCTCAAGTTGATCGGCGACCTGCCGTTCAAGCGCTGCCTGCGGGCCGTCGCGTCCGGCGAGATCGATTTCGCGCTCGCGGCCTATTACGACGACGAGCGCGGCAAGCTGCTGGCTTTTTCCAAACCCTACAAGACGTTCACGCCCCAGGTCTTCTTCCGCGCAGCGCAACCGCTGCAGATTGCCGACCGCGCCGGGCTGAAGCGCTGGCGCGGCTGTGGCAAGAACGGTTCAACTTATGCCCACTACGGCCTGGGCCCGGGTGACCTGGACCAGGGGGCGCGCAACTACCAGCAGCTGATCGAGAAACTGCTGCTCGGCCGCTGCGACTACTTCGTCGAAGAACTCGAAGTCATCGAGCAATGGGAGCTCGGCAAGGTCGACCACCTGGCCACGCCGGGGCTGGCCCATGCGCCGCTGTCGGACGTCTCACCACCGGCCTTCCATGTGGTCGCCGCACGGGGGAGCGCGGCGGCGGAGCTGCTGCCACGCCTGGATGCCGCCTTCGCCGAGGCGATGCGCAAGGGCGAGGTGGCGCGGCACTGGAAGCGCCACGCGGGCAGATTGCCTTATTGACAGGGCGCGGGACCTCAGGCGGGCGCTGCCGCGGCCATGAGCGGTGGGCGAAGGTCCGCCGCTGACCCGCCGGCAACATCTTCCAAATTAGGGCATGCGGAAACTGTCGAATGGCGTGCTGAAGAACAAGCTGAACCGCCGGTCGATGTCGTGGCTGGGTGCTGCCACTGATGTGTTGCGCGTGCGATCCCATGTGTAGCTGATGCCGGCCCTCAGCTTGTTGTAGTCAGGCGTGCCGTCTTTCGCCAGGCTCGGAATGAAGTAGATGGGCAGGTCCAGTCGATCCTGCTTCACCTCGTGGCGCCGGCCTAGGGTTAGTTTGGGCGCAACCCCCATCCTGCCGAATTCGCGCCGGTACTCCCCGGCCAGCGACCATAACCATGCCTGTTTCGGCGGGCCAAAGGCACCTATTTCACAGAGTACCGACGTGCTGCCGGCGCCCGGCAAGGGGCAACGCGTCTGGCCCTGAGCGGCTTTCCAGGTCGATTTCCGGTCGAGATTGATCTGCCAGGTACCAATGTCTGCGTCTTGCTGCTTGGCAAGGGCCCCCACCGCTTGCACGCCGACCGACCAGGGCCGATGCTTTTCTTTGGCCGCCGTCCAGGGACCATTGCCCGCGAAGTAGTCGTAGGTCGTTTCCTGCACGCGAGCGTTCACGCCAATGTTGTAGAGCAGGTTGAGACCGTTGCCGTCCGAAGCAAGGCTGTTGCGCAAGCGGAAGTTGGCCGCCGCTGTCAGGGCGAGCGATTGCCGTAGCGCATCCCTGTTGCCGTAGAACGATGCAGACCCCTTGGTCAGCGGGGCAGACAGAGTCAGCGACCCGTCCGTGAAGACCTGGTTGTCAGGCGCCTTGACGGAGAGCTTCAACGCTGCCTCGGTGCCCTCCTCCCCCGCCGACAGGGTCACGGCACTGCCGCCGTACGAGCCTCTCGCATCAGGCTGCCGCTCCAGGAAGCTGAGGTATCTCACAGCGAGCGCACGTTCCTCCAAAGTCTTTCTGCTGCTCAGCTCCATGTCCGACGCGCCGAATGTCCGCATCTCCGCCCGCAGGAGAGTGGCCTCGACCGTCTGCGGGGACATCTCGCCGCGCGGCTGTACCGGCGCAGCCGCGGCAGCGACGGCTGGCGCCGCGGCTTGTGCGAGCGTCAGCGTGGGCACTACCGCCTCCTCCCCTCGCATACGCTTGAGCGATTGCCGTGCAGCCAGCAGACGGCCCTGCGCCGCGACCGCCTGCGCGCACTGCGCCTCCGTCGCGTCGAATTGCTCCGCCGCGGCATCCAATTCGGCGGACGTCGCCAGACCGCCCACGTCCAGCGCCTGTACCGCCGCGCGGGACGCATCGCAACGCCGCTGCAGTTCCTGCGACGTCTTCAGCGCCTTGATGGCCTCCGCCAGCGCCTCGCGTACTTGGCCATCGCTGCCGCGAGCCTGAGCCGCCGCCAGGCCGGCTGAAGTGAGCGCCGCAGCGCTGGCCATGATTCGAACCCACTGTGTCGCCATGTCGGTTCCCTCCCAGTCCGCATAGCGTAAGCAGGCGCGCAGGCGGCGCCATCCGCAAAACTGCGCAGGTCGCTCAGTTGTCGCCGGCGCGCACCTGGTCCATCAACCTCGTCAACCCCAGCAATGCATCCAGCATCGGCGTCGCCACGCCGAGCTGCTGCGCCAGCTCTCGCGGCGCGGCTAGCAATGCGTCGGTTTCGATGGGTCGGCCGGCCTCGATGTCCTGCAGCATCGAGGTCTTGAACGCCCCCAACGAGCGGGTGATGGTGTGGCGGTCCTGTGGCGTCTGCGAGATCGGGCAGCCCATGCGTTCGCCGACCTCGGCGGCCTCTCCCATGATGGCCGTCGTGAACTCGCGCACCAGGTCGTCATCCAGGATGCGGTCGGTCGTCGCGCGGGTCAGCGCCGAGACCGGGTTGGTCGTCATATTGCCCCATAGCTTGTACCAGGCGTCACGCTGGATGCTCTCGGCCGCCTTGGCCTCGAAGCCGGCGTCGCCGAGCAGCGCGAGCAGCGCATCGACGGCCGGGCTCGTGCCGCCCGTGGCCTCGCCGATCAGCAGACCGTTGCCCATCACGTGGTGGACCCAGCCCGGGCCGCGCAGCGCGCAGCTGGCATGCACGACGCAGCCGATGACGCGCTGGGGCGGGATCAGCGCGGCGATGCGGCCATCGGGGTCCACGCATTTCAGCGTCAGCCCCTGCACGGGCAAGCCGGCCGTGAACCACCATGGCAGGCCGTTCAGCGCCGTGAGCACGCGCGTGTCCGGCCCGCAAAGCTGGGCGACCTGGGCCGCGACGCCGGCGATGGCCGGGCCCTTGACGGCGAGGATGACCAGATCCTGCAGGCCGAGTTCGGCCACGTCGCCGCTCACGCGCAGCGGCGCACGCCAGCTGTCCTCGCCGCTGTCCAGCCGCAGGCCTTGCTCACGCACGGCCGCCAGCGTGTCGCCGCGGGCCAGGGCGCTGACGGCCACACCTTCGACGCGTTGCAGATGCGCGGCCATCCAGCCGCCGATGGCCCCCAGGCCGACGATACAGACCTTAAACATGGGGATCAGTCTCGCATGCGGACTTGTCCGTGCGAAAGGCTGCGGCCATCATCCGCCGTCCTCCCGAGGAGACCACCATGGCCACCAAGACCCGCAAGCCCGCCACCGCCAAGAAAGCCGCCGCCAACGCCGTTTCCGCACCCAAGCTGGACGCACGCCCCGATCGCCTGGACCTGCGCGATCTTGTCTACCGCTCGCCGCTGCGCTCCCTGCCGCCGCGCTGGCCGATGGACAGCGACCTGAAGCGACTGCTGCCCGCCTACGTGAAGGCCGGCCGCATCCTCAACCAGGGCAACGAGGGCGCCTGCACGGGCTTCGGCCTGGCCTGCGTGACCAACTACCTCTACTGGCTGCGCCACCTCGACGCGCCACGCAGCCGCACGCAGCCCGAAACCGTCAGCCCGCGCATGTTCTACGAGCTGGCCAAGCTCTACGACGAATGGCCCGGCCAGGACTACGAGGGCTCGTCCTGCCGCGGCGCCCTCAAGGGCTGGCACAAGCACGGCGTCTGCTCCTTCAAGCTGTGGCCCTATCCGCTGGACAAGAAGGGCAACGGCATCTTCGAGCGCCCCGCGGCGGGCTGGGACGATGACGCGACGACGCGAGCGCTCGGCGTCTACTACCGCGTCGACAAGAAGAGCGTCGTCGACATGCAGGCAGCCATCTACGAGATCGGCGCCATCTATGTCTCGGGCGACGTGCACGACGGTTGGACGCTTGACGAATCGCCCATGCCGGCCAGCCACGACAAGCTGCCGCGCATTGAGCGCATGGCCCGCAAGACCGGTGGGCACGCCTTTGCGCTGGTGGGCTACAACGAGCGCGGCTTCGTCGTGCAGAACAGCTGGGGCACCGGCTGGGGCGCCAGCGGCTTCGCCGTCCTCAGCTACGAGGACTGGATCACCAACGGCACCGATGCCTGGGCCGTTGCCCTGGGCGTGCCCCAGGACCTGTCGGACATCAAGAGCCGCCAAGCCGTGGCAGCCAAGACGGCAAGAGGCGCCAAGGCCGCGCGCGTGGCCGGCGGGTTTCGCGCCATGGCCGGCCGCGGCCTGTCGGACGTTGGCGCGACGCTGCGTGTCGATGACAACCCGCGCGATGACCCCTGGCCCATCAACCACGTCTTCGCCCACAAGCCCTACCAGCCATTGCGCACCGACGAGGCCTACACCCACACCCTGGTCTCGGGCAACGACGGCCAACTGATGGCGACCGACTTCACCCGTGCCCGCGACGACCGCGAAGGCCTGGCGCGCGAGATCGTCGTCGAGCGCCCCGCGGCCTGGTTCAAGGCCAGCAAGGGCAAAACCGTCAAGCTCGCCATCTACGCCCACGGCGGGCTGAACTCGGAGATCGGCTCCGTCCAGCGCATCCGCGTGATGGCGCCCTACTTCCTGGCCAACGGCATCTACCCGCTGTTCTTCACGTGGAAGACTGGCCCGGGCGAGACGTTGACGGACATGCTCGAGGATCTCAAGCACCGCATCGTCGACTCGGCCGATGTCAGTACCGGCATGCTGGACCGCCTGCGTGAGGTCGCCGCCGAGGCCAAGGACCGCGCCATCGAGGCCGTGGGCCGCCAGTTCGCGCGCGGCATCTGGAGCGAGATGCGCGAGAACGCCGAGGGTGGCGCGACAGCCGACCATGTGCTGGACCTGGCCGCCCGCATGCTGCGCGAGCTGCGCGACGCGCTGGCCAAGAGCGGCAAGACGCTGGAAGTCCACCTCATCGGCCATTCGGCCGGCTCCATCCTGATCGGCCATCTGCTCGGCCGCCTGGGTGGTGCCAACGTCGTGCAGGCCGCCAGCTGCGAGCTTTACGCCGCCGCCTGCTCCAGCGGCTTCGCCGTGCAGCACTACGGTGCGGCCGGCCAGGCTGGCGTGCTGTCGCTGGACCGCCTGCGCCTGCACGTGCTGACCGATGCCAACGAGCGCGCCGACGGTCTGCCCAACGCCGAGCGCGACATCTACGGCAAGTCCCTGCTCTACCTCGTGTCGCGCGCGCTGGACGACATCCGCAAACAGCCGCTGCTGGGCATGGAGCGCGCCCTGGTGCCGCCGGACGCGGCGTGGCTGGACGACCAGTGGGCCGGCCCGCCGAATGCCGACGTTGCCGCCTGGCTCAAGCTGTGGCCCGGCGGCAACCTACTGAACCGCGTGACGACGCCCAAGATCCGCACGACCAAGGCCGGTGACCAGATCGATGCCAGTCATGGCAGCTTCGACAACAACATCGACATCCTGACCGGCACGCTGGAGCGCATCCGCGGCGACGCCCTCGTCGCGCCGATGGAGTGGCTGGACTACTGACGCGTGGGGACGGTTGGAGATGTCCGGTTCCGGCCAGCGCAGGGCTGGCCAAGCGGCCACCATGAGCCATCATTTCTGGAGACGGCCATGGCCTCCATCCACCGCGAAATCCTCGTCGATGTCCCCGCCGCCACCCTCTGGGATGCGATGCGCGATCCCGGCGCGCTGCACACCCGCCTCGCGCCCGCCTTCGTCACCGAGTGCAGGATGGACGGCAATACGAGTGATGAACAGGCCCGCGAGCTCCGCTTCGCCAATGGCATGACGGTGCGCGAACTCATCGTCGACATCGACGACGACCGCCGCCGCATCGCTTGGTCGGCCGTCGGCGGGCGGCTGACCCACCACAACGCCTCGACGCAGATCTTTGAGGAAGGCAGCTCACGCTGCCGCGTCGTCTGGATCGCCGACCTGCTGCCCCACGCACTGGCACCGGCCATCGCCACCATGATCGAGGCAGGGCTGCAGGCCATGAAGGCGCACGCGGAAAGCATTTTCACCGCCTGACTGGCTTCCAATCCAATCGTTGCAATCGACAATCCTTCGCGACAACCTTGATCCGAATGGAATGCGTTCTGTAAAGCGCCTGCTTATCCTTGTCCTGCCCTGGTTGCTGTTCGTCAGCGGCATCGGCATCGTGTTCAAGCCTCAAAGCGGCGCGCAATGGCTTCTGGCTGGGCACTGGCTGCTGATCCCCTTCCTGCCTGTTTACGTGCTTCTTGTGTGGCTTGTGTTTCGCGCCACCCGGCCTCCCAAGGAGACGCCGACGACGCGGTGGATCAAGTCCGTGCAACAGCGAAAGAAATAGCAGAGGCGTCGACAATCACGACCATGAAATACCTCCACACCATGGTGCGCGTCGAGAACGTCGACGCGTCGCTGCGTTTCTACCGCGACGCCCTCGGCCTGCACGAAGTCAAGCGCTCCGAAAGCAGCGCCGGCCGCTTCACGCTCATCTACCTCGCCGCGCCAGGCGACGAAGACGCCCAGGTCGAGCTGACCTACAACTGGCCGGACGCCGACGGAAAGGCAGAGACCTACACCGGCGGCCGCAACTTCGGCCACCTGGCCTACGCCGTAGACAACATCTACGCCGCCTGCCAGAAGCTGATGGACCACGGCGTGACGATCAACCGCCCGCCGCGCGATGGCCGCATGGCCTTTGTGCGCTCGCCCGACGGCATCTCCATCGAGCTGCTGCAGGCCGGCCCGTCGCTGGCGCCGGCCGAGCCCTGGGCGTCGATGGCCAACACCGGCAGTTGGTAAGCCCGCGCCGGGCGTGGTGCAGGCTGAAGCGGGCGACGCCGCGACGTTGACCGGCCTGCGGCTGGGTGCCTGGGTGCTGTGGCGGCGCATCGGCCGCGGCGGCCTCGGCGAGGTCTGGGAGGCCGAGCGCGCCGACGGCCTCTACCAGGCCAGCGCCGCCATCAAGCTGCTGCACGGCGACAGCGCAACGCCTGCCGTCGCGCGGCGCTTCCTGCGCGAGCGTGCAGCGCTGGGCCGCCTCACGCACACCGGCGTCGCCGCCCTGCTGGACGCCGGCGTGCAGGCGCCCCACGCCTACCTGGTGCTGGAGCTCGTCGACGGCCTGCCGCTGGCCGAGCATGCGCGCGCCCAGCTCCCCACCGTGGCGGACCGCGTCACGCTGCTGCTGCGCGTGGCCGAGGCGGTGGAATACGTCCATGCGCGCCTGGTCGTGCATCGCGACCTCAAGCCCGCCAATGTGATGATCACGGCCGCAGGCCTGCCCAAGCTGCTGGACTTCGGCCTGGCGGCCTCTCCCGGCCAGGCCGTGGACGAGGCCCGTGCCGGCCTGACACCGGCCTACGCAGCCCCCGAGCTCATCGAGAGCGGCGACGCCGGCACGGCGGTGGATGTCTTCGCCCTGGGCGTCATGCTTTTCGAGCTGCTGACGGGCCGGCTGCCCTTCGGTGCGCGTGGCGACAGCCGCGCGGCGCTGGAACACGCAGTGCTGCACCAGCCCCCGCATCGCTTCGCCGCGTTGCTGGGCACGCCCGAGGACGAGGACGGCCCCGGACGCCCGCGCGACGCGCAGCGCGCCCGCGGCGACCTCGAGGCCATCGCCGCCAAGGCCCTGCACAAGAACCCGGCCGAGCGCTATGTCGGCGTGCATGCCTTCATCGAGGACCTGCGGCGCTGGCAGACCCAGCGCCCCGTGATGGCCAGGCGCCGCCTCAGCCTGCGGCACCGCACCGCCCTGCTGCTGCGCCGCCACACGCTGCTGGCCGGCCTGTCGGTGCTGCTGCTGGCCAGCTTGACGGCCGGCATCGCCGCCAGCCGCTGGCAATGGCGCGAGGCCGAGTTGGCACGCCAGCGCAACGACAGCGTCGCGCGCTTCATCACCGAGCTGCTCGCCGGTGGCAGCCTGCCTCGCCAGGGCCGCATGCCGTCGGTGCTGGAACTGCTGGACGACAGCCGCGACCGCCTGGACGAGTTCGCCGACGACCCCGCGACGCGGCAACGGCTGCTGGAGGTGCTGTCGCGCACCTACATGGCCCTGAACCGCTTCGACCATGCCCTGCCCTTGGGCGAGCAATGGCTGGCGCTGGCACGCCAGCAGCATGGCGAGGACGAAGCGGCGGTGCTGCAGGCCCGGCTGAGCCTGGGCCAGGTGCACCAGATCATGGGCAACGACGACGAGGCCATCGCGCTGCTGGAGCCGATCGCGGCGCCGCTGGCACGCCGTTTCGGCCCCGACAGCGAGGCGGTGCGCCAGCAGCAGTTCATCCTGGCCGCCGACTACATGCACGTCCGCCGCCTGGACGACGCCGAACGCGCGCTGGAACGCGTGCGCGTGCTGACCGACAGGCTCCACCCCGGCGACGACTACGAACGCGCCGACTACCTGCAGAACCTCGGCGTGCTGCGCCAGCGCCAGGGCCGCCTGGCCGAGGCGCTGGACCTCGTGCGGGCGACGCAGCCGATGTGGACCAGCACCGACCCGCGGTTGACGTTGCCCGTGCTGGTGCTGCGCCACAGCGAGATTTCAATGCTGACGCTGAACGCGCTGTTCGACGGCATCGACACACGCGCCGCGCCACTGCTTGCCGACATCCGCAGCAAGCTCGGCCCTGGCAACGACCTCGCGCTGCAAGCCGCCACCGGCTGGGCCGAGGCGCTGCAGCTGCAGGGCCGCCATGCCCAGGAGGTGAGCACCCGCCAGGCGCTGCTGGACGGCGCAAGTGCCGACGGCCTGGCCCCGGACTCGCTGCTGATCTACCGCGCCGAACTGCTGCTCGCGCAGGCGCGTCTGGGCCAGCCCGACCTGAATGCCATGCGCGCGCTGATGACCGAGGCAGCCGCGCTGGACGGCGGGCCGCGCGGCCGCAGCCTGCTGCTGGTGGCCGATGCCGCCCTGGCCGCCGGCAACCCGGCCCTGGCCGCCGAGGCCGTGCAACACGTGCGCGACAAGCCACTGTCCCCCGCCCTCGCCCTGCCCGGCAGCCGGCTGGCCAAGGTCGAGGGCCGGCTGGCCCGCGCCCGGGGCGAGCTGGCCCGCAGCGCCGAGCTGCTGAGCCAGGTGCGCGGCGTCGGGCGCGTCCATGCCTGGGGCTCGCGCCTGGATGCGGCACTGACCGCCGTCGCCCGAGGCGCCTGCCCTGCTCGCCCAGGCGCGCCAGGCCCGGCCCGCCAGCCTGCCCGACAGGCACCCGCTCGACCTCGTCAGCCATTGGCTGGAGGTGCGCCAGGCCGCGGGTCGTGACGACGACCCTGCCGTGCGTGCCGCCTGGGCGGCGCTGGCCGGCGCACGCGGCCCTGGCGCGGCAGCACCCACGCTGGGCAACCTCGGCGGGCTTTTCCCCTAGGAGTCTGCGCGGCAGAGGCGTGGCCCGCGCCGGGGCGAGTTGCGGGGCGATGCAAGGCGCCGGCGAGGCGTGGGTCGGGACCCACAACGAGCCGGCAACGCCGCAGCGCCCCGCAAATCGCCCCGGCCCTTCGGGTTGAGGCAGGCAGGGGCGCATGCGGCGTTGCTCGTCGTTGCGGGCGCGAGCCCGCGGCCTCCTCGCGCCTTGCCTGCGCCCCTGCCTGCCTCAACGCGGGCCACGCCTCTGCCGCGCAGACTCCTAGCCAAGCGCCAGCGTGTCGGCCCAGATGTTCTCGGCCCAGGCCAGCGCGATCCCAGCCTCGGCCGACGTCGCGGCCGGCGACACGCCCCCGGCACCGGGCACCGCCTTCATCGTCTTTTCTGCCGCGTCGTACTGATGGACGGAAGCCACATGCATGGCCTCGGTCGGCGTGACAAAGCTGTAGCAGGTGTTCATCACCACCGGCGCCGGGTTCACCGCCTCACCCTTGAGCAACTGCAGCACGGCCGCCGCCGCGAGCTTGGCCTGCTGGTTGGCGAGATGGCCCGACTTGGGCATGCCCGGCGCCGAGAAGATCGCGTCGCCGACGACATGCACGCCCTGTGCGGCCTGCGCCTGCATCGTCAGCCAGTCGATGCCGACCCAGCGGCGATTCACGTTGGCAAAGTCGCGCGCCAGATCGCCGGCACGCTGCGGCGGGATCAGGTTCAGCACATCGGCCTTGACGTCCTCGAACTCGAAGCGCGCCGTGCCGTCGGCCAGCACCTCCTTCAACTCGGCATTGGGCCGGTACTCGAGCACGCCGGCATGGTGTTGCGCAAAGGCGCGCTCGAACAGCGCCTTCTTGCTCTGGATCTCGGGGTTGGCGTCCAGCACCAGCAGCTTGGCGCGCGGCTTGGCGCGACGCAGATACGAGGCGATCAGGCAGGCCCGCTCATAGGGCCCGGGCGGGCAGCGATAAGGCGCCTTGGGAATGCTCATCAGCACGACACCGCCATCGGGCAGGGCTTGCAGCTGGCGGCGCAGCGCCAGCGTCTGGGCGCCGGCCTTCCAGGCATGCACGGCACGGCCGCTGTCGAAGGCGGCGGCGAGGCCGGGCACGGCGTCGTTCATGAAGTCGATGCCGGGCGACAGGATCAAGCGGTCCCAGCCCAGGGTGCCGCGGTCGGCCAGCTGCAGGGTCCTGGCCGCGGGGTCGATGCCCACGACCTCGCCGCGCAGGCGCTTGACGCCCTGGGCCTCCAGGCCCGCATAGCCATGGCTGATGCTGAGCGGGTCGCGCACGCCGGCGAGGACGAGGTTGGACATCGGGCAGGAGATGAAGCCCTCGTTGCGCTCGACCAGGGTGACGTCGACCGCCGCGCCGCCCCAGAGCTTGAGATAGCGGGCCGCGGTCGCGCCGCCAAAGCCGCCGCCGACGACAACGACTCGGGCAGTCGGGCTCGATGGCGTTGCACAACCCGCCAGCGCCAAGCCACCGGCCACGACCAATTGGCGCCGCGCAATCATGGCTTGGCCTGCACGGCGAAGTAGGCGGCAACCAAGCGCAACTGCTCCTCGGTAAAGCCCTTGACGATCTGCGGCATGACGGTGCCGGCCTGCCTGCCGCTGCGGTAGTCGGCCAGCAGCTCCAGCATCACGTCGGCCTTCATGCCAGCCAGCGGCGGTATCGCCTGGTTGCGTGGTCGGCCGTTGTTGGCATGGCAGTTGGCACAGGTGGCCGCAAGGCTGCGGCCGACATTGAGGTCTTGCGCCAGCGCCGGGGCGCAGAGCAACAGCAGCAACCAAGCCTTCATTCACAACTCCTCAGAGTTTGTGCGAGCGGTCTCCGCGACTGAATCCGAGCGCATCGAAAGTACCGCTCAGCGGCGCGAAGCCGATCACCTTGAACAGCTCGCCCATCTCATGCTCGGCCAGCAGGCGGTGGGCCATGGCGCGCTCGCCCAGGCTCGCCCCGTGCAGCAGATCGGCGATACCGCAGTTGAGCAGGAAATTGGCCTGGCTGGTGTAGCCCAGCACGACAAGGCCGGCGTCCTGGCCGGCCAGCGCAATGCCGGTGAAGTTGACGTGGGCCGTGATGTCCTTGTCGCCCACGACCACCAGCGGATCGGCATCGGCCAGGTGGCCCTGGTGGCACATCAGCGTGCCGCCGTGGCGCTGCGGGTGGTAGTACTCGGTTTCGGGGAAGCCGTAGTCGATGAAGAAGGCGGCGCCGCGTTTCAAGGTCCGGGCGAGGGTCGCAATGAAGGCCTCGCCCTGCGGGTGGATCTCGGTGACGGTGCCCGGCACCATGCCCGCCTCCAGCGGCGGGCGCAACATGCTGGCGCGGTCTTCAAAGGCAAAGCCCTCGCCCGCCGAGACCACGCCGCGCTCGCGCCAGACCTGGCCGTCGAAGGCAAGGAGCTGGACCGGCATCGCATCCAGCACCTCGTTGCCGATGACGACGGCCTCCAGTTCGGCGGGCAACGCGTCCAGCCAGTCGACGCGCCCCCCCCAATGCGAAAGGCGTTCGCGCTGGCGCTCGCGCAGTTCGGCCGACAGCTCCACTATTGCGTAGCGTGCCAGGCCCGCGCCCAATGCATCCAGCTCCGCGATCAACTGGGCCGCCAGTGCACCCGAGCCGGCACCGAACTCGATGACATCGCGGCAACCGCTGGCGTCCATGGCCTGAGCGAGCTGGCGGGCCAGCGCCCGACCGAACAGCGGCGACATCTCGGGTGCCGTGACGAAGTCCGAGCCCTCGCTGGGCATCTGGCCGAACTTGCGCCGGCCGCCGGCGTAATAGCCCAGGCCCGGCTCGTACAGGGCCATGCTCATGAAACGGTCGAAGCCCAGCCAGCCGCCGGCTGCGGCGATCTCGGCGTGGATCTTGTCGGCGAGCTTCACCGCGCCATTCATCGAGCTTTCACCCAGGCTTCGAACTCGGCCAGCGGCATCGGCGCGCCGACCAGCTCGCCCTGGAACTGCTGGCAGCCCCAGCCAGCCAGCAGCTGCCACTGGGCCGCGGTGCGCACGCCTTCGGCCGTGACGGTCAGGCCCAGGCCGACGGCCATCTGCACGATGGCCCGCGTGATGGCCTGGGCACCGACATCGTCGGGCAAGCGGGCGACGAAGCCCTGGTCGATCTTGAGCTTGTCCAGCGGCAGCTCGGTCAGGTGGGCCAGCGAGGTGTAGCCGGTGCCGAAGTCGTCGACCGACACCGTCAGCCCGAGAGCGCGCAGCTGGGCCAGCGTCGCCGGTGCATGCGTGATGTCGTCGATGAGCATGCGCTCGGTCAGCTCCAGCTCCAGCCATTGGCCTTGCGCGCCGGACTCCTGCAACACGCGCTTGACCGTGTCGGCAAAACCATCGAGATGGAACTGGATGCGCGACAGGTTGACGGCAATGCGCATGGCGCCATGGCCACGGGTCAGGCCGTTCTCGCGCCAGCGCCGTGCCGTTGCGGCGGCTTCGCGCAGCACCCATTCGCCGAGATTGAGCATCAGGCGGTGGCGCTCGGCAACGAAGATGAAAGCGTCCGGCGCCAGCAGGCCACGCCGCGGGTGGCGCCAGCGCAGCAGCGCCTCGGCGCCCGACAGCTGACCCGTCGTCGCCTCGACCTGGGGCTGGAAGAAGAGTTCGAACTCGTTGCGCGTCAGGCCTTGGGCCAGCTCGGCTTCGAGCACGATGTCGGCATAGGCGGCCTCGGCCAGCGAGGATTCGAAGAACTGGTAGGTCGCACGGCCGCGGGCCTTGGCGAGGTACATGGCCGTGTCGGCATGCTGGATGAGGTCATCCGCCTGCCGGCCATCGTCCGGGTAGACGGCCACGCCGATGGAGGGCGTGACCGACAACGCCCGGCCATCGGCCTTGACGGGCACTTCGACGACCGACAGCAGGGCCTCCAGCACGACGACGATGTCGGCGCGACTGGTCAGGTCGCTCAGCAGCACGATGAACTCGTCGCCACCGAAGCGGCCGACGAGGTCGCTGTCGCGCAGCGCACCGACGATGCGCTCGGACACCGTCGTCAGCACCTGGTCGCCCTCGAGATGACCCAGGGAATCGTTGACGCGCTTGAAGTTGTCCAGGTCGATGAAGAGCAGGGCCAGCATCTCGCCCTTGCGCTCGGCGCGGCGCATCTGCAGAGCCATGCGGTCCATGAAGGCCGCGCGGTTGAGCAGGCCGGTCAGGACATCGTGATGGGCCAGGTGCTGGATGCGCGCCTCGTTGGCGAGGCGGTCGCTGATGTCGCGCACGACGGCCATGCGCAGCTGCTCGCCGTCGCGCTCCATCGTGCGCATGATGAGCTCGACCGGAATGCGTGAGCCGTTGCAGTGCGTGACGGCGGTCTCGTAGCGAAGCTCCTGCCCTCGCAACATGACCTCGCGGACCTTGGGCAGTTCGTCGGCGTCGACATAGGACAGCACGTGCTTGCCGATCAGTTCGTCCGCCGACCAGCCCAACATCTTGCACAGGGGCTGGTTGACGTCGGTCATGATGCCGTCGCGGTGGAAGAGGATGCCCTCCACCGTGGCCTGCATGAACTTGTCGAGCCTGGCCTCCGATTCCCGCAGCCGGCGCTCGGCCAGGCGATGGCGCGTGATGTCGTAGACCAGGACCCAGCTGCCCAGCAGCGTGCCCTGGCTGTCGAACTGCGGAATCAGGTGGATCTCGAGGAAGGACAGCTTGCCGCCGGGCTGGATCAGCTCGCGCTCGTAGACGACGGGCTTGAGGTCGCGCACCAGTTGTTCGACCGACACGCGCACGTGCTCGTAGGCCTCGGATCCGACGATCTCGCTGAAGTGCTTGCCGACGATGGAGTCCTGCGTCAGCTTGAAGGCCTCGGCATAGCCACGGTTGGCAAAGAGGCAACGATGGTCGGCGGCACCGTACAGCGCGATCCAGGCCGGCACATGATCGGCCAGCATGCGAAAGCGCGCCGCGTCCAGGGCCTGGCGCTCGAGGTCGAGTTCCCTGGGTGAGCTCACTGGTGCACCCTTCGGCCTACGGCCTGTCCCGCCAAGCGGGAGCGAGCTTGCTTGGGGCGGCCCGGCGCGGCGCTCATCAGTCGTTCACCGTCCGCAGGGCCAGACACAGGTCGTCCCAGGCGCCGGCCTTGTCCGCAGGCGAGCGCAGCAGGTAGGCCGGGTGATAGGTGACGATGACGGGCAGGTCGCGCCAACGGTGCACGCGGCCGCGCAGCTTGCCCAGGGGTTCGGTCAGGCCAGTCAGCCGGCGCGCCGCCTGCAGGCCCATGGCCAGCACGACGCGCGGGCGCAGCAGTTCGGCCTGGCGTGCCAGCACGGCCTCGCAGGCGTCCAGCTCGCCGGGCTGGGAGGCCCGGCCGCGCGGCGGGCGGCACTTGACGATCGGGGTTACGAAGGCGGTCGCTTCATCACCCGTGCGACGTTGGCCGGCGGCGCTCAGCATGCGGTCCAGCAGGCGGCCCGTATCACCGCCGAGCGCTTCGCCGGAGGCGTCGTCGCCTTCATCGGGCGGATCGGTGACGACCAGCCATTGCGCCTGTTGCAGGGCGCCGTTGCCGAAGACGGCGTTGCGGCGCTGCTCGCACAGGCCGCATGCCCGGCAACTCGAGACGGCCTCGCGCAGCGCCGGCATATCCAGGTTGGCGAAGCTCGATGGCGCCGACGGCGCTGCCACACGCACGATGACAGGCGGCGGCGCGGCAACGACGATGGGCTCCGGCTCGGCTTCGACGACTTCGGCGGCCACTGCCGAAGCAGCCGGCAGCCGATAACCCATCTCGGCCAACATGGCCCGCTGGCGTTGGTCCCAGCTCATACCGTCACCGAGAAACTCATCAGGATGGCATCCTCGCGCGGCCCCTGCTGCACCGGGTAATACGCGCGGCGCCTGCCGACCTCGGCGAAGCCGTAGCGCCGGTAGACCTCGCGGGCGCGCTCGTTGCCGACGCGCACCTCCAGCCACAGCTGCGTCAGGCCGCGGCGGCGGCATTCGCCCACCAGCCGGTCCAGCATGGCCACCGCCAGGCCGCGCCCCTGCCAGGCCGGCACAACGGTGATGTTGAGCAGGTGCATCTCGTCCACGCCCGGCATGGCGACCCAATAACCGAAAAGCTCGGCGCGCGGCCCGCGCAGCACCTCGGCCGGGTAGGCGGCCGCCAGCGAGTCGACGAAATTGCCATGCGTCCACGGCACCGGGTAGGCCTGGCGCTCGACGGCGATGATCTCGGTCAGGTCGGGCACCCGCATGGCCTCGGCCTCGAAGGGCGGCAGGCTGCGCTCCAGCAATGCGCTCATGACTTGAGTTCTCGCTCGGCCGTCGTCAGCGCAACCTTGTCGCGCACATAGACGGGCAGGGCCTCGGCCGCGTCGCGCATCTCGCCACGCTGCCAGGCGGCCAGAGCCAGGGTACCCAGGGCTGCAGCGCGCGAACGGGCCTGCGGCCAGGTCTGCGGCAACACGCCCAGGGCCTCGGCATATTCGGTCAGGGCCGTGCCGGCGACGGCCGCGGGCGTCCCCCAATGAGCGGCCAGCGCCGCGGGCTTGTACAGAGCTGGCGCCTCGACGGTGCCCCAAGCGCCATCGGCCCAGCGGTAGCGGGCCGCATAGATCTCGCCGATACGCGCGTCCATCGCCACCCAGAGGTCGTCGCCAGCGCCTTGCGCACGGGCGTCCTCGGCGACCAGCATCAGGCTGTCAATGGCCAGCACCGGCCGGTCCAGCCCGAAGGCCAGGCCCTGCGCGACGGCGCAGGCGGTGCGCAGCCCGGTGAAGGCGCCGGGGCCCTGCCCGAAAGCGATGGCGTCCAGGTCGGCCATCGCGATGCCCGCGCCGGCCAGCAGGGCCTTGACCTCGGGCAGCATGCGTGCCGACGCCTGCGCCCCGCCCTGGGCCTCGAAAACCCGAGTCTGCCCCTCGGCCACGAGGGCCAGGGCCATCGTGTCGGTGGAGCTGTCGAGAGCCAGGAGGGAGGGCATCAACCCAGTGTAACTTTCGGGTCATGCGCAGACAGGCGATGGGATGGGTGTTGGCGGGTTGGATCCTGGGGGTACAGGCGGCGGAACCATTGCCGCTGTCGGTCCAGGTCGCGCTGCGCCAGGCCCAGGTGCCGGCCACCGCTCTGGGCGTGTTCGTGCAGGCCCTGGATGAACCCCGGCCCCGCCTGGCCTGGCAGCCAGACATGCCACTGAACCCCGCCTCACTGACCAAGCTCGTCACCAGCATGGCGGCGCTGGACACCCTGGGCCCGGCCTGGCAATGGCAGACGCCGGTCTGGCTGACCGAGGACGGCGGCCTGGCCATCCAGGGCAGCGGCGACCCGCGCCTGTCCAGCGAGCGCGTCTGGGGGGTGCTGAAGCGCCTGGGCATCAGCGAATTGCGCGGACCGCTGCGCCTGGACCGCAGCGCCTTCACGCCCGGCGCCGCCGAGCCCGGTGACTTCGACAACGAGCCCTGGCGCGTCGGCAATGCGCTGCCCGAGGCCTTGCTGCTGAACTTCAAGGCGGTCAGCTACACGATCCGCGTCGAAGGCATGCAGGCCCGCATCAGCGCCGACCCGGCGTTGGACCCACCCCAGACCGTGCCGACGACGGCCGGGCCCTGCGGCGACTGGCGCGGCGCGCTGAAGCTGCAATGGGCTGCCGGCCAGCGCCCGCGCTTTGCCGGCAGCTATGCGGCGGCCTGCGGCGACCTGACCTGGACCCTGGCCGATCCCGACCCGGCCACCTACCCGGCGCGGCTGCTGGCGCTGATGCTGCGCGAAGCCGGCATCGCCTGGCGCGGCGAGGCCATCGTCGACGCACCAGCGCCCGCCAGCGCGCCCACGCTGCTGTGGCCCGGCCCGACGCTGGCCGAGGCGCTGCGCGATATGAACAAGGCCAGCAGCAATCTCACGGCCCAGCAGGTGTTGCTCAGCACCGCGCGCGCCGCTGGCGTGCCCGCGCCCTCACCCGACACGGCGGCAACCTGGCTGCAGGCCTGGCTGGACGCGCATGCCGGCACGACACCACCGACCCGCGTGGTCAACGGCTCCGGCCTGGCCCGCGAGACGCGCATGAGCCCGGCCCAGCTGGCAGCGCTGCTGCGCTGGGCCTGGGGCCAGCCGTGGATGCCTGAGCTGTTGGCCTCGCTACCGGTGGCCGGGCTGGACGGCACGCTGTCACGCCAGCCCGGGCGCTTTGGCGCCGCGGCCGGGCGGGCGCATCTCAAGACCGGTTCGCTGCGCGACGTCGTCGCGCTGGCCGGCATCGTCGATGCGCCCTCGGGCAAGCGCTGGGTGCTGGTTGCCATCGTCAATCACCCACAGGCCCAGGCCGCGCGCGGAGTGCTGGATGCAGTATTGCGCTGGGTGGCGCAGGACGCGCCGGAGGGCAAGGCCGGGCGCTGACGCGCAGGTCAGGCGTCGCTCTCAGCGGCGTAGGGCTCGACGCCCTGGCCCGTGAACCAGGTGTCCCGCTCAGACACATGGCCGCCGCCGACGGCGTTGTAGTTCACCGTGAGTTCCTCATCGGCGGCAATGTCGCGGATGGCCACGAAGCGCAGCAGCCGCAACTCGACATCGGCCTCGTAGCGCATATTGGCCGGGTTCTCATGGTTGTACATGCTGCCGTAGCCGAGAGCCAGGCAATGGCCGCTTGTGGTGTGAGCCAGCACGCCCCAGTTGAAGAGCAGTTTTCTGACCTCCTCGGGAATCGACGTGTAGGAGCCGGTGAACAGCACGACAGGGCAGGCCTCGACGGTCTCCCCCTTGGCATGAGGCCGTGACGCATAGGCGCCGCGGCCTTTGGTCGTGCCCGTGTCCTTGATGTAGACGCTGGGGGATTGGATGGTCATGAGGCGGATTCTCGCTATCCCCGCGCCCGAGCTTGTGCAGCGAGAGCCGCGCCGCGGTAGGAGGCCACCTACCGGCAGCTTCAACGGCGTCCGACCATCCGCGACGGGCCGCCTCACTAAAGTGCACTGACGAGATGGGGCGCCGCTCCATCCCTGACAGGAGCCGCTATGTCCTTCCTGCTCTATATCGTTGGCCTGGCCGTGCTGCTGGGCGGCTTGGCCTGGGCCCTGATCACGGCCGGCCTGGCCGCCACCTATGTCGCCATCGCCTGTCTCATCGTCGCCGGTGTCGGCATCATGATGGCCGTGTCCCGCACCCGGGCCAAGGATCCGCCGGCCTGACGGCCTGACGTCAGGGCGCCGCTAGCGGGCGGTCGAAGGCATTGGGCCGAGAAATCGGCCTGCCGCGCCCGCCATTCGCGCAGCGCCGCTGCCATTCGCCCACTTCAGCCGGCCATTCGCCCGCCAGCCGGGTCGAAGCCAGGAGATCGGCCCGAGCATGGCCGTCATGAACCTCCGACGCACCCTCCGCGACAACCGCGGCTTCATCCTCTTCCTGCTCAGCTTCGCGCTGTTCCGCACCGCGGTGGCCGATTGGAACCCCATCCCCTCGGGCTCGATGCGGCCGACGCTGCTGGAAGGCGATGTCGTGATCGTCAACCGCCTGGCCTATGACCTCAAGCTGCCGCTGACCGACGTCGTGCTGCTGCCGCTGGGTGAGCCCCAGCGCGGCGATGTCGTCACGCTGAGTTCGCCGGCCGGCGGCACGCGGCTGATCAAGCGCATCGTCGGCCTGCCGGGCGATCGCGTCGAGATGCGCGACGACGTGCTGATCCTCAATGGAACGCCGCTGAGCTACAGCGGCAACCAGTCTCATGGCGAGGCGGTGGCGCCCGGCTGGGTCGTTGACGCGGTGCGCGCCACCGAGGACCTTGACGGCCGGCCCCATGCTGTCCAGTTCCTGCCGGCCCTCAGCGCGCGGCGCAACTTCGCCGAGCTCACCGTGCCGGCAGGGCAGTATTTCCTGCTCGGCGACAACCGCGACAACAGTGAGGACTCGCGCTTCATCGGCACGGTGCCACGCGAGAAGCTGATCGGTCGGGCCCATCACGTCATCGTGGCGGCGGACTGGCTGGGCGAGGACGGCTGGCGGATGGCGCCGCGCTTCGAACGCTGGGTGTCGGCGATCCGCTGAGTGCATGCTTGTCGCAGGCCGTGACCAAGCCCACACCTTTTGCGCCGCCCATCGACTGGCGCCCGTCGAAAGCCGAAGAAGCGGTGTTTTTCGGCACGGGTTTGAGGTGCGGCGGTTCTATCTTCGCGGCCATGACATCCCGCCGCCACCGCCGCTCGCTCCCGCTGCCCAGCTTCGGCCCACGCCGCGTCAGCTGCCCCGAGGGGTCGGTGCGGCTGGTGATCGAGGAGCAGTGGACCTGCGAGGAACGCCCGATGCAGGCCGAGCTGCAGCTGCTGGAGCGCTTCTCGGCGCTGATGGCCGCCCAGGGCTGGCCCGCGCATGTGTCACGCATGGCCTATGACCGCATCTACGCTGGCGAGCGCTTCGGCTTCGCCAAGCGAGCCGGCCGGGGCGAACTCCCTGCCCTGGCACGAGAGCTGATCCTGTGCTGGCGCGCCAACCGCAGCGAGCCAGTGCAGGGCTGAGTCTCAGGCCGCTCGCGTGCCCTGCGGGGGCTGCTGGTCAAGCACCTGCGCAACATGGATCTGTGCCCGTAGCGCAGAACGGTAAGGCTTTGTTCAGTCCGGTTAATGGCGCAAGGATTGCTCACAGCTCGGTACGTTCGTCCGTGAAGGACTGCCTACATTCGCACCACTTTCTTATCCACGAGACTACCGATGTCGAGACTTTCGCCCCTGATCGTCGCCAGCAGCGTCATGTTGCTGAGCGCTTGCGCCACCAAGGATTTCGTCAAAGAGACAGTCGCTCCGGTGCAGACCAGCGTGGACGGCCTCGGCACCCGGGTGCAGGCGCATGACGAGGGCCTCAAGGCCCTGGATGGCCGGCTGCAGGGCAGCGAGGCACGCATGCTGGCCCTTCTGCAGCAGGAGGCTGCAGCGCGAACCCAGGCCTTCAACAACCTGCCCAAGCCGCCCGGTCTGCTGATGAGCACCGTGCTGACCGATGACAAGGTCAAATTCAAGTCGGGCCGCTTCCAGCTCACCGAGCAGGCTGGCCAGGAACTCGATCAACTCGTCGCCAAGCTCAAGGCCGACAACCAGCCGGTGTTCATCGAAATCCAGGGCCACACCGACGCGACCGGCAGCGACACGATCAACCAGCAACTGGGCCTCAAGCGAGCCGAAGCCGTGCGCCTGCACCTGTCTCGCGCCGGCTTGCCGCTGGCGCGCATGGCTACGATCAGCTACGGCGAATCTGCGCCCCTGGCCGACAACAGCACCCGCGAAGGCCGCAGCACGAACCGGCGGGTTCAGCTGATAGTGATGCGCTGAGCTGGAGGGGAAGCCGCAACGCGATTGCGGCACTACAGCTGGACAACGACCAAGCCGCAGGCAGAAGCGACGCTTGAGCGCATCGCGCTCCCTTCCTGCGGCTGAACTGTTCCTGAAGCGGTGGCCAGACTGAAGAGGCATTGGGCGTTGATACCGCGTCCCAGCCCACTGTGTCGTCCGCCGCGGAGGAGACTATTTCGCGGGCGAGAAAGAGGTTGGCGCCAAGAACGAGTTGTCCATCTTCGCAACAATCGGTCCTGCTGCCTCGCTCGCCTTTCTGACCTCGACCCATTCGGGATCGGCGACAAACTTGCTCCACTTGACCTCACGATCGGCCAGGCTCTCCCAGACAAGCATGTAGGTGAGCGCGTTGCTGTCAGGTCCGACTGCCGTCGTCCAATATCCGAGTTGACGAATTCCCAGCCGGTTCCAGATGCCCACGGTGTGATCGCGAAATCTTGCAAGAACGTCGGGTAGCCGGCCAGGCATTGCCGTATAGACGCGCAGTTCGTAGATCATCGACATCAGTCCTGGGAAGATTGTTGCGAGTTGACGGGGTGGCGGGCGTGACCGCCAGGCTCACATTGTGCTGTCCAAGCGCGCGTGCTGGCGTCGCCGGGAAGACGCCTGCCAAGAAAGCGGGCAAGTTGAAGGGGCGTCCTGGACCGGGTTGCTGCCGACTTCCAGCCGTGGCGACGCCGAGCTTGCGGACGGCCCGGTGCTACAGTGCGCCGCTCGTTCACCCCGCCGCCGGTCAGTGTCCGCCTCGACACCCAAGCCTTCCCAGCCGACGAAAAGTCGTCGTCACAGATTGCCCACGCTCGCTGACGTCGCGCGAGAAGCTGGCGTGTCGGATGTCGCGGCCTCCTGCGCGCTCAACGCCGGCAAAGGCTCGACGCGCGTATCCATGGAGACGCGCGAACGGGTGCTGGCGGCGGCGGAGCGCCTGCGCTACCGGCCAAACGCGACGGCACGCGCACTCAGCCGTCAGCGGGCCAACGCCATCGGCTTCGTCGCGAACATTGCCAATGAGGAACCCAACCTCTACTTCCTGGAGGTGTTCAATGGCGTCGTGCGGGGCGCGACCGAGGCCGAGCAGGCGACATGCGTCTTCCCGCTCAGCGGCTGGGAAGAAGCGCCCAAGCGCATCCCCGCGCTGTGCGACGGCCGCGTCGACGGGCTGGTCGTTCTGGCGCCGTATCTGGAAGATGACAGCACGAGCTGGCTGCCTCCCCATACGCCCTTGGTCACGATCCATGCGGGCATGCAGCTGCAGGGCCAGGTGAACGTCGAGGCGGACGACGAGGCGGGCGGCTTTGGCATCGTGCGCCACATGCTTGAACTCGGCCATCGCCATATCCTGTGCGTGGGCGGGCCGCCGCACACCAAGGGTGCGGACCGCCGTGTCGAGGGCTTCTTGCGCGCGCATGCCGAAACCGGCGTAGAGGTCGCTGCCGACCATGTGATCCGTACCTGGTTCACCGTGCAGGGCGGCCGACAGGCGATGGAGACGTGGCTGCAGGGCCACCGCGGTGAACGGTTGCCCGAGGCCATCTTCTGTGGCAACGACGCCATCGCGTTCGGTTGCATGGAAGCGCTGGAGGCGCGAGGGCTGAGCGTGCCTCGGGATATTTCGATCGCTGGCTTTGACGATACCTTGCTGGCCCGCACCCTGCGCATGACGACCGTGCGCCAGCCCCTGCTCGAAATGGGTCGTCAGGCGGTCAACGTCCTCATGCAATTGATCGAGGCGCAGCGCAGTGGACAGATGTACGAGGGCCCGCGCAATATCGTCCTGCCCGTCGAGATCCTTCCCGGCCGGACTTTGATCGCCCCTGCGCGCGGCGCGATGCTGACGATCTCCTGAAGCTGTAAGCAGGTGCAGCGGCGCCGATGGGTTTCCCCTAATTAGTTCGGTTGTCGGCCGAATTAAGATGACCTCGCGGCGCTGCTGCAATTTTTTCGCCGAAATGATTCGGCGTCGAATCAATCCTCGCATGGTGCTCACGCCGACCTGCCAAGCCTCGGACCACCCGGATCGACCGGCGGCGGTCGCCATGCACGCCCACACCACGTCGAGCAGCCGCGGGCCATCCTGCCCGCGCCGTTTTGAGCCCAGCCTGGCCCGCAGGACCTGGTGCTGGCACTGCCTCCGGCAGTCCATCGATGTCGTCGGGATGTAGCCATGCATTGAAGCTGCATCTTTCACAACGCTCGTGACCGGAGGAGACAACCGGCCGAGCACTTTTCAACCTTGAAAGGTAGAACATGAGAACCTTGATACCCGCACTGCTGCTCGCCTGCGGCGCGAGCGCAGGCACCCTCGCGCAGGCGCAAAGCTGCGGCAGCGGCGGCGGCGCCACCGTCTGCCTGAGCGCCAACGGCTCGGCCAACGACAACCAACTCAGCTGGACCGTCAGCGGCAACGTCTCTCGCCTGGAGGTCTACCGCGACACGGACAGCGACCCCAACGGCCGCACCCGCATCGCCGTGCCCGCCACCAACGCCAGGAGCTACGCCGACGCCTCGGCCAACACCGGCACGCCCTACTGGTATTGGGTCAAGTTCACGACCAGCACTGGCAGCTACAGCTCCGGCTCGGCCTCCGCCACGCGCGGCAGCAGTTGCGCGCCGACCGCCGTCACGCCGTGGGTCAACGTCAATGGCTCGTGGACGCAGACCGCCTCGGGCACTGTCAGCCCCGGCAGCTCGGCCATCCTGGGGCCGCAACCCATCTCAGGTGGCATGTGGTCGTGGAGCGGCTGCGGCACCGCGGGCGGCTCGCGCGAGCAGACCATCACGCCTACTGCCAGCTGCACGGCCACCGCCACGTATACCAACAGCTGCGGCGCCAAGAGCAATCAGGCGTTCGTGATCACCGTGCCAGGCTCCATGCGCGACCTGACGAGCGTCCAGCTGTCGCAGCAGATGTCCCCCGCCTGGAACCTCGGCAACACGCTGGACGCGGTGCCGGCTGAAACGTCCTGGGGCAACCCCGTGGCGAGCCAGCAGTTGCTCAACGCGGTGAAGGCGGCCGGCTTCAAGACCGTGCGTATTCCCGTCACCTGGAACCAGTACGCCGACGCCGACGGCAACATCAACCCGAGCTGGATGGCGCGCGTCACCCAGGTCGTCGGTTACGCCCGCAACGCCGGCCTGTATGTCGTGCTGAACACCCATCACGAAGGCGACTGGCTGATTCCGACCTACGCCCGCCAAGCCAGTGCCAACGCGCGCCTGGCCCGGATGTGGACGCAGATCGCCAACAACTTCAAGGACCACGACGACTACCTGCTGTTCGCCGGCACCAACGAGATCATGGTCGCTGGCGACTACAACCCGCCGACGGCCGAGTACCAATCCGTCCAGAACGGGTTCAACCAGGTCTTCGTCAACGCGGTGCGGGCCACGGGTGGCAACAACGCCAAGCGCCATCTCGTCGTGCAGGGCTTCAACACCAACATCAACGCGACCTACGACGGCTTCGTCAAGCCCACCGATCCGGCGACGAACCGGATGTTCATCGAAGTGCACTTCTACGATCCGTTCAACTTCGCGCTGAACGACAAGAGCGGCATCTGGCAGTGGGGTTCGATCGCGACCAATCCGGCCGCAACCGAACCCTGGGCCCACGAAGCCTACGTGGACGCGCAGTTCCAGAAGATGAAGTCCCGCTTCGTCGACGCCGGCATGCCCGTGCTGATGGGCGAGTACGGCGCCATCCTGAGGACCGAGTACGACCCGGCTGGCACTTACCGCACCTACTGGACCAAGTACGTGACCAAGTCCGCCTACCAGCACGGCATCGTGCCGACGTGGTGGGACCCGGGCTACACCACCAATCACGCGTCGGGCCTGTTTGATCGGTCGAGCGGCGTCCAGTCCTTCCCGGACCTGATCAAGACCATCGTCGACAACGCCAAGTGATGTGACGAAACCAAGACCGTGAAAACGACGGCCGGGGCGTGCCTTGCACGCCCCC